>JBOHGE010000030.1:0-70222 GCA_050700055.1 Pseudonocardiaceae bacterium
TGGCTGGACAATGGCACTGAACACGTTGGCCATCCTCTTCCCGGGACGGCTTCCGTTATGATAGAATAACGGTAGAACGAGGACATCAGTCATCCGTTGCTTACACGGAAATTCTGACAGGCTCGCCGGGTCCTCCACCGAAACGAAGCCGTTGTCCAGCGCGGTGAACCCGACCTCCTCTTTCTCCGCTTGACGCTTAGCCCACTCATGCCCGTTGACACATAGCCGGGCATTGTAAGGGAAATAGGAACAGAACTTCAGGAAGAACGGACCGAAATCACCGTCCACGGCATAGACGTAGAAATGATTGACCACACCGGTGGTCTTCACGATCCACGGGTAGGCCACCCCCTCGGCGTTGCGGCGCTTCTCCGTACGAAACAGGCTGGTCTTCTCCTGCGCCCGCCCGACGAACAACACCCCCTCCTTGCCGGTGAACTGCGCCAGGTGCTGATGCATGATGTCGACTTTCCGTTGACCCTTCACGAAGTCGACCCACGGCACACCCTGCTCACCAGCGAACCGCCGCACCGCCTTGGTGAACCCGTCACTGACCGGCGCCAGCAGCGCGATCGAGGCGATCGGCAACCCCAACCGCCGGTGCACGAACCCGACCAGCCCACCCGCGTACTGCAACTGCGGCACGTACACGTTGAGATACATCCGATCGATGCACTCCACCTCGAACACCACATGATCAGACAAGACATCCGCCACACTGCGCGCTACCGTCATCATCGGGCTCTGGTCGGACGGGGGCCTCACAGGCCAACCAAACCGCCACAGGCGGTTATATACACCGGACCGGCACGCCGGTCACGGTCTCCACCCGCCCGGCCGGAGCCCCCCGCTGCCAACCCGACCACGACACGCCTCGTCGGGCTGGGGCGATAGCCCCGTTAGGTCTCCCACACCAGCGCCACCGCACGCTCACGAGGGTGCCTCGAAGATCGGGCCATCTCTCCATCCTCCACACAGGACAGAGCCTCCATCAGACCCGGGGTGGTTCACTCCGCGGGCCTCACCCTCCCCAACTGACCAGCCACTACGCACCAGACGGCAGGGCCCCACCGCATCTCGGCCGGACCTGAAGATCATCCCACCGCCGGTTTTACCCGTACCTTGGTCGCCCCCCTTCTCATCCCCGTCCCCGGACACGGCCACTCGACATACGCAACCGTGACCCCGGTCACCTGCCCTCAGCCAGCCCCGGTTCCTTACCACCAGTTTTCACAAGATCGTTGGTCACAGGCCAAAAACAACCGTTATCGGCCTCCCAGTAGTAAGCAGCGAAAAACCAACGATTTACATCGTTTACGCAGGTCAGAAGGTTTGATCGGCATCGTCCAAGCGTGGCGCGTGAAGATCAACTAAAACGCCGTGACCTGCACAAACTGGAAGATCGTTGGTTTCCGGTGCTTACTACCGGGAGGCCAACTATGGTGAGCGCCGCCGGTGCGGGGAGGCCATCTCGTCAGCGTTCGTGGAGTCCACAGTGAACCAAGTGGTCTCCAAACGCATGGTCAAAAAGCAGCAAATGCGCTGGTCGCCGACCGGGGCCCAGCTCTTCCTCCAGGTTCGCACTCAGGTACTGAACAACGACCTGACCACTCACTTCCAGCGGTGGTATCCGGACTTCACCCACCACGGCGGCCCGGTCGAGTTCGCCGCATAGCCGAGCCCTCTCGGGCAGATGATCTCCCCCAGATCCGAACGGTCTCCCTCCCACGGAATGTTTTCGCTCTCCTTCCATTCAAGGTCGTGCGCGGTTCAGGGTGACGGGCAAAGTGACGATGCGCCGCCCGAGCAGGTCACTTTGCCAGATGGCTGGTGCGTCGGGGTTAGTGAGTGTGGCGTCCGGGAAACGGTGAAAGAATGCCGAGATGGCGATACGGGTTTCGAGCCGGGCGAGTGCGGCTCCGATGCAGTGGTGAGTACCGAGCCCGAAGGTGACGTGGTTGATCGGGTTGCGGTGCGGGATGAATTGATCGGGTCGCGGGTGGATGAGAGGATCATGATTAGCGGCGGCTAGGTTGACTAGTACTGGCGCGCCGCTGGGGATTTCGATGCCGGACAGAGTGATGTTGTGGGTGGTGAATCGCCAGGTGGCGAGAGGAAACGGTGGGTGTAGCCGAAGGATTTCCTCGATAGTAACGTCGATGGATTCCGCCTTGACCGCCCCTTGCCGCTGGGCTCTCAACAGCTCATAGAGCGCCGAGGAGAGAAGGCTAGCGGTGGACTCGTGTCCGGGCAGGATGAGGCCTGGAATCCACGACTTAACTTCCGTGAGACTTGCCTGTGGCGGATCGCTTCGAGTTAAAGCAATCAGATCTGTTATCAAACCGTCGGCCAGGTGGTCAGGGTTATTGTCGATCAACTTGGCTACCGTGCCGTATAGTTGCTCTCGGCCTGCGTCGCGTACGGCAGCGTTGCCGCCGTACGATATGTCCTCGCTGGCGTTGCGCATTATATGGTGAACATCGCGCGGCAGGCCGAACAGGGCGCAGATAATAGTCAGAGGCAACGGGTAGGCCAATCCGCTGACCACGTCGACCGGAGCATTGCGGGCCGCGGCGCCGACTTGGTGCGCTATGTTGTCCAGTAGCTCGTCGGTCACTGCGGTAATGGTCGCCGACCAGCCCTGGATACGAGCCGGGCTGAGTGCGAGCATGAGCAGCTTTCGCAACCGCTTATGCTCATTTCCCTCACTGGTGATGATTTGGGGCGCCGCCGCCGTCTGCGGAGAGCCGATCAAGCCGCTTTCGTCGACAAACCATGGTGGCGCATGGCCTCCCTCCTTACTGAACCGCACGTCCTTCAACACGCTGCGGACCAACACCGGATCGGACACGATCCAGGCGTAGCCTTCGCCATGCGGAATCCGTACCACTGGTCCATGATCGGGAAACTTGACCAAATCCAGCAGCATGTCACTCTCCCTGCGGCGAAAGGACAGTGCGACTACCGGAGCTTGCTTGTCGTTGTCCATGCGGCTCACGATGCGTCTTCCTTACTCGACGTGGGACCAGGCGCGCGCACTCCCGGTCCGGAGCACAAGGCGGGTCGGCCCGTGGAAGACCATGTCTTCGGCGTACTGAACCGGCTCATCAGCGAGGCTGAGCTGGGGAAAATTGTCAAACAGGGTGGTGACCCCGATCTCGGCCTCGGCCCGCGCCAAGACAGCGCCCAGGCAGTAATGGATTCCGAGACCAAAGCCGCAGTGGCGGCTGGCACTGCGATGAAGACACAAGGTATCGGGGTCGGGGAACTGGTGGGGATCACGGTTGGCGGAGCCAAGGACGAGCACGACCTTGTCCCCGCGGTGGATGTCACGTCCGTGGAGCGCCTCGTCCTGGTATGACCAGCGAGTCACCATCTGTACCGGGGAGTCGTACCGGACCAGTTCGTCCACCGCGTTACGCATGGGCTCGCGGTTGGCGCGTAACTCATGGAGCACATCAGGACTGCCGAGCAGCGCGAGTACCGATTTGCTGATCAGGTTCGTTGTCGTCTCATGCCCGGCGGTCAGCAAGTGTATACAGGTGGCAATGAGCTGGTCGTCGGTAAGGAGTACGCCGCGATCCTGGGCCTGTGCGAGCAGGGAGACCAGATCGTGGTGATCGCCGCCGCGGCGCCGCTGCGCTTGCTGCCGGAAATATCCGGCGAGCTCCTGGGCTGCGGTCTCGGCGCGCAGGTAGCCGTCCGCGCACCGGCCCGCCCGGGCCGTGCTGGCCTCCTGCAGAGCGACAGCGCACTCGCGGAACCAGCCGCACAGGTCCTCCGGCACGCCGAGCAGTTCCGAGATAACGAGGATCGGCAACGGGGCGGCGAAGTCGTCAACTAACTCGATGGCCGGCTTCTCCCGGTGCTCGGCGATGAGAGTGGTCGCGATGTCCTGAATGCGTGCGCGCAGGGCAGTCACGACCTTGGGTGAGAACTCTTGATTGACGAGGGAGCGCAACTCTGTGTGCCGCGGCGGGTCCAGGAAAACGAGCCAGTTCTGGACAATCCGGCGGAGGCTGTCATGTTCAGCAGGCACCAGAGTGGGAGCTGCTGGGTCTCCGTCGCGCGCGGCGTGCGCACTGCGGCCGAAGTGCGGGCTCGACAGCACGCCCGCGACATCGTCATAGCCGAAGACGTACCAGGCATCCGCCGATTCTGCCGTCGCGGGACTCCAATGGACCGGGTCGTTGTCCCGGTAGCGCTGATACACGGGATAGGGGTTGGCGACGTCTTCAGGCGCCCAGCCGGTCACGTCGAATCGCTGCAGTTCCTGCGGAGTCATGGTTTTCACCCAATCGGCTTATCCGGCTCCGCGGACCGTGTCCACAAGCCAGCTCGCGTCTGATGGCAGGTCGTTTCCGCGCCAGGCGACATGCCCGTCCGGCCGTACCAGGACGAAGGAGGACTCGTAGAGCTCGGCGGTCTTCCCGTCGCTGCACACTGTGGTCTCGAGTGGGACCCGGCGATCCGCGAAGGCGTGCTTGACCCCCGCTCTGCGGTCAGACTCGGCGAAACACAGCAGGGAGAATCCGCGGCCGAACAAGTCGAGGGTCGACACACCGGCCCGCAGCCACGAATGCGGAGCGCGGGTCCCCGGGGCAGCATTCGGCCGCCAGCCGGGGGAAGCGGGGGCGGCGGCGACCGGGTCAGGAACGACGATCGGTGATGCGTAGCGGAACCCGAAATGCATCATGGGCGCATCAAACTCTCGGTGCACGTCGCTGCCCGCCAACCGCTGCGCCATCTCAGCCCGCGCGCGTTCCCCCTCTGGGGAGTCCAGGTGCAGATCAGGCGGCAATGCCCGCTGCACTGTCCGGAGCAGGTTCATGTTCGCCTCCTCCAAGCTCTCCACCGCGATGGGCCGGCGTTCCGTCTGGTAAGTGTCGAGGAGCCCAGGACCAGCCCACCCGTCTAGTTCGGCCGCGAGCTTCCATCCCAGGTCGGCCGCGCCGCAGATCCCGGTGTTCATGCCGAAACCACCGGATGGCGACAATGTGTGCGCCGCGTCCCCAACGAGGAAGATCCGTCCTACCCGGAACCGCTCGGCGACCCGGTGCGTCAGGTGCCATTCGTTGTCGAACAACACTTCTATCGGGGTATCAAAAGCAATCGCACTGGTGACCAGGGACATAGCGGGCTGTGTTGACTGCTCGATGCCGTCGACCCCCACGACGATATTGTACAGGGCGCGGCCGTCTATCGCGCGCATCGGAAAACGCACCAGGGACGACAACATGGGAAAGTAGACCAGCGCGTTACGCTGCCCGAGCTGCTCCCGGAGATGCGGGGCACGGAACAGGATGTTGCGGAACACGCGGGTCTCATACCGCACCGGCGAGGCAATGTCACACGCCCTGCGCACCGGTGAGGAGGAACCGTCACACGCGACCATGAATCGCGTCTGGACCGTCAGGGCTGACCCGTCGGCGAGGTTGGTGATCGTGGCGACCACGTGGCCGCCGTGGTCGACGAAACCCTCGAGCTTGCACCGCACCCGCAATGGCCCGTCCGGATGGATCCCCACCTCCCGCATGAGCAGCGGTGTCAGCCAGTGCGCTGGGCAGATCTGGTCCGGCTCCGGAGTATGCGCGTGCGGCGGGCGGTGCTCAGCGGTACCGCGGTTCAACCGGTACACCTCATGCCCGCCGACCTTGGTGACCCACGCGACGTCGAGCGGGTAGCTCCCGGGCCAGCCAGCGTTACGGATCTTGTCCGTGACGCCCCAGCGGCGGAAGAACTCCATTGATCGCGGGCCGACAGTGCTGACCTTCGGATGCTGCACCGACCCGTCGCCCGCATCGATGATCATGAAGTTGACGTCCCGATACTTGAGATCCAAGGCCAACGCCATGCCCACCGGACCGCCACCGACGATCAACACATCGGTCTCGTGCGTAGCACCCGTCATGTGGACCATCCCATGCCTATCGAGCAACTCGGTTGGAGAAGAAGTTGGCCAAGAACTCGAGGGTCTCCGCCACCTGGGCGGGCGCGAGCAAGCACTTGCGAGCCGCCGCGGCAAGGTGTTCGAAGCGCAGCGAGATCGCTCGCCACGCCACGTCCGGCCGGGAGGCGTATCCCGGTGGGGATTCCAGCTCGAACGATGGCCCGGCGGTCTTTCCCCGCCGGCCGGACGGCAAGGTCACCAGCAACTCGGCCAGCGGCCGCATGACACCGGTCATCACTTCGATTGCCATGTTCATCAACTCGGAACGCCGCAGGCTGGCGTCTGGGCACTGGCCGAAGTGCTGGAGCACCAGCTGGAGCATCATGAAATAGGACCGGTTGAACAGCTGCAGGACTTCCCGCGCATCGCGATCGGTGACGAGCTCCTTGGCCGGGTTACCCCCGTGCAAGGTTGGGTTGCGCACCAGCGGGTACGCCGGGCTCCACGGCGCGCGCCGACCGCGCGCACCCTTCAGCTGCTCGGCCATGAGGAGATCCGACATCCGCAGGAAGGTATCGAAATGGGACTCCTCTCCGGGCGTCACCGAGGTGAGCACGTTTCCCTCGCCCTGCTCGGTGACGACATCGATCGCGAAGAGCGCGCTGGTGAGGTCGTCCACTTCGAGTTGGTAATCGGGGTGCACGGCGTTGATCGACTCCCGGAGGAAGAGGTGGTGCTCTCCGCCGCCTCTCCCCTTGCCCACCAGGAAGAGGTTCGGGACGCGTTGTAGCCCTTCGCGGATGTTTCCGTAGAGCTCGCTGGGTGAGTCATAGGGATGGTTCTCCTCGCGCGAGCCCGAACTCATCACGCCCTCGCGCCTGACCTCGCCGATGAGGTCCTCCGGCCGCTCTATGGCGATGAACCGCGCAACGCTGCCGACACCCAGGGGCTCGAGCGAGAAGTCGAGCGGGACCAGCAGCTGGTTGTTGATAGTGCCGAAGTCGATGGTCGGGATGTGGAATGGCTCACCGATGGCCATGATAATGTTGTTGACCGCGAGGAAATGGATCATTTCCTCGCGTGCTACGGTGAGCAGGCTGCTCCGTATCCCCTTGTCACGTGTTTCCTCCCCGTCGCCGCACGCCAGCCGCAACTGCTCGGATGTCCACTCGCCGCGTCGCACGTATTCCAGGCCCGCGCCGTAGGTCGGGACCGAGAACGCCGCGTAGAGGTACTGCAGCAGCACGGCGAGCTCAATCATCGCGGCATGCCGCAACGCGTGGAGGAGCTCACCGCGGGTGGTGATTCCTCGGTTGGTTCGCTTGGCCGCCGGGACGATGGCCGGTACGCCGCTGACCGTACTCCGCTGGGCGCGCAGGAACTTCAGCAGCAGATGTGCTTTCGGCTCGGACAGGTCCCGCGTCGGCGGCATGTAATAGGTCTTCGCCTTGTTGCGCGGGTCGCACATCTGCCAGATCAGCCGAGCGTAGGTCTTCACCCTGAACTGATCGGCTAGGCTGAACACCTCCGCCTTCATGAAGGAGCTGAGCAGCTCGTAGAACGCGAAGATCTCCCGGTACACCAGGTCGAAGGTCACGTCCTTCTGAGGAATGTCCGCAAGCCGCCAGTCGTCGGGGAGCACCCGCACGGACAGCGCGCCCACGCCAGCCCAGTAACCGAGCGAGTCGTCATCGTCGTAACCGACCACGGCAGAGCCCGGTCGCGCCACATCACAGGGTGTGGGGTCCTCGGGAGCCGAGAGCAGGACGCGAGTGGACCCGGCTCGCGCCCCACGGATCGTGAAGACGCCGCGTCCTTCCTCGTCGGTACGGACAGTGCAGGTCTGCGACCAATCCCCGGAATCGCCCAGCCCTCCGGCGCGCAACCGTACGATCTCAATGTCCCCGCACCGTGCTTGGGGCGATCTCGCGGCCCCGTCCAGCGGAAGAGCCTTGGGATTGAAGAACTGCCGCACGGTGACCGCGTCGACGGCGCGGGGACAGCCTCGGACAAAGGACCGGACAGACACTTCGACGTCGTGGCCAGGATCGTTGCCATCCCTCGGATGGTCGAGAATGAGGCAGGAATCATCGACCTGCAGGTTAGTTTCCTGTTCGCTCAGCAGCACAACGCGTTTGCCACCTGCGTCCCTTCCCACTAGGCACAGTGCTTGTTCACCGGCCATCTGAACCGGAGTCTTCATAGGAACCGTCACGATCCCACTGGTCAAGGCGCGCTCATTCCCCAGGTACACCTGACGAGGCACCTCGGCGACGAGCTGATCGGTGTCCACCGTGCGTAATTCCAGATCGCCTACATCGAGCAGGGGACCGAGCTGGTGAATAGGTCCAGGGCCACAGTTTTCAGCGCGACACGTCGCTGACACCGCGTTGACCATGTTGAGCGTGACATGCTCGGATGTCACCTCGACGGTGAGGTTGTGCAGTTCAGAGCGATTACTGCCATGTCGCGACCGCTGTGGGGTGAGTAGGCGTCCTGCCGGGTAGGTGCGTAACTCGTGCGTCCGCCAGGGCGCAATCGTTCCCCACAGGTCCCAATAACAGGGGCAACCTGGCACCAGCGGCGTGGACATGTTACTGAGAGTGAACTGAACCACCAGACCGCCTACTCCACCAGAATCCACAATGGAGCGCAGGAGGGTAACGGCCGGGGAGACGGACGCCCTATCGAGCCAATTCAATCCCTCGTCTTTCCGCACAGCGAACTGGTAGAGAGTAGATCGCCGTAACTGCGGCGCCAGGAAATGATCGCCGACATCCATGATGTAATTGAAGTTATGCCATCTGGGTGGGTGCAGACCGTGCACGTCACCGGTGAGCATGTACCCCACATCGTGAGATCGCTCTTCGCGGCCGAAACAGAACTGACCAACCATCAGCGTGGTGGTCCAATTCGAGGAAGGATCGACGTCGAACACCCGAGCCCGGTTGAACGTGGTAGCGAGATATTCGTTGTAGTGCCCCCACATATCAACGTTGCACCCAACCACTGGATCCCCAATTTCGATACCATCCAGCGGCGTCTCCACGCTAACGATCTTCGCGTCGATCCAGAAGTGCCCATTTCCACCGAAGTTCAAGCCTTTTAAGGCGTTGAACGCTCCGTCGTCCGTCACTCGCCCCGCCGCATCGAAACGCGGGCCGTGCGTGTCGAGGTAATCGTGGTACTCCTGGGCTAGAAAGTGCACAGGAAACGGCCCATCCTCGGTAAGCGCCGTGTTCGTGGCTAGATCGACAAGACCGCTGCGCGCTCCAGTGGGGAGCTTGGTTGTCGCTACCCCAGAAAAATGTAAGCGTGGCAAGTCGAACACGCTCATCCACACGCTCCCTTCGCGACCTGACAGTTCATGCTAAGGCCAGACGTGTTCGGGGCTGGTGGAAGTGGATCTCGCGCACCGCGTTAACCGCCGACTCAATCGCACCTTCTATCCATGCCGGCGTCGATGAACAGTGCTCACCCGCGAAGAAAAGGCGGTTCTCCGGCTGAGCCGCGTGAACTCGTTCCTCTTCGCATGTGATTGTGTCCTTTCCCCAACGCACGGCGCCAGCTCCTCCGCTCCACCTATTCTGCCCCCAAGCGAAGCTCACCGTGCCCACGACCATGCCAGGACATAACAGCTCAGGATGCATCTTGCCCAATTCCTGGATAACAAATTCGTGCCGGATAGCTGCGGGCATACAGCCGAGCAAGTCAGCGTCACAGCCGATTGTATAGCTGGCCAATAATGCGGCACCGCACGCCGGATCACCCTCCACTGGCGGATAGTAAGCCTGCCGGATACGCCCGCTGGCGAACGCGGCGCCGCCGCTAATTCCGTCTCGTTCCCAGAACGCTTCCCTGCAGTGCAGGGCAACTTTCGTAGCCGACCAGTACTTCACGCTATGGATCGCGGCGATCTTGGCTCCGCTCAAACCGTTCAGCCACAGGCGCCGGAGGATGGAGAACGGAATAGTGCACAGGACATAGTCACAGTGTCTGTTCACGATATAGTCGCTGTCCCGGACATGGACGAGGACCGCGTCCTCCTGAACCTCAAGACCAATCACCTCCTGGCTGCGCGTGATGGGACCCTGGATCCGCTCGGCGAGCCGGCAGACGAGTTGGTCCATACCTCCTTCCAATCGAACAAGTTCAGGGCTCGTCTCATTGAGTATATCATTGATGAAATGACTGAGACGCCCGCGGAAACTCGATTTTACCTCAGGGTGAGCAGCAAAGAACGAATGCAGATCGACATGCTCCTTGGCGCCGCCGTGGAGAAATAGAGTAAGGTCGATCCGCTCGACTAGGTCCAGCAACTCGAGGAGAAACTCCTCGCGCAGAATATTCCGGAAATCAGCTGGGGCGATGGCGTTGCCGATGGCCATCAGCCAAGCGCCGAAGAGGACAGTCTCGTCACTGTAACGCTCTCCCGACAAAACTCGGCGGAGATCCTCCGTCATCACCCCGGCCGCCTCGCGAACGGACAGGTAACCCGCGCTGCTCGCGTGATGGTTACCGCTCTTCGAGAACAGGGTTTCAAAGTCTCGTACTTTATCGGTAAGCCCGAGCTGTGCAATGTAATGCATCGTATGCTGATGCTTGGTCGGGATACGCATAGCACCGAGCTCAACCAGCGGCCCAGCGGGACCGGAACGGAAGCGATGTGTGTGGATCCGGCCACCGATCCTTCGGCTGCCTTCCAGGACCTCGACCTGGTGTCCAAGCCGTTCCAACTCGTACGCCGCCACGAGACCGGCTACACCAGCACCGATGATGGTAACCTTCTTTGCGCTGGTCATCGGTGGATGCATCCGCGTCCAGGAGCTATCCGCCCATGGCGTTCATACATGATCTTGGTTGAGCTGGATGCTTGTGGCTCATCCATCCCGTTCGGCCTCCCGTTCCGCAACGACCAAGATTCGTTTCGATTGCGGCTCGGAATCGCGATACCATCTTCGCCCCGCGTGCCCATAAACCAGCAATCATTACAAATAGCACGAGCGGCACCCGATAGATATGTCATACTTAAGTCGCAAATTACGCACAAGTATTTTGAGGACGAGAGGGAGTCTTTTTTAAATGCCATCAAAAAGGTGCCTGAGACAATCAAATCAGTGATTACGGCAGTGATTGCCAGAAAATGAGTAACTTGCCGCATGGACGCCCCCAACGTGGTGTGAATCACGTGATGTTACTGCACATCCTGATGGTACTCACGGGTCGCCACAAAAAACATGGTGGACGTCTCGGATTACTCGATCGGGGGCTGTTGCGTTGTGCGAAGCCGGGGCAGGCGAGATCGTTGGTCCTGGTTGGTCAGATCGCCAGGGCCAGCTCGTCGAAGGCCGCCGCCACCCGCAGCGTCGCGGGTTCTTCGACTCCGAGTTCGTAGTGTCCGCGGCGGATGTTCTGCACGAGGCGTGTCCGGCGCTGATCACCCGCGTTGAGGGGAGACGTTTCAGGCCGAGCATCGGCCGTAGCCGAGCCTTCAACCGGCTATGATCGGCTTCGGTCGGGTTGTTCGCGTACTGAACCACCCCGGGTCTGATGGAGGCTCTGTCCTGTGTGGAGAATGGAGAGATGGCGCGATCTTCGAGGCACCCTCGTGAGGTGCGTGAGCGTGCGGTGGCGCTGGTGTGGGAGACCCAGTCAGATTATGGGTCGCGGCGGGAGGCGATCGTGTCGGTCGCGGAGAAGGTGGGCGTGTCGGGTGAGTCGTTACGTCGGTGGGTTCGTCAGGCTGAGGTCGATGTGGGTCACCGGGTGGGGACGACGTCTGCTGATGCTGAGGCAATGCCACGTAGCCTAGTTTGATCATGGGTCTGGTCTGCTGTTTCTTCGTGGTGTCGGCGTGGCGCGGTGAGGTGCGCTGGGTTCGCTGACATGGTCGCTGATCATGGGCGAGGGTGCGGTGGTGCGGCCGGATCAGGTGTCGTTGGGGGTGTTGGTCTCTTCGGTGCCGCGGGATGCGGTGGACGGCGCAGTGGCGGCTTGCGGTGCCGGCGCTAAACGCTCGGGTGGGAAGCTCCCGCCGCATGTGATCGCCTATCTGACGCTGGGGTTGTGCCTGTTCGGCGAGGACGACTACGAGGAGGTCGCGACCAAGGTCACGGGCTCGTTGTCGGCGTGGGGGTGCTGGGACGCCGGGTGGTCGGTGCCGACCGCGAGTGGGATCACCCAGGCTCGCAAGCGGCTGGGTCCGAAGGTGTTGGCGGAGGTGTTTGAGCAGGTCGCAGGCCCGGTCGGGACCGCCTCGACGCGGGGAACGTGGCTGCGGCAATGGCGGATGGTGGCCATCGACGGGTTCGAGGTCGACCTACCCGATACTCCGGGCAACGCCGCGGAGTTCGGCTACGCAGGCTTCGGGGACAACCGCTCGGCGTTCCCGAAGGCGCGGGTGGTGGCGTTGGCCGAGTGCGGCACGCATGCCTTCCTGGCCGCCGAGGTCGGGGCGTACGCCGTCGGGGAGAAGACCCTGGCTAACCGGCTCTACCAGCGGTTACGCTCCGATGAACTGCTCACCGCAGACCGCAACTTCTACAGCTTCGACGCGTGGGACCTGGCCACCCGGACCGGGGCGGCATTGCTGTGGCGGGCCCCGACCGGGCTGGCGCTGCCGATGGTGGTGGTCCTGCCCGACGGGACCTACCTGGCGGCGCTGATCAACCCGAAGATCCGCGGCGTCCGGCGCCGCGAGGCGATCATGGCTGCCGCTCGCGAGGTCGCCGCCGGTCACCACGACGAGCTGGATCCGAGCGAGGCGCACCTGGTGCGGGTCGCGGAGTACGACGTGCCCGACCGCGAGGGCAACGACAGCGGTGAGCTGATCGTGCTGCTGTCCACGGTCCTCGACCCGGCCGACGCGCGCGCCGACGAACTCGCCGCCGCGTACAACGAGCGCTGGGAGGAAGAAACCGGCAATGACCAACTCAAGACGCATCTGCGCGGCCCGGGGAAGCTCCTGCGCTCCCGGCTGCCCGAGCTGGTCCACCAGGAGATCTGGGCCTGGCTACTGGTCCCCTACGCACTCAGCGTCTTAAGCTCCCGAGCCGCGGAGGCCGCGGACCTCGACCCCGACCGGATCTCGTTCACCCGAGTCCTGCGCATCGCCCGCCGCACCGCCACCGGGACGGCGGGTTTTCCCCCTGAGGACTGGGACCTCGCCCTGCCCCAGGTCCTGACCGAGATCACAGGAAAGATCAACCGACCACGGCGATACCGAACCTGCCCGCGCGCGGTCAAACGCGGTCGCCACAACAGCTACCGGATCAAGAAGCCCGGCGAGACCGCCACCCGCCATCCCGGACCGGCCACGATCAACATCCGCGCGGTGACACGATCAGCAGCATGATCAATCTAAGCTACGTGACATTGGGCTTGGATAGGTCGATGCACTCGGTGGCTGCTGTCGACTTTGACTCGATGAAACCGGCTTCGTCGGATCTAGCCTCCTATCGACTGGCGCGCTGTGCGGCCAGTTCGCGCAGTTCATCGACTTCGGGTACACCGCGATATCCGCTGACCGTGGCGACCAGCTCATCGACCCGCCATGCGTTGGACGGCACGATCTCGTTCGATTCCAGCACGAGCACACCGTAGTGCGCGGCCTCGTCGGGTCGTCCTAGTCGCGCCAGCACAAGCCCGAGGTCGAGGTGGGCGGTCGCTACCCGCCGGCGCTGGTTGCTCGCCGCGGAACGCGCTGCGGCGCGCCGGGCGAAATCCTCTGCGGCCGGGTCTCCCAGCCAGGCCAGGGCCGTGCCCGTGTACAGCTCCAGCTTGTCGCCGTCGAATTGATAATGGTGGTCAGGCGGGCGCCCCGGTGACTGTCGATCCGCAGCAGCCGAGCACCGACGCAGCGCCGCCCGCATCTGCGGCCCGTCGCCGAGGCGGGCGGCTGCTCGCGCCGACTGCATAGCGAGCTGCGCCGCTGCCGGGCTGCCCAACGGAGCGATGCCCTCCCCGGCTGCGGCCAGTGTCGCGGCCCGGGGCCAGTCCTGGTCCACGAGTGCGGTCCAGGCGTCGATCTCGACTGCCCACGCGGCGATCTCGTCGGCGCCGGTCTCCCCGCCCAGTGACTGGGCGGCGTCTCGCGCGGTGCTTGCTGCTCGTCGCTGCCCGAGGTCGACATGAAGGGTGGCCGCGAACACCGCAAGCCACCCGGCGGTGCTGAGTAGCCGCCGGCGCTGGACGAGGGTTGACCGGCCGTCGAGCAGGGAGCTGATCTGGCGCGCCATGGCGCGCACGCTATGTAGCAGCTCGACGGGCGGGGTGCGAGTGTAGCTCCGCGCCATCGTGTCCATGCTGGTGTCCAACAGCTCCAGGGTGGTCAGGGAGATGTCGCTGGCCTGGGCCCGGGCGGCCAGCTCTAGTAGCTCCGTGGACTGTCTGTTGGTGGTCCGTGTTTGCAGCACCTG
This sequence comes from Pseudonocardiaceae bacterium, assembly GCA_050700055.1. Classification (GTDB taxonomy): domain Bacteria; phylum Actinomycetota; class Actinomycetes; order Mycobacteriales; family Pseudonocardiaceae. The sequence goes on from JBOHGE010000030.1 coordinate 14,308, forward strand.
GTTGGCGGATTCCCAGGCAGCTACCAGCGCCCCGTCAGCGGCCAGGGCCACATCCAAGGCCCGGACGACCGTCTCGGTGGGCCAGCGGTGCCCGTGTTCGATGTTGCTGAGATAGCCGCGGTGGGTGTGCGTGCGGGCGGCCAGGTCGGCCAGAGACAGTCCGCCGTTGGCACGGCGGGTGGCGAGTTCGGTGGCGAAGTCCGCTCGCTCGCTGTCCATCCGCCCTCCCGGTGTCGCCTCGGTAGTCACCCTTGCCAGAGGCGACAGTGACAGGGTGCCACCCGTTCCATTGTGGTGCGACAGTGGGCAGATGATCAGCGATCAGGACAGCAACCGCAAACGTCGCGTCCTCCACGTCACGTGCACACAGTGCGGTGGCACGCCCGGGTTCACAAATCTGGTAGTCAGCAAGTACGGGGACACGATCCAGCTCGACCCGCACGCCGCCGGTTGCTGCGTGATCAGGCTTGCGGAGGACGAGGCCCGCGCGCTGCGCCAGATCTTGATCGAATGGGTTAGCTGATCTGCCGTGAGTCGGTCGGCCCGCCATCCGGCGGTTGCTGACAGTAGGCGTTCGGTGACACCCAGGGACCTCTTCGGAAAAGGTCTCGGGCGGGTATCAGGACGCATTGCTGCCGGCATCTGTCGCTGTAGTACCACCCGGCCGGCCGCGCCGCGCGAACCGGAACGTGTCCCGAGAGAGGACCAGCAGCTATGACCACGGCTTCTGCTGAAGTGCACCGACTTCCTGCGTCGATCTTCCAGCACTGGAGGCACTCATTCGAAGAGGACTCCGCCGGGGTGGAGGTATTCCGCCCGGACGGGGTATCGCTGCCGCCGGCCCGCGGTCGCGACGGCTTCGAGATGCGGGTGGATGGCACCTTCCTCCAGGACGATATCGGGCCGGCCGATGGCATCGTGCAGGTGCCGGGGCGGTGGACGTTGCTCGGTCCGGCGCGGGTCGCGGCGTTCTTCGACGGCGCCCGGCCCGACTACTCCTTCGAGGTGCTGGACGTCGACCACTCCGTGTTGCGGCGGCGCGATCCGCGACCGCTGCACGCCGACCGGTACCGCAGTACCGCCGGGATGGACGAGGCGCAGATGGAAAGCTACCTGGGACTGCCGCCGGCTACGTCGTTCCGTGTCCTGGACTTCGACGACGCAGGCGTCAGCACGCTACGTTCCGTCCCACCGCAGTTCGTGCTCCAGGTGAGCGGCACCAAGCCCTACGCGAACATGGGCGTCGAGCTCGTGCCGTTGGTCTACGTGCAGCAACCGGAGTACTGGGAGATCGAGGTAGTCGGCTCCTTGCGGGGGGTCGGCCTGCCGAGCCAAGCCCCGTATGCCGTCTCGCTCCCGCTCGCAGGCGTGATCGGCCAGCGGGGGATCGAGGTAGTCGGCGCATCCCGCCGGGAGCGGTTTGATCTGGAGCCGGCGTCGGTCGCGACCGGTATGTGAGTTCCCTACGGCCGGGTTCGGCGCCGAGCTGCGCCGCCGCGAACCTCAGGGCTTCACCTTCCGGAACCTGCCCCTGGAGAAGATTGTGCAGGCACCGGACGGTCCCGCGGCGACCGTGATCACGACGATCGACCTCCGGTAGGTGGAGCAGGGGCCGTCGCCGAGGCGGGCGGCTGACCGGGCGGTCTGCCTAGCCAGTTGGGCTTCTGCGGGACCTGGTCTGCGGCTTTCCGGGTGACGGCACCCAGAATCCGCTTGCAGGAGACACGCTCACGATATATCGTGAGCGTGTCTCCTGGGAATGGAGGCATGACCCACAGAGGAGAACCCATGTACACCGATCATCACGACCCACATTGTCACGGCGACCGTCTGGCCGCCGGCCGTCACCACGGCCGACGGCGCCACCACCCCGACTTTCCGGCACGGCCTGACGCGGTCGGTGGTGGAAGGACACGCGGGAGCCGTCCCCGCGGTGCGCACCGCGGGCGGGCGCAACGCGGCGATGTGCGCACCGCCCTGCTGCTCCTGCTGGCCGAGCAGCCCATGCACGGTTACCAACTCATGCAGGCCATCACCGAACGCACCTCCGGTGCCTGGCGGCCCAGCCCCGGCGCCGTCTACCCGACCCTCAGCCAGCTCGAGGACGAAGGCCTGATCGACACCGTCGCCCAGGGTGGCCGCAAGCTGGCCACTCTCACCGACGCCGGCCAGGCATACCTGCACACGCACCGCGAAGCGATGCCTGACCCGTTCTCCGAGTTCGCCGCAGGCTGTGGCGGCGGCAGCGACCTTCGAGGCGCCCTCGAGGAGCTGCGCCACCCCGCCCGCCAACTCGCGCAGGGCGACCCGCAGCAGGTGCAGGCCGCGCTGCGGGTCCTGGCCGAGACACGCCGCTCGCTCTACCTCATCCTCGCCGGCACTCCCGCCGCCGAGGGCGAGGCATGAGGGGTGCAGTGGCCGAGGGCCCCACGGCCACTGCACGTGGTCCAGACTCGTGGGATGGTCTCGACCTACGTGCTCGTCCATGGGGCCTTCGGCAACTCCGCGGTGTGGGCGCCGATCGCTCGGGAGCTCGCCCTGCGGGGGCACCGGACGGTGGCGGTCGACCTGCCCGGGCATGGTCTCGATGCGATGATCCCGGTGGGGTACCTGGGTGGGCAGGATCTCGGTGTACTGGCCACCGCCCCCAGCGGGATGGCCGGGATCAGCACGGCCGACGACGTCGCCGCGGTGTCCGATGCCGTGCGGCGGGCCGCCGGGCTCGGCCCGGTGATCCTGGTGGGCACCAGCCGCGGCGGGCTGACCCTGACCGCGGTGGGCAACGCCGTCCCGGAGCTGATCGACCGGCTGGTCTACATCTCGGCGTGGTGCTGCGTCGACGCCACCACCAGTGCATACCTGCAGGCCCCCGAGAACGTGAGCAGCCTGCTCGCCCAGGTCGGGGGGATCGCGGTGGGCGACCCGGCCGAGATCGGCGCGATCCGGCTCAACTGGCGCACGTCTGACCCCGGCCACCTCGCCGCCCTACAGGCCGCGCTGCTCGCCGACGGCACCCGGGACGAGTTGCTCGCCTACCTGCACACCCAGGACCCCGACGAGGCGCTGATCGTCGATGAGGCGGCTACCCGGGCCGACGCGGCGACCTGGGGTCGGATCCCGCGCACCTACCTCCGGCTGACCGAGGACCGGTCCCTGCCACTGCCGCTGCAGGACCGCTTCATCGCCGAGGCCGACGCGCTGACCCCGGACAACCCGTTCGACGTGCACTCGGTCCCCAGTAGCCACCTCGGCTGGCAGCTGCATCCCGCGCAGGTCGTGACGATCCTGCACAAGCTCGTCCACTGACTACCGGCGCGTGGATTCACACCGAGGCAGAGTTTTCCGCGGATGTGACCGACTTGACGGATCGGCCGGCAAGATACCAGGCTGTCATGGAGTTCAGTGAGTGAGTTCTGCTGACTGAAGGGCAAAAGCTATGCGCGACCGGCGGGTGGCGGGGAGCTTGCCACGGTCTGCCGATCACCGCGGCCTGGCTGGGCCGGCGGTCCGACGTGAGTTGCCCGACTCCGGTCCCGATATTCACCGTTCTGCTGCCGCGCTGCTTGGGTGGCAGCGGGCGGCGGGGAACCGGGCCGTCGCGGGGCTGATGCGCGCCAGGAGCCGTGCCCCGGTGCAGGCGGTCGCAGGCCCCGAGCCGCAGGCGCAGCGCGTCATCCGGACGGATGCCGGCGGGAAGCTGAAACTGAGGTCGAGCAATGCGAACCGAGCGGAATGGAAGGGGCTCAGCGCGGAGAAGCGCGTCCAAGCCTATCGTATGATGAATGATTATTATCGGGTCTACTTCTTCCGGGACGCGAACCATTTCTACGTCTACCTCGACGGCGCGGAGGCCCCGACGGATGTCAAGGAGTATCACCGGCGTCAGACCAAGGCGACGGCCACCGGCGCCCGAACGGGGAAGAAGGATCCGTTATACGGGTTCCACGACCTGGACGCCTCGGGTGGCTTCGCGGTGGAGGAGAAGACAGCCGGACTCGGTGGTGCACCCCATCACCGCTTCCTCGAGACGGAGAAGCACCGCAGTAACTGGGCGAGTTTCGTCGAGGTCCACCATGATGGCGTGGTGGCGAAGCTCGACGCCGCTGGCAAATACACCGGGGCCGTGAAGGACGAGATCCAGAAACTGTACGTCGAAGCGATCAAGCAGGCCGACGTCATGGACAAGCAAGAGGTGCGCACGAATGAGCAGCTGAAGCTTTCGAAGATGTCCAATGTGTGGGCCGGTGTCGCGGTGGAGCAATGCGTCAACGAGATGTGGGAAATCCTGTCGAAAGAGCTCGGTCAGCCACGGGGTAGCTATGCGGAAGCGGTACTGCCGCGCTGGGGACAGCTAAACAACGGAATGGGCACAAAAGTGTCCGCTGTCTTCCGTAGTGACGTCAAGCAGAGCATTGTCGTGGGGTCGGCGGCTAAGACTGCGCTGTTCTCCCCGCCATGGCTGGAGGAGCTACGGCACCGCATCACGATGGATGCCCGGTCCCTTTACGTCGAAGGGCACCTGCTCAACGATCACCTCGGCGGCTCGGCCGCGGCCTACAACCTGGTGCCGCTGACCATAAACGCGAACAGCATACATCTAGCGGCGGTCGAGAACGTCGTCAAGAACAAGGTGCTGCAGATGCTCGACGAACAGGCGCTCGGCCGCCACGGCAAGAGCCCGCTGTTCAACCCGATTAACAGGATCGAATACAGCGTCGAGGCGGACTACTCGGGCTTTCCGCGTCGCCAGAATACCGAAAAATGGATCGTCGCGTACAATTTTCTCAAGCACGTCATCGCCGCATTGCCGGCGATCGACGCGTCCTACGGCGGCGCTATGTTCGTCAATGATTTCCGCCAGCTACTTACGGGTGGGAGATTCATGCCGACGGTCGTCGATGGCAAGCTGCTGAACTACGACGAAACGTGGCGAGCACTGCAGGATCCTATGAACGTTGTGGCTTGGGACCGCACGACTACCAGTCTGGATGAGGCGCTCCGCCGTATCGACGTGATCAGCGACGTATGGCTAGCGGAGGAGAAGTACGTTCCCGTCGCCCTCATCTGCAACTCCAAAACCGTGCTACAGGACGGTTCGGGGGACGCCGACGGCGCGATCTCGGACGCAAAGGTCTCGAACACCATCGGTCACATCGACTTTCACGCGCCGGTGCGAGAGTGAGCCCGGCCCAGGAACCGGGACGGTCACCCGGCGCGGACCGGCGCCACGGTGCCGCCGACCCTGTCACGAGCCGGCTGATGACCGAGAACGGCGCCGACTCGTTCACCGCGCTGCTCGCACTCGTCGCCGAACTCGACCGGCACCACGTCAGCTACCAGCTGTTCAGCTCCCGACCGGACGCGGTGATGGTCCGGGCGGTGCTGCCCGACCAGCACTGGGAGGTGGAGTTCCTGGCCGGCGGCGCGCTGCGGGTCGAGCGGTTCGACGGGTCCGGGCCGCTTGCGCCGGACGACGGGCTGGTACAGCTGCGCGTCCGTATCGCCCAGTGGGACCGGTAGCCAGTTCCAGGCAGTCGGGCACGGTGATTTCTCCAGGGCATGGGTGGCGCGTGGGAGACTTTAGTTCTCCGCGGCGGTTCTCGTATGATCATCAACGAGCGTTCTCCAGGAAGTCCCGCACGGTGCTCACGGCCCGGTAGGGGGTGAGGCGTTGGGCGAGCAGCGTGACCCGGTCGTCTCCGCGGGACGAGTTCGTCGAGCTGGACAGCTCCAGGGTGCGCTCGGCGAGTGCTGCGGCGTGCTCGACGTCCCCGGCCTGCACATACGCCTCGGCCAGCCATGACGTATACAGGGCAAACTCGCGGGTGTGGCGCTCGTCGTAGCGGGTCAGCACTTCGGTGAGCAGTGGGATCGCCCGGTCGGGCTGCCCCAGCTCGACGTAGCAGCGGCCCGCCATGACCGTGATCTCGTCCTCGTCGAGCCAGTAGACCCATTCCGGGTCATCAGCCGGGCGGCGCCGCTGGTAGTCGGCCTCCACGGCGGCCAGTGCCCGCTCGGTGTGCCGGAGCTCACCAGCCCGGGCGTGCGCCCAGGCGACCCGCTCGTGCAGTAGGGCGCGGGTCGTGGCGCCGGCATGCCCTCGGGCACCGGCGACGGCGCTGCGCGCCAGGAGCACGGCCTCGTGTGGGTCGTCGAGGTTCGCTACCTGGTAGGACAGGGTCGATATGAGGTTGGCCGCGGTGGGCCGGTCCCCGGCGGCGTGGGCTGCGTGCACTCCCAGCGCGAGGTAGCGGGCCGCCCGCTGGGGTGCTCGCGCGTCGACGGTCACCCATCCGGCCAGCTGGCACAGCTCGGCGACCGCGGACAGCAGCGCTCGACCGACCTGGTCGGGGTAGGCGGCCTCGCGCAGTAACCGGGCGGTGGCGCGTAACTCCCGTTCGACGAGTGGCTGCAGCTCGCGCCCGGCGATGAAGTCGTCGACCCGGCGCAGCTGGGCCACTCGGCGGGTGACCGTGCCGACCATGCCCGCGCCGATCCGGCGGCCGCCGGTGATCTCCACGGTCTGTGGAGTCTCGATCGTCAACCATTCGTGCACAAGGCGGCGCGCGGCGGTCGGGGTGAGTGCCCGGTCGTTGCCGGCGGCGAGCCGCTCAGCCAGCGCGTCGCGGTCCGCCGCCGTCCATTCGTCCAGCGGCAGTGTCAGCGTCTCGCCGTCCCGTCGACGCCGCTGGGGAGTGTCCGCGCGATCTCCTGCGGTCCAGGTGCCCAGCAGCGCGCCTCGGGCGTCGAGCGCGTCATCCAGCTCGGTGGCCACCGAGCGGGACGGCCAGCGCTGGCCATGCTCGATGTGCCCCACGTAGCCGCGATTGACGTGCGCCCGTCCGGCGAGGTCACCGAGGGAGAGCCCGGCGTGGTCGCGCAAGCGGCGCAACTGTGCTGCGAACTGTTCTCGCCCGTGGCTGTCCATGTCGCCTCACGGCGCCTGCTGTGTGTTGCCCCAGCCGGGGCGACGCTGAGAGCATCCCACTTGTGCCGTTCTGGTGTGCAGGTAGGCAAATGATCAGCGATCAGGTCGGACGCGGAAACCGGCGTGTCATCCCTGCCACCTGCGCCACTCACGGCGGAGCGATCGGGTTCACGAACCTCGTGATCAGCAAGCGGGACGGCGGCATCGAGTTGGATCCGCACGCCACCGGTGGTTGCCTGATCAAGCTCGACGAGGACACGGCCCGTACGTTGCGCGAAGTGCTCATGGAGTGGCTCGGCTGAGTGCCGAGCTTAAGATCGCCGTCGTCACGAAGCGTGACACTTGAGCCGAGCTTTGCGGACGTCACCCGCGATGGTCGCCCGTCTCACGTCTCCCAGACGCTGAGTGTGACCGTGAGTCGTCATTCGGAGCCGAATAGCGGTTCACGGCCGCTGTCGAGCGCCATTCGGAGCCGAATAGCGGTTCACGTCGCGTTATCGATCAAGGTGACCCGCCTCTCGGCCTCACTGGGCTCGAGGTTTGGTGTCAGGCTCGTCGCGTCAGTGATCAAGATGATCCCTGGCTCGGTCGCTTTAGAACCCGGGGTTCTGTCCGCTTACCTGTCCCAGTACCCACAGTACGACGAGGATCACAATGGTGGCTTCCCACCATCGGACGTAGAGCATTTGGACCTCCTCCAACCGGTTGGGCTGCCTTCCTGTACTAAAGCACCTGCCCTCAACCCATTAGGTGTATGTGAGGGCACCGTTGAGACTGATCTCACCAGGAGAGGCTGATGAGGCTTAAGTGGTTACCGAAGACCACCCATATGTACTAGTCCGACTAGGCAATACGGGACTCTCGGTCTCCTGTCGGCTACCTTGTGTAATAGAATCCCGTGTCTTTGCCAGTTTGATCGCGGTCGAGCGTTCACCGCGCGGAGTCGGGCATGGGCTTAGGGTCCCGGTATGCGGCGAACCGTGCTGCTCCGGGCTGATCAACAGCCGTGAGCGGTCGCGCCGAGGGGGAGCGGGTAGCCCGCCTGCTCGGGCTGCAGCGGTTGCCGCAAGAGGGTGGTCTGTTCCGCCGGACCTACGTCGACACGCACTGCTCAGTGATCTATTTCATGCTGATCGCCCCGGATTTCTCGGCGCTGCACGCGCTGGACGGCGTGGAGACCTACCACTGGTACGCCGGATCCCCGCTGCGGCTGCTGTTGCTGAGCCCCGGCGGCCAGGTCGAGCAGCCGGTGCTCGGCCCGGACCTGGCGACGGGTGCGAGGCCGCAGATCATCGTGCCGGCTGGGGTGTGGCAGGGCTGCAGTCCCTCGGGTGCGTGGACTCTGGTGGGCACCACCATGGCTCCGGCGTTCGACTGGTCGGCTTTCCACCTCGGCCGGCGCGCTGACCTGCTGGCGGGCTGGCCGCATGCGGCATCCCGGATCCGGGCCCTCACCCGGGCTGCTACCAGGTCGGGTGCGCCGAGACCCCACCGTCTACCACGAGATCCTGCCCGGTGATCCACTCAGCCATCGAGGACGCCAAGAACACGCAGGCGTTGCCTACATCGGCCGGCCGGCCGAGCCGCCCCAAGGGCGCCGCCTGCCGGAATCGCGCGACCCCGTCGGGCCAGTCCCGGTCCAAACCGTCGCGCCAGATCAGCCCGGGGGAGACGGTGTTGACCCGAATACCGTGCCGGCCGTACTCCAGCGCCGCAGCGCGGGCGAAGTGCAGCACTGCCGCCTTCGACGCGCAGTAGTGCGCGTGCGACCACGCCGGTCGGGTGCCCTCAATGGATCCGATCAGGATGATCGACCCGCCGCCCCGCGCTCCCATCGCCGATGCGGCGGCCTGGACCGTCGCGAAGCTCCCGGTCAGGTTGGTGTCGACGACCGCACGCCACTGCGACACCGACATCGTTGCGAGCTCGGCCACGGGTTGCACCCCGGCATTCGCCACCACGGTGTCCAGCCGCCCGAACGCCTTAACGGCCGCCGTCATCAGGCCGGCGCAGCCTTCGGGATCGGTGACGTCGCACCGGGCCGGCAGCGCTTGGCCACCCCCGGCGACGATGTCCTCGACCACCGCGGTGGCCTGCTCGACGCTGCTGCGGTAGTGCACGACGACAGCCGCCCCGGCTGCCGCGAACGCGCGGGCGATACCGCCGCCCAGGCAGCCGCCCGCGCCGGTCACCACCGCCACGGTCCCACTCAGATCCAGGTCACCAGATCGTCGCTCCGCCGAGGCACCCTGAGACGTCATCACGTGCTTTTCGGTGCGCCTCGTTCCCGCGCAGCCAGCCGAGATGAGCTGGTCGGTGACACGACTTGGAGCGCGCTGCGATGATCGACGGATATGGCCCGGGCCGGCCGGTCCCTCGCCGCCGCTGCCCCGGGGACGAACTGCGCCGACGCTCGAGCTTGGATGATCCACACGACCGCGGGAAGTGACTCCAGCACCAGGAACGCGGCTAATACGACCAGCTGGGGCATCCCCCGGGCGAGACCGAGCGCGCCGAGGGCGGTGCCTCCGGCGCCGCGCAGGGCGTGGCCGGTGGCCCAGATCATGCTGGGGCTGGATTGGACCATCCAGCGGCCGGCGAGCAGGTACAGGCCGATGCCGAACAGCCCGGATACCATCAGCATGGTCGAGATCTGCGTCTCCATCATGGTCATACTGCCCAACAGGTAGACCACCACGGGAACGCCGAACAGGGACAGCAGCAGCAGCGTTTTCAGGGGTACCACGTTGCGCGACGGTTCATCCGCTACCCGGTGGCCGGCCTGCAATGGGCGGATCCGGGCTGCCGCGCGGCGGCTGGTCATCCACACGAGGACCGCGAGCAGGCCGATCGCCAGCGCACCGGCCCGGAACTGGGCAGCAAACGGCAGCCTCGCCGACGCCATCATCCCGAGCAGCAGCCCACCCACGATCTTGCCCAGGTCCAGGTTGAGCTGCAGCCAGGTCAGCTGCCGTTCCTGGATGTCCGCGGGCAGATTCGTGCCCAGAATGAAGGTAGGAGCGGTTATCGCCACCGCCGCCGCGCCGATTCCCATCACGGCGATGGCCAGTACGATCGACAAAGAGTCACCATCGGACAGCGCCAGCGCCATGAGCCCGGCGGCCATTCCCAGCACGCCCAGCGCTTGGATCAGCCGGTGTGCCCGGTGCCGCACCGCGATCCCGCCGATCGACGGCCCGATCAATGCGAACACGCCCGCCATGGACATCGCCAGCGCGATGTCCATGGCGGTTCCCCCGACCGAGAGCACGTACGCCGGCAGCAACACGGGCAGGAAACAGTTGAACGCCAATGCCAGAGCGAGATGAGACGTCATCCACCATTCGAGTGGCCGAGCGTCACCATCGGTGCGAGCCTGCTGGAACATGGTCGGAGACATTACCTCGAACGCTACCTCGACCGGAGACATTTAGTGAGCACTGCGCCGTTGCTGCCGACCTTGCACCACCCCACCGACGCGCCGGCGCTGCGATTCGGGCAGCGTTCGCTGACCCACCGGGAGCTCGGTATGGCGACCGCAGCGCTGGTACCTCAGCTTTCCGGCGCCCGGCGAGTGGCGGTCTGGGCCGCACCGGAGCTGGAGGCGTGCGTGGCGCTGGTGGCAGCGCTGGCGGCCGGTGTGCCGGCGGTGCCGATCAACCCGCAGTCGAGCACCCGGGAACTGCGACACGTGGTCTCCGATGCGGCACCCGACCTGATACTCGCGGCCCCGGGAGCCGTCCTGCCCGCGCTGCTGCGGACCGTCCCGCGGCTGGACGTCGATCTGCGGTTCGGCCACGAGACGCTGCCGGCTGAGCCGGCGCCCGAGTCACCGGCACTGGTTGTTTACACCTCGGGCACCACCGGCCCGCCCAAGGGTGTGGTGTTGCCGCGGCGCGCGCTCGCCGCGGACGTCGACGCGCTCGCCGCGGCCTGGCAGTGGACTGCCCGGGACGTCCTGGTGCACGGGCTGCCGCTGTTCCACGTGCACGGTCTCGTGCTCGGTGTCCTCGGGCCACTGCGACTCGGAGGCACCCTGCACCACCTGGGCTCGTTCTCCGTCGACGGGGTGGCCCGGGAGCTGGCCGGCTCGGCGACAATGTTGTTCGGCGTGCCGACGATGTACCACCGGCTGGCCGTGGCAGCCGAGCAGGATCTCGCGGTCGCTGCGGCGCTCGGCCGGGCGCGGCTACTCGTCTCCGGCTCCGCTGCCCTACCGGTCTCGGACTACCAGCGCATCGCTGCGGCCACCGGTCAGCACGTGGTGCAGCGGTACGGGATGACCGAATCGCTGATCACCTGCGCGATGCCGGCTGGCGGGCCACCCAGGCCGGGCACTGTCGGGCCGCCGCTGGCTGGGGTGGCGCTGCGGCTGGTGGACGAGCACGGTGAAGTGCTCGAGGTATCCGACGACGAGACCGTCGGGGAGATCGAGGTCGCCGGTCCGACGTTGTTTCTGGGCTACCTCAACCGGCCTGACGCCACCGCCGAGGTGATGCCCGCCGGCTGGTTTCGCACCGGTGACATCGCCACCCGTGGCCCGGACGGCTCGCTGCGGTTGGTCGGGCGCCGCAGCACAGACTTGATCACAAGCGGCGGGTACAAGATCGGCGCAGGGGAGGTCGAGAACGCCCTGCTGGAGCATCCGGGGGTCGCTGAGGTGGCGGTCACCGGTCAGCCGGATCCCGACCTCGGCGAGCGGGTGGTGGCCTGGGTGGTCGCCGCCTGCGATCCACCCCCCACCGCCGATGAGCTGGCCGACCACGTCGCGCAGCTCCTAGCCCCCCACAAACGCCCCCGCCAAGTCCACTACCTCCCCACCCTCCCCCGCACCGAACTAGGCAAAGTCCGCAAAACCGAACTGCGTTCTGTGCCCAGATTGCCGTAAAACGGGGCTGTTTACGGCAATCTGGGCCCAGAACGCGGCCACCGAGCCCCGCGTAGGGTGCTGGCGTGGGCGTGGCGCGGGCGGTGGGACTGTTGCTTGGGGTGGGTGTTGACGCGGTGTTCGGTGATCCGCGGCGCTATCACCCGGTGGCTGGCTTCGGGCGGCTTGCCGTCATTGCTGAACGGGTGTGCTACGCCGAGCACCGGCTCGCCGGGCTGGTGCATACCGGCGTACTGGTCGGTGGTGTGGCGGCGATCGGCGGTCTGCTGGAACGAGCCGGGCGTGGGCGGCCTGCCGCGCAGGTGGCGGGTACCGCGGTGGCCACCTGGATCGCGTTGGGTGGGGCCTCGCTGGCGCAGGAAGGCGCCGCGATGGCCCGGGCGTTGGACACCGGGGATCTCGATGCCGCCCGGGCCCGGTTACCGCACCTGTGCGGTCGTGACCCGGATCAGCTCGATCTGGCCGGGGTGGCCAGGGCGAGCGTGGAGTCGATCGCCGAGAACACCTCCGACGCCGTCGTCGCGCCACTGATCTGGGGTGCGATGGCCGGGATGCCCGGGCTGCTGGCCTACCGCGCGACCAATACCCTGGATGCGATGGTCGGCTACCGATCGCCGCGCTACCGGCGGTTCGGTTGGGCCGCGGCGCGGCTGGACGACCTGGCGAACCTGCTGCCGTCCCGGGTCGCAGCCGGGCTGACCACGTTGTGCGCACCGGTGGTGGGTGGCTCGGCCCGCGGCGCGTGGCAGGTCTGGCGACGCGACGCACCAGCGCATCCCAGCCCCAACGCCGGGCAGCTCGAGGCGGCGTTCGCGGGTGCGCTGGAGGTGCGGCTGGGTGGGCGCACGGTCTACCCGCACGGTAGCGAGCAGCGCCCGGTGCTGGGTCACGGCCGCACCCCCGATGCCGGTGACCTCACCCGGGGGGTGGAGCTGTCCCGGGTCGTCGGGATGGTGGCCGCGGCGTTGTGCGCGGTGCTCGCCGTCGTGGCTCAGCGGCCGTACCGGTCGGCGAGTGTGGCCACCGGTGGATCGTGCGGGTCGTCGGCATCCGAAGACCCACCCGCCGACTGCTCGCGGCGCCATCCGATCGCTTCCCGCCAGGCGATGTAGGCCAGCCCCAGCGGCGCCATCGCACCGAAGGCGAGCCACTGCAGTGCGTAGGCGAAAGACGGGCCGGAGTACAGCGGCGGCAGTGGCAGCGCGGACAGCACCCCGGGGGCGCCGTCCACCAGCTGGACGTAACCCGGCTCAAGCCGTACCCCGGTGGCGGCACCCACCGTGCGGGTACTCACCGCGTACACCTGCCGGTGACCGTCCTGGGTCACGACCGCACCGCCCTGCGGGTCGGTCTCGTCGGTCCGCAGCCGGCCGGTCACGGTCACCTCCCCAGTAGGCACGGGGGGATAGGCGGGTACCCGCACCCCCGCGGCCGGGCGAAGATAGCCACGGTCCACCAGCACGGTCGATCCGTCCGCCCGCCGCAGCGCAACCAGCACCTCGTACGCCGGCTCACCCTGCACGGTGCGCAGCCGGACGACCACCTCGGCGTCGGGCAGGTACTGCCCGGTGATCACGACTTGCCGCCACTCGTCGCGGACCTCCTGCAGCGGCTGCGGCGGGGTGGTGAAGGAGCGCTCGATGGCGGCGTTGCGCTCCGCACGCTGCTCGGCGCGGCGGAACTGCCACGGCGCGAGCAGGGTGAACGCAGCGACGGAGAAACACACCACTACCGCCGTCAACGCCACCCAACCCGGGCGTAGCAGGAACCGCCACCGCACGCCACCACGGTAACCGGTGCTCACTCCAGCACGGTGCGCGCGGCTGTGGCCGCGCTCGCGCCGTAACCGCCGCCGAACAGGACCGCGTGTACCAGCAGCGGGAACAGCTGGTGCAGGGGGATGCGCTGTCGCCAGCCGGTCGCCAGCGGGGCGGCGTCGGTGTAGCCGGCGAGCAGCCGTGCCAGGTGCGGGCAACCGAACAGCGCGAGCATGGCTAAGTCGGTCTCCCGGTGCCCGCCGTGCGCGGCCGGATCCAGCAGCCACCCGCGCCCGTCGGCGCCCGCGTGCACGTTGCCCGACCACAGATCGCCATGCAGCCGGGCCGGTGGCTCGGCCGGCCCAGCCAGCTCATCGATCCGCTCGCAGACCTGGTGCACGGCCCGGGCACCGGCGGCGTCCACCGCGCCACGATCCACTGCGGTGCGCAGATAGGGCAGCACCCGGTGCTCGGCATACCACTGCGGCCACTGCTCTGCGGTGATGTGGGACATCGGGGCGGCCCCGATCCACGCCTGCTGCGGTCCCCCCGGCGGTGCGGCGCCGAAGGCCGGTGCGCCCGCGGCGTGCAGGGTGGCGAGCTGACGCCCGAGCCGCTCGGCCGCGGCACCGTCGAGCCGTCCGGCCGGCACGTGTTCGGTGATCAGCCACTCGTTGTCATGCCCGTGCACCTGGGGTAGCGGCGGGCCACCGGGCACCCGCAACCAGCGCAGCCCCGCCGCCTCGGCGACGGCCTGCCCGGGTTGGCCCCGCTTGGCCACCACGGTGCGCCCGTCGGCTAGCTCGATCACCCAGATGCTGCCCTGGGGTGTCGCGGCGCGCACCGGCTGCCCGGTGATCGCCGTCACAGCCGGTTGTATACCCATGCCAGCAACCCGGATACCGCCGCATGCACCATGCCGAGTACCTCGTCGAAACACCGCGTGCCACCGAAATACGGATCGGGCACGTCGAGGTTCCTGCCCGCCGTCGGGTCGAACGACCGCAACAAAACCACCCGCTGCGGTTGCGCCACCAGCCGGCGCAGCTGCGCGAGATGCCCGGAGTCCAGCGCCACCAGCAGATCGGCCGACAGGTGCTGCGCGCCGAGCTGCGTGGCGACGTGCCTGCAGTCGTAACCGGCCCGGCGCAGCGCTTCGGCGGTGCGCGGATCGGCCGGCTCGCCGACGTGCCAGCTTTCGGTTCCCGCGCTGCTCACCCGCACCTGGTCGGCCAGACCCTCCCGGTGTACTGCGCCGGTGAACACGACCTCAGCCATCGGAGACCGGCAGATATTGCCGGTGCAGACGAAGGTGATGTGCACCCGCGGCCTGGTGTGGTCATCGCTCACGCTGCCCAGTCTGGCCGATCACCGCTGAACCAGCCCACTCCCGGAGCTGGTGGTGACGGGCACGGGGAGCTCGTCGTCGGCTCCGGTCGGGCGCCCAGCACGGAGCAGCGTGGCGCCCAGCACCGCCGCGGCGGCGGCGAACAGAGCACTGACGACGAAGGCGAGGTGGTACCCGCCGGTGAGGGCGACGGGCAGGTCGTTGCCGGCGATGCGCAGCTCGTCGGCGCGAGCGGCACTGAGGCTGGCGAGGATCGCAAGGCCGAGCGCCCCGCCCATCATGAAGGAGGTGTTGACGATTCCCGAGGCGAGCCCGGACTCGCTCGGCTCGACATCGGTCATGGCGGCCAGCAGTACCGGGTTGAACGCCATGCCGGCGCCGACGCCGAGCAGGATCATGGCCGGGAGCACGTCGACGGTGAAGCTCGCATCGATCGGCGCCCGTGCGAAGACCAGCAGCCCCACCGCGAAGAGCAGCAGCCCCGCCGTCAGCGGCACCTTGAGACCGAAGCGCACCACGAGCGTGGCGGACAGTCCCAGCGAGAACGCCGCCATGATCAGGTTTCCTGGCAGGAAGGCGAGGCCGACCTGCAGCGGGCTGTATCCGAGCACCAACTGCAGGTAGAGCGCGGAAAGGAAGAACCAGGCGAACATGGCGGCGGGCCACAGGACGCTGATGATATTGGAGATAGCGACATTGCGCAGCCGGAAGATCCGCAATGGCACCAATGGGGAGCGCGCTCGGGCCTCGATGCCGAGGAACAGCGCCAGCAGCAGCACCGCGGTGGCCAGCAGGCCGACCGTCCGGGTGGAGGTCCAGCCGGCGTCGTTTCCGTTCACGATCGCATAGACGGCGAGCATCAACGACGCGGTCACCGTCACCGCGCCGGCCACGTCGAGCCGCCCGACGGTCGGCTGCCCGGGCTCGCCGGGAAGCAGGACGAGGCAGAGCGTGAAGACCACGACACCGACCGGGAGATTGACCAGGAAGATCCAGTGCCAGCTGAGCGTGTCGGTCAGGATCCCGCCGAGGAGCACCCCGATGCTTCCGCCGCCGGCGATGACGAAGCCGATGACTCCCATGGCCTTGGCCCGCTCGGCCGGCTCGCTGAACATCGTCATGACCAACGACAGCGCGACCACCGCGACGACCGCGCCACCGAGACCCTGGACCATCCGGGCCCCGATCAGGAAGCCCTGGGTACCGGCGAGGCCACAGGCCAGCGAGGCGATGGTGAACAGCGTGAGGCCGATCAGGAACAGCCGGCGGTAACCGAACAGATCACCCAGCCGCCCGCCCAGCAGCATGAAGCCGCCGAAGGTGATCAGATAGGCATTCACGACCCACGCCAGCGAGATCTCGGAGAACCCGAGATCCGCCCTGATCGACGGCAGCGCGACGTTCACGATCGTGGTGTCCAGGACGATCATCAGATCCCCCAGACACAACACGAGCAGCGCCAGCCAGCGCTTCCGGCCCTCGATGCTCATCGTCGTCCGTGCCTTCCACTGTTCATCGGTTGGATCATGACAATCGATCCCGCCCGCCATGATGGTCGCCGGTCATGGCTCGAATCAACGGAAATACGTACCGGCCGGCGTGCGGTGACGCCTGGGCAGGCGCGAGCAGGTCTGGCCGCCGGGACGCTACCCGCGAGGGTGACGGTGCAGCGCCAGCGGCCGGGATCGGTCGTCAGCAGGGTGATCCTGGTATGGCTGCCTGGCGCCTTGATTCCGCGGCAGCTACGTTGGGGCCGGTGCCGTCGTTCGCAGGGAATTTTATGGCCTATCCGGTCCGCATGCGGTGTTTGGCCCGTATTGTCACCGTGCTGCTCGTCGTTCTCGCCGGTGGTTGCGGAACTGCTCCGGTGCCGCCGGCTGACAACGCCGCGAACCCCGAATGGGCGAAGAGTCTGCACCGGTTCGAGGACGGCTATTTCGCGCTCAACCCGTCATTCGCCGTCCAGCAGGGGCGCCACGAGTACGACGGCCGCTTACCGGATTGGAGCGCGGCCGGCATCCGCGCCATGGTGCAGTGGCTGCATACGCGGCGCGCGGAGGCGGAAGCGTTCGATCAGAACACGTTGAGTTCCGACCAGCACTTCGAGCGGCAATATCTGCTGTCGCGCATCGACGCCGATCTGTTCTGGCTGGAAGAAGCGGAGGAGCCGTTCACGAACCCGGCGTTCTACCTCGGCGGTCTCGACCCGAGCGTGTATCTCACGCGTCCTTACGCCCCGGCGGAAACTCGCTTAAAGGCGTTCGTCAGCTACGTGCGCGCCGTGCCTGCGGCTGCTGTGCAGATTCGGGAGAACTTGCGTACACCGCTGCCGAAGAGCTTCATCCAGTACGGCGTCGATGGTTTCGGTGGCTTTCCGGATTTCTACCGCAACGATGTGCCGAAGATTTTCGCCGAGGTGAAGGATCAGGCGCTGCAGGCAGAGCTGGCGAGCACGATCGAGCCGGCGGCGCGGGCGATGCAGGACCTCGCGGACTGGCTCGACAGTGGCCGGCCGCAGGCCACCGAGAACTTCGCGCTCGGTCCGGCGAAGTTCGCCGCCATGCTGCGCCGGACCGAGCGTGTCACCACCCCGCTCGCCGAGCTGACGAAGGTGGGCCGCGACGATCTCGCGCGCAACGAGGCCGCGCTCAAGCAGGCTTGCGCCGAATACCTGCCGGTCGCGACGATCGAAGCCTGCATCGCTAAAGTGCAAGCGGACAAGCCGAGCGGTGGCGCGGTGGAAGGGGCCCGCGCTCAGCTCGGAATGCTGCGCCAGTTCGTCGTCGACCAGGATCTCGTCAGCATTCCCGGTACAGAGGAGGCGCTGGTCGCGGAATCGCCACCCTACCAACGATCGAACTCCGCCTACATCGATATCCCCGGCCCGTACGACAAGGGCATGCCTTCGATTTATTACATCACGCCGCCTGATCCGTCATGGTCGGCTGCCGAGCAGGAGGCCTACCTGCCGGGCAAGTCGAGCCTGCTGTTCACCTCGGCGCATGAAGTCTGGCCGGGGCATTTCCTGCAGTACCTGCACGCCAACCGTGTGCAGTCCGGGATCGGGCGGCTGTTCGTCGGCTACGCCTACTCGGAGGGCTGGGCGCATTACACCGAGGAGTTGATGTGGGAAGCGGGTCTCGGTAATGGCACGCCGGAGACGCACATCGGTCAACTCGGTGAGGCGCTGCTGCGCAACGTGCGTTTTCTGTGTGCGATCGGCATGCACACCCAGGGTATGAGTATGGAAAGCTGCGAGACGATGTTCCGGGAGCAAGCTTATCAGGATCCCGGCACCGCGCGCCAACAGGCGGCCCGCGGCACTTACGACCCGGCTTACATCAATTACACGATGGGTAAGCTGATGATTCGTAAGCTGCGTGCGGACTGGACCGCGAACCGGGGCGGTCGGGCCGCCTGGCGCGCGTTCCATGACAGCTTCCTGTCCTACGGTGGGCCGCCTATTCCCCTGGTGCGCGAGCAGATGCTGGGCACAGCGGAAGGCAACCTGTTCCCATGAGCCCAGCTCCGCTCCCGAAATCGCCATTCGGAGCCGAATGGCGATTAGGCAGTCCTTGTGATCGCTATCCGGCTCCGAATTGTGCTCAGCGGCGGGCGGCAGCCGGGTTCAAGGGCGAGCTCATGGAGCGGACGGATCTCAAGCTGGACCCGCGCGAAAACTCTGCTCAAGTCTCGAACTCCTAGCGTGCCGTTTGATGGATCAGCTGCTGCGTCATCACGGCGACGTCGATGCCGTGGCGGGGTTGCTCGATTTCGCGGTGAACGTGCGCGGTGATCGGCCGCCGGCGTGGTTGCGGGAGCGGTTGGTTGCCGCGTTGGACCGGCTCGGTCGCTACCCTTGCGCGGCGCAGGACGCTGCCGCCCGCGTTGCGGTGGCCGCCCGGCATGGCCGCGACCCTGCTGAGGTACTGGTGCTCGCCGGAGTCGCCGAGGGATTCGCGCTGCTGCCCGCGTTGGCGCCCCGGTCAGCCGCGGTGGTGCACCCGTCGTTCACCGAGCCCGAGGTGTCGTTGCGCAGGGCGAACATTCTCGTCACGAGGGTGCCGACCGACGCCGCGCACCGGCTGCGGCCCGAACGGATCCCGGCCGAGGCCGATCTGGTGGTGCTCGGCAACCCCACCAACCCGACCTCCGTGCTGCACCCGGCCGGCACGGTGCGCGTGCTGGCCCGACCGGGTCGGGTGCTCGTGGTGGACGAGGCGTTCGCCGACGCCGAGCCCGCTGAGGCGCAATCTCTGGCCACCGACCGCGAGACACCCGGGCTGCTGGTGCTGCGCAGCCTCACCAAGACCTGGGCCTTGCCCGGGCTGCGGGCCGGCTACGCGCTGGGCGCGCCCGAGCTGCTCGCCCGGCTGGCTGCGCCGCGCCCGCCGTGGCCGGTCGGCACCCTGGTGCTGGAGGCGGTGCGAGCCTGCAGTGCCCCGGCCGCGGTTGCTGAGGCCGCGACTGCGGCGGCGCAGATCGTGCGGCACCGGGAATGGATGGCCCAGCGGCTGGCTGACCTGCCCGGCGTCACGGTCCACCTGCCGGCCGCGGCGCCCTTCCTGCTGCTGCGGGTGCCCAGTGGTGAGCGGGTCCGGGCCGCGCTGGTCGATGCCGGCATCGCGGTCCGGCGCGCGGACACCTTCCCCGGCCTCACTTCCGACCACCTGCGGGTCGCAGTCCGCCCCCCCGAGATCGCCACTTTGCTGGTCACCGCCCTGCGTGTTGCGCTGGGTGGGGTGTGACCACCGCTATTCGGAGCCGAATCGCGGTTGCCGGGCGCCTCAGAACCGCGATTCGGATCCGAATCGCGGTTCACCGCAGCGGCCGGGCCCGGGCTGCTCGGCGGTACGGTCGATGTCTACCGTTTCGTACCGTCGTACCGATGATCGGTTTGGCGCAACCTGCTGGGAGGCTCTTGCGGTGAACGCCGATCCCGTCGCGCAACGCCGGCTGCTCGACTTGGCCACGGTGGACGCCGAGCTGACGCGCACCGCGCACCGGCTCCGGTCGCTGCCCGAGTTGGCCGAGCTCGAGCAGGTCGAGAAGGACTGGGCAGCCGGCCGGGACTCGCTCATCGAGGCGGAGACCGCGGCGTCGGACCTGGACCGCGAGATCCGCAAGCTGGAGGGCGAGATCGACCAGGTGCGAGCCCGGCAGGACCGGGACCGCGGTCTGCTCGACTCCGGGTCGATCAGCTCAGGCAAGCAACTGGAGGACCTGCAACACGAGTTGGCCACCCTGCAACGCCGCCAGACGGTCTTGGAGGACGATCTGCTGGAGGTGATGGAGCGGCGCGAGGCCACCGGCGCCGACGTCGACCGCGGTCGCGCCACCCTGGCCGATATCGACCAGCAGCGCCTCGACGCCTCGCGCCGCCGCGACGATGCGGTGGCGGATCTGGAGTCCACCGAGAAACGCCGCCGGCACGAGCGCCAAACCCTGATCAGTGCGTTGCCCACGGCACTGGTGGCGCTTTACGAGCGGATCCGGGCCCACCGGGGCACCGGCGCTGCTCTGTTACGAGAGCAGCGGTGCGGCGCCTGCCGGCTGGAGCTGGATCGCACCGCGATCGGACGCCTCCGGGAAGCGGCCCCCGACGAGGTGCTGCGCTGCGAGGAGTGCGGCGTCCTGCTGGTGCGGGGGGAGCCCGGGCTGTGACCCGGCGAGTCATCATCGAGGCCGACGGCGGCTCACGGGGCAATCCCGGACCGGCCGGGTACGGGGCGGTGATACGAGACGCCGACACCGGCGATCTCCTCGCCGAGGTGTCCGGAGGGCTGGGCACCACCACCAACAACGTCGCCGAGTACTCAGGTCTCATCGCCGGATTACGGGCCGCGGTGGAACGGGGGGCCGAGCGTGCGGAGGCCCGGCTGGACTCCAAGCTAGTCGTGGAGCAGATGAGCGGGCGCTGGCAGGTCAAGCAACCGCACCTGCGACCGCTGGTCAGCGAGGCGACCGGGCTGGCGCGCCGGCTCGGCGACGTCAAGTACACCTGGGTGCCACGGGCCCGCAACGCCCACGCCGACCGGCTGGCCAACGAGGCGATGGACACCCAGGCCGGCGTCATCCGCAAGCCTGTGGCACCGGCACACTGGACCGGTGTCACCGGCTCGCCGACCCGGCTGCTGATGCTGCGGCACGGGCAGACCGAGCACTCCGCGCAGCTGCGCTATTCCGGGCGCGCCGACCTGCCGCTGACCGACCTGGGCCAGCGGCAGGCTGTTGCCGCCGCCGCGCGGTTGGCGATGGCCGACGGCGTCGCGGCGGTGGTCAGCTCGCCGCTGCTGCGGGCCCGGCAGACCGCCCAACCGGTGGCCGACGTGCTGGGCGTGCCGCTGGCCGTCCACGACGGGCTGATCGAGACCGATTTCGGCGCCTGGGAGGGGCTGACCTTCGCCGAAGCCCGGCAGCGGGATCCGGACCTGCACACCCGGTGGCTCACCGACACCTCAGTGGCCCCGCCCGGCGGCGAGAACATGGACGCGGTGCATCGCAGGGTGCGCCGGACCCGCGACCAGCTGATCGCCGAGCACGGCGACGCCACCCTGGTGCTGGTCACCCACGTGACACCGATCAAGGCGTTGCTGCGGATGGCCCTGGACGCCGGACCATCGCTGCTGCATCGAGTGCACCTGGATCTCGCGTCGCTGTCGATCGCGGAGTTCTACCCCGACGGCCCCGCCTCAGTCAGGTTGATCAACGACACCAGCCACCTCGTGAGTGCGTAACAGTGTTATAACACTGTTACGCACTCACGAGGTGGCTGGTGAACAGGTAGATCGACACCGCCAGGCCCACCACGACCACCCCGGCCCGCAGCACTGGTGCCGCGACCCGACCGGCGAGTTTCGCACCGAGAAAACCCCCTATCAGGTTAACGGGCGATACCAGCGCGACGACCAGCCAGTTCACCGGTGCACCGATCGCGAACACCATCATGCTGACCGCAGAGATGATCAATGACAGCACGCCTTTGACGGCGTTGAGCCGGCGCAGGTCGTCCTGCGCGGTGAGCGCCAGCACGGCGATCAGGATGACCCCCAGTGCCCCGCCGAAATAGCCGCCGTAGATGGCGCCGAGGAACACCGCGGGCAGCAACACCGCGCGGCGATCGGGGGAGTCCGGCTCGGGCTCGCCGATCCACCGGGACAGCCACGGTTGCACCCCGAGCAACACGCTGGCCAGCGCCACCAGCGCGGGCACCACCGCGTCGAACACCTGGGAGGGCAGCATCAGCAGCAGCAGGCTGCCCGCCAGCGAGCCCGCCACCGCGACGCCAGCGGTCGACAGCACCCGACTGCGCTGCCCGCGCAGCTCCCGGCGGCTGCCCAGCGCCAGGCCCGCACTGCCGGCGCACTGGACGATCGAGTTGGTGACGTTCGCCGCAAGCGGTGGCAGGCCCACCGCCAGCAATGCTGGGAACAGCAGCAGTGACCCACCACCGGCCAGCGCATTGACCATGCCCGACACGAGACCCGCGACGATCAGCACGGCAAGATCGACCGCTGGCACGAGACCCACGCTAACCACGTCCGGGATGATCGATACTGACGGGGCGGACGAGCTGGCTGGCTTGCCCGGGGCAGCGTGGATCCGGCCCAGACGTCACCGATCTTCTCGGCGCCATAGACAATCCGTGATACCGTCGCGGTATGGAGACGAGTTCTGGAACGATGATCCGTGCGGCTCGTCGCCGGGCTCGGCTGTCGCAGAACGATCTTGCGCGACGCGCTGGTGTGGCGCAGTCGGTGATCAGTGCTTATGAGTCCGATCGGCGTGAACCGGGCCTTCGTACCCTTGCCAAGCTGATCGAGGCTACCGGCCATCAGCTGTCCTTCGAGCTGATTCCCGCACCGCACCATCGGCTCGGGCTGCCTGACACACGTTTGGGTCGGCGGCTCCGTCGGCATCGCGGTGCGCTCCTCGAGGTTGCGGCTCGGCGTGGTGCGCGCAATGTGCGGGTCTTCGGCAGTGTTGCCCGGGGCGGGGACACCGACACCAGTGATGTCGATCTGCTCGTCGATCTTGACGAGGGTGTCGGTGTGGTGTCTTTGGTCGGGTTGACCAGGGAACTGACCGAGCTGCTCGGTGTTGGTGTCGATGTCGTGCCCGCTGGCATGCTCAAGCCGGAGATTCGCGGTGACGTCCTGGCTGAGGCGATCGCGTTGTGAGTCGTCACGACGACCAGCGGTTGACCGACATCCTTGCCGCTTCTGCCGCCATCGCCGACCACATCACTCGGGGTGGGCTTGATGACGGGCTCGATACCACCCACGCAATCGTGCAGGCCACTGTCACCGAAGACCTGCCACCCCTGATAGCCGCGACCCAACGGCTCCCCGCGCGACGCTGAAGTTGCGGCGGTTCAGGGCAAGATCGACCGCTGGCACGAGACCCCACGCTGACCACGTCCGGGATGATCTATACTGTCGGGGCGGACGAGCTGGCTGGGCGGTCGCGTCAAACTCGGTAACGGGTCTGACGAGGAAAGTCCGGACTCCGCAGGGCAGGGTGGTTGCTAACGGCAACCCGGGGTGACCCGCGGGACAGTGCCACAGAAAACAGACCGCCCCGTGCGAGCGGGGTAAGGGTGAAACGGTGGTGTAAGAGACCACCAGCGTCCCGGGTGACCGGGACGGCTCGGTAAACCCCACCCGGAGCAAGGCCAAAAGGCGCACCGGTTTCGGTGCGCTGCGCAGGCGATTGAGGGTGGCCCGCCCGATGCCTGCGGGTAGGCCGCACGAGCCTGCCGGCGACGGCAGGCCTAGATAGATGACCGCCGGCCGGGACGCCGCAAGGCACCCGGTGCACAGGATCCGGCTTATCGGCCAGCTCGTCCGCCCTATCATCGGCTTGCCTCGTGCTTGAGCGGCACAGCTCGTGTAACAGCACTTCTGAAGCGCTGTATGCGTCGGCGCTGACAGTGCTCCCCACCTGGCGAGGCCCAAGGGGCTGGACTCCTCGGGCCTCGCCAGGTGGAACACTGTTCAATTATTATGGCACCAGCACGGCTGGTGGTGTGTGACTGACACTCGGGCTACTTGAATGTGACTTGGACCATCCCGTTTCCTTTTGTGCTCACTTTCTCGATGAGTTTGTTCGTGGCGGACTTAATCACGTAGGAGGATCCTGCGCCGCCGCCACCCCCCGCGTCACCACTGATACCGCCTCCAGCGTGACCTCCGCCACCGCCGCCCTTGACCTTCTCGTCCTTTGCGAGGTATCCGCCACCGCCGCCACCGCCGCCACCAGCTGTCGAACCCTTGTTTGCGTCCGTGCCATGCCCGCCGTGCCCGTGAGTCCGTGCTTGATTGCCCCATGTGGGACCCTCATCGTTACCCCCGACGCCGCCTTGGCCACCCGAAGCGAAAGGCGAGCTACCGCCCGCTGTGCCAGCGGCCGGTGTGGGCCCGCCAGAGCCGCCATTGCCACCGTCATAAAGCGGTGATCCGCCCCCCGCTCCGCCGCCGCCCCCAGCGACGACTAATGGCTGAGAGTCACGCAGGACTGCAGAGGACCCGCCGCCTCCGGCCCCGTTCCGGCCCCGGTCCGTTCTCCCGATACCTCCATGGCCACCATCGGTGAAGCCGGCACCTCTAACGCCGCCACGAGCCTCCTTGCCGATGATGACGGTGAGAGTCTCTCCTGATTGTACCGCCACTCTCGCTTTGACGAGGGCGCCGCGGCCGGCGCCTCCCGAGTTATCATTGCCGTAGCCGCCTTGCCCACCACGGGCCACGATGTCCGCGTGGGTGACGCCAGGTGGGACGACGATCTTCTTATCATCATTGAGCAACACCGTCATGTTCGACGAGGCAATTCCTGAGTCCTCCGATGGTGAGCCTGAAATCTGGATTTCCGTGGTGCTGGACATCCTGCTGTCTCCTGACTTGATAGATACCTCGCAAGGCCCGAGCCGCCGCAATGTCAGCTGTGCCGGGCCATCCGTGACGGGGTGTCGCGGTGCAGCCTCAAAGATCGCCCACCGGGGCGGGAGTCGTCTGTCACCCCGGTAACAGTTCGGGACTTTTGATCCGACGTAACCTCGCCGAGCGTGACGGTTCCCGATGATCTGCTGGGCCGAGCGAAGGCGGCGGCGCGGATCGTCTCGCGGCTGGGTGTAGACGACAGCACCGACGAGGATGGAGGCGGACAGCTCGTAGGATGCGAGGCCGGCCTGTGACGGTGGGGGGCGGACCGGGCTGAAGCCGGCCTGCTCGGAGCTTTGGGGCGAGGTGGCCTCGTAGTAGCGGCGCTGCTACGGATGTGCCGGATCCAGCGGCGTTCGCAGGGATACTCCTGCAACACCTGGGCCATCGCCAGGGTGATCAGCTCGCTATCCGAGAGTAGGGGCACCCGCCACGACTGGTCCGAGCTTCGCCGCTGCGAGGTGCGCGCTCATGCCCGCCATCCACGGGGAAGCACAAGGTGCGTACTGGTGCGGCTCACTCGCTGTCCCCGATCACTCGCACCAAATGCGGATCGGTCGGGCACCGCGCCCACCTCGGCTCCGGCACCGGATCACCACGACCCGCGACCTGGTGGGCGTGATTTGGCACTGCGGCATCGGCTGTGGACTCGGGGGCTGGTTCCGGCTGGTCACCAGAAACCGGCAGTGGCCGGTGCGGCCGATGGCAGCCGGGCTCGGGAGGGGAGCAGGGTCGGGGGCCGACCGAGCGCCGGGAGCTGATTGGGGGCATCGCTGCACCGGCGGCCGATGCGTCAGCGTCCTTGCCGGTGAGGGCGAAGCGGTGGGACTGCTCGGCGGTCATCACGTCCTCACCTGTGTCAGGTCCCCGATTCCCATCCAAGGGTTGAACAACGCCAGGTGCGCCCGGCACCACACACCGCACAGGGCCACCGGCGACGCCGCCGCCACCACCGTTTCGGGCACGCTGGGCAACGCCCATACCGCGGCGGCTGATGCGGCAGCAGCACCGTCCGCAGCGCGTCGACCAGCGCCGGGTCATTGCCGGTGCGTTCCAGTTCACCCAGACGACCCCACACGGCGCAGACAGGGTTGCCGTGCTGGGGTAGACCTGCCGGGAACCGGTGCGTGGTCTCCGGCAGGCCGCCGCTGCGTTGGCGGTGGATCGTCATTCGCCGCTGGGGTTGGCAAGCGCCTGGATTGCACGGCGACGCTTCAACAGCTCTGCTACGAAGATGTCATTTGCCGCGTTGGCGCCACTATCGGCGTTGGCTAAGAACAGCGCGGCCAACGCCTGCGCAGGCGTGCGGAGAAGTTCAGCGGGGGAACCCGTCGCGGGTACGTCAGTGGTGGTGTTCGTCATGGTTGACGAGCGTGAATGTGATCAAGCGTGCGGTGTCCGCCAGGGCGGACGGCACCCCGATTGGCTACACCGGCAGGCCCGCGCGATAGGCCATCCTCCGCAGCTCCTGCCCGGCCGGGGAGTCCCGGCGCGTACGGGTGAGCAACCCGGCGAGTGTCTCGCGGACCATCGGGTCCCGCTGCACCCGATGGGGATGGATCGTCTCAGCACGCCGCAGCACCCACACAGCGTCCTCCTGGCGTCGCCGCAGCCAAGCCAGCGCGCGCCCGTATCCCACCCAGTGGTAGACGCGACTCAAGGGGAACGGGTTCTGCTCGGGGTGCAGCCCTTCGGCGATGCTCACCGCACGGTCCGGTTCGTGCGCCTCCAGCGCCAGCCGCACCCGGCGAAACCCGATGTTCGTGGGCCCGAACCCGAACCCCAGCGGGTCGGCCTCGCCGACTTCCCCGAACCGATCGGCCATCTCGGCGGCAGCGTCCATCGGGGCGCCGGCATCACCCGGGCGCCCGGCCACCACGGCGAGCAGAGCGCGGGTGACCGTCAGAGCGGAGATCAAGCCCACTGTGTCGGCCGTGGTAGCGGGCAACGTGATGGCGTCCAGCTGGGTGAGTGCCAGCGGGAACGCTCCACCGCCGGCCAGCACGTCCGCGACACCGAACGCGGCTACCCCCACGGTGGACGCCGCTCCATGTTCGTCGGCCAAGCGTCGGGCGAGGAACACGACCCGGCGCCGAAGGTCCGCGGGTGCCCCCGCTTGACCGAGCCACATCCTGGTCACGTGCACATGCAGGTGTACTGCCAGGCCGAGCAATTCCCTATGATCGCGGCCGGTGCTCAGCGTGGCGTGCAGGTCTCGGATTAGCGCAGGCAGCGCCGAGGCAACCTCGACGAACTGACACGTCCGGTTGTGCTGGTGAATCTGGATCACTCGATCCCGCAGCACCGTGATGGGAAGCACCAAACCTTCCGGATTGCCCACCTCGATCGCATCCAGCGTCAGCCGCACGGCCTCGATAGTGCTGTCGGTGTGGCCGTTGGCGGGTGCTGGCATCGGCAGCCGCATCAGCTCGCTCGGCGCGATGCCCAGCGCGGTGGCCAGGGCCGCGATCTCTGAGATGCTGTCCAGGGCGGTTCCCCCGCGTTCGATTTCGGACAGACGGGACTTTGAGATCCCGGCCAGCTCGCCGACCACCCGCAGCGACTTGCCCCGGGAATTGCGGATCTGGCGCAGCCGGGCACCGATCGTCCGCGCGTCTCCAACGTCCACGAAAACCCTCTCCTTGCCGGATCTTGGAACGCCCCTGCTGCTGGGGCACCATGCGTGGTGCGGGTGATCAGCTCAGCATCGGTGAGTGTATTGCCTTCTACCGGCATCGTCGCGGGCTGTCGTAGGTTGTTCTCGCTGCCGCGATTGACCGGGGTCACCATGAGGCGCTGTTCATGGCTGGGCAGGAGCGGGAATGCGCGAAGGAGATCGCGGCGCAGATCCGATCTCGTCCTGTATTGGGCGCGGCGAAAGCGACGTCACGCGGAGGATGTCGCTGCCCGAATCTGCGCAGAGAGGTCACGTGAGTCCTGGTGTCGCCGAGTTCGACGTGAGGGCTGCCCGAGAAAGACGGCCGCCGCGCGATCCGGCGGGGCTGTTCGCAACGCTGGGAAGGGCCGTCAGGTGTACGACTACGACCTGCTGGTGATCGGGTCCGGGCCTGGCGGCCAGAAGGCGGCCATCGCGGCCGCCAAGCTCGGCAAGCGGGTATGTCTGGCCGAGCGCCGCGACATGATGGGCGGGGCCTGCGTCAACACCGGCACGATACCGTCCAAGACGCTGCGGGAGGCTGTCCTCTATCTCACCGGTTTCGCCCAGCGGGAGATGTACGGCGCCAGCTACCGGGTCAAGTCCGAGATCACGATCGCCGACCTGCTGGCCCGTACTCACCATGTTGTGAGCCGTGAAGTCGATGTGACCCGCAGCCAGCTGTTACGCAACCACGTCGGCCTGCTCGAGGGCACCGCTCAGTTCGAGGATCCGCAGACGGTCACCGTGTGCGGCGAGGCCCACGGCGACCATACCACCGTCACCGCCGAGAAGATCGTGATAGCCACCGGCACGAAGCCGGCCCGACCAGCCGAGGTCGAGTTCGACGACGACCACGTGCTCGACTCCGACGGTGTGCTGCGCATGCAGCGGATACCCCGCTCGATGGTGGTGGTCGGGGCCGGGGTGATCGGTATCGAGTACACGTCGATGTTCGCGGCACTGGGTACCCGGGTGACCGTGGTCGAGAAGCGCCCGCAGATGCTGGAGTTCTGCGACCCCGAGGTGGTCGAGTCGCTCAAGCACCACCTGCGCGACCAGGCCGTGACGTTGCGCTTCGGCGAGGAGGTGGCCACGGTCGAGATCGCCTCCCAGGGCACAATCACGAGCCTGGCCAGCGGCAAGCGGATCGCGGCGGACATGGTGATGTACTCCGCGGGCCGCCAGGGCGTTACCGGCGAGCTCAACCTGGAGAAGGCGGGCCTGGCCGCCGACCAGCGAGGGCGGATCGCGGTGGACCATCAGTACCGCACGGCGGTGCCACACATCTTCGCGGTCGGCGACGTGATCGGTTTTTCCGCGCTCGCGGCCACCTCCATGAATCAGGGGCGGCTGGCAGCCTACCACGCGTTCGGCGAGCCTGCCCGCGAGCTGCAGGAGCTGCAGCCGATCGGGATCTACACGGTGCCCGAGATCTCCTACTGCGGCAAGACCGAAGCGGAGCTGACGACGACGTCGGTGCTCTATGAGGTAGGGATGGCCCGCTACCGCGAGCTCACCCGCGGCATGATTCTCGGCGACTCCTACGGGATACTGAAACTGCTCGTGTCGACCGAGGACCGGACCCTGCTCGGCGTGCACGTGTTCGGCACGAACGCCACCGATCTGGTGCACATCGGGCAGGCAATCATGGGTTGCGGCGGCACGGTCGACTATCTCGTCGACACCGTCTTCAACTACCCGACGCCGTCCGGTGCGTACAAGGTGGCCGCGCTGGACGCGACGAACAAGATCCGCACGCTGGACGCCTTCGCCGGCGGGCCTAGCCAGCAGAAAGCCCCGTCGCAGGTCGGGGGGTCTGCGCGGGGCTCTCTAGCCCGTCTGTCGTCATCACGTGGGGCAGCGTTACATCCGCTGCGGTGAAACCGTGAAGGGGGTCAACTGCCGACGTGGATGCCCGGGCGGCGGGCGGGGTCACTGTCGATCTGGCGCAGGATCTCGCGGACGACTGGTGCGGTGTCGCCCCGTCCGAGAATGAGGTAGTGCAGCAGGTGCCCGATCGGGTTGCCTTCGGCCCACTCGAAATAGCAGTGCGGACGCACCCCGGTCGCATCACGAAGCGCGAGCAGGATTGCGGCGATCGCGTTCGGGACGGCAGGGCTGTCCGCGCGGAGGATGCGATATCCATCGACGTCGACCCCGCGCACGCTGAGCACCTCGCTGAAGTCGGAAGGGTCGATCACCTCGATCTCCAGGAACAGCGTGTCGGCGGCCCTGGGAACGGGGTTCATGCCGCGCTGCTCGGTCTCCTTCGCGGCGTACTCGGCGCGGTCCCCGGCCTGACGCTGGTTTGCGACCAAGTGCAAGGCGCCGTCGTGGGCGAGCGAGTCGGTGATGAACCGGCGAGCGGCTTCGTCGAACTCAATCCGGTCGGCCCGCAGCTCTGTTGTGCGCGATACCCGGGATACCAGGGAGATAGCCACGATGCCCGCGATGAACGCCGCGGCGATCGCGATGCCGTCGGGCTTGGCGACGATGTTCGCGGCGAGCGCGTAGAGCAGCACCAGCGTCAGCACGGTGAAGGCGACAGCGGCCCACCGCTGCCGGCGTCGGGCAGCTGAGACGGTGACGGCGACCGTGCCGGAGAACATCATGGCCAGGATTCCGGTGGCGTAGGCGCCGGCCTGAGCGTCGACGTCGGCCTGGAACGCAATGGTGATGCCGATGCTGACGGCGGTGTAGACGAGCACCACCGGACGGACCGCCCGGCCCCACTCCGGCGCCATGCCGTAGCCGGGCAGGTACCGTGGCACGATGTTGATCAGCCCTGCCATCGCGGACGCACCGGCGAACCACAGGATCAGGATGCTGCTGATGTCGTAGACGGTGCCGAACGCGTCGCCGAGTCGCTCGTGCGCGAGGTAGGCCAAGGCTCGGCCGTTGGCCTGCCCGCCGTCGGCGAACTCCTGCGGTGGTATGAGCACGGTGGTGATGAAGGCCGTCGCGAGCAGGTACCCGCTCATGATGACGGCAGCCGCGGTCAGGAGCTTACGGGTGTTGCGGATGCGGGAGGCGAGACGCTGCTCGGCGCTCGCCCCGTCGGCGGCGACCAGCGGCATCATGCTGACCCCGGTCTCGAACCCGGACAGGCCGAGTACCAGCAGCGGGAACGCCACCACGGCCGGGCCGAGGACGTCGCCGAGGCCACCGCCGCCGGGGATGAGCCGGTCGGTCCAGCCAGCCAGCACGCCCGCCTCGGTGAACACGCCGACCAGGCCCACGGCGACGACGACGGCGTTGAGCAGCAGGAAGACCGCCACCAGGGGGATCGCCACCACGACGGCCTCGGTGAAGCCGCGCAAGAACACCCCACCCAGGATCAGCAGCAGCACCACGGTGATCGCGACGGCGTGGCCGTCCAGGAAGCCGGGTAGGTAAGGGTTTTCCAGCAGGTGGACGGTGGCGTCGGCGCTGGACAGCGTGATCGTGATGATCCACGAGGTCGCGACGAACCCGAGCAGGACCAGGACGAAGATCTTGCCCTTCCAGAAGGGCAGCAGATCCTCGAGCATGGCGACTGAGCCCTGGCCGTGCGGGCTCTCCTTGGCGACCCGCCGGTACATCGGCAGCATCCCGATCAGGGTGAGTGCGACGATCAGCATCGTCGCCAGCGGCGACAGCGCCCCCGCGGCGAGCACGGCGATGCCCGGCAGGTAGGACAGGGTGGAGAAGTAGTCCACCCCGGTCAGGCACATCACCTTCCACCACGCCTGCGGCTTCGGGTGCGCCGCACCGGCCTCCGGCCCGACCGGCTGTACCCGGTTTGCCAACAGCCAGCGCCGCACGCCGGTCGCCGGTGACCGGGCTGGGACCGGGCGGTCCACCCGCGCGGGGACCGCGAGCTCGGTTGAGCTGCTCATCCGGCCGTGGCCTACTGATTCCGGCGCGGGGAGAGCTCGGCCATCCGGCCCCACCCATCCTGCGGTACCTCGACGTTGACGATCTCCGGAGTCTCCGCGATCACCTCGGGCATCCACGTCATGGCCGTCTTGAAGTGCTCGGAGTCGACGTGCGCCGCGCCGGCCTGGCCGGACTCGAACGCCTCGACCAGGACGAACCGGTGGGGGTTGTCGGCGCTGCGGGACCACTCGAAGAAGAGGTTGCCCGGCTCCCGGCGGGTCGCCTGGGTGAAGTCGTCGACGAGCGAGAGCCACTCGTCGCTCCGGTCGGCGCGAATGGTGAACCTGACCACGATGAAGATCATCGATGCGTTCCTCCGGGCGGCCTACCGGTTGCGGGCGACAATCGGTGGTCACAGCCTGCCACAACCCCGGACGGCAGCCGTCATGCTCCGAATCGCACCGGTTGCCCGGTGGCTTCCAGGACTGACATCCACAGATCACCGTGCGGGTCCACCTGGTTGCGCTTGCTGACGGCCAGCGCCATCGGAAGGTGCACGAAACGCCGGCGCCACCGGCCGACGACCATCCCGGTGCGGCCCGACATCGCAGCGTGCACCGCGGCCTGGGCCAGCCGCACGCAATAGACGCTGTCGTAGGGGTTGGCCGGCACGCTGCGGATGGCGTAGCTCGGGTCGATGAACCGGATGCTGGCCGCGATCCCAGCCGCGGCGAAGTGCTCGGCGAGGCGCCGCCGCAGCAGTGCACCGACATCGCGCAGCCCGGCGTTGCCCGAGGCGTCGCCGGCCGCGTCCTCGCCGTCGAGCAGCTCCTGCCCGGCCCCTTCGGCGACGACCACGACGGCGTAGCCGCGCTCCCGCACCCGGCGCTGCACATAGCAGAGCAGGCCGCTCTCGCCGTCCAGCGTGAACGCGACCTCCGGGATGAGCACCACGTCGGCGTCGTTGCGGGCCAGCGCGGCGTAGCAGGCGACGAACCCCGAGTGCCGGCCCATCAGCTTCACCAGGCCGATGCCGTGCGCCGTGGACTTGGCCTCCACGGTGACCGCGTGGATCGACTCGCGGTGGCCCGCGCGAAGGCGGTCTGAAACCCGAAGCTCTGGTCCAGGTAGGGAATGTCGTTGTCGATCGTCTTGGGTACCCCGATCACGGCGACCCGCGCGTCGCGTGCACCGACCACATTCGCGATCTGCATCGCGCCGCGCATGGAGCCGTCACCGCCGATCACGAACAGGATGCCGATACCGAGTCGCTCCAGGCAGTCGACGACCTCCTGCGGGTCCTGCGGCCCGCGGGAGGTGCCCAGTACCGTGCCGCCGTCGACGTTGATGTCGCGAACGCTGTCCGGTGTCAGCTCCACCACGTCGTGCCGGTAGGAGGCGACGAAACCCTGGTAGCCGTTGCGGAAGCCGACGACTCGCGGCACGCCGTAGTGGTTGGTCAGGTTGCGGACCAGGCCACGAATGACGTCGTTGAGACCGGGACAGAGCCCGCCACAGGTCACGATCCCGACCCGGGTCTTGGCGGGGTCGAAGAAGATCTTGCGCCGGGGTCCGGCCGGCTCTAAGCTGGGCAGGTCGCCGAGCGCACCGCCACGCGCCCGGACCATGCCGAGCGTGTCATCCAGGAGCACCCGATCGTCTTCGTCGACATAGTGCTCGCTGGACTGCCTGGCCTCGAGCAGCGCAGCCAGCGGGGACTCGATCCGGGCCGGTCCCAGGGTCCTGATCGACAGATCCAAGCCCCCCGCGGCGGTGACCCTCTGGCGCGCCGCGCGCCGGGCTGCGATCTCGTGCACACCACCGGTCACCTGATGCTCCCCGCGCTTCGGAGGGTGGTCACCCCGCGCCGGTGAGAACGTGACCTTCGTGCTCCCAGCATGCCCCTGCCAGGTCGGCGGCGACAACCCCGGCGCCGCGCCTGAGGATTCCAACCAGCCACAAGATGAACTACCGCACTGGATGGGGACCTGGCTGGCAGCACGGGCAGTAGTAGGTGTGCCTGGCGTATACCCCCTCTCCTTGCCCTGCCCGGATCACTCGTTGGCCGCAGCGGCGGCATGGCTGCCCACCCCGCTCATAAACCCAGTGCTGTCGCCCCGGAGCCAGATCCCCAGTCGTGGACCGCTTGGGCCGCTCCGCATTAGCCAGCAGCAGCCGCCGACCCAAAGCCACCACCACACCCGGATCGGTGCCGTAGACCGGAGCCCACGGAGAGATGCCCAGCAGGAAGCACATCTCCGTCATATATACATTCCCGATACCTGCCATGATCCGCTGATCGAGCAGCGCAAGACCGAGCTCAAGATCGGGGTGCTGGCGAAGTCGCCGCACGGCGGTAGCGGCGGCGTCATCGTTCCAGTGCGGGCTGAGCAAGTCCGGGCCGAGGTGTTGCACCAGTCGGTGCTCGTCGTCGGTGCGCACCAGCGCCATGTCGTGCAGGCAGAAACCCACGGCAAGGCGATCCGGCGTGCTCAGGATGGCGCGGGCTTGGTGGCGTGGGCGTCGCCAGCGCTCGTCAGGCCGGTACAGGTGCCAGGAGCCGTCCATCCGGAAATGGGTGTGCAGGCTCCGCCCACCATCAAAACGGGTGAACAGGTGCTTGCCGACACTGTGCACCCCCAGCACCGTGAGCCCGGAGAGGTCGTACTCAGCCAGCCGCGGATGGCGCAGCTCTCCCCGGATGAGGCGCTTTCCGCGCAGCGCAGCCGCCACGCGCTTCGCCGCCAGGTACACGGTGTCACCTTCCGGCACGGCTACCTCAGCACGACGCGATGCGACAGGCCGAGCAACACTGAACAACCCTATAAGCGCGCGGTCCAGGTGTCGTGCTCGGTGGGACCGGAGGGCCGTCCGGAGCAGCAGCCGACCCTCGATCCCCGGTACGCCGAAGCCCTTGAGGTTGCCGTCAAGGCCACGGACGACAAGAGGCGTCCGCTGGCTGCTCGGCGATGCGACGTGAACCGCTATTCGCGCTCGACAGCGACCGTGAACCGCCATTCGGCTCCGAATAGCGGTCGGCGGCGGCTGTGAACCGCGATTCGGCTCCGAATGGCGACTCACGGTCACGCTCAGCGGCTGGGAGGTGTGAGATGGGCGGGCATTGCGGGAGGCATCTGCAAAACTTGGCTCAAGTGTCACACTTCTAGCGCCCAAGGGGCGCTAGGCCGCTGATCAACAGAGGTCGAGGTCGGGTTGGAGTCCCCTATTGAGGGTCTCCGTGAGGATCTCAGCGATCTGGGCGGCATGGCTGATCGGGGCAAAGTGGCTACCGGCGATAGTGTGCACAGCGAACGTGTTATCGGGGGTGAGCCGGTCAGCCTCGGCGATCATGCGGTTCTGAATGTTGAGCGGAATGACCTGGTCTGCGCTGGTGCGGATGTATCGGTGGGGCAGCCGCCCCCACGTGTCGCGGTTGACTCGGGCGTCGGCGAGCAGGACCTGTAGGGACTCGTCAGGCTGCGTGGCGTAGGCCAACACAGCGGGCACGTGGGCGGGGTCGAGATCGGCCATGAGCAACGCGTGCTGGATCGCGAACACCTCGGATTCCCCGGTTCGGGGGTTGGTCCGAGACGCCCCGATGCGTCTGGGCTCACCGAGAAAGACCCTTCGCCTCGAGGGTCAGGTCCGCCAGCGGCGAGCGCGCGCAGACGAACCGCTCGAGGTCCTGCGGAGTGCCGTAGCCGGCGGGAAAGATTGTGTCGAACCCGTGGCCGGGCAGCTCCACGGGCAACGCCCGGTGTCCACGCAGCGCGAGCTCGCTCACCAGCGGGTTCCACAGAAACGACGTGGCACCGGAACCTGTTACCAGGACGAAGGTCGGCTTACCACCACTCATGAACACAAATCATCCCGGACCACTATGCCCAGTCATCCCCACCCAGCTCCCCCAGCCGTCTCGTCTGCGCTGGAATCCGCATCACATGAACGGCATGTCAGTAGCGGGTCCCCCAACCGGGCCGAAATCGCCCGGATCGGCGCGTACTCCGACTCGTGCTGGACGGGATCGCCGGCTTCAAGGCTGCACCGGTGACGGAGAATAGCGGTCCTCTAGTTTCGCTGATCTCAAGACGGAGCCCGGCAGACCAACCCAAAGCACGCATGACGACGCGATCGGCGGGGCGGCCACGGTCGACGATCGTGTCGAGCCCATAGACGGTCCGGGACGGGGGACGCCGCGTGATCAACAGAGGAGGAGGCAACAGCGGACGGGTCCGACCTACCGGGCACGAAGCATTCACTTGTGTCAGATATAGTGTAGTTGTGACACGTTCGTCGTCAGAGTCTCCAAGTGGTGAGGTCACTGTCAATGAGCAGGGCCGTGTGACGATACCAGCGCAGGTGCGCCGAGCTGTGGGAATCGATGTCGGGATGCCGCTGGTGATCTACGTGGAGGACGGGCGCATCGTGATCGAAACCCGCGAGCAGCTCGCTCACCGCATCCGCCGTGACGTCGCCGCAGCGTGGACCGGTGCGGGATCGGTGGTGGACGAGTTGATTGCCGACCGCCGCGCCGAAGCGGCCCGCGAGGACCATCAGTGACCAGCGCGGGGGACACCTCGGTGCTGGATTCCTCTGCGGTGCTGGCGTGGTTACGCGGCGAACCCGGCGCCGATGTCGTGCAGCCGCTCCTGCCCGCCGCGATCATGTCTGCGGTGAACTGGTCGGAAACCTGGCAGAAGCTGCGTCAGCACGGCGTCGACGCCGACCGGGCCGCTAGCCGGCTGCGCACCCTCGGCGTGCAAGTGGAACCGCTGAGCGAGGCCGACGCGGTCGCGACCGCCGATCTCTGGACGCGTACCCGCGCGGCGGGTTTGTCCCTG
Source organism: Pseudonocardiaceae bacterium (assembly GCA_050700055.1). GTDB lineage: Bacteria > Actinomycetota > Actinomycetes > Mycobacteriales > Pseudonocardiaceae. The sequence continues at coordinate 50,525 of JBOHGE010000030.1, forward strand.
GGTGATCGGTGCTGCCTCGCGCTCGGGGCACGCTTGGCGCTTCCCACGGTGACTGCCGACACGGCCTGGGCTGAGCTCGATCTCGACATTCCTGTGCGGATCATTCGTTGACGGCGGATCCGCGTTAAGTAGGGGTTGGGGAAATGTTAGGTAGTGAACGCACGTTGTCAGGTGGCTCCACTGTGGTCATGGTAGGGGGTCATGGTGCAAGTAAGCCGGATAGGACGGTCCTCCGGCGCACGAGGGGAGATCGTCATGACCATGATCTGGGGCACCGTCCGACGTGGATCCATCGCATTGGCCGGAACGTTTCTCGCGTTGAACTTGACCGGTTCCAGCGCTGCGGCCATGGCGGGGCGCAGTAGCGCACCTACGCCGGGAAACAGCATGTTGGCATCGGGTTCGGAAAACCAGCCTGCAACGGTGGAGACCGCCCGTTCGTGCAAGCACGGGCTGCGTTACGCCGCCGACATCGGCACCTGTGACCCGGTGAGCCTCGTCACGGAGTAACCGCCGGTAAACTACGCCGACCGGGCGATTCACGGGATGTGAGCTGCGCAGTCCAACGACGACCTCGAAAGAGGTAACCAGCACCGCGACGGTGCCGGCTTATCCGGTTAAGACCTCGCAGGGTGCGCAGCGCGGCGGTGCATCGGAGCGGATGGAGTTTCTCTTGCTCCATCCGGGTGACCACCGGGCGTGGCGTACCGGGTACTCTCCGGAAGTCTTGGCATGGTCTACTCAGCACCCGCCGGGCAGCCGCCCGGTGCTGAAACCGTGATCAAACCCCCAGGGGGTTGCGATGACTGCGTGGACCGTGGTCGCCCAAGCGGAGTTGAGCACGAACAACCTGCGCACATGGATGTTGGACAATGTCGTGCCGCTGCTGCTGCTGGCCGTGGCGGTGCTGCTGCTGTGGCTGGGCGGCGGTAAAGGAGACAACGCCGGAGTGATGCGGCGGGTCGGAGGTGTGATCATCGCGTTGGGCATCGTCGGGTTGGCGGTATCCGGCGCAGGGGTGAACCTCGGAACGTGGATCGCCGGCCTGTTCAGCGGCTGAGAAGGGAGTGAGCAGCCGTTGCGGATCCGCACTGATGACGAGGTCTACCGGGTAGACGCAGTCTGGCTCGGGCCACCGAAGGCGACATTCCCCTGGCGTGCGCGGTACGTGGCCTGGGGCGTGGGCATGGTGGTGTTTCTTGTGGTGCTCGGGGTCGAGCGCCAGCTGGGTATCGGTTTCGGCTTCTTCTCCACCGGGTGGGCGCTGCTCATCACCGTCGTACTCACCCGGTTGATCGGTTCCCGGATCAGCCACGAGCGCCCGCTGACTGCTGTTGTCGCGATGTGGCTTCGTGAGCTCACCGCCCCTCGGAAGAACACGGCGGCTCGGGGTGGCGCCGCCGGCGCAGCGCAGATCCGTGTCCAGCGCGACCGCCCCCGGCCCAGGCAGGGGTCGACTCGTCGGGGCCGTGCAAGGAAGGAAGGCGACGTTGTTCGGGCTCGGACGTCCCCCCCGCAGACGTGAACGTGACCAACATCCCGCAACGAGCAGCCAGCGCCCGATGGCCGCCACGTCCGCTTATCGGGGCGGCTCCAACCGGCGCAGACACACCTTGCCCGGAGAGACCGTGGTGCCCGCCTACACCCCCGCCATCGCGTTGCGCTCCATCGACGGGCATCTGGTGCGCAACGGCCAGGAGGTCTACGCCTGGTACCGGTTGGCCCCGCAGCGCTGGTCGTTCCGGTCGGACTCGCAACGTCAGGACCTGATCCACGCCATCGCCGGCCAGTACGCCGAGCTACAGGGCCGGTGGTTGCACCTGCGGGTCACCGCCCGCCCGTACCCGATCCGGATGTGGGCCGAGGCGCATGCCCGCAACGCGGTGGGCCGGTTACCCGACACCCCCGGTGCGCTGTCCTTCGATGACTACATGGTCGGCGAGCAGCGACAACTGCTCGGGCACACGATGGCCGAGAAAGAGGTCTATCTCGGCGTGCAGGTGCAGACCCGGTCCATGGTGGACCGGGCCGTGGAACGCGCCGCGCCGGTGCTGCGGCGGGTGTTCCCCACCGCCGTCGACGCCGAGCTGGTCGCGATCGACGCCGAGGTCGAGCATCTGGACGGGGTGCTCGGCGTCGCCGGGCTGGAGGGTCGGCCGGTCACCGCCGAGGAGATGTCCTGGCTGATGCACCGGTCGTGCTCGCTGGGGCTGCCCGCACCGCGAAACCTGCCCGCCGTGCCCGGCACCACCTGGGAGCCCGAGGACCTGGCCAGTTTCACCGATGCGGCGGACTTCCACGCCGAGCCCTACGCGCCCACCCTCACGGTCTGCGGTCGCACCGGTTCCAACGCCGGGATCACCCGTCATGTGGTGGTGCTCACCGTGGGCCAGATGCACGGTCTGCGGATCCCGGAGATCGACGACCCCTGGGTGCAGCGCTCGGATCGCCTGCCGGCCGGGGTGGAGTGGTCGGCCCGCATCTACGTGCGCCGCCCGGAGGAGGTGGCCGGTGAGCTGGCGCGGCAGATGAACAAGGTGCGCTCGCAGGTGCGGCACTACACCGACGAGCACGACCTCGAGCCGCCGCAGAGCCTGGTTCGCCAAGCCGGCCGGGTGCTGGAGATCGATGACGAGATGACCTCGGGCTTCACCGCACTGGGCACCCGGGTGCGGGCGTGGTGGCGGTTGGCGGTCTCGGGGCCCACCGACCGGGATGCGCTGCGGCTGGCCCAGCAGCTCCTGGACCTGTACAAACCCAAGATCGCCATCGAGCACCCCGAGGCGCAGTACGCGCTGGCCCGCGAGTTCATCCCGGGTGAGCCGCTGTCCTCGGGTGCCTACCTGCGTCGCGGCTCGGTGATCTGGGCAGCGTCGGCGGTGCCTGCCGCCACTGCGGAGGTGGGGGACCGGCGCGGCATCCTGCTCGGTGAGACGTGCACCGCCACCCGGCGCCCGGTCGCCTGGGATCCCTGGATGGCGCAGGAGATCCGGGACTCCTCCGGGCTGACCGCACTGGTGGCCGGACTGGGCGGCGGCAAGTCCTTCCTGGGCGGCGGAATCGTCTACAAGACGCTGCGTTCCGGGGCGTACTGGACCCTGCTGGACCCCTCCGGCCCGCTGGCCAAGCTGTGTGAGCTGCCCGAGCTGCGGCCCTACGCCCGGCCGATCAACCTGCTCAACGCCCAGCCCGGCATCCTCAACCCCTACCGGGTGGTCGCCGAGCCCGAGCTGGAGCATTTCCTCGACGAGGACGACCCGGAGCGGGCCTGGCGGCGGGAGAAGGCGCTGACCGCCGCCACCCGGCGCCGCCTGGTGCTCGACGTGCTCACCGGCGTGCTGCCCTTCGAGGTCGCCCGGATGCCCAAGACCCGCATCGTGCTGCTCCGCGCGGTCCGGGCGGTCGGTGGTCGACCGGACGCGCACCCCGGGCAGGTGTTCGAGATGCTGCGTCGTGATCCTTCCGAGCATCACGAGCACGCTACCGTCGTCGCCGACTTCCTTGACGAGATGCGCGAGCGCATGTCGTTGCTCATCCCGGAGAAAGGTGCCGACCCCTACACCGAGGTGCGCGACGACCGGCTCACCGTGCTCACCATGTCCGGGCTGACCCTGCCCAAGGACAACATCGGCCGGGAGCACTGGACCGATGCCGAGTCGCTCGGTGTGGAGTTGCTCAACCTCGCGGCGTGGCTGACCCAGCGGTCGATCTACGAACGTCCCCGCGACCAGCGCAAGGGGGTCTGGATCGACGAGGCGTTCTTCCTGTCCGAGGTGCCCACCGGCCGGGTGCTGATGAACCGCTTCGCCCGGGACTCCCGCAAGTGGAATGTGCGGGTGCTGCTGTCGTCGCAGATTCCGGCGGACTTCCTCAAGATCCAGGGCTTCGTGTCCCTGCTGGACTCGGTTTTCGTCGGGCGGCTCGACGATGCGCCGGCGCAGTCCGACGCGCTGCGGCTGCTCAAGGTACCCGTTGAGGCCGGTTACGAGCAGGTGGTGGGCTCGTTGGGACGCCGTCCCGGCGGTGAGCGGATGGCTACCGTGCGGGACCGGGCACCCCGGCAGTTCATCTTCGGTGACGGTGCCGGGGGGGTGGAGCGGGTCCGGGTGGACTTCTCCGGCGCGCACCTGGAGCACCTGTGTGCCGCGCTGGACACCACTCCGGACGCTCTGCGTGGCGACGCCAAGGGTGCCGAGCTGCCCGGCGGCGCCGCGAGTGATCCCGAGCTCGACAGCCCAGCCCGCGAGGGGATCGCGCGGGAGACCACCAGGTTGGGCGCATGACGATCCGGGCCAGGGCGGTCTTGTCAGTGCTGCTGGTGGTCATCGCGCTGCTCGGGATGCAGGCAGCGGTGGGATCACCAGCGCTGGGGCAGGTTCCCGGCGTCGACGACTGCAAGCAAGCGCCCAACCCGGAGCGTCCCGGGTCCGGCATGGTCGGCGCCATCGACCCCACGCCGTTGGAGGCCGGCGCGCCGGACAGCGTCTATCGCGAGGTCGGCTACGCCGGGCTGGTGTGGCACACCTACGACCTGGGCTGCGGTCCATCAGGCCTGCGCAACCCGAACGCGGTGATCGACACCTGGACCGGCAGCCTGCTGTTCAACATCGGCAAGGCCGTTGTGGGCGCCACCAATGGGTTGCACTACGCGCTGGCCGACGGGGGTCTGCTGGCTCCGCTGAACGATCTGATCGTCTCGGGCACCGTCGCGTTGTATGACACCGTGTATGCGCCCTGGTTCGGGTTGATCGCGGTGCTGCTGGCGATCGTGCTGTTCCGGTCGATCTGGCGAGGTGACCTCGCCACGGTCAGTAAGCGGGCCGCGTGGGCGCTGGCCGGTATCTGGCTGGCCGCGGCGACCTACCTGACGCCATTGCTGTACACCCAGGTGCTCGATGGTGTGCTGGTAGACGGCAGTAACCAGGTCCGCACCGGGTTTCTCAACGAGGTCGGTATCGAGCAGCGCGACGCGCTGCCGACCCTGCTGCACGATAAGATCATCTACCGCAACTGGCTCCGTGGGGAGTTCGGTTCCCCGGACGGGCCGCAGGCCCAGCAACTGGGCCGCGATCTGGTCCGTGCGCAGGCCTTCACCAAGCAGGAGATCGCTGCCGGCGCGGACGATCCGAACTCCGGTGTCGCCGACCGCAAGAAGCAGGAGTACAAGGCCATCGCCGAGCGGACGGGCAGCTCCTACGGCTACTTCCAGGGGGTGGACGGCAACCGGATCGGCGTCGGGTTCCTCGCCGCGCTGCAGTCGGTGATGTTCGGGTTGTTCCAGTTCCTCGCCCAGGCGGCATTGTTGCTGGCCCAGGTGCTGCTGCGGGTGGTCATCCTGCTCGGCCCGGTGATCGGCCTGATCGCGATCCTGCATCACGAGCTGCTGCGTGGCGTTGGTCGTGTGGTCGGCGCCGCACTGCTCAACGTCGTGGTGCTCTCGGCGCTGGCCGCGATCCACACCCTGGTGATGGTGTGGGTGTTCGACCCCGCCCGCGGCATCTCGGTACTCGCGGAGATGCTGCTCGCTGGGATGATCACGCTGGTGATGTTGCTGGTGTCCCGCCCGGTCCGCCGGATGTGGCAGATGATGGAACTGTCGGTGGGTGCCGTGGGTGGTGCGCTGCCCGCCGCCCCACCGGGCGTGCTGGCCCGGCTGCGACGGCGCAAGGCCGGCGACGAGCCGACCGCATCGGAACGGTTCTGGGACGAGGCCCGCGACGCCGAAACTGGTCAGGGCGCACCGGCCGCGGGCCCAGCAGCCGGCAGCCGGGTACGACCGGAGGCCAGCGTCCCGGCGGTGGTCGTGGCCGAGCGGTTGGATCGCGGCGTGGGTGGGTCGGCGGTCCCAGCGCTCATGGGCAGTCCGAGCGCGCCCGAACGAGGCGGTGCGGCGGCTCCGCCTCAGGAACACGGGACGCACAGCAAACCGGCCGAGGTCACCACTCGCCGGGGCCAGACAGCTGCGTTGCCGACCGGGTTCAGCTCAACCGAGAGTGTTCCTACCCGGCTGGCCGACTTGTCGCCGCCGATGGTGAGCCCGGTCGTCGATCATCCTGGTGACGAGCCGGTGTACGTGCCGTCGTCGTCGGGCAACCCGCGCGCACCTCGGCGGGCCGATCTGGAGGAGGTGGCGGGACGCCCGGTGTGGGTGGTGTACCGACCCTCGGCCGGGCTCGAAGTCGGTGTGGACGCCACCAACGGTGACATGACCCGGAATATGGACTGAGCGCGGTGCCGATCCGTACGCACCGTGGCCGCGCAGCTGTCTACCGCGCGTTCTGGGGGTGGCCGGTGCGGTCTCCCAAGCACCTCGCCGGCACCGTGCTGGTGCTCGTCGTGATCGCGGTCGGGATCGGGTTGGCGATGCCCGACAGTACGGCCGGACCGGTCCGGCCGGCACCGTCGGGCGGTGCGCGCGCCAACCCCGTGCCGCCCGTATCCCGGATGACGGTCGTGCCCGGACCCGCCGTTGGCGGGCCGGCTCGGGTGCCCGTTGCCGGCGCGCCGGCCCCGGACGCCGCACTGGCTGTCGCGCGTTCCTGGGTGCAGGCGTTTCTCACCGTCCCCAAGGGCATCGACTCGGCGCGCTGGGTCGAGCAGCTGCGGCCGTACACCACCGACGAGTTGTTGCCCGAGCTGCGCTCGGTCGACCCGGCGAACGTGCCGGCAGCGAAGATCATCGGCGCACCGCGGACGGTCAGCACGAGCGTGACCTCGGCTGAGGTGGACGTGCCGACCACCGGGGTGGTGATGCGGTTACTGCTGGTCGCCACCCCCTCCGGCTGGCGAGTGGCCGGTTACCAGCGGGTGGGATGAGCCGTGCGGCGATGGCTGATCGGGTTGGTGGCCGTCGGCTTGCTCGGCGGTCTCATCGCGGTGGCGGCGATCTCCGTCCTGCTCGGCGGTGTCGGTTCCGGAGACTGGGTGTTCGGCGCGCCGTGCGGGTCGGTGCTCGCGTCCACCGACCCGCGGGAAGCACCGCAGGTGGCCGTCCAGGTCGAGGACCTCGACGCCGAGCAGCGGGCCATCGTCGACCTGATCATCGCGATCGGCAAGCAGCGTGGGCTGCCGCCGCGGGCCTGGCAGATCGCCATCCAAGCCGGGATGACCGAGTCCCGGCTGCACAACCTCAGCTACGGTGACCGGGACTCGCTGGGTATCTTCCAGATGCGCCCGTCGATGGGCTGGGGCACTGTCGCCCAGGTCACCGATCCGGTCTACCAGATCAACAAGTTCTATGACGTGCTGCTGACGGTGCCCGGCTGGGAGACCCGCCGGCCCGGGGACATCGCGCAGGCGATCGAGCGGTCGGCCTTCCCGTTGCGTTACCACCAGTGGGAGCCGCTGGCCGTCAACGTGATCAGCACCGTCGGCGGCGACGTCGCGGCGTTCGTCCAGGCGTCCTGCACCACGCCACTGCCGGCGCCGTCCGAGGTCGCTGGGCGGGCGATGCAGTTCGCGCTCGGGGAGATCGGCAAACCCTACGTCTGGGGTGCCACCGGTCCGGACTCCTACGACTGCTCGGGGCTGATGTTGCGGGCCTACCAGGCGGCCGGGGTCACCCTGCCCCGGGTGTCGCGGCAGCAGTACTGGGCCGGCGCCCAGCTGCCGGTGCGCCAAGCGCAACCCGGAGACCTGCTGTTCTGGGCTTATGACACCGCCAACCCCGATACCATCCACCACGTTGCGATGTACTTGGGTAACGGTCAGATGGTGGAGGCAGCCAACCAGACGGTGCCGCTGCGGCAGCGGGCCGTGAGTTTCGATGAGTACGAACTGATGCCACTCGCGGTCCGGCCCGGGGTGCCGGTCACCGCGAAGGCCTGACATCCGGAGGTGACGGTGTACGCGTCGGACCCGATATCGCGACCGGCCGGTCGGCCCGCTTCGGCGACCCCGCTGCGGGACCATCTCGCGCTGACCAAGCTGGGGGTGGACGACGGCTATGTCGTGCTGCCGCGGTCGCTGGCCGAGGAGATGCCCCTGCCCTGGCAGCAGCAGATGGCCTACCTGATCGGGGAGTTGCACCAGACCTACGGCGACCTGCCGTGGCCCGTCTACCGGGTGGTGCCCAGCCGGGTCGAGAAGCTGGTCGACCTCGACGAGGGCCAGCTCGCCGAAGCCGGCTACCTGCTGGAGATCGACACCAGCGGCGAGCTGGTATACCGGGATCGCGACGACGCCGTGGTCACCGACCCCCAGTCCCGCGAGGTCCTGGTCTCCTGCCTGGACCCCATACCCCGCAGCTCCGCCTAGCCCAGCGCGCCCGTCCGGACCGGGACCCGCTCTGGTGTCGCCGAGTGCGGCATGAGAGCTGTCCGCAGCCGCCCTGACAGCTCTGGTGTCGCACTCGGCGCATGCAGGGCTGTCGCTGCGAGGTAGGGGTGATCACGACCGGCAGCAACTCCCGCAGGGCGGCGCGCAGCGGCTAGGGAGTTGGCTCTGAGGGCGATCTGCGAGACATAGAGTTCGGCGTATGCCCGACCGGGCTCTCACCGCGATCCTGTCTGTTCTGCGCTGCCCGCTTTGCGTGGCCCGATTGTCGCTGGTCAGCCGATCCCTGCGCTGTGCACGCGGGCACTGCTTCGATATCGCGCGCCAGGGATACGTCAACCTCTACTCCGGTCATCGCCGAACGGCAACGGCCGACACCTCGCCGATGGTTGCCGCGCGTGACGCCTTTCTCAGCGCGGGCCACTACGCACCGATCGCGAGCACACTGGCGTCGCTGGGCGCACGCCTGAACCCCGCGGCCGGCCCAGGCGTCGCCGTCGATCTCGCCGGAGGAACCGGCTACTACCTCGGCGCCTTCCTCGGCTCGGTCACCGCACGCGCCGGAATCTGCCTGGACCTGTCAAAACCAGCGCTGCGCAGGGCTGTGCGGACCCATCCTCGCGTCGCAGCCGTGGGTGCCGACGTGTGGCGACGGCTCCCCCTCGCCAATGGCTCAGCCGCGATCGTCCTGAGCGTCTTCGGGCCCCGCAACACCGAGGAGATCAGGCGCGTGCTGGCGCGCGACGGGATTTTACTGCTGGTCACGCCGACCGCCCAACACCTCCATGAGGTGATCAGCGACCTCGGGATGCTCACCGTCGACGCCGCTAAGCCCCAACGCCTGGCCGCGAGCCTGGCCGAGCTCGATCTCGCATTCGAACAGACGCTGACCTATCGCGTTGCACTACATCACCCAGACCTGAGCAATCTCGTCGCGATGGGACCCAGCGCCCGCCACATCCCAACAGCTGATCTTGCGCACCGAGTTGCCGCCCTGCCCCAACCGCTCCTGGTGACCGTCTCGGTACGCGTCGCTGCATACCGCGGGTGACAGTGGAGGTGAACACTTTCCCGGCACGCAAGGGATATCGGTGTTCGCAGCACTGTGCGATCGCCGCAGCGCACGTGATCGCTCGGCGGGTTCCCATCAAGAGCAGCTATCCCGGCATCCCCCGCTGCCACGACCCCATGATCGCTGTTTGGGTGCCGAAAACGACAAAATTTGTCGTTTTCGGCACCCAAACAGCGATCACCACCCCGAGAAACACCATCCAGCTGAGTGGCATTGCCCCATTGGGGTCCATAGCCGATGTGCTCGTAGCTCTCGGGCCCGCCTCGACTACCGCAGATCTGAGACACGCACGGGATATCAGTGGTAGGTGTGCTCCGGGCCTGGGTAGGCGCCGGAGCGGACCTCCTCGGCGAAGCGGTTCGCGGCTTCTCGCAGCCCGTCGCCGAGCCCCACATAGGTCTTGACGAACTTCGCCGGGCGGCCGCCGGGAACTCGGAAGGCTGCCATGTCCTGCCACACCATGACCTGGGCGTCGCAGTCGGGTCCTGCGCCGATGCCGATGGTGGGCACCTCGGTGGCCGCGGTCACCCGGGCCGCGAGCTCGGCGGGCACCACCTCCAGGACGATGGCGAACACGCCCGTAGCCTCCAGCGCCTTCGCGTCCTCCACCAGCCGCTCGCCCTGCTCGCCGCGGCCCTGCACCGAGTATCCGCCCAGGGCGTGCACCGACTGCGGGGTGAGCCCGAGGTGGGCCATCACCGGCACACCCGCCGCGACCAGCTCCTCAACCTGGGGCAGGACGCGACGCCCACCCTCCAGCTTCACTGCATGTGCACCGGACTCTTTGAGGAAACGCGCCGCGGTCTCCAAAGCTTGCGCGGGGGAGGACTGGTAGGAGCCGAAGGGCAGGTCAGCCACGACGAGCGCGCGACGAGCACCGCGGACCACACCACGGGCCAGCGGTATCAGCTCGTCGACGGTCACCGGCACCGTTGTGTCATAGCCGTACACGACGTTGGCTGCGGAGTCCCCGACCAGCAGGACGGGAATGCCCGCGGCATCCAGCAGGGTCGCGGTGGAGTAGTCGTACGCGGTGAGCATCGCCCATTTCTCGCCGCGCCGCTTGGCTGCGAGAAGGTCCTGCACGCGGACTCGCCTGATCTGGTGGTCCGGGCCGGGCAAGGCGAGATCGACAGCAGCAGCGGTCATCGTTGACCGTCCTCCCTCGAGGCCGGCTGTCGTCGCCGGTCCCCGGGTTGTGCCGGATGGCTGATACCGAAAGCGTGGCACCAAGTTCGGTGTCGAGCATCGGCGTGCGACGAGATTCACAGCTCGGGGGATCGTTCGCGCCAGCGGTTGGTGATCGGCAACCGCCGGTCCCGCCCGAAGGCTTTCAAGGTGATTTTCGTACCGGGTGGGTACTGCCGACGTTTGTACTCCGCGGTGTCCACCAGCCGCACGATGTGCTCGACCTGGTCCGGCTCGAACCCGGCAGCCACCAGCTCGGCGAAACCGCGATCGCCCATCACGTACCCGTCCAGGACGGCGTCGAGCAGCAGGTAGTCGGGTAGCGAGTCGCTGTCGAGCTGGCCGGGACGAAGCTCGGCTGAGGGCGGTTTGCCGATCGAGCTCGGCGGGATCGGTGGGGTCTCACCGCGCTTGCCGGCCACCGCGTTGCGCCACCGCGCCAGCGCCCACACCGCGGTCTTGGGCAGGTCCTTGATCGGCGCGAACCCGCCGACGGCGTCACCGTAGATCGTCGAGTAGCCCACCGCGAGCTCGGACTTGTTCCCGGTAGCCAGCACCAGATGGCCGTGCTGGTTGGACAGCGCCATCAGGGTCACCCCCCGGCAACGGGCCTGGACGTTCTCCTCGGCGACTCCGGACAACCCGAGCTGCTTCACGAACACGTCGACCAGCTCGGTGATCGGCTGCACCTGATAGTGCAGACCGGTGCGCTCGGCGAGGTCGGCGGCGTCGGATCGGGAATGCGCCGAGGAATACGACGAGGGCATGGACACCCCGTACACCGCGCCGGCGCCCAGCGCGTCCACCGCCAGCGCGGCACACACCGCGGAGTCGATCCCGCCGGACAGTCCGAGCACCACCGACCGGAATCCGTTCTTGCGCGCATAGTCCCGCAAGCCGATCTCCAACGCGCCCCACACCTCGGCCTCGTCGGACAGCGGCTCGGCCACCGACATAGCGAACCCAGGGCAGTAGGCCGGTAGCGGATCATCGGTGAGGACCACCCGGGACACGTCCAGCCCGGCGTACCGCCCTACTGCCCTGGCCGAACCGCCGGGCAGGTCCAGGTCGAGCACCAGGAGCTGCTCGCGGAACCGCGGCGCTCGCAACAGCAGCTCCGTACACCCGCTGACCACCATCGAGTCACCGTCGAAGACCAACTCGTCCTGGCCCCCCACCAGGTTGACGTAAACCACTGGCGCGCCCGCCTCGGTGGCGCGGCGGGCCACCAACGCCAGCCGCGCGTCGTCTTTGCAACGCTCGTACGGGGACGCGTTGGGGGCGACCACCAAGTCCACCCCGGCCTGCGCCAGCGCGGTGATCGGGCCGCCCACCTGCCAGAGGTCCTCGCAGATCACCATCCCGATCTCCAGGCCGTGCAGCCGGAACACGGCCAGCGAGGTGCCGGGGATGAAGTAGCGGCGCTCGTCGAACACCCCGTAGTTGGGCAGATGGTGCTTGAACTGGCGGGCCACCACCTGACCGCGGTGCAAGACCGCGACCGCGTTGCGGGGACCTCGGCCGTTGTCGTGGTCCAGATATCCCACGACGGCGGCCAGCTCGCCGCAGCCGTCCGCCACGAGCCGCCCGGCCAGTGCGTGCAGAGCCTGCACCGAGGCGGCGGCGAAGGACTTGCGCATCGCCAGGTCCTCCACCGGATATCCGGTCAGCGCCATCTCACCGAACACCACGAGGTGCGCACCGGCGGCGGCGGCTTCCCGGCAGCTCGCAGTGATCCGTACAGCGTTGCCCGCGAGATCACCCACGCACGGGTTCACCTGAGCCAAGGCCAGCCGGAGCTGCGGCATGACCTCATAATCCAGCACTCTCCCGCGGAGGCGGGAAAATATCATCCAGCACCGTCCCGCGGAGGCGGCGTACGGACCGCTCACTAGACTGCGCCGAATGCCTGGTGCGTTGCGACTGACCGCTGCTCTGGTGTCCGTGCTCGCCCTCGGCGGTTGCACGGCCCAAGCCGCCGGGGACCGGCTGTCCGCCGATGTTGCGGCGCCAGCCGTAGGTGTCCAGCCCGCCGGGCGCCCGGCCGGCCAGGTGCCCCCGGGACTGGAGCGGTTCTACAGCCAGCAGCTCACCTGGGGTGGCTGCGGCGAGTTCGCCACCACCGAGCGCTCCCAGAGCTCGTTCGCCGACCCCGCGCTGCAGTGCACCCGAGTGGAGGTGCCGCTGGACTACACCAACCCGCAAGGGCGCGCCGCGCGGCTCGGGTTGCTGCGCCGTCCGGCCGACAACCAGCAAGAGCGGCTGGGTTCCCTGCTGGTCAACCCCGGCGGTCCCGGTGGGTCGGGAATGAGCGCGGTGGCGTCGTTGGCCTCGACGGTGGACGGCACCGAACTGGGTCGCCGGCTGGACTTGGTCGGATTCGATCCGCGCGGCATCGGCGCCAGCGAGCCGAAGATCCTCTGCCGGAGCACTCAGGAGCAGGATGCCGAGCGGCTCGACCTCGATCTGGACACCTCACCGGCGGGGATCGAGCAGACCGAGCAGGAGAACCGGGACTACGCCGCGCTGTGCGCCCAGCGGTTGGGCGTGGATGTCCTGGCCAACGCGGGGACCAGGGACGTTGCCCGGGACATGGACGTGCTGCGCGCAGTGCTGGGCGACGAGAAGCTCAACTACCTGGGTTACTCCTACGGCACCCGGATCGGTACCGCCTACGCCGAGCAGTTCCCGGGCAACGTGCGGGCGATGGTGCTCGACGGCGCGCTGGACCCGGATGAGGTCCTGGTGGAGAGCCTGGTGAATCAGGGCGCCGGGTTTCAGAAGTCGTTCGATGCCTTCGTCGACTGGTGTCTCACCCAGCCACAGTGCTGGCTGGGTACCACCCCGAAGGACCAGGCCAGCCGGAGGTTCCAAGAACTACTGCTGCCGTTGGCCACCGCGGTGCTGCCGATCGGTAACCGCACACTGTCGTACAACGACGCCACCATCGGCACCATCCAAGCGTTGTACAGCGACCAGTTCTGGCCGGTGCTCAACCGGGGCCTCACCCAGCTGGTCGCCGGTGATGGCTCCACCCTGCTGACCCTGGCCGACATCTACTACCAACGGGACGAGCAGGGCTACTCCGGTAGCCAGGACGCTTTCAAGGCCGTCCGCTGCGTCGACGACCCCCCGGTGACCGATCCGGTGGTGATCCTGGAGGCCGATCGGCGTTACCGGGAGGTCGCGCCCTTCCTCAATGACGGCAACCCACCGTCAGCGGCCCGGGACGCCTGCGCTTTCTGGCCGGTACCGCCGACGTTCAAGCCCGGCAAGCCGGAGGTGAACGGCCTGCCGACGGTGCTGGTGATCTCCACGACCGGTGACCCGGCTACCCCGTACCAGGCCGGGGTGGAACTCGCCAACCAGCTCAACGCCAGATTGCTCAGTTTCGAAGGCCAGCAGCACACCGTCGCCCTGCAGAGCGTGCCATGCGTGGACGAGACGGTGTCGAACTACCTGGTCCGGCTCATCCTGCCGAAACGTAACACGTTGTGCGTCGCCGGATCGTGAGCCTGTTGCTGATCAACAGCGCGCCGACCGCGCCGAGCAGGCACACCGCAGCGGTGAGCAGGAAGATCTCCCGGTACTGGGTGCGCAGCGCCGCCTCCAAGACCAACTGGTAGTCGGCCAGCCGGCGCTGGTAGATCTCAGTGCTGACCCCGAAGGGCAGCGGGGTGGCCAGCGCCGCGGTGAGCTCGCGGAAGCGGTGCAGTCCCCACGCCGACAACGCCGCGACCCCGACCAGCATCCCGGTCATCCGGGCCACCACGACCGCGGCGGACACCACACCGTGCCGGTCGCCCGGCGTGGCGCGCAACGCCGCCACGGACAGTGGTGCGATCACCAGGCCGAGCCCGAAACCGGCCAGCGCCAGATCACAGTCCAGCCGCGGCAGGGTGAGCAGACCGAGATCGTGGCGAGCCGCCAGGACATCCACCGGCCAGCCCGCCACCAGCAGGTAACCGGCCGCGGCCAGCAGCATGCCGGTGACGGCCACCCCCGCGGCACCGACCCGTCCGGCGACGAACCCGCCGACCAGCGCACCCACCGGCAGCGCGACCAGGAACCGGACCAGCAGCACGGTCGCACCGGCGGCGTCGCGGCCCAGCAACGTCTGCGCGTAGAGCACCACGTCGACCAGGGTCACCATCAGGGCTGCGCCGGCGGCCAGGCTGACTCCCAGCGCACTGAGGAAGACCCGCCACCGCACGCCGTCGGGATCCAGCAACCGCACCGCTGACCAGCGCTCCCACAGCACGAACGCCACCCCGGTCACCGCGGCCACTCCCAGCACCGACCACCCCCAGGGTGGCAACACCGCACGGTCGGGTTCGGGGTTGTACAGCCCCACCACCAGCAACCCCAGGGTGAGCGCCAGCAGGCCACCGCCGACGAGGTCCAGCGGTGCCCGCCGACTACTGGACCTCGTCGCAGCCGGTACCGCCAGCTGAACCGCCAGCATCGCGGCGAGCGCGATCGGGACGTTCACCCAGAACACCCCGCGCCAGCCGGCCAGCGCGGCCACCGCCACGCCGTACAGCGGGCCCAGCACGCTACCCAGCTCCTGAGCCGCACCGAGCGCGCCCAACGCGGTGGACCGGCCCCGATCCGGCCACAGGTCAGCGGCCAGTGCCATGGACACCGGGAGCAACGCCCCACCGGCGACGCCCTGCAGGACCCGGCCGGCCACCAGCACCGGCAGCGTCGTCGCCGCGGCGGTCACCGCCGACCCGACCGCGAACATGATCAGGCAGACCTGCAGCAGCGCACGCCGGCCGAAGCGGTCGGACGCCTGACCCAGCAGTGGCATCGCGGCGACATAGCCCAGCAGGAAACCGGTGACGATCGGGGTGGCCCGCTCCAGGCGGTTCAGCGGCACCTGCAGGTCGCGGATGATGTCGACCAGCAAGCTGACCACGACGTAGGCGTCCAGCGCGGCCAGCAGGGTGACCAGCGCGCCGGCGCCAAGGGCCAGGCCGCGCCGGCCGACCGGGATCAGGCTCATCGGAGGCAGGCCGGGATCAAGCGGGCGCGGTGATCTCGACCGGGACGTCGTACTCGGAGAAGCGGACGGTGATCGTGCCGTCAGTGGCGGGGAACTGGGCCTGCACCAGCCGGGAACCGTCGACGGCGATCCAGACCTGACCGGTCTTGTCCTGGGCCGGCCCGGGGATGAGCGTGCTCAGTGGTTGCGCCGGGAAGTTGACCCTTACCCGGTAGCTGTCCACCCCGTTGGCCTGCTCACGGGCCTCGGTGGTGGGCTCCTTGCCGCTGGCCAGCACTGCTGCGACGCCTCGATCGGGATCAAGGATCACCGACGGGTTGTACACCGCACCGGCCAGGGACAACGGCAGTTTCTGGACCGGGCCGGTGGGGGGACGCAGATAGATCGTCTCGCCGAGGATCACGAACTCCAGCTCGACGACCTGTGTGCCCTGGTTGAGCTTCGCGGTGCCCTTGGCTGAGCCCTCCTTGGTCAGCCGGCCGTCGGCGGACCGCAGCGGGATCCCCGGTACGTTACCTCCGACGTCGAGGGTGAACCGGGTGCTGGTCACCGTCTGCATCGCGGTGGCGGAGTCGGCCAGCAGCCGGGCGCCGTCCGGCAGGGCGAGCCTCTGCTCGGCGCCGGTGCCGCACGACGTGATCAGCGTGATGGCCAGTGCAGCGAGCACGGCGAGAACTTGCAGCTGTCGGCGCGGCATATACGTATCGTAGGGGGCGCGCAACAGGGTCGTCACCTGTTGTCCTCTACCCTGCCCGCATGGACCGACAGCAGGAGTTCGTGCTGCGCACGTTGGAAGAGCGCGACATCCGGTTCGTCCGGTTGTGGTTCACCGACGTGCTGGGCTACCTCAAGTCGGTGTCGGTGGCACCGGCTGAGCTGGAGGGAGCCTTCGCCGACGGTATCGGTTTCGACGGATCGGCTATCGAGGGCTTCGCGCGTGCCTACGAGTCCGACATGGTCGCCAAGCCGGACCCCTCCACCTTCCAGGTGTTGCCGTGGGAGAACCCGAGCGGGGAGCACTACTCGGCCCGGATGTTCTGTGACATCGCCATGCCCGACGGCTCGCCGTCGTGGGCCGACCCGCGCCACGTGCTGAGCCGGGGGCTGTCGCGGGCCGCGGAGTCCGGGTTCACCTGCTACGTGCACCCCGAGATCGAGTTCTACCTGCTGCGCCACCTACCGGACGACGGCTCCGAGCCGATACCCGCCGACTCCGGCGGGTACTTCGACCAGGCCAGCCACGACGCCGCGCCACACTTCCGCCGGCATGCCATCGAGGCGCTCGAACAGATGGGCATCTCGGTGGAGTTCAGCCACCACGAAGGTGCCCCGGGCCAGCAGGAGATCGACCTGCGCTACGCCGACGCGCTCACCATGGCTGACAACATCATGACCTTCCGGTACGTGGTGAAGGAGGTCGCGATCACCCAGGGGGTGCGCGCCTCGTTCATGCCCAAGCCCTACACCTCCCGGCCGGGGTCGGCCATGCACACCCACATGAGCCTGTTCGAGGGTGACCGCAACGCATTCCACGACGACGACGAGCCCTTCGAGCTCTCCGAGACCGGTCGGGCCTTCGTCGCCGGGGTGCTCAAGCACGCCCGCGAGATCACCGCGGTGACCAACCAGTGGGTGAACTCGTACAAGCGGCTGATCACCGGCGGGGAGGCCCCGACCGCGGTGTGTTGGGGACACGCTAACCGGTCGGCGCTGGTACGGGTGCCGATGTACTCTCCGGGCAAGGCGTCCAGCCGGCGAGTGGAGATCCGCACCCCGGACTCGGCGTGCAATCCCTACCTCACCTACGCGGTGATCCTGGCCGCAGGGCTGCGCGGGGTGCAGGAGGGTTACGAGCTGCCACCTGCCGCCGAGGACGATGTGTGGGCGTTGACCGAGCGGGAGCGGCGGGCGGCGGGCTACGCCCCGCTGCCGCAGAACCTCTCCGAGGCGCTCGTGGAGATGGAGAACTCCGAGCTGGTCGCCGAGGCCCTCGGTGAGCACGTGTTCGATTTCTTCCTGCGCAACAAGCGCGCCGAATGGGACAACTACCGTCGCCACGTGACCGCCTACGAGCTACGCACCTACCTCCCCGTCCTCTAACCCCACCTGCTAGCTGGCCAGTATTCGATCGACTCGCCGGGCAGCCGGGCCACCATAGCGAGGTGCGGACACGGCCGAGGGTCAGTGTGGTGGTCGCGGTGCGTGGCAGACGGCACCTGTCCTGCGAGGACCTGGAAATTGTGATCCGCGCGCTAGATCGTACAGTGGGCTGTGAATATCAACCCACCGCTGGCCTTGCGAGTCACCGCCCTGGCACCACGCCTGCTCGCCAACCTGACCGGGCAACAAGAAGCCGATCCGATGGCCTGTGACCGTGAGAAGCCGTGGTGACGCGACGAGTTCGCAGCCCGCTACCAGGGCGAGGGGATGCCGCTGTGATCGTCGACTCGGTAATGATCGACTATCCGTCCTGGCTGTGCGCTGACAACGGCGCCGCCTACCGGGCGGTGCGCTGCGGTAACGCCTTGTGGTCGCTGACAGTCACCCCGACCGACGGCAGTGGTCAGCGCACAGACGCGCACCACGTGCGCGGTGCCAGCGATGCGCCGACGCTGGATGTGATCGACCCCGCCGTGCTGATCGGGCCGACCGCGATGGTCGCCAGCCTGTGCACGGCCGGGACGGTAGCGCGCTGGCGTAACCCCGATTTGTGGGACGCGTTGGTCACCGCGATCATGCGGCAGGTCATCCGCGCGGGACAGGCACGCAAACTCTACCGCGCGTTCAGCCATGCCTATGGCGAATCGGTCAGTACGCCGCTGGGCCAGGCATTGCTGATCCCCACTCCAGAGACCGTGCTGATGGTGCCCGATGCCGAGTTCGCTCGGTTAGGGATGGCGTTTAAGACCCGCCCGTTGCGGGCGGCCGCGGAAGCCTGCTTGGAGTTCGGCGCGAAGTGGGCTGAACTCGCCCCGGCCGTGTTGGTCACCGAGGTACAGAAGGTGCGGCGCGTCGGTCCCTGGACCGCCGGGGCGGCCGTTGCCGACCTCACCAACGACTACACCGTGTATCCCTTCGCCGACCTTGCCGTCCGCACGTGGGCGCAACGCCTGACGCCCCAGCGTTGCTGGCCGAACACAGAGCCGGAATTCGCGCGGGCGTGGGCGCGGTTGGCAGGAAACCAGCTGTCCGACTGGACACTGCTCACGCTTGCTTGGGGAGCCCGCCATGCCAGCACAACCGGAACCGTCGCGTTGTGAACCGCCCTGTGTCCTGATCGCCGGCATTGATCACGCCCGTCGCCCCGACGCGCTGTTCGTCAACGCGCCGCTGCGGGACTACACGCAACGTCCGCGGGTCAACGATTTCACCCTGCCCGTGCTCGGCATGGGATACCTAGCCACCTATGCCGCCGCCCAGGGGTTCAACGTCGGCGTGCTCGACGCCGAAGCGCACGGTCTCGGCCTCGACCTCAGCATCGATCTGATCAACAGCCTGGCGCCCCGGTGGGTCGGGTTCAACCTGCTCGCCCCGACCTACGAGCTCAGCGCTCGCATCGCCGCCGCGCTGGACCCGTCGATCAAGGTGATGCTTGGAGGACACCAGGCAAAGGCGATGCCCACCGAGATCCTGACCGACCCGTGACCCGCACAATATTCTCGCCGAGATGGACCAACTACGTGACGCGGGCGTGCGGGCGTTTCGGTTCGTCGACGATCTGTTCCTCGGCGCCCGCCGGGTGATCGAGACCATGATGGCCACGTTCAGCACTGACCGGGTCAGCGATTGGGCCGTCTGGGACGCCACCGGCCGAATCAACGTGCTCAACCGGGCCAGCGACGCCACACTGGATGGGTTAGCGCGCAACGGATTGCGAGAAGTCGCGCTGGGCATCGAGTCGGGAAGCGAGCGGATACTCACGCTGATCGACAAACGCATCGACCCCGGCATGACCCGCACGGTGGTGCAACGGCTGACCGAGCGGGGGATCAACGTCAAGGGCTACGTCATTCTCGGGTTCCCCACGGAGACCCGTGACGAGATCGACACCACCGTGCGCTTGGTGCGCGAGCTGTGGGAGTTGACTGACCCGCTTCCCGGCCGGTTTCGAGCCTCGGCGTTCGAATACCGGCCCTATCCGGGCACCCCCGACTGG
>JBOHGE010000031.1:0-67483 GCA_050700055.1 Pseudonocardiaceae bacterium
GTCCGGATCGTTCCGATCCGGACACCGCCGAACCCGCCGACTCCGGTTCTCTGGGCTCGGTCAGCCGGGCAAGCTCGGAGCGCAGGAAGTCCCGGGTGACCATCTCACCGACGGCCAACCGTAGCGATGCCAGCTCTCTGGCCAGGTACTCGGTATCGGCCTTGGTGCGCTCGGCCCGGGCCCGGTCCTCCTGCAGCGAGACCCGGTCACGGTCATCCTGACGGTTCTGTGCCAGCAGGATCAGTGGCGCCGCGTAGGCCGCCTGGGTGGAGAACGCCAGATTGAGCAGGATGAACGGGTACGGGTCCCAGCGCAGCGACACCGCGACCAGGTTCAGTGTGATCCACGCCACCACCAGGACCGTCTGCGCCACGAGGAACCGTCCGGTGCCCAGGAAGCGGGCGATCCGCTCGGACAAGCGGGCGAAGGCGTCCGGGTCCATCCGGGGCGTCAGCCGCCGTGGCCCGCGCGGCAGGTCCAGCCGGTGTCCCGAATAGTCAGCCATCGGCTGCCTCGCCAGTCCGGGCTGGGCTGGGCCAGACCTCCCGCTGCCGCCAGTCGTCGGGCAGCGCGGCATCCAGCAGATCATCCACGCTCACCGCCCCGAGCAGGTGGCCCTCCGGGTCCAGCACCGGGGCGCAGACCAGGTCGTAGGCGGCGAAGTAGCGAGTGACCTCGGCGAGTGACGCCTGCGGTCCCAGCCGGGCCAGCTCGACGTCCAGCACGCCGGCCACCAGGTTCGACGGCGGCTCGCGCAGCAGCCGCTGGAAGTGGGCGCACCCCAGGTAGCGCCCGGTCGGGGTGGCCGTGGGGGGGCGGCAGACGAATACCATGCTCGCCAAAGCGGGGGTCAGCTCCGGGTCACGGACCCGGGCCAGCGCCTCGGCGACGGTGGCGTCCGGAGTGAGCACCACCGGCTCCGGGGTCATCAGGCCCCCGGCGGTGTCCGAGGAGTAGGCCAGCAGCCGGCGCACCGGCGCAGACTCCTCGGGTGCCATCAGCCGTAGCAGCCGTTCCCGTTCCGGCTGAGGCAGCTCGCCGAGCAGGTCGGCGGCATCGTCGGGATTCATCGCCTCCAGCACGTCGGCGGCGCGCTCATCGCCCAGCTGGGCCAGTACCTCGGCCTGCTCGTCCTCGGACAGCTCCTGCAGCACGTCCGCCAGCCGCTCGTCGTCCAGGGCGTCGACCACCTCGTGGCGGCGCTTGGCCGGCAGGTCGCGCAGCGCGTTGGCGACCTCCACCGCGCGTAACCCCTCGAACAGGGCCAGCAGCTGCTCGGCGCCCTGCCCGCGGGAGGACACCTCAGCCAGGGTCAGCCCGGCGACCTCGTCCCACGCCAGTACCTGGACCGGCCCCCGCCTCCCGAGCCGGCCGATGCGCTCCCGCACCGCCAGCTTCGTGATCACCCAGTCCCGGGTGCGGGCCTGCTCGATCCCCGCGTCCACCACCACCGCCACCGCACCGGTGGCGGCCACATGCACCCGGGTGTCCAGGATCTCCCCGATCACCAGCGTCTCGTTGGGGCGCAGCGAGAACCGGCGCAGGCTCACCGTGCCGGTGGCCAGCGCCACCGCACCGGGCTCGATCGAGGTGACCCGCAACATCGGGACGAAGATCCGTTGCCGGATCACCAGCTCGATCACCAACCCCAGCACCCGGGGCGGTCGCGGTCCGATGCGCAGCACGGTGACCAGGTCGCGGACCTTGCCGATCTGCTCGCCGTCGGGCCCGAACACCGGCAGGCCCGCGACCCGGGCGGTATAGACCTTGGTCGCAGTGGCCACGAGAGGAGGTTAGCGTCCGCCCACCTGCCGTGACCCCGCCAGGCGCGCTATCCGGGTCTCGACGGCGCCGATGGCTGTGAGCACCAGGGTGTGCCCGGGACGGGTGCGCCGGACGCCGTCGACGTGAGCGACTTCGCCGTCCGCCATCCGGGCCAGTGGCGCAGCTGCCGACGACGCGTACCACCCTTCGTGATGCTCGGTATAGAAGATCGACGACGCGCCTGAGCCCACCAGAACCGTGTCGCCCAGATCGATCGCGGTGTCGCTCCACACGACATGCGCGCCGCCCGGGAGATCGGCCAGTGCCGCCGGGTCCAAGGTGCGGTTGTAATGCGTACCTGCGCAGTACAGTTCGCCCTGGGTAGCTGTGACGGTGCCGAGTGCGGCGAGCCGCCACCCGTGGCCCGAGACGACAACCCGATCGGCTATCGGCCAGGTGCTGACCGTCCACAACGGACGCTCACCGCACCACACCGGGGTCGCGCCGTCCGGGACTCGCGCGATATCTCCTGGTCGCGGATATGCGCATACGAAATACCGCATAGTCGATGTTTTTCCATTTCGTGTAGGACTCATGAATCGGAGTCTTGGAAGCCGCCCCGGTGCACTGCCGGGGCCGAGTGCGCCGGGGCGACGGAGAAACATAACCGGAGCTCGGCTCGGATCCGCAAGTGTTCGAGCCTGCTCTCGTGATGCCGGAACGCGCATAGCGGCCAGTCTCGACCGGACTATGCGAGAACGCGAATAAACCTGCTCGGCGCTTGTCTGCGACCCACGTTCGGAGCTATTCTGGTAGGCAAGCCAGCGAGGAGGAACCGTGAAGTTGACGAAGATTGCGGGAGAGGGCTGCGATGACGACGATTGCCCGGCGGTGTACCGCACCGACCGCGGCACCGTTGGTGTACAAGGAATCGTACTGTCTGGGTTTGCTTGCCCGGATGGCGAGACAATCGTCGAGATCACTGACGATTTGCTGCTGAGGGCGGCCCGTGCCATCAGCTGAAAATCGCCTTCCCGTCAGGCTTGGGACTGCGTCACAGTGGGACACCTTCCAGCGGTCCGCCTTCCGCCTCGAAACCTTGCCCGAGTACCGGGTTGCTAAGGAAGAGGGCCTGCTGGAGCGTTACCTTGCTGGCGAATCGATGCCCGCTGGCTACAATGAACGCTGGCACGGCAGGCTTCGCGGCTATTTTGCTAGCGGGCGGTACGTACAGAGGGTCCGGGTTCTGACACCACCCTTGACCGACTACATCCGTAGGCAGTTCGACTGGGGATATGTCGGAAATGTAAGCTGTGGAGGCGAGGACATTCGAATTCTGGACCTCTCCTGGGTACCCGATCCCGGCCTGCCCGACTGGGATTTTTTGTTTTTCGACGACGAGATCGTCCTCAAACAGATCTACGCCGAGGACGGTACCCAGCTTGGCCGGGAGGTGCTGACCAATGTCGATCCCGCAGAGTTCCGTCGCTACCGGGAGATCGCCCTGCAGCACGCCGTCCCGTTCTTCACCTACCGGGCTATCATCGGGTATTGATGCTCGATCCCGAGTTGTCCGAGGCGGACCGTCTGGAGCTGGCGACGGCTCTACGTGATCTGCGCCGGGCTGCTGGCCTGTCCGGACAGGCCCTCGGTGCCCGGGTGTACATGAGTCAGACCAAGATCTCTCGGATTGAGACGGGCCGCATTGTTCCCAGCGTCACCGACGTCGAGCTGCTGGTCTACGCGCTGGACGTTGGTGTCGAACGCAGCGGTGAGCTGGTGTCGCTGGCCAGAGTGGCTAATACGGAGTTCCGGCCCGGCAAGCTGAGAGCCCGCGCCGGGCCTGCAGCACGGCAGCGAGACCTACAGGCCCTGGAGGCCCAATGCCGGGTGCAGCGTCATTTCCTGCCCACTATGGTCACCGGACTGATTCAGACTCCCGCCTACGCGCGGCAGGCGCTGAGCTGGCCGGAGGAACGTTCGCCAGCGGCGGTTGAGGAGATCGTCAACCACAAAGTGCAGCGCCAGGCGATCCTGCATCGAGACGATAAGGAGTTCGTTTTTCTGCTCACCGAGGCTGCGCTGCGCTGGCGGTTGCTCGACTCCGTCGACATGACTGCGCAGATAGAGCACATCGCCGGCGTATCCGGGTTGCCCAACGTGACGATCGAGATCATCCCGTTCCGGACTCGGGTTCGGATTGGGCCGCTGAACGTGTTCGTGATCTACGACGACCGGCTTGCTCGCGTGGAGAGCAAGACCGGCGTGCTCGTGCTGCGCGACCCTACCGACGTGCGCTACTACCTGGACCTGTTCGCCCAATACCAGCGCTACGCTCTCCATGGGGATGCGGCACGGAAACACCTACTCAAGATCGCCGACGACTTCCACCACGAAGCCGACCGCTAACTCGTCTCTCCCGCAGTCCGGTCACGCGACCGAGCATGGTCTATCCCTGGTTCCCCGTGGATCGCCCTGCCGACCCGCTTGCCACAGCCTCGGCCCCGCCGCTCCCGGTCGGCTCGTCACGATCGGCCAGCCAAATTTGGAACTCGCGATGCCGGAACTGCACTGCAATGCCGGATAGGCGCACCGGGCCGGCGGTGTGGGTGGGCAGCACCCCGCGGCGGTGTATCCCGACGGTTTAACGATGTGAGTGCTTGTCGGGGATTTGGCAGGTCTCACTTCAAGCCCTATAATCGCAAGCGAGTGTGAGCTGGATCACTTTAAGGGGAGGCGCGCTGCAATGGCCAACGGCAAGGACGGCCCGCTCGCAAAGCTTGCGATCATCATATCCGCGTTTACCTTCGTCATTACAGGGATAGGGGTCTATTTATCGTACAGTCAGGTCAAGGATCTGCGTGAGCAATTCGATTGGTCCGGCGCTGTGCTAAGCGTGGAAACCTCGGTGCAACTCAAGTACAACGATGGCCGCCGCGAACCGGTGACCCTATCCGAACAGCAACATCCGGCGCTGACTGACCGGGACTTCGATACCTCCGATGCGATCTACCTGGTGTATAAGGTGCAGAATGCTGGACGGCTCGACACTACTCTGACCGGCGCCGAACTTCGGATCGGTCGGGATATCATAATCAAGGCGGACGACGCACACGTTAGGAGCTTGTGCGCGGCCAGGGAGGCGGTGCGGTGGATTGCCGGCAGGCATTCTCGGCTGTTCCCCCTAAGCTGGAGCCTGGATGGATTTACTACTTCTACTTCCCGTTGACGGAAATTCGGGACAAGTTAAAAATTGGCACGGGATTGCATGGGGAGATTAACGCTACTGGCCTGCGAACCCGATCCATTCAGTTCCCGCTCGGAATTAGCGTGAATCTGCAACAATGACTATTGACGGCAGGCATGCGTGGCAGGCTCAGCCGCACAGGGACCGCGGCTCCGGACGCGGATCGTCCAGCACCGCTACGGCGAGATCGAGAACGACCGGATCGCTAGCACAGTCTTGCCCGCGCTTGCCTCGCCCAGCACCACCAGCCGACCGCGATCCGAGCCCCGGCGGTACCTTCCTCCCCGTGATCGTCCGGGCGAGTGGAGGAGACAACGCCACTTATGAGCGAGTGGGTTCTGCCCACTCGCTTACAGGTGGGATACTGGTGAACTGGTTCGGTCAGAGGAGGAAGCATTGAGCGCACCCGCTGGCTTCCGAGCCGGTCGCGGAAGTCACCGCGGACGAGTGCGCACGGATAGCGTTCGGCCGGGCCGGGGTGCGGCGCAACGACCGCTTTCTGGTCTCCACCCGGCCCACCGGGGAGATACTGCTGACCCCGCTGGCCAGCATCCCCAAGCGTGAACTGCTGGTCTGGGAGGACGAGGAGCTGCGCACATCGCTACCGCGCGGCTGAGCCGACGTCACGCAGGGCAGAGTCGCCCGCCGTGACGACCTCCTCGATGGTGATGACGAAGAGTGAGCGCCCCGCCGTTCACTCTGTTCCTCACTGATGAGGCGCAACGCGAGTTGGACGAGCTCGGCAAGCCTGCGCACGCGGTCAAACGAAAGAAGGTCACGAAGGGACTCCGGCTGCTCCGTGACGTCGGGCCGGGACACCCGGGTTTGAACTCGCACCAGTACCAGTCGCCGACCGGGCCCAACGGCGAGGAGGTCAGGGAGTCTTACGTGGAGAACAAGACCCCCAGCGCCTGGCGGCTGTGGTGGGTCTACGGTCCCGGAGCCGACACCCTGACAATCGTCACTGTCGGTCCACATCCGTAACGCCTTGAACAGGAGCCGCCATTCGGAGCCGAATCGCGGTCCCGGCACCCGTGTCTGGCGCCATTCGGTTCCGAATGGCGCCAGACAGGTCCCTGAGTCAGCGGTAGCAGTAGGAGTCGGAGGAGGCGTCACCGCCTTGTAGGCGTACCTGGTGCACGCGCAGGCCGCGGAAGTCGTCGCCGTGCAGGAAGAACTTCTCGTCGACGGTCAGGCCGCCGGTGGGGGTGGCGTCGATCTTCGCCAGCCACGCGCCGACGCCGTCGGGGTAGAACTGGTCGTCCCACGCGCCGTAGAGCGAGTTGGTGAGATACACCCGCCGGCCGTCCCGGCTGACCTCCACCATCTGCGGGCCACCGGCCAGGCGCTGGTCGGGTGCCGCCGGATGCGCCGCGCGGCCGACGATGCCGCCCAGCCGCACCGACCCGGTCTCGCGCGGGTGGGCCGGGTCGCTCACGTCGTACTGCTTGAGCTCACCGGTGCCGAAGCAGGACACGTACAGCTGCTGGTCGTCGACCGAGAGGTTGATGTCGGTGACCAGCGGGGGCACCGCGCCGAAGGGCTTCAGCGCCGGGGGCAGCAGATCGGGGTCGGCAGGCTCGGCCGGGATGGTGATCACCTTGTCGGCGGTCCAGCTGCCCCCTTCCCGGTGCCAGCGCCACACCGAGGCGGACAGGTCCTGGGTGGACACGACGATGCCG
This sequence comes from Pseudonocardiaceae bacterium, assembly GCA_050700055.1. Lineage (GTDB taxonomy): Bacteria > Actinomycetota > Actinomycetes > Mycobacteriales > Pseudonocardiaceae. The sequence continues at coordinate 6,694 of JBOHGE010000031.1, forward strand.
ACGAAGCCCCAGGTCGCCTCGGGATCGTGCGCTGGACGCAGCTCGAGCACCATCTGGTGCTCAGCGCCCAAGTCGACCCGTTGCAGGTGCTTGCCGGCGGCCAGGTCCCAGAAGTGCAGTGCGTGGCCGTACTTGTTGCCCAGCAGCAGCTCCGGGTTGACCCCGTCCTCGATCATCGACGGGGTTCCCCACTCGCTGGTGACCAGGGTGTTCTGGGTCAGGTGCCACCAGGCGTCATAGGCCAGGTACTGTGGCCCGCGATCGCTTTCCCACGGACCCAGCACGTCGAAGCTGGAGTGGTCGAGCAGCGCGATCCCGCCCGGCCCGTCCGCGCCATTGCCGCCACCGAGGCAGGACAGGAAGATCCCTTCGGGGCCGCAGTGCAGCGTATGTGGCCGGGAGTAGCCGGCTTTCTCCGCCAGCTCCTTGGCGCCGATCGTCTTGACCAGGGTGGGGCTGGTCGGGTCCGGGCGGGTGTCGTAGACGTGCACGTTCGAGCTGCGCAGCCCGGGCAGCAGCAGGTAGCGGCGTTCCAGGCTGCCCACGTCATGCCCCTCGTGGGCCAGCGCGCTGCTGCAGGCGTTCCAGCCGAAGTGGTGCAGCTCATCGCCCAGGGTGGGCAGGTCCGCCCAGCCCACCACCTGCCCGTATCGTGACGAGCCGGGATTGACGTCGACCACGGTCAGCGCGTCGGGCCGCTGTGCCGTGCGGTCGAAGGCGACGACGTAGGCGAGCTGCTCGGCAGGTGCGGCAGCGGCTTCGCTGGGGCTGCGGTAGAAGGTCGGGTCCGGTGGGGTGTGGGCAGGCGCGCTCATGAGATTTCTCCTAGGTCGTGGCCGGATGTGGCAGCGGGCGTCGACCTGCCGGTCGATCCCGCGATGCCTGCAACGGTGAATCGGTCAGCCGAAGATCACCGAGCGCGACACATCGCGCCGGTTAGCCGGAGGAGATCGACGTGCCGGCGCATGAACAGCCACGCGGTCAGGAACACCGGGCCGTCGAGCCGATGGCGGTGGTTGCCGGATCGGTTGGGCGTGATGGTGGTCATAGCTGCCAGCCCCCTCCACGTCACGAGAGACATTACAGTTTTCACCAAAGATCCGCGACGCCGGTTGCCCGGCGGTACGCGACGAAAGGTGCCCTCATGGCCCGGCTTGCGCAGACCGACGGTCTCACCGATATCCAGCAAGAGATCCTGGCCACGGTCAAGTCCTTCGTGGACAAAGAGATCATCCCGGTCGCCCAGGAGCTGGAGCACACCGACACCTACCCGCAGGAGATCGTCGACGGGATGCGGGAGATGGGCCTGTTCGGGCTTACCATCCCCGAGGAGTACGGCGGTCTGGGCGAGTCGCTACTGACCTACGCACTGGTTGTGGAGCAGATCGCCCGGGGCTGGATGAGTGTCTCCGGCGTGATCAACACCCACTTCATTGTGACGCACATGATCTGCCGGCACGGCACCGACGAGCAGAAACAGCGCTACCTGCCGAAGATGGCCGAGGGTGGCATTCGAGGTGCCTTCTCCATGTCCGAGCCGGAACTGGGCTCCGACGTCGCGGCGATCAAGACCCGGGCCAGACGTGACGGGGACCATTACGTCGTCGACGGCGCGAAGATGTGGTTGACCAATGGTGCCACGTCGACCCTGGTGGCCACCCTGGTCAAGACCGACGAGGGCGCCGCGAAGGCACACCACAACCTCACCACGCTGCTGGTGGACAAGCCCACCGGCTACGGGGAGGTCGCCCCCGGCCTCAGCGTCCCAGGCAAGATCGACAAGATGGGCTACAAGGGGGTCGAGACCACCGAGCTGGTGTTCGACGGCTACCGCATCGGAGCTGGCCAGGTGCTCGGCGCCGCTCCCGGCAAGGGCTTCGCGCAGATGATGGACGGCGTCGAGGTCGGCCGGGTCAACGTCGCGGCCCGGGCCTGTGGCATCGCGATTCGCGCCTTCGAGCTCGCGGTCGGTTACGCTCAACAGCGCCGGACCTTCGGCAAGCCGATCGCGCAGCACCAGGCGATCGCGTTCAAGCTCGCCGAGATGGCCACCAAGGTCGAGGCCGCGCACCTGATGATGGTCAACGCCGCGCGGGTCAAGGACTCCGGGGCGCGCAACGATGTCCAGACCGGGATGGCGAAGCTGCTGGCCAGCGAGTATTGCAAGGAGGTCACCGACGATGCGTTCCGCATCCACGGGGGATACGGCTACTCCAAGGAGTTCGAGATCGAGCGGTTGATGCGCGAGGCGCCGTTCCTGCTCATCGGTGAGGGAACCAGCGAGATCCAGAAGACGATCATCAGCAAGGGCTTGCTACGGGAGTACGCTGCGCGGAGTTGATCCGGATATCGAGGCCGCACGCGTGAGCCTCGGCACGATGGGTACCCGCACCCAAGAGGTGATGTACTGTGACCAGCCCGTTCAGTAGCCAAGGTCAGATGCCTGGCCTGCCCACTCCACCCACTGGTTGGCCGATCGGCTCCTACGCCACCTACGCCGAAGCGCAGCGGGCCGTGGATCATCTTGCCGACCGGCACTTTCCGGTCGCCGAGGTCACCATCGTCGGAGTGGATCTGATGCTGGTCGAGCGGGTGCTGCGCCGGTTGACCTGGGGCCGGGTGCTGAGCCAGGGTGCGGCGTCGGGCGCGTGGTTCGGGCTGTTCGTCGGAGTGCTGCTCAGCCTCTTCGCTACCCAGGCCGGGGCCGGGGTCATCCCGATCCTGGTGGGGCTGGCCACCGGTGCGGTGTTCGGCACGGTATTTGCGGCTGCCAGCTACGCCGCGACTCGCGGCCGGCGGGATTTCGCGTCGGCCAGCCAGCTGGTCGCCGGGCGTTACGATGTGCTGTGCCAGCCGCGGAATGCCGAGCAGGCCCGGGACCTGCTGACCAAGCTGGCCATGGGCCCGGGTACCGCGACCACCTGATCACGTGCTGAGTGGGTGGCGCCAGCGCAGCCCGGGGAATCGAGCGAAGTCCCGGTCGGTGGTCACCCATTCGCATCCCGACTCGATCGCCAGAGCCGCGAGGAAGGCATCGGCCACCAGGTTGCCTTTCGCGCTGGCCAGCCGGCACAGTCGGGTGAAGATCGACCAGTGTTGGTCGCCGGGCAGCACCGGTCGGCAGATCGGCTGATCTCGTACCGTATGGGCGAAGGTCAACGCCTCGGTCAGCGTGCTGGGTTGCTGGTAGATCCGCGGATGGGTCACGACTCGCACGAAGCCGCTGAGCACCACGTCGGAGCAGCCGTAGCTGGAGTCGCCGTTGACGGTGCTGTCCAGCCAGGCTCGGTACTTCTCGTGGTCGGCGGCGTCCCGGCGAAATGCGTACACGAGCACGTTGACGTCAGGAAGGAGCACGGCCCTCCATCACGTCCAGCAGTGCCGCGCTGTCATCGAGATCCACGCCGGGCAGCACGCCGCTACTCGCGACGGACACCGGCAGCTCGACTCGGGTGCGCTCCGCTCGCCGTTCGGACTCGGCCAGCAGACGGCGAAGCGCCTCCTCGAAAACCGAGGTCAGGCTGCGCCCCTGCCGCGCCGCGTGGCTCTTGGCCCGGCGCAGCAGCTCGTCATCCACCCGTAGCGTGGTCCGCATGCATCAAAGCATACCGCGATGACAGCAATATGTCATTGCGGTATGGCGACCAGCCGCGATCAACGACTACCGGTACGGTCGGGACTCCACATGTCGTAGCCTCTGCTGAATCATGGGTAGTTCGAGTGCCATCAGTGAGCAGGAGACCTGCCGGACCTTCGTGATGCCGGGGCTCAGGGCAGCGGGGTGGGACAAGCGACAGATCCGTGAGCAGTACCGCATCACCAACGGGAAGATCATCGTGTCCTCGCGTCGGCACCGGTCCAGCAACCCGCTGGTGGCGGACTACGTACTGGAGTACCGCGACGATCTGCCGCTGGCCGTGGTCGAGGCCAAGCGCACCAAGGTCGACGCTGCCGCCGGCATCGAGCAGGCCAAGCGGTACGCCCAGCAGCTCGAGCTCCCCGTGGCGTATGCGACTAACGGGCACGAGATCTGGGAGATCGAGATCGGAGGAGCGATTCGCCAACGCCCCGATTTCCCTTCCCCGGATGAGCTGTGGGAGCGGTTCTGTCAAAGCGAAGGTGTCGAGTCGCAGTTGGAGAAGGAGATGCTGCTCGCTCCCTTCGACGCGTCGCTGCGCGACTACAACCTGGAGCGCAAGCGCCCGCGCTACTACCAGCGCATCGCGGTCAATCGCGCACTGCGGGCCATCGCCCGCGGGCAGCGCCGCATCCTGCTGACCCTCGCAACGGGCACGGGCAAGACGATGGTTGCCCTCCAGTTGGTGGCGAAGCTCAGGAAGTCGGGCTGGACGGCGGGCCGCATGCTTCGGGTGCTTTATCTCGCCGACCGCAACATTCTGGTCGACCAGCCTAAGGACGACTATTTCGTCCCCGCCTTCGGGGACGTCGTCCACAAGATCTCGAAAGGTCGCGCCCAACGGAGCCGCGAGGTTTACTTCGCGCTCTACCAGTCCCTGGATCGGGGCGATGAGCAGGCGCTGTTCGGCCAGTACGAGAAGGACTACTTCGACCTGATCATCGTCGATGAGTGCCACCGGGGCAGCGCCGGCTCGTCCTCCCAGTGGCGCCAGATCTTGGAGCACTTCGACAAAGCCGTACAGATCGGACTCACGGCCACACCGATCCGCAGGGACGATGCTGACACATTTGGTTACTTCGGCAATCCGGTGTACGAGTACTCGCTCCGCGACGGGATCGAGGACGGGTTTCTCGCGCCCTACCGGGTGCGCCGGGTGCGCCTGAACATCGACATGACGGGCTTCCGTCCATCGGAGGGACAGCGTGACGTAGCCGGAGACGTGATCCCGGACAAGCTGTACACACCAAGGCAGTACGAGAGGGTGCTCGCGGTGCTGGACCGCACCCAGGCAGCTGCCCGCTACCTGACGCAGTATCTGCACGACACCGACCGCATGGGCAAGACCATCGTCTTCTGCGAGAACAACGATCACGCCAACCGGATGCGGGTCGCGCTGAACAACGCCAACCTCGACATGGTCGCCCAGTACGAGAACTACGCCTGCCGCATCACGGACGCGGACGGGGATTCGGGCAAGGCCCTGCTCGATGAGTTCAGCAAGATCGACTCAAACGAGCCCGTGATCGTGATGACGAGCCAGCTCCTCACCACCGGTGTCGACCTGCCCTCGGTCAAGAACATCGTCATCTTCCGGCGCATCGGCTCGATGCCGCTCTTCAAACAGATCATCGGACGTGGTACCCGGCTCTGTCTGGAAGCCCACAAGGGCTCTTTCGACATCATCGATTTCGTCGAGGCCACCAGACTCTTCAACGACCCTGCCTTCGACGGACCGCCGCTGCGAGTCATCGATGACGAAGTCGACGAGCGTGGTAACCGGGTGACCAGCCAGGAGCAGGCTGGGGATGACGACGCTGAGCAGGTCGCGGAGGCGGAGGCGGAGGCGGAGTACGAGACACAGGACGAAGGCCCACTCCCGGACGATCCCGCTCGCGTGCCGGTGCTTGGCACGGAGGACGACGACACTGCCGATCAGATCATGGCCCAGGGCAAGCGCATCTACGTTGACGGGGTGGAGGTGTACGTCTGGAACGACGTGCATTACCAGTTGGAGTCGGACGGCCAGACGCTGCGCCTGGTGGAGTACCGCGAGTTCGTGCGTGACCGGGTGCTGTCCATGAATCTCTCGCCCACTGATCTGCGGACCCAGTGGGCGGTGGCCCGGAGCCGGACGGCCCTGCGCGAGGAGCTCCAGAGCCGGGCCATCGAATCCGACGACCTGATGGCCAAGCTCGGCCACCCCGAGGCCGACCCCCTCGATCTGCTGATCAACGCAGCCTGGGAGCTCCCACTGGTCTCCCGCGCCGAGCGGGCGCTGCGCGTGCAGCGTGAGCACCAACAGTTCCTGGAGAGCTTCGGCCCCAAGGCCCGGCTCGTGCTCGACGCACTGCTCGACAAGTTCACCGAACACGGAGCGGATGAGCTCAGTGCGCGGGCGCTGCGCGTGCCGCCCTTCACCGAGATGGGAAACGTGATCGAGCTTGGCGGCCTGTTCGGCGGGCGGGACGCCTTGCATGAGGCGATCGACGGTCTCGGAAGACACCTGTTCGACGTAGGATAACTACAACGGAGCTTTAGTGTTGCGTACCGTTCGTGCGCAAAACTCAAATTTTGTTTGAGGACATTTGCTGGTAGGGTGCCGACGTGCTCACCGAGAGAGGCCCACGGGACCGGCTCTGGCATGTCGCCAGCCGTCAGCGCGGCTACTTCACCGCAGCCCAGGCTCTCCAGGCCGGCTATTCGTACCAGGCCCAACAGTTCCATAGGCAACGGGGCAACTGGACACAGATCGACCGTGGCGTCTACCGCTTCCGGGAGTATCTGGACCTCCCCAGCCAGGACACGGACCACTTCGTGCGCTGGTCGCTGTGGAGCCGCGAACGCGCGGTCGTCTCCCACACCAGTGCACTCGCGGTTCACGACCTCGGCATCGCGAACCCGGCGGAGATCCATCTGACAGTGCCGCCCGGTTTCCGGCAGAAAGACAGCACGGTGGTACTGCATCGCTGCGAACTGGCCGAGACGGACGTCGAGCAACACGAAGGCTTCCGCGTCACCACCCCGCTACGAGCTACCGTCGAGACGGCCGCATCAGGGGCGGACCAAGACGTCATCGACTCGGCGATCGCAGAGCTTCTCGGCCGGGGTTCCGCCAGTCGCCAGCGTCTGCTGCACGCGGCACAGAAGCTGGGCCCACAGGCTGAACTGGCCGTGGAACGGGCACTGCGAGCGGAGGCGGGGTGAAGCGGTACACCGACGCGACCGCCCTGCGCCGCGCGCTGGAAACCCAACTTAAGCAGAAATCGGACAATACCGGCGGCGATCTCGGCAGGCTTCGCCGCCGAGTGGTGTTCGACCGTCTCGCCGTGCGGCTATCCGTGGATGCCGGAACCCAGTGGGTTCTCAAGGGCGGTGCGGCTCTGGAATTCAGGCTGGGGGGACGGGCGAGGGCGACCAAGGACCTCGACCTCGCGGTCACGAGCGGCGCGGCGGATGGCCTGGCCGTACGCGAGCTGCTCATCGACGCGCTCGCCGAGGATCCGGACGGCGACTGGTTCTCGTTCCGGGTGAAGGATCCGGTTGCGCTGGCCGTTGACGGCGGGGGCCGTGGGGCTTGGCGCTTCTCGGTCGAGGCATGGCTCGGGGGCAAGGTGTTCGCCAGTGTCCGGCTGGATGTCGCGGCACGCGGGGAAGAGCTGGCAGTCACTGAGCAGTTGGAACTTCCTGGCTCTTTGACCTTCGCCGAAATCCCGGCCCGGTCGATCGAAGCCGTGGAGCGGCGCCAGCACTTCGCGGAGAAACTTCACGCGCTGACTCGTGACTACGGGGACCGGCCCAATACCCGGATCAAGGATCTAATCGACCTCGTCCTGCTTATCGAGGACGGGCTGCAGCCGGACAAGGCTCTGGTGGACGTGGTACGCCACGTCTTCACCATCCGCGACACGCACCCATGCCCTGTCGATATCCCCGACCCGCCACCACGATGGCGCGCTGAGTACCCCGCGCTCGCGGACGGGCTAACCGAAACCGCGAGCGACCTCCCATCCGCTCTGAAGCTGCTGCGCGGCTTCTGGAGCACCGCACATGACGATGTATCCGGAACGGAGCACTGACTTCATGCCGACTCGAACCGACCAGGATCAGCAGGACCAGCTCGCCGTCGAGCTGCCCACGCGGCCGAGAAAGAAGATGTACCGGACGAGGGCCGAGATCTCCTCAGCCATCAAGTCCGCCCGGGACATCATGCGCAAGGACGCCGGCCTCAACGGCGATCTGGACCGCCTGCCGCAGTTGTCATGGCTGCTCTTCCTGCGAGCGTTCAGTGAGCGGGTCGACGAGTTCCGCGCGATGGAGAACCTCGATTACGAACATGCTCTCGACAAACCGTACCGGTGGGAGAGGTGGGGCGCGAACGAGGATCTCACCGGCGACACCTTCCTCGAATTCATCAACGGCGACCTCCTGCCGTATCTGCGCGAGTTGAAGGGCGGCAGCGACGATGACCCCCGCAACGTCATCTCCGCCATCTTCCAGGACGTCAACAACCGGATGCTCTCCGGGACACTGCTACGCGACCTGGTGAACGTCGTCGATCGCATCGACTTCCAGGCCGACGACAGCGTCCACACGATGGCGTATGTCTACGAGACCATCATGAAGGAGATGCGGGACGCAGCCGGCGATGCAGGGGAGTTCTACACTCCACGCCCGGTCATCAGGTTCATGGTGGAACAGTCGTTCCTCAAGCTCGGAGAATCCGTGATGGACCCGGCATGCGGGACGGGAGGGTTCCTTGTCGCAACCTTCGACGCACTCAAAGAGCATGCCAACAGCTCAATCAAGCGAGCCCAACTTCATCACAACATCAGGGGGATCGAGAAGAAACCCCTACCGTATCTACTGTGCATGATGAACCTGCTTCTGCACGATGTTGATGCGCCACGGGTCGTGCACGGCAACGCCCTGACACGCATGCGGAACGAGACGAGTCCGAAGTACCGCGTGGACGCCATCCTCACCAACCCACCATTCGGTGGCGAGGAGGAAGAGTCCGTCGCGAAGCGGTTTCCGAAGGGATACGCAACGCGTGAGACCGCCTGGCTTTTCCTGTACTCGGTGGTCGAGCGCCTCAAGCCCGGTGGGCGATGCGCCATCGTCCTGCCGAACGGCTCGCTGTTCGAGACTCGCAGGAGTGCCGCCTTGATCAAGGAAAAGCTGCTGAAGGAGTGCGACCTGCACACTATCGTCAGGCTTCCGCAGGGCGTCTTCGCGCCGTACACGCAGATCCCGGCGAACCTGCTGTTCTTCGAGAAGACTGGTCCGACGAAAGCGACCTGGTTCTACGAGATCCCGCCCCCCGCAGGCCGCCGCAGCTATAGCAAGACCAAGCCGATGCAGTACGAGGAGTTCGCGGACTGCGCTGAATGGTGGGGCGGCGAGGACCGGAAAGGTCGCGAGGTAAATGAGCGCGCATGGAAGGTGTATGCTAAGGACATCAAGGCTAGCGACTACAACCTCGACCTGGCGAACCCGTACGAGGGGAACGACCTGGCTCACCGGCCCTCAGGTGAGCTCGTGGACGAGCTGATCAAGACGGAGAAGGAGATTCTCGGACTACTGGACGAGATCAAGGTTGAGCTGGGATGCGGCATATGAGCGAATACCCGGAGCGCCGCCTTGGCGACGTAATCCGCCTCGACATTGACGAAGTCTCCGTTTCCCCTAACTTCACTTATGAAATCGCCGGAGTTTACTCATTCGGCCGGGGACTCTTCTCGCGCGGCCCAATTCAGGGAACTCAGACCAGCTACACAAAGCTGAACCGCCTACGCAATAGCAGCATCGTGCTCAGCAGGCTCAAGGCATTCGAAGGAGCAATCAGTCTCGTCAACAAAGAGTTCGACGGCTCCTTTCTCTCCTCCGAGTTCCCCACTTTCTCCGCTTCGGTTGATACCGACGGTCGATACATCGGCTTCCTCTGTCAGTGGCCGGAATTCTGGAAATCCCTAAGTAAGGGGTCGAAAGGGCTTGGAGCGCGCCGTGAACGTGTAAGTGTCGAACGACTCCTTGAAATCAAGGCGCCTCTTCCAGATCTCGTCGAGCAGCAGCGCGTCGCGGACAAGCTCGACGCTCTCCTCGGGCGCGTGGACGCCGTGCAGGAACTCCGCGCCAGCTTTTCCAACTTGCAAGGCAGTCTTAACGAGTCGCTCGTCAGCAGGATCTCAGAAGAAGCTGTCGAGACTGTCCAGGTGGGAGACGTACTCGCTCTCGCACGTACCCCAATTACCATCGATCCCGAAGCTCCGTACCACGTAATCGGCGTGAAGTCATTCGGCAAGGGTATCATCCACTACCCGTCGACGCTGGGCAGCGACGTCAGCAAACTCAGCTATTTCAAGCTACCTGCCGACGCGTTACTGCTCAGCAACATCAAGGCATGGGAGGGAGCCATCGGCGTAACTACTGAAACCGTAGCTCGCGACTATGTCGCTTCGAACCGTTTTCTCAGTTACATGCCTTGCGACGAGCGGGTGAACAGCTCGTACCTGCGCCACTACTTCCTCTCCCATCGGGGACTGGCCCAGGTATCTGCCGCATCCCCAGGTGGTGCCGATCGCAACCGCACGCTCGGCCGCAAGCGGTTCGAAGCCTTGGAGATCCCCCTGCCGCTCCGCGCCGAGCAGGACAGGGTTGCCCGGATTCTCGACTCGTTCGCTGAATGCGTAAGCAAGGTGCACGCTGGACCCGCGCTGGATGCTCTGCGGCCGTCAATCCTGAACGCCGCGTTCACGGGTCAGCTGTAACCCGCCGCCAGGCGTCGTCGGTCACCACCAGGTGGTCCAGGAAACGCACCCCGACCACCTCGGCGGCCTCCTGCAAGCGAGCGGTCACCTGGCAGTCAAGAGTGCTCGGGGTGGGGTCACCCGAGGGGTGATTGTGGGCGACGGCGAATGACGAGCCGCCCGTGGCGAGAACTGCGCCGAGGACGTCGCGTACGGGGATAAGGCTGCGGTCCGTGGCACCCTCGGTCAGACGAACGGTGCGCAGCACCGCGCCCGCCTTGTCGCAGACGACGACCACGACCCGCTCGTGTCTGAGCCCTCGCAGCAGGGGCGCGGCACACGCGGCGATGTCAGCTGTTGCCACAACCCTGCGGCGTGCGGGTTGCTCATCCGCCAGTGCGCGCCGGGCGAGCTGAAACGCGGCCGCCACTCTGGCCGCCTTTGCCGGGCCGACGCCGAGCAGGGCCACCAGCTCGTGCGGCGGCGCCTGCGCCAGCCGACGCAAACCGCCCTGGCTCGCAATCAGTTGGCCTGCCAGCTCGACGGCGTCCAGACCGCGCGCTCCCGAACCCAGCAGGAGCGCAAGCAGTTCACGGTCGGCCAGCGCCTCCGCGCCCCGTTCCAGCAGTCGTTCGCGCGGGCGGTCGCCCACCGGCAGGTCCTTGACTCGCATCTCCAGTCCCCCAGTCGTGACGGTCTCAGTCGACCGAGTCCCGGTCGACCGGTTCTCGGTCGTCGCCAGATACCTCGGCCTCCTCGCTGAAGGGCACGTAGTCCGAGCGCGTTTCTCCGGTCGGGCCGATCAAGTCCATGAGTCGCTCATGGAGCAGGCGAGAGCGGATCTCCAGAAAGGCTTCGTAGTCGTCCCGGCGAGCGGCGGCGTATGCCGCGTCGTTGACCAGACTGTGCGCTAGGCGCTCGCGGACCACGCCCTCGCCGTCGGTGTCACACATGTCCTTCAGGTACACCGACGGCGGCTGGTCGCTGATGAAGATGTTGGACACCGAGGTCAGCATGATCAGGTTCGCGCAGACGTTAGCTCGCGCACTGCTCACACCCCTGGCCTTCAGGAAGGACTTGGGGAAGAAGTGGTGGAACTCCTTGTCGTTCTGCCACGACAGGGCACGGTCTGTGTCAATGCATTGCCCGTTGCGCAGGTCGACTGGACCAGCACCCGCGAGCAGCAGCCCGAGGAGCTTCGAGGGTGCGTTGGTCGTACGGAACTGGCTGCGCCGCCACAGCACATCGCGCGGCAGACCCGTGCTCACGTCGATCTCGGCCGTCCCCTCGGCGAAGGCCCGCACGGCATCCCGGTCCTCGGCCATCTGCCGAGCGTTCCATCCCTTGAAGTACTCGCCGCTCGCCGTCAGCCAGAACCAGCGCTTAATTGCCTCGTGCTGTGCTGACGTCGGCTTGGTCACCTGGCGGAAGATGTCCACGAGTACCGCGAACTGGTTCATGTACGGTAGGGCGCTCGCCCGCGGGGTGCCGATCTCGGTGGTGAGGAAGTCCACAGCCCGCTTCGCCGCCTCGGCGGCTTCGGCCACCGCGCTATGGAGTGCCTCTGGTGACAGCTCACGCAGGCGCTGCATATCCTCGCGCGCGAAACCGAAACCGGCGGAGGCCGCGATCGTCTGGAGCAAGGTCTTGGAGTCGACCCGGCCATACTTCTTGCGGTCCAGCACCGTGAGCAGGGTGTCGATTTCGTCCTGCAGGTCGAACTCCGGTGTCCAGGTGGCTGCTCTGATCAGGTCCACGACCGTGAGCGGGGTGTGCGTGCTGTTGATCCGCTCGAAGACCTTGGCGACCTCGTCCACGGCCATGCCACGGAGTGTCACCACCGCGATCTGGTAGTTCGTGAAGCGGTCGAACAAGGTCTTCGCTCGTGTGACGAGTTCCGGGTCGGAGATCTGTGCCACCCGACCGAAGAACTCCGACGGCTCGGAGAGCTCCCGCGTCGGCATGACGTGTGCCGGTGGATCGTCACACGTCGAGACGTGGCGGAACTCCTGCTGCGCCAGGTCGTAGACGATGTTCCACTTGCACTCGGGATCACTGTCCGGCCGCCAGTACAGCGCCCCGCAGATGCTCGCGAGCCGCTGCTGTCCGTCGAGGATGTAGTTCACCGGATAGCCGTGACGCTGCGGTTCGACGTCCAGCCCGGCGACCGTGCGCTCGCTGGCGAGCTGCTCCGTGCTCTGCCAGAGCAGCACGCTGCCGATGGGATAGTTCCGGGACACGGAGTCCAGCAAGTCCAGCGTCTGCTGGCGGCTCCACACGAACTGCCGCTGGAACTTGGGCAGGATGACATCCCCCGTCAGCACCCGGTGCGCCAAGGCTTCCAGTCGCGGCACCGTGGATTCCGGGTCCTGAACCCCACGAATCTGAGCAGGCAGGCTGACCACACGATCCCCTTCCAGTCCGTCACGAGGATCATAAGGACAGCCACTGACAATGACCTGCTCTGCAAGTTACCGACTCAACCGCCGGCCGGCCGGGGCTTAGCCCAGCCCCCGCGACTGCTGAGCGCCCAGCTCACCGCCTCCGGCGTTCGTCGTGGTCGGGGGCCCGACGTCTCGGCCTGGCTCAGGCGCCCCTCGCGCGCGTACGCCTTGGGGGAGATCAGGATCAGTCGGCGTTGTGAGGCGGGCGCCGCGCGATCTGCCGGTAGTGCTCGTGGAAATCGCGGACGCAGGTCAGCGTCGGGTAGCGACTGACGAGGGCGGCGTTGAGGTCCCGCGCGTGGTTCAGCACGAAGTTGGGCGTGCAGTGAGCGGTCAATGCCTGGCTTCCGAGGGCGGCGGCCTCGTCTGGTGCGCCCAAGTGGGCGAGCGCAGTGGCCAGCTGAAGACGGGCCATATCGCCTTTACCGGGTGAGCTGACGCCCGGTCGGGCCGACTCGTGCGCGGCCAGGGCCGCCTCCGCGTGTGTTCGGGCTGCCTGGAAGTCTTCGAGCCAGAGGCATGCGTGAGCCGGATATGCGGTAATGGCGTAGGACGCCTGCAAGCCGGTGCCGGTAGTGAATCGGCTCGGTGTCTGCGCGGGCATCTGGTCATGCAGGTTCCGGGCTTCATCAAAAAGGGTTTCGAATGTCTTTCGATCGCCCAACCCAGCATGTGCTCGGGCTGCTTTGGCGCGAAGCTGGATGGCCAGTGAGTGACCGGTGGAGACCTGGGCAATCCCTTTCATCGCTGCGTGCACCGCTCTGTCCGGACGGTCGGCATACGTTGTGATCGTCGTCATGACGTCGGCGGCCCACCCGCACAGTTCACCGTGTCCCGCCTGCTCGCCATGCACGTAGCAGTCCACGGCGTAAGCCTGCGCCGTTCGCGGGTTACCGAGATCGTGTGACAGCCAGGCCAGCAACTCGGACAGGCAGCCGGCGTAGACGTACAGCTCCCGGAGTTCCTTGAGGGTGTGGCGACCGCGGATGAGCTCGTCGACTCGCGATCGGTAGGCCCGCGCCACCACGAACTGCTCGGCCGGCGCGTCGTGCGAATAACTACGACTCAGATCGGTGATCACCAGTTCCAGATGCTCCAGCGTGCCGTGTCCGACCGAGGACACCCCGGCCAGCCGGGTGAACTCCATCGCCTCGACCGCGGAATCCGCCAGGACCCGGCCCAGCACCTCGGGGGCCAGCGCCGCCGCCACGCTCAGCTTGAGTGCTGCCCGCCGCCCGTTCGTGCCGCCGTCGCCGGGTAACGCGGCGGGCTGCCGGCTCGCCTCAGCGGTCTGGTTGGCGGCGTCCTGCTTGGCGGTGACCAGAGCCGCATACCCGGCGATCAGCGTTCCCTCGGCGGTGAGCAACTCATCGGCACGCTTCCAGAACTCACGCGGTGCGGGGTGGCGGCCGGCTCCGAGATGGCAGATGGCGGTGGGGTGATAGTTCAGCTCGCTGGCGAGCTTGCGCTGGGTCCACCCCGCCTCCTGGCGGCAGACCGACAAGTGTTGGCCCAGCGCACGTCGCAATTCCAGTACGTGCACGGGTTCGCGGGCCACGTCCAGCACCTCTCTGCGGTGGCAACCAGGACTCCGAGATCTGATCACGGAGTGTAACAAGGTGAGTACATATCGGCTGAATCGTCCGTTGAACAACGTGGCTCAGGGCTCCTTCAGCTGGTGGTTCATGCATTGATGTCCTCATTAAGGCCCAGGGTCGGGCCGAGCGCCAGGCCGGCGCCCCGTTCCGGCCGGCTCCCCGGCTCTGGGTGCCGTCCACGGCGACGACACCAAGACAGGACTGCGGTTCATGGCGAACGAGGGCAACCGGGCAGGCTCGGGTATCGACGGCTTAGGGCACGGTGACGGCAAGATCAGCACATCGCCACAGCCCGCGCCGGTGGGTCTACGGCGACTCGGGGCGACCGGAGCCACGCGTACCGAGGGAGCCGTGACCCTCCCTGGTGTGCCACTTGCTGCAGGAGGGGGTGGGCGAGCCAGTCGCACCAGACATGACGGGCCGGCCGACGACCGGCGGGTTGCAGTACATGGCCTCGGCCAACGCTGGACGGGCCGCGGTGCCGTGGATGCCTTGGCCGAAGTAGTAGATGCTGACGCCATGGACAGGCGCCACTTCCTCGCGCTGACCGGCACGACCCTAATGACCTCACCTGCGCACGAGTGGCTGTTGGACCCGGGCCGGGTGGCTGTATTACTGTGCGGTAAGCGGGTCGATCACGCTCTGGTCGATGACCTGGAGCGGGTAGCTGAGACCAAGCGACGGATGGATAATGCTTTCACTACGTACCACGGGGGGCATGCTATGAATTCCACCGATCCACTTCGTGAGGTCATGGAAGACAACCCTCTATCGTCAGGGGTTCTGCGTTACAGCCTGCGGCCCGTCGCCGCTGCTGACGGACCGGGACCGCAGCAAACTCGGCCCTTCGGCCTGCGATTCAGTCGAACCATGTCTGTGCCGGTGCGCCAACAGGTGCGCTATTGCCACCGACTGCAGCTCGCCGTCGATGAGGATGGCCGGCCGCTCATCGAGCGCCTCGGCTCCGAAGAGGATCAAGGCAAGCAATGGCTGACGAAGGCTGAGAGCGACGGTGACGAAGGCAAGGAAGAGGATACCTGGGGCTGGGAAGAGCAGTGACCGTCGTCGTACTCGCCCAGCAGGCCGACACCCCGGTCGACGCGGTGGTCCATAAGCTTATCTCCCGCGACATACCGGTATTCCGAGCGGATACCAGCTGGTTCCCGCGCCGACTCGTCCTCGACGCACAGTTGGCCGGCGACGGCCGGTGGACAGGCGAGCTGCGGACCGAGCACCGGAGCGTGCGGCTTGCGGATATCCGGTCGATCTGGCACCGAGACCCGAGTGGGTTCGCCTTTCCCGAGAGCATGACCGAGGTTGAGCGGGCCTATGCCCACCGCGAGGCTCGGCTCGGGTTCGGTGGAGTTTTGGCCAGCTTGGACGTGCTCTGGGTGAATTTTCCGAATCGGGCGGCGGACTCGATTTACAAACCACTGCAGTTGACCACTGCGGCTCAGTGCGGGCTGGCAACCGTCGCAACGATGATCACGAACAGTCCGAGTGCAGTGCGCCGCTTGGCGGCGGCGGTTCCTTCTGGGTTGGTGCGCAAGTCTTTGGGGCCGAACACGGTCACCGAGGGCGGACGGTTCAACGTCGCTTACACACATCGTCTCAGTGGGTCGGACCTGGCGGACCTGTCCGGGGTGGAAGTGAGCGCGACTCAGGTTCAGCAATGGGTGGAAAAAATCTACGAGGCTAGAGTCGTCGTGGTCGGTGAGCGCATGTTCACCGTGCTGATCCGGGCCGGTTCGGAGGCTTCCCGAGTGGACTGGCGGGCAGATTACTGTGCGCTGAGCTATGAATGGGTGGATACCCCTCCCGAAGTGGAGAAGTGCCTGCGTCGATACATGGCCGCATTGGGCTTAACCTATGCGGCCGTCGACTTCGCTATCGACACCGACGAACGGTGGGTATTCCTGGAGTCGAATAGCTCAGGCCAGTACTTCTGGCTGGAAGCCCAGACGGGCGCGCCGATCACCGCGGCCATCGTCGACCTGCTTTCCCGGGAAGTGCAGCGATGACGAGTCTAGTCGCCGACTGGCCGGCCCGGGCGCGGCGGCTTGCCGATGAGCTGGCCGCCGCCGGGAAGCTGACCTCCGGTCCGTGGCGGGATGCGCTGTGCGCGGTGCCTCGCCATCAGTTCGTACCCGACGTGTATCGGCAGGACCGGCAGGAACACCGCGATCCGACCTGGCGACGGCTGGACACGGGCACCGACGAAGGCCGGCGACAATGGCTGGAGCAGGTGTATTCCAACAAGGCACTGATCACCGCCCTGACGCCGGTCGGCACGGCGTCGCGTTCATCGTCCAGTATGCCGGGACTGATGACCCGCATGCTGGAAACCCTCGACGTGCACGAGGGGCACCGCGTGTTGGAGATCGGTACCGGAACCGGCTACAACGCTGCATTGCTCGCGCATCGGCTCGGTGACGCCAACGTGTTCTCGATCGACGTTGAGCCCGACTTGGTCGACATCGCACGCACTCGACTGGCTCGACTGGGCTACCGGCCAACCCTAGTCGCCGCCGACGGCGCCGCAGGGCTGCCCAGCCACGCGCCGTTCGACCGGATCATCGCCACCTGCGCGGTACCGGCCGTGCCGTGGGCCTGGGTGGAGCAGACCGCCCCCGGTGGGGTCATCCTCACCGATCTCAAGATCTCACTCGGTGCCGGGAGCCTCGTCCGGCTCACCCGTCACACCGACCGTGCGGAAGGGCGGTTCGACCCGGTCTATGCCGGCTTCATGCGACTACGTCACGAGCCCGCCGGACAGGGCGCCGCCACCCGGTCGGCGATCGCAGACCGGGACGGCGAGCCAGAGCGCCGCACCACAACCGTAGACCCGCGCACACCGTGGACATCGCTGATCACGTGGTTCCTGGCCGGCTTCGACCTCGGCGACGGCACCTCGCTCGGCTATGGCCGCTTTGCCGATGGGCAACCCACGGCTGCCACCATCACCGCGCCGGACGGCTCGTGGGCAGAGATCGACCTCGTCGACGACCACGGCGTTCATCAGGTGGTGGAGGGCGGTCCTCGCCGCGCCTGGCGCATCATCGAGCAAGCCCACGCAACCTGGCTACGCCTCGGTGAACCGGGGTGGGACCGCTTCGGCCTCACCGTGACTGAGAACCGCCAACAGGTCTGGTACGACTCGCCCGCCAACGATCTCCACTGGCGAGTCACTCCAGTGCTCAGCTAGCCAACAGCTCAGCCGGTCATCGGCCCGAGCCCAGCACGCCTGCCGGTCGACCAGTGAGCGCGAGGGTGTTCTCAGCCTCCCGAACGCGACAGGCGAGCTGTGCGGCCGACCTTCCGCCTCATGCACCGAACAGCAGGTGCAGCCGCGCTCGGACCGGCGGTTCGTCTCCGAGCGATTTCCTTGATCGTCCCAATACCGTCCCGAATGGTCGGCTATCGTGTATTGAGGGTCGGACGCCACGCGATCTGCCGGTACTTTTCGTGGAAATCGCGGACGCAGGTCAGTGTCGGGTAGCGGCTGACGAGTGCGGTGTTGAGGTCCCGAGCGTGACTCAAGACAGAGCCGAGTGCGCTGGTAGAGGTCAATGCTTGGCCGCCGAGGGCGGATGCCTCGTCTGGTGAGCCTAAGTGGGCCAGCGCAATAGCCAGGTCGAGACGGGCGATGGAACCCTTACCGGGTGAGCTGCCGCCGAGCGGAGCTGACTCGTGCACGGCAAGAGCCACTTCGCTGTGTGTTTTGGCTGCCTGGAAGTCCTCGAGCCAGAGGTATGCCTGTGCGGGATGTGCGGCAATCGCATAGGACGCCATCCGGCCGGTGTCGAGGGTGAATCGGTGGGGTGTCTGCGTGGGCATCTGGTCGTGCAGGTTCCGGGCCTCGGCGAACAGAGTTGCGAACGTCTCCCGATCGCCGAGCTGGGCGTAGGCCCGAGCTGTCTTGGCGCGGAGCCGGATCGCCAGCGGATGGCCAGCAGGAACCCGGGTGATGCCCTTCATCCCTGCCTGCACTGCTCGATGCGGGGAGTCGGCATACGTCGTGATCGTTGTCATGACGTCGGCGGCCCACCCGCACAGTTCACCGTGTCCCGCCTGCTCGCCATGCGCGTAGCAGTCCACGGCGTACGCCTGCGCTGTCCTTGGGTTGCCGAGATCGTGTGCCAGGTAGGCCAGTAACTCGGACAGGCAGCCGGCGTGGACGTACAGCTCCCGGAGCTCCTTGAGGGTGTGGTGGCCGCGGATGAGCTCGTCTACTCGGGATCGGTAGGTCCGTGCCACCATGAACTGGTCGGCCGGTGGCTCGTGTGAATAGCCACGGCTCAGATCGGTGATCACCAGTTCCAGATGGTCCAGCGTGCCGCGCCCGACCGAGGACACCCCGGCCAGTCGGGTGAACTCCATCGCCTCGGTTGCGGAGTCCGCCAGGACCCGGCGCAGCACCTCGGGGGCCAGGGCCGCCGCCACGCTCAGCTTGAGTGCTGCCCGCCGCCCGCTCGTGCCGTCGTTGGCGGGTAACGCAGCCGGCTGGGCACCCGGTTGCTGGGTCGCCTCAGCAGCCTGGTTGGCAGCATCCTGCTTGGCGGTGACCAGAGCCTCATACCCGGCGAGCAGCGCCCCCTCAGCGGCGAGCAACTCATCGGCACGCTCCCAGAACTCACGTGGTGCGGGGTGGCGGCCGGCTTCGAGATGGCAGATGGCGGTGGGGTGATAGTTCAGCTCGTTGCCGAGCTTGCGCTGGGTCCACCCCACCTCCTGGCGGCAGACCGACAGGCACTGGCCTAGAGCACGCCGCAATTCCAGTACGTGCACGGGTTCGCGGGCCACGTCCAGCACCTCTCTGCAGTGGCAACCGGGACTCCAGAATTTGATTACGGAGTGTAGCAAGGTGAGTACATATCGGCTGAGTCGTCCGTTGAACAAGGTGGTTCAGGGCTCCTTCAGCTGGTGGTTCATGCGTTGGTGTCCTCATTAAGGCCCCAGGGCCGGGCCGAGCGCCAGGCCGGCGCCCCGTTCCGGCCGGTTCCCCGGCTCTGGGTGCCGTCCACGGCAACGACACGAAGACGGGACTGCGGTACATGGCGAACGAGGGCAACCGGGCAGACCCGGGCACCGGCGAATCCGGTCACAGCGACGCCATGGACCGGCATCCGTGATCCGGGAAGACCGTGAGCTGTTGGTGGAACTCGCCCGACTCAACAGCGATATGGCATCGCAGGCGCTGCGCATCATGGAAGGCACCGCCAGTGCCGTCGAACAGCAGCATTACGCGCAGCGACTGATCGCCGCCGGGGAACGCTTGCAGCGGCGGGCGGACCAGGCCGGTGAAATGATCATTGACGGGGACGTCGAGGACGGGCAACTGATCACGCTTCCCGAGCACACGGTGGAACTCGACTGGGAACCGTGAGCACGGTGCGGGAGATCAAGTACCTGCTACTTGTGGAACGCCTTGAGTGCCTAGCGGACTGACTTCACATTGACCAGCCACGCGAACTGAGAGTGGTGGAGGAACAAGCGGTGCGGTGGCCCATGGCTGTGACCCGCCTCAGACTCTGGTAACAACCAGCCTGCCGCTGCCCGCAACCCGCCAAGTGGAACCTAATGGTGGTTCACGAGGACTGTGCACCGCTAAGTGGAACCTTTTGGTGGTCCGTGTGAGCACAGGGCGAGATATGATCTTGATTGAGCCGTACGTAGCGCGGCTCATTCTGCCGAAACGGCGATCATGGACGTCGGAGCTGGGCTGAGACGGCGCGGTCCACCGTCTAAGCCCAGCGATCGGCATGGTGATGTTGGAGGGCATGAGCGGATCGAGCACGTTGCGCCGACCGGTCCTCGATCGGCTGCTGGTCACCGCGCTAGCGGATCGGCGACGTGGCCGATGAACAGGGGCGCGCCGGTCGGCTGGTGCACGATCGCGAAGGCGAACGGCCGGTCGGCGCGGACCGTGAACTGTGGCGCAACCGGCAGCGACACGGCGAAAGCCAGACCGGTGACGGCGGCGGCCTCGGTGCCCCACTCGTCCACCGTGATGTTCGCCCGGTGCACGGCTTGATCAAGCCCGAGCCGCTCCGGCGACATTGCCGAGAAGTCGTTCAGGTCGGTCAGGCCCAGCTTGGTGAGGGCAGGCAGCAGGTCCAGATCGCTGGCGAAGTTCCACCGCGGCAGGGACAGATCCACCTGTGCAGCCTGCAGGCCGGCCTCGACCTGGGCCAGCGTCTCGGGTGTCAGCACCTCGGCGGGAGTGGCGGAACCCTGCGGCACGATCACCCGCATGGCCAGCTCGCCGGCGGCGTAGGGCAGCTCGACCGCCTGCCAGCCCGGGCCGCTGGCGTAGCGTAGGGACTGCTGCTGATGCATCATCGGCACCGCAACCGTTGCGCCGTCGGCGCGGGTGAACGTCGCATCCGCCGTCGGATCCTGGGCGAACGGGTACTGCCAGTCCGCTTTCAGGTAGACGGCGTTGGCGAGTACCAGACGGGTAGCCGGATCCAACTGCTGGAACAACCCGTTGATCCGTTGCGCTGTCTGTTCCCGCACCCAGGCGTTGATCTGTTCGGCGCCTTTCCCTGATGGGAAGTCGACGGTCCGTGCGCCGGCGCCATATTGCGCTGCCAAGGTCTGTAGGAAACCATCCGTGACCGGCAGACCGTTTTGGATGAACAACCCGTTGGCGATGGCGACCACTGGTGGCGCGGGGGGCTGGTCTGCGGTTCTGGTCGCGCCGGGAGCTGGCCGGGGCGGTGGCCCGCCGGCCGTGCTGATCTGCCGATCGAGGTCGTTGAACGCCGTGTGCGGTCCGGATGCCGGAAAACCGAAGACTTGATCGATTTGGCTCGCGGTCTGCCCAGCTGCGCCGGCGCGTGCCATGCCGAAGGCGTAGCCGATGCTCAGCGGCGAGATCACGGTGTTTGTGGTCGGTTTCGCCGTCGCCGTATAAAGATCATGACCGAACTTCGTCAGGCCCGTCACGGTCTGCTTGACCGGGGCGTCCTGCGGCACCTCTCGGGACACGTTCTTGGCCACCAGCACCCCGTCACCTCCTCGTGCGATGGAGCCGCTGTCGGGGCCACCGCAGGCGGCCAGCAGCAGTGTCACGGTCAGCCCGGCCAGTAACGCAGTGCGCCGGGTCTGGTGGCGGTTGCGCATGTGCGTCCTTTCGCTCGTTGTGCGTTCCCCTACAGACGCACCGAGCTACCCGTGAGGTTGCATCGATGGCCTGGGCACCGCTGGACCGGGTGGTAGGCAGTCCCACTCGGTGAGGGCCGCGATGAGTCCGTCCACGATGGGCAGGCTCGCCAGGGCGTGCGCGTCGCACCAGCGAGCATCATCGGCGTCGTCGCCGGCCCGCAGTGTTCCGCCCGTTGCCCGGCAAAGATAATCATGGATGTCGAAGACCGCGCCACTCGGCGCGCAGCGATGTACCGTGCCGATCCAACGGATGACCTCGACGTCCAAGCCGGTCTCCTCGGCCACTTCGCGGACCACCGCGTCGCGATCACTCTCGCCGGCCTCCACTCGACCGCCGGGCACCGACCAGCGCCCCCGTCCCGGCTCATTGGCCCTCCGGACCAGCAGCACCCGGCCCGCGGTGTCGGACATCAATGCCCCGACACACCGGATGTTCTGCCCACATGAGCCCGCCATCAGGAGCGACGGTAGTACCCTGCCCTCATGCATCCGGACTCCAGGCGGCGCTGACGTGCTCCTCGGTCGCCACCCCTACGAGTACCTGCTCGACCCCTTGGTGGAGCGGCGGGTGATCCGGGTGCGCCGGCATTGGGCCAGCCTGCTACCGGTGCTGGCACAGACCTTCCTGGTCGTGGCTGTGGCATTCGGGCTGTCGCAACTTCTCGACAGAGCGGGGGACGGCCTCTGGGTGGTGCAGACGGTGCTCTGGTACATCGCGGTCATCACGGTGCTCCGGCTGATCTGGCATGCACTGGAGTGGTGGGTCGAGATCATCATCATCACCAACAAGCGTTTCATGATAACCAGCGGTCTGATCGTGACGAAGATCTCCATGATGCCGATCGGCAAAGTGACGGACATGAGCTACCTGCGGACCGTGGGCGGGCGGGTGCTCGGTTACGGCACCCTGCGGGTGGAGTCGGCCGGGCAGAAGCAAGATCTTGAGAAGGTCGAGTACCTACCCAAACCCGAGGCGACCTTCGACGCCATCTCCGAGCTGATCTTCGGTGAGAAGAAGGAGGGGCGTGCCGGCATGCTTCCGCCGCCGCCCCGTAGGCGCTGGGCTCGATCACCCGCGCGCTGACGGTATTCTCAGAGATCGGCTCTCGTGCGTATCGACCTGCACTCCCACTCCACCGCTTCTGATGGAACCGACACCCCCGCTGAGCTTGTTGCCGCTGCCGGCGCGGCAGGTCTGGACGTGATCGCACTGACTGATCACGACACCACCGCTGGATGGGCCGAGGCCCTTGCTGCTCTGCCCACGGGGGTGCGACTGATCCGTGGCGCGGAGTTCTCCTGCATCGCGCCGGACGGCCTGGGCGGGCAGCTGCCGGTGCACCTACTCGGGTACCTGTTCGACCCTGGCTCGGCGGCGATCATCACCGAGCAGGACCGGTTGCGCGCGCAGCGGCGCGCGCGGCTGCGCGGCATGGCGCAGCGGATGGCTGCTGATGGGTTCCCGGTGGACCCCGACGCTCTGCTCGCCGACCTGCCGGCGGATGCGTCAGCAGGTCGACCGCATCTGGCCAGGGCGCTGA
Source organism: Pseudonocardiaceae bacterium (assembly GCA_050700055.1). Lineage (GTDB taxonomy): Bacteria > Actinomycetota > Actinomycetes > Mycobacteriales > Pseudonocardiaceae. The sequence goes on from JBOHGE010000031.1 coordinate 29,833, forward strand.
TGTCAGCCGGTGTGGTGGGCAGCGTGGCGGAGGCGTTCCGCCGATACCTGGGCACCGGTGGCCGGTACTACGCAGGTCGGGCTGACACCGATGTCACCGTGGCAGTCCGGATGGTCCGGGCCGCTGGGGGAGTGCCGGTACTGGCGCACGCTCTGGCTCGGTGCCGCGGGCCGGTGGTCGGACTGGATGTGATCGCCGAGCTGGCCGCCGAAGGGCTCGCCGGGGTGGAGGTCGACCACCCCGACCATGATGGCGACGACCGCGCAACGCTGCGCGACCTCGCGACCGCGCTGAGGTTGTTGATCACCGGCTCCAGTGATTACCACGGTACGAACAAGACGGCGTACCTCGGCCAGGAGACCACCGATCCGCAGATGCTGGAACGCATCGAGGAACTGGCGGCTGGCAGCGGCGTCGTAGCAGTCGTTGGGTAGGTTGGATGTGATGGCACGGGACGCGCAGGGAGAGCTGGACCTCGGCGGTCTGCCCCGGCCCTTGGTGCGGGTGACCCCCGCCAAGCTCGCCGCGTGGACCGGCTGCCCCCGGCGTTACCGGATGGCCTACCTGGACCGGCCCACCCCTGCTCGGGGTGGGGCTTGGGCACACAACACGCTGGGAGCGGTGGTGCACACCGCGCTGCGGGCGTTGTTCGATCTGGCGCCTGGCCGGCGCCGCCCGCACACCGCGGCCGCGTTGGTCGCCAAGCACTGGTCCGCGGAGGGTTTCGCTGACGCCACCCATGCCGCCGGTTATCGTGACCGCGCCCAGGACTGGGTAGCTCGGTATGTCGAGGAGCTGGATCCCGATCTTGATCCGGTGGGTGTGGAACGCTGGGTCTCCGCGCCGACTCAGCGAATCGTCGCGGAGGGGCGGGTGGACCGCATCGATGAGCGCGACGGTGAGCTGGTCGTGGTGGACTACAAGACCGGTCGGCAGGCGTTGTCCGTCGATGACGCCCGCGGCTCGCAGGCGCTGGCGCTTTACGCTTTCGCCGCGCGGCGCACGCTGCGCCGCGCGTGCCGCCGAGTCGAGCTGCACCACCTACCCACCGGCACCGTCGCCGGCTGGGAGCACACCGAGCAGTCGCTGAGCAGGCACCTGCAGCGTGCCGAGGAGGCGGCCGATGAGATCGCCCTGGCCATCGACACCCTGGCGGCGGGAGGCGACCCCGAGATCCTGTTCCCACCTGTAACCGGCCGGGCCTGCTCCTGGTGCGATTTCCGGCGCCACTGCCCCGAAGGTCGCGCCAGCGCACCAGATCTCCAGCCGTGGGCACTGCTCGCACCATGACCGCCGACGTGCTTTGTCCCGCGGAGGCGGCGATATGACCGCGGTGCTGGCCCCGCGCGGGCTGTCTGGTGTGTTGGCCGGGGGCTTGGTAGCACTCGCGCTCGCGGTGTGCACAGCGCAGTGGCTGGCTACCACATCAGGCCGTCCCGGCCCGGGTATGGCGGTCGTTGTCGGTCATGTGGTGTCAGCGCTGGCCGCTGCCGGGCTGCAGCTGGCGGCAGAGCGATCCCGAGGTCGCGGCGCACCGCTGGCATCCTGGTCTGTCCTGCTTCTCACGGCCGCCGTCCTCTGGTTCGGCTGGTGGGCCTGAGCCCACCCGGCTGCCGCTCCAGAACCACGAAAAGGTTCCGATAAGCGTCCGGCCAGGCTCCGGAACCCCCCATTAGGTTCCATTAGACGTCGGTGAGGCCCAGCGCGTGAGTTACCGAGACTCGGCGAGCTCTGGCTAGGGCTTGCTGCACGAGGGGACCGTGTCGCCACCGTTCGGGTACTCGCAGCGCGGTGGTGCGCAGTCCGCGCAGTAGCACGGTGACGGCCAGGTCCGTGGTGGGCGGGCCGGGCAGGCCGTAGAGGCGGCGTGCCCACCGGGGTAGCGACATGAATGCCAGCCCGGCCAGCCCGGTCCACAGTGGACGGGCTGGGGTGGTCAGCTCGGTCCGCAGCGACAACGGTGGTAGCGCCAGCCGCAGTGCCGCCCGCCGCGTCACCGGAGAGGCGTACAGCTCAGGACGCACCTGCTCGAAATACTTCACCAGCGCGGCTCGGCTGGTTGGTACGTCTTGAAGACCCACCAACTCGGCGGCCCGCACCTGCTCGACGAGGAACCGGTTGGCCTCAGCGCCGGTCAGCGGCAGCCCACTGCGGCTGACCGCGTCGAGGAACGAGGCCATCTCGGCGGCGTGCACCCACCGCAACAGATCGGGATCGGTCGCTGCGTACGCTCTGCCGGTCACCGGGTCAATGCCACGCACTGTGCGGTGTATCGCACGGACCCGAGCTGCCGCGGCGTCGGCCTCGGCCCGGGTGCCGAAGCCCACCGTGGTCACGTATTGCGCGGTGCGGTGCAGCCTGGGCCAGAAATCGCCGCTGATGTCCGTATGCTGATGTACTGCGGCCATCGCCAGTGGGTGCAGGGCCTGCAGGAACAGCGCGCGGATCCCGCCCACACTGGCGGCCGGGTCCGCCAAGACCCGCCAGGTCACGCTGTCGGGCCCGAAGTACCCCAAGTCGTCCGCCATAACCCTACTCTGCCCGGGTTATGGAGCTGCCGCACTACTGGTTTATAACCGATCGTTACCCAAGTTGCTGGGCGAAGCGGGCTAGAGCGGCAGCCAGGGTGTTGTCTATCAATTCGCAGACCTCCCGCCATCGTGCGTCAGGATCGTCACTGAAAACCAGGGTGACGCTGTCTGCGGGCGTGGACTCAAAGAGCGGTTCCGGTAGTCGTCGCTCGTCATCCGCTGACTGGAGCGGTGCTACCGCTTCAGCGAACACTGTCACCGCAAGCACTCCGGTCTCACCCGGGCCCACGCGTTGGATCACAACCACGAATCGCAGGGTTTGGTCCAGCACGATCAGGTGCAGCCGGGTCCACCAACTGCCCTTGCTGAGATTCGTGAACATGCTGACTTCGCGGGCGGTACGGACTATCTGTATCTGCCAGTATTTTGCTGTCTCCGCCGGGGGTGCCGCATGCGCCACGGACGAATACGATCCCGGGTCCGCTTCGCGGAATTGGTCGCGTATGTCGTCGCCGAGCTGTTCGAGGTATGCGACCACCTTCTTGTGCAACTTCCCGGCGAGGATCTCTGCTTCGGTGACGCGCTCGGTGAGCTCAGCCTGCCGGAGCACACGTAACCGGTGAGCGGATGCCCGGGCGACGGCGAGCGCTCCGGTACCCTCCGCGGCCGGCTCCGCGGGCCTTTCCAGCTCGGAGCGCAATGCGACTATCTCAAGGCGGGAAAACAAGCGTATCAGATCGCGCAGATCGCCGTCATTCGCTTGATCGAGAGCATCGAGGTATGCGCCTCGTTGCGTGCGATCTACAACCAATGGTGCGTACTGAGCGCGAAGCAACACCAACAGCGCGAGGGCCCTGGCGACGCGACCGTTGCCGTCCTCGAAGGGGTGAATCCGGATGAACCGGTGATGTAACCATGCCGCGCGCACTACGGGATGCTCGTCGGCTGATTCCCTGTACAGCTGGAGCAGCCGCTCCATGTGAGATTGGACATGCTCGGGGGGCGTGCATTCGAGTACTGTGCCGTCTTGGCGGCTCACATGATTCGGTTGCTCCTTCCACGTGCCGTGGTGCAATGGACGCTGCAAGATCTGTCCGAAGTCGTTGCGGGCCTCATATGTGGCCTGTGTGCGACAAAGCGCGTGATGTAGCTCTCGTACGAAGTGAACGCAAAGATCTCTGCCGTTACGCGCCGTGTCTGCAAGAAACTCCAACGCGTCATACTGGGATCTGATGATCGCAAGTGCATCATCAGCCAACCCGCCTTCCCTCGCGGCTACCTCGGTGGTAATGCCTTCAGCCACGAGAGCTTCGGTGACGCCCCAGTCGACGTCATAAAGCCGTTCGATGATTCCGGTCTCGATCGCGTGCCGGCGGAGGCTACGGCGCCGCGCCTCGGCTAACTCGCCGGCGGTGGCCTGTGCCAGCGATACCTCCCACGCCTCGCGGAGCGCGTCTACGCTGGCCAGCACCTGCGCCAACTCGCCGTTCACGATTCCCGGTGGTTCCACCTCAGCCCACCGAAGCCGAATCTCGTCACTCATGACGTCAGAGTAGTCGCCGGCCCACGTTCGCCACGTTAACGCAGCGCGACCAGAGTGTCGCCACGTTGCTCGAGAATGACACCGCCGGAGCTGGCCGTGCCTACTGGACCGCGATAGCCGCCGCGGTCCACCGGTAGGGCGCCGACCTGCTGACCGGTGGCAGGGTCGAGTATGGCCAGCGCCCCCGGTACGGGCACCAGCAGCCGTCCGGCCGCCTCCGTCCCGGGTCCCAGTGACCCGGGACGGGTCCACCGTGGCCGCAGGTCGACGACGTCCAATGCGACGGTGGCTGAGCCGGTGAACCAGTAGACCTGGATCGGGGTCACCGTGAGCTCGACCAGACCACCGGGTGGGTCGCCCTGCAGATCCGAGCTCGGGACCGCCAACGGATGCTCGGCCACCGCCTTGCCCTGCATGTCGAGCACCACCAGCCGGGCCGGATCCGGCAGCGCCACGGCCACCCGGTCGACGCTCAGCGTGACGACTCGGGCCTGGGTGCCGCCCAGCAGGGTGCTGAAATCGACCTCGGGTTGGTCGGCCTCGTGGGGATCGGTCCGCTGCACGGTGAGCCGCACCCGCTCGCCCGGGCACTGCTCGATCACCGCCAACCGCTTCCTGGACCGCCCGGTTCTCCCGGACTCGGCAGCTCCCTCGGGTTCGGCAGCCCCGGGTTCGAAGGCAGGGCCCAGCGCCATCGACCCGTGAGTGCAGTCCGGCCGCGGCTGGGCGCCCGGCTTCACCGGGGTCGGCAGCCGCCCGTAGGCCAGCGTGCGGATCAGGTCGGAACGCCACACCTCCAGGTATCGGCGACCGCCGGCGACGACCCGGTTCCCGCTGGCGGCCAGCCGGGTAGGGGCCTCCACCGGGCCGGTGCGTTGTGCTCCGCGCCGGCCGTCGGCCCAGGCCAGGGCGGTCACCTCACTGCAGGTCCCGCCACGCTGGTACACCGCCACCGGGTGGCGTGACGCTGCGGCCACCGTGCACAGCGGCCGGTTGCGCTGGTAGCTCCAGCGGACGCCACCGGAGACGAGGTCCCGGCCGGTGACCACCCCACCGCCGCCGGTGACCGCGATCCCGTCCTGCACCAGCGGGACCGGAGTCGCTGGGCTCGACGCCTGCCACGCCTGCTCCAGCGCTGCGGGCAGTTGCCCGTTCGGGGGGATCTGCCCGGCCAGACCGGGTGCAGTGACCGCAACTGTGTGTCGGGCGTCGCTAGCCCACCACAGTGCAGCGGACACCGCCAGCACGCCCACGGCCGCGACCACCGCGACGATCAGATCCAGCCGGGTGCGGCGTTCGGGAACGGGCATCCGGCCCCGGATCAGTCCACGGCGCAGGGTGGGCTGCCGTGCTGCTCCGGCCCACCGCTGCCGGCACCGGCGCTACGACCTTGGCTGCGCCGGCGCCGACGACGTGGTCGGGTGTCACTGTGGTTGTCCGGGTGCTCGACAGCTGGTGGAGCCTCCGTGCAGGCACTGATGACGTCGCCACCCCGGGTGCGGCGCCTCCGGCGGCGGACCGGAGCGACCTGAGCCTCGACTGCTCCACCGCGAGCGCCACGCCGGATGCCGACGGTCCGTCGACCACGGGGCCGGCTCTCCTCGTCGCTGGGCTCGGCGGCCAACCCGGCCCGGGTACGTCGGATCAGCGGTAGCCGCCCGGTGGAGTCGGTGGGGATGTCCAGGTCGCTGAACAGGTGCTCGGAGGTGGAGTAGGTCTCCGCCGGTGCCGGGATGCCGAGAGCCAGGATGTCGCTGATCAGCTTCCAGCGCGGCTCGTCGTCCCAGTCGACCAGAGTGATCGCCACACCTTCCCGGCCAGCCCGGCCGGTCCGGCCGATCCGGTGCACGTAGGTCTTCTCGTCCTCCGGGCACTGGTAGTTGATGACGTGTGTGACCTCGCGGATGTCGATGCCGCGAGCGGCGACATCGGTAGCGACCAGCACGTCGACCTTTTCCGAGCGGAACGCCCGCAGGGCCTGCTCGCGAGCTCCCTGGCCGAGGTCACCATGCACGGCCGCGGCGGCGAAACCGCGCTCGGTGAGCTCGTCAGCCACTTTCTGCGCAGTGCGCTTGGTCCTCGCGAAGATCATCGTCAGGCCCCGGGCTCGGGCTTGCAGAATGCGGGAGAGCACCTCCACCTTGTCCATCGCGTGCGCCCGGTAAACGAACTGCCGGGTCCGCTCGTGGATGGCGGTGGCGTCGGGCTCCTCGGCTCGAATATGTGTGGGCCGGGTCAGGAAAGTCCGGGCCAGCGTGATGATCGGGCCCGGCATGGTCGCCGAGAACAGCATGGTTTGGCGCTGCTCGGGCACCATGCGCAGCATCCGCTCGATGTCTGGCAGGAAGCCCAGGTCGAGCATCTCGTCGGCCTCGTCGAGGACGAGTACCCGAACCTTGCCCAGCACCAGGTGGCGCTGCTCGGCGAGGTCCAGCAGCCGTCCCGGCGTGCCGACCACCAAGTCGACGCCCCTGGTCAATGCCTTGATCTGGGGTTCGTAAGGACGTCCGCCGTACACCGACAGGACCCGCACCCCCAGGTCCCGTCCGATGTTGGTGAGGTCGGCGCTGACCTGCAGGCACAACTCGCGGGTGGGTACCACGATCAAGGCGCGCGGGGTGCCGTCGAGGGTGATGTCTCCTGCGGTGATCCGTTGGATCAATGGGACACCGAAGCCGAGCGTCTTGCCGGTGCCGGTGCGGGCTTGGCCGATGATGTCGTCGCCGGCCAGGGCCAGCGGCAGGGTGAGCTCCTGGATCGCGAAAGTGCGCTCGATACCCGCGGCGCGCAACGTGCGGACGATCTCGTCGCGGACGCCGAGCTCGGCGAAGGTAGGGGAGTCATCCCGGACCGGAGCGCCCGCCTGTAGCGGGACGGGTTCGTCGATGACGATCTCACGATGGTCCGGGGCTATGGGGTTGGCGTACTCCGGGGTCTCGGTGTCGGGTAGGTAAGTCTGGCTGACGGTCAGCGGGATCGCCTCTCTCGTACGGCGCGCCCGCCGCCGGCTCGCTCGACCAGCTCCGGGCTGCTAACCAGCGCCGCGAAGCAGGGAACGACGACACGAGGTGCGCGCTCACATGCATGCGCTCAACGGCATCTGCCACCGAGCGGGGCGTGTGGCCAGGACTGGCGTCACGCCTTGTATACAGATCATACCCGTCCGGGCGTCCCGCGCGCTCGTGACACTGCACACGGGGCCTAGGCTCCGGTCGTGGACGTGGTACGTGAGGGCATCATCGACCTGCTGGGGGTCCTCGCCTACGGAGAACTGTCCGCGTTCGACCGGCTGGCAGAGGGCGCCCGCGGCGCTCCCACGCTGGCCGGCAGGGCCGCGATGGCCACCATGGCGGCCGCCGAGATCGGCCACTTCCGGCTGCTCGAGCGCCACCTGCGCGATCTGGGTGTGTCGGTGGACGAGGCGATGCGCCCGTTCGTGGCGCGCTTCGACCGCTTCCACGCCTCGACCGCCCCCCGATCCTGGCTCGAGTCGCTGGTGAAGGCCTACGTCGGGGACGGGTTGGCGGCGGACTTCTACGGCGAGGTGGGCAGCTGGCTGGACTGCGCCACCGCCGCGCTGGTCAAGGAGGTGCTGGCCGATACCGGGCATTCCGCCTTCGCCGAACGCGAGGTGCGTGCCGCCTGCCAGCAGGATCGGTCCACGCACGATCGGCTCGCCCTGTGGGGGCGGCGGCTGCTCGGCGAGGCGGTGACCAACACTCAGCATGTGGTGGCCGAGCGGGACGCGCTCACCAGCCTGATCATCCGCGGTTCCGGGGATCTGGCCGGTCTCGCCACGCTGATCCGTCGGGTGCAGGTGCTGCACTGCCGCCGGATGGTGGCCCTTGGGCTGGGGTGAGCAGCAATGCGTGGCTCGACTAGCCTTGGCCGCAACGGCGACCGCACCCTGGAGGTTCTAGCGTGGAGATCAAGATCGGCGTCGCGGACAGCCCTCGCGAGCTGACGGTGTCCACCGCGGACTCCCCGGACGAGGTGGAGGCGCTGGTCACCGATGCGTTGCGGAACATGCAAGGACTGCTGACCCTGGTCGACGACAAGGGCAGGCGATACATGGTGCCCGCAGCACGGGTCGCCTACGTCGAGATCGGTCCGGCGGACAGCCGCCGGGTCGGCTTCTCGGTGGGGGGTTGACCCGCGGTCGCGTCGAGGCTGAGGCCACCCGCGCAGTGATCCATTAGGCTCGTGCGGTGTCCCGGTTGCTGGTCGTCGAGGACGACGAGACCATCGGCAGTGTGCTGGACTCCAGCCTGCGGGCACACGGGCATCATGTGGTGTGGCAGCGCACCGGCCGCAGCGCGTTGCGCGCGGCGGCGGAGACGGAGTTCGACCTGGTGCTGCTGGACCTGGGATTGCCGGACCTGGACGGCGTCGAGGTGTGCCGGCAGCTGCGGGCCGGCAACCCGACGACGGTGCTGGTGATCCTTACCGCCCGAACCGACGAGATGGACGTCGTCGTCGGCCTCGAGGCAGGGGCGGACGATTATCTGACCAAGCCGGTGCGGCTGGCCGAGCTGCTGGCTCGGGTCCGGGCACATCTGCGCCGGGTGGCGCCGCCCAGCGCAGGCGTCCAACCGATGCTTGCGCTGGCGGACCTGCTGGTGGACACCGGGAGCCGGCGGGTGACCATCGCGGGACGGGAGATGCCGCTGCGAGCCAAGGAGTTCGACCTGCTCGCTCGGCTGGCCGCCGCCCCAGAAGTGGCGATCAGCCGGGAGACCCTGATGGCGCAGGTGTGGGACGAGAACTGGTTCGGTCCCACCAAGACTCTGGACGTGCATGTGGCCGCGCTGCGGCGCAAGCTGGCCGGGATGGCTCAGTTCGGCTCGGTACCGCGGATCGTGACCTTGCGCGGGCACGGATACCGGCTGGAGGCACCGGAGAGCTGAGCCGCTCAGGGGTTCGAGGTGTTGCCGGCCTCCTGGAACCCTGGCCGGGATCGCCCGTCTATCTCGAACGGGCGCATGCCACCGGTCATGGTGTTGCCGATCACGGCGCAGTCGGTGGAGCCCATGCCGAGCTGCACCGCGCGGGAGCTGGGCCCGGAGAACGTGTTGCCTCGCACGATGACGTGCGGGAAGTTCTCCAGCAGCACGGCCTGTGAACCGTTCACCGAGCAGGTGTTGTTCTCGAAGATGATCGCGCTCTGCCCCGCCGGGGAGCTTTGCGCGCCGCCCTCCTTGGCCGTGGCGATCAGGCACTGGACGTCGACGTTCGTGCAGATGTTGCCGGCGATGACGATGTCGTAGGTGGGCGGGTCGGTGGCGGTGTTGAACGTCTGGAAGCAGTCGGTATGCGGACCTTCGTCGCGGTAGCCGCTCGCCTTGATGTCCTTGATCGTGTTTCCGACCATCCGGTGACCCACGCCGAAGAACCGGATGCCGTCGGCGTCGCCCTGGGTGCGCAACACGGACTCGCTGATCGTGTTGTTCCGGACGGTGATCTGCTCACCGGCGAGGTAGATACCCGTTCCGTCGGCCCGCTGGACGGTGTTGGACTCGATGACGGTGTCCACGCAGCCGGTGCAGGCGAGACCGTCCTCGGCCGCGTTGTAGATCACATTGTGGCGGGCGGCGAGCCCCCGGCCCGCCATCGTCAGGCCATCGCCGTCGCGCATCGTCAGGCCCTCGATGACGACGAAGTCGGCGTCGACGCGCAGGCTTCGGATGGTCGCGCCATCGGCGACGATCGTGATCGGTTGCTGCGGCGTCCCGGACTCGGTTACCTCCAGCTCGGCATCCCGGAGATCAGCACCGCTCAGGCACACCAGGCTGCCGGGCCGCGCCTGCGCCACGGCTTCGCCGGCCCGCTTCGGATCGGTGATCCGTTCGGCGCACTCGGCCGGCAGCGGACCAACCGGGTTGGCCGGCGCCAGCCCTCCGGGAGGTGGGGTCTCGGCCGCCGTGCAGCCGCTGACGATCAACATCAGTCCGATGGTCGTGATGAGCACGCAGCGGGCGATCGCGGACCGGGCGGTCAAGACCGTCTCCTACCACGCAGCAGCCGAGTCGCCATTGCAACGATCTTACCCCGGTGACGGGGCACCGTCGCCGGTCCGAGGTTCGGTTAGCTGTCGGCAAAATCCGGCGGTGACACGCAGCCGATCTCACCCGGGCGTGTTCTCCTAGTAGGTGACACTGACACACGGTCGGTGAGAAAGATCTGCTGACGAGCTTCGTGGTGAGAGGGGGACTCGTCCGTGCGGACCAGGATCGTCGGTCTCGCCGTGCTCGCTGCGGTGCTCGCCATCGGGCTGTTCGGGGCGCCGCTGGCCGTCGGCGTGCTGAAATACTCGGTGTCCGACGAGCGCACGACGCTGCTGCGAACGGCCGATGCCGCCGCGGGGGCCGTCACGGCGGATGTGCTGCGCGGTAATCTGCCAATCGATCTTCCCGATCCGGAGGGGGAGACCCACCTCGCGGTCTATGTGGACCGGGGCCTGCGCATCCTGGGTACCGGGCCGCAGGGCGGGGACGCCGTGGTGCAGAGCGCGCTGCGCGGTGAGATCGATACCGGCGACGTCGCCGGTGATCTGGTGGTGGCTGTGCCGGTGACTCACGACAGCGATGTGATCGGTGCGGTGCGCGCCGCCAGCCCACGCAGCGCGGTCTACCGGCAGGTCATGCTGGTCTGGCTGGCCATGCTCGGTCTGGCGGCCCTGGCGATCGTCACGGTCTGGTTGGTCGCCCGCCGCCAGGCTCGGCGGCTGGCCGGTCCGCTGGAGGACTTCGCCGACGCGGCACGCCGCCTCGGGGACGGTGACTTCAGCGTTCGAACCAAGCCGGTGGACCTGCCCGAGATCGACGCGGTCGGCGCGGCGCTGAACAGCACTGCCGGGCGTCTGGACGACATGCTCGCGCGGGAGCGGGCGTTCTCTGCCGACGCCTCTCACCAGCTGCGTACCCCGCTGACCGGGCTGCGCCTGCGGCTGGAGGCTGCGTTGGATCGACCAGGCCAGGATCTACGGCTGGCCATCACGGCCGGAATCGATGCTGCGGATCGCCTGGAGCAGACCATCGAGGAACTGCTCGCCTTGGCCCGGGACACCCGCAGCTCCAATACCGCGCCACTGGACCTGCCCGGCCTGCTCGACGAGATCGAGCGGGGCTGGCATGACCGGTTGGCCGCTCAGGACCGCGAATTGCGGGTGGCGGTGGACGCAGCCGCACCGGTGTCACTCGCCTCGACCGCGGCGGTGCGGCAGGTGCTCACCGTGCTGCTGGACAACGCTGCCACCCACGGCTCGGGCACGGTGTCGGTGGCGGTGCGCAACGCCACCGACGCGCTGGCCATCGACGTCTCCGACGAGGGCACCGGCATCACGGCACCCGAGCCCGAGCTGTTCACCCGGCGATCGCGCCTCGCCGACGGCCACGGGATCGGACTAGCCCTAGCCCGCAGCCTGGCCGAAGCCGAAGGTGGCCGACTCCGCCTGACCCGCCCAGCCCCCCCCACCTTCACCCTCCTGGTCCCCGCCCAGAACTGATCCCCCCGGTTCAATCCCGCATTCAGCGGGCTCAGCGGGGTGACTGGAGCCCCGATAGCCCCGCTGAGCCCGCTGAATGCGGCTCGGGGGCCTGGAGTGGGAAGCCGGCGAGGCCTTTCCAGGCCAGGGCTGCGGTGAGGGCTACCGCCTCCTGCTTGGGGACCTCGTGGCGGCGGGTGAGCCAGTGTCTGGCGCTGTGCTCGCTGATCCCGACCACCCCGACGGCAACCAGCCAGGCGCGGTCGGCGTCGAGCCCGGCATCCACCACCACCGCCTGCGCGATGGCCTGAACACAAGCGGTGTTCGCCTGTTCCACCACGGCTTGCACGGCCGGCTGGTTGCGCAGATCGGACTCGAAGACCAGGCGGTACGCCTTGCCGTCACCGTCGACGAAGTCGAAGTAGGCACCGACGGCGTTGCATACTCGTTGCCAGTTGTCGTGGGTCTCGGCGATCGCGGCCAGCACCCGGCGGACCAGCTCGGCGGTGTGGCGCTCCAGCAACGCCAGATACAACTCGAGCTTGCTGGGAAAGTGCTGGTAAAGCACCGGCTTGCTGACCCCGGCATGTTCGGCGATGTCGTCCATGACGGTGGCGTGGTAGCCGTTGTTGACGAAGACATCGGTCGCTGCGGTGAGTAGCTGAGCGCGCCGCTCGTCCCGGGGCATCCGCACTCCACGGGGTGCAGCATCGGTCCGGGTGGATACCGTCTCGGTCATTCGCCTCCTCCCCCGTCACTTGGGTTGACCCTACTCGGCGGTAGTCCTGTGATGCGTGCAGCACGTGAGTGCGGCTATGCGATCCTTGCGCGGTGATCCGCCCGACGCGAGCCGGCCCTGCGGGCCGTACCCCCGCCGGTGGCCGCCTCCGACCGGTGGTTCCCAGCCGGTACCGCGACGACGAGCGGATCCCCTCGCGGCGACCAGACGGGCACGACGCCTCGGACATCGCCGCCGACGAGCCGCCGGCCTGGAATCCCCGACCGCGCCACAGTGCTCCCCGACCCGGTGGCTCGGGACGCCTGGCTCGGGCGGTGTCCACCTACGGCTGGCGGGTCTATGCGCTGCCCGTTCTCGTGGTGCTCACCGTCTTGGCGGTGTTCGACGCGGCCAGGTCGGCGGTCCTGGTGCCGGCGAGCCAGGCCAGCACGTCCGGCCCGGTGCGCAATCCGCTGATCCCCAACCCGCTGGGCGGCCCAGGTTTCGAGGCCGCCAAGGTATCGGCCGAGCTGCCCGGTGGCGGGCCGTTCACCGTCCAGGGCGCCGGCACGTGGCAGGTGATTCCCGGTCCTAATGCGCCCTTCGGTGCGGGACAGCTGTTCACCTACACCGTCGAGGTCGAGGACGGGGTCGAGCTTGAAGGAGGCCCAGCGGGTTTCGCCACCACGGTGGACCGCACGCTGAACAATCCGAAGAGCTGGATCGGTAGCGGTCGCTACCGCTTCCAACGGGTTGATGACAGCCGGGCGGCGACCCTGCGGATCAGCCTCACCTCGCAGCTGACCACCCGTAAGCTGTGTGGCTTCCGGATCCCCTTCGACGCTTCCTGCTGGAAGCCTGAGGACCGCCGAGTGGTGATCAACACGGCCCGCTGGGCCCGTGGGGCGGTGGCCTTCCAGGGCAATGTGGTCCAGTATCAGCAGTATGTGGTCAACCACGAGGTCGGGCACGGGCTGGGTTTCCCGCACATCTCCTGTGCGGCGACCGGGCAGCTGGCGCCGGTGATGATGCAGCAGACCTGGGGGATAGCCGACGACTACCTCGCGGTGCTCGGCACCGATCACGTCACCCCGGACGGCCTGGTATGCGAGCCCAACGCCTGGCCCTTCCCCACCGTCAACTGACCCCAAGCTGCAATCTGGGGACAGATTGCAGTAAAACGGGCTTGAATAACTGCAATCTGTCCCCAGATTGCAGTCGACGGAAGAGTGACCGCGTTGTTGGTGTTGTGGTGGGTGACAGCGCGACGTGGTGAGGAGGGTGTTGATGAGCTTGCCGCCGCTGGTGGAGCCTGCTGCGGAGCTGACCAAGGAGGAGGTGGCGCGCTACAGCCGCCATCTGATCATCCCGGATGTCGGGATGACCGGTCAGAAGCGGTTGAAGAACGCGAAGGTGCTGGTGGTCGGCGCTGGGGGGCTGGGCAGCCCGGCGTTGCTGTACCTGGCCGCCGCCGGGGTGGGCACCCTGGGCATCGTCGAGTTCGACGAGGTCGACGAGTCCAACCTGCAACGTCAGGTGATCCACGGCCAGTCCGACATCGGCCGGCCCAAGGGCGAGTCCGCCCGGGACTCGATCCGGGAGATCAACCCGTTCGTCCAGGTGACTGTGCACCAGCTGCGGCTGGACTCGTCCAATGCGCTGGACGTCTTCCGCGGCTATGACCTCATCCTGGACGGCACGGACAACTTCGCCACCCGCTACCTGGTCAATGACGCCGCGGTGCTGCTCGGTAAGCCCTACGTCTGGGGCTCGATCTTCCGGTTCGAGGGCCAGGCGTCGGTGTTCTGGGCGGACGCCCCCGGCGGGCAAGGGCTGCAGTACCGGGACCTCTACCCGGAGCCCCCACCTCCCGGGATGGTGCCGTCCTGCGCCGAGGGCGGTGTGCTGGGCGTGCTCTGCGCGTCGATCGGCTCGATCATGGTTACCGAGGCGATCAAGCTGATCACCGGCATCGGCGAGCCGCTGCTCGGCCGGTTGATGGTGTACGACGCGCTGGAGATGAGCTACCGCACCATCAAGATCCGCAAGGACCCGGCCGCGGAGCCGATCACCGGGCTGATCGACTACGCGGAGTTCTGTGGTGTGGTCAGCGACGCCGCGGCCAGCGCGGCAGCGGGTTCGACCATCACCGCCGTCGAGCTCAAGGAGATGATCGACTCCGGTAAGGACTTCGCCCTGATCGACGTCCGGGAACCGCATGAGTACGACATCGTCAAGATCCCGGGCTCGACGCTGATCCCCAAGGACCGGATCCTGTCCGGCGAGGCGCTGGCACAGCTACCCCAGGACAAGCCGCTGGTGCTGCACTGCAAATCCGGCCAGCGCTCGGCGGAAGCGCTGGCCGCGCTGCACAAGGCGGGCTTCCGCGACGCCGTGCACGTCGGCGGCGGGGTGCTGGCCTGGGCCAAGCAGGTGGACCCCTCGTTGCCCACCTACTGAGCAGGCCACCTGTGCCGCTGCACCGGGCACCGGTTGGCTGACCGGATGCAAGAGGCAAAAGCAGAATACCCGGATCTTAGATCCGGGTATTCTGTATGAATATGCGAGCCACTCTATGGCACAGCTAACGCGGCCCCTCGCGGGGTTGCGGCGGTGTCGGTCTACACATAGCCGAAGGCAATGCTTCGGAGGCTCGTCTCGCTGTGTAGCCTTGTCGCCAACCTCGCTGTTAGCGGCTTCGGGTGAAGCTTCACCGTCCTTCCGGTGAAGGTAAACCTCCAGCGGATCGTCTTCGAGAGTACACTCCTCATCCCCACCTGTCACCACCGCATCGACCTACCGACGTCGACCGCGTCGCGGCACATCCGAATGTTGTGATCTTGTTCCGCTGGTCGGTGTGTCGCCAGGACGCGGTGCCTCGTAGACGAGCTTGGCGCTGATTCCCTGGCTCTGGCCTGGGCGTACGGTCGCGTTCGGATAGACATTGCAGTAAGAATCAGCCCTGAAGCGCCAGACCTGGGTGCTGGTGCACAACCGACCGCCACTGTCAGGGCTGTTGACATCCCAATGAAAGGTTGGATCCAGTGCGGTCCCAGCGATGATCACCGTTTCTCGATCACTTCGTGATTTTTTGGAGGGCTTCCAGCTTCTGTCCTTATCGTCAACTCGAGAACCCGCTTTTCCGTGGTGGGACTCGAACGATTTCACGCCCCATGCCTCGTGAAGATTCTCCCATTCTCGATGTGGGCTGAAAATGTGAAGTGGAATGCACCGGGCGTCTCGTTCGCCGTCGCAGGCGCAGTGCTGTCGCCAATTCTGAAAACCGCCCAGGAGGCTCTCCGTATCCATCCCTGTCTCCGCTCGGCCCAGCATCCGGAAGAACGCCTTATAGCGAACAAACCGCTCTAATGAGATCAAATTTCGATCCGAGGGCTCACCTTGGGGATTAAGAAGAACGGTCGGTTGGCCGATCTGGATAACAGCGGTGGGCAGGCGATGTATCGCCCGGTACAGGTCGTCTGCGTCGTGCGGTTTCATGACCTGCGGTCGCCTGCCCGTGTTCGAACCGATATTAATCTGGTGTGTTATGGTTCGGCGAGTCTTGGTTGGTTGCCACTTGTTGTGTTCGGCCCACCGTTGTAATGTCAGCCTTGCTTCTTCCTGCTCACTGGTCGCGTCTTTGCTAGGGGGGACGACGAGAAACAACAGTGGAGCGGTATCTGTCCAGAGGCTCACGTCACGACCGTCCACGAGTTGCGCGCAACATCACCGCGGGGCTGATTCGAAGCTCCGCCAGCTCCTGCTCGGTCATCACGGCTACACATCGTTGAACAAGTGATCGAAGGTGTGGAAGGTCGTTGGTCCGGCTCAGCTGCGCCGACTTCAAGTTCCTCGTCGGCCGCTCGCCGGCAGGGATTACGAGATCATCTGGTATGGTGAGTTCCTGACTCTCGAAGAAGTTCCGAAGTCGCATCTCGATCTTATTGCGGGAGAACTCATTCCATCTGCCCCGAAGTTTGGTAGGCAAAAATCCGCTACCATAACTGTGCCGCAACCACTCGTCAAGTCGTTTGACCACGTCGTCCGAACTCAATTCTGATCTCACGGCGTCGGCGAAAGCCTGCCGCCACTTTGCCACATCTGTGTCTGTCGCGGTCGGCACCACTGGACTCGTATCGTCTACGTTGGCCATGCGCGCTAGGCCCGCTATATCATCCCAGACGTAGGTCGAGCCGCTCCGGTAGTCCACCGCTGCGCGCCACAGATCGGGACGGATCTTCTTATATGGAGCCGATTTTTCTGTGCTGTCGTTGTCAGCTGTGCTGGATGCGGGAAGCGTCTCTGGTCGAGTGAGTCGGACGAGTGGATGTGTGCTTCGGGTGTCTACCTCTAGATCCCGCGGGAACAGCCGGGCGAATTCCACCATCGACGAGACACCGAAGTCTTCCTGGTTGAACTTCCCGTTGGTGCTGTTGAGCAGGCGGTTCTTGAGGACAGCGGTTGTCATGAGATCCCACTCCGCACGTCCTGACGAGCGGGCCTCATCGAAGGCCGCTAGCACAAGGCTTCGACCACTTTCGAGAAAGTCGCGGGAGGCTGCGGCTTCAGTCGCCTCTGGGTGATCAACCATGTCAGACATGGCCTAACCTTAGACGATCTCCGTTCGTCATGAGCGGACACGTCGACATGACCGGCAGAGCGATTCAGAGTCGCGCTACCGAGGGTCGCTAGAGTGCGATGAGGGCCAGGCGTGGGTCCACCTCGGCGATATCGTCTGGGTCGCTCGTGAGCACCACGTGCCCCCGTTCTGCAGCGCACAGCGCCACGG
Organism: Pseudonocardiaceae bacterium; assembly: GCA_050700055.1. Taxonomy (GTDB): domain Bacteria; phylum Actinomycetota; class Actinomycetes; order Mycobacteriales; family Pseudonocardiaceae. Next base: position 46,897 of record JBOHGE010000031.1, read on the forward strand.
AGACGTCCACGACATCGTGGTGACTGCTGCGGGCGATGAGCGATCCCACCGCCCGCGCCGTGGGATCGTCGAGTGCCACGACGTGGACGTCAGGATCGGCCAGCAGCCGTGCGATCCGGGCCTGCCTGGGACCACCACGCCAGGCCTGCGCGACTACCCCGGCGGGTACCGCGAGCGGGATTTCGCCCGCTAAAGCGCTGTGGAGCAGGCTGCGGACCCGCTCATCACCTCGCTCCAGCCCGATTAACGCGCCGGGGTCCAGTGTCAGGCCACCGCGTGCGGGAGTCACGTGATGAGGCCAGTGCGACGGAGTTCACGATCCGCCCAGGTATGGGCCTCAAGACTGGGCTCGCCGAGTTCGCGGTCCAGCTCTGCCAGCGAGTTCTCCGTTCGGCACGGGCGAGGGCGTCCGCCACGTAGGCGGACACGCTGAGCGCGCGCCCAGCGGCCACAGCGCGCCGAGCGGCTGCCATTTGCTCGTCTGGAAGCGACACGGCGAACTCGTGGTGGTTCAGCCGCTGCGGCGGCGGCTGGAGTACTGCCGGGTGGGCACCACTGGGACGGGTCTGCGTCCGACGGTGGACTTACCGGCCTGCTGGGTCGACGCTGCGGGCTTCCCGCTGCGGCGCTCACGGCGATTGGGTACCGGCGACGCTGCATCGTCGGGTTGCTGGTGGTCCTGGGGTTCGGGTTGCGGTGTCATGAGGTCCTCTCGAGTCAACGGTGCCCGGTCTACGGGCCTCAGTAGCCAGCCCGGACCGGTGAGTCCGGGGGCGTGACCAACGGAATTCGGTGCCGTCGCTGCGCGGAGATCAAGTACACCAGCGCTCAGCAACGTCGGGGACGACAGCACCGAGGAGGATCTCAGCAGATCATGGCGACGAGGCTACCGCGGACGTGCCCGTTGCGCATCCGGTTTTCACCACAGTGCCAAGGCGAGTACCCACCGAAGTCTCACGCCCGCCCGGCTCCGTCATGTGAACGGGAGTTCTCGGCAACGCAACAAACAGCAACATTCCGAACATAAGCGGCACATAACGTCGCTCGTCGTACCCACCAGCTCAGGAGGAACGATGAGCACGACCGAGACGACGGCGCCGGCCAACCCGGCTAGAGGGGGGCGATGGATTGACCGCTGGGACCCGGAAGACCCCGTGTTCTGGGCGCAGACAGGTAGACGAGTAGCGCGCCGGAACCTGTGGGCCTCGGTCTTCGCCGAGCACATCGGGTTCTCGATCTGGACGGTCTGGTCCACGCTCGTGCTCTTCATGGGCCCGGCGTATCACATCGATGCGGCCGGAAAGTTCTTCCTGGTGGCGTTGCCCTCGCTGGTCGGCGGGCTGGTCCGGATCCCCTACACGATGGCGCCGGCCCGGTTCGGTGGGCGCAACTGGACCATCGTCAGTGCGCTGCTGCTGCTCGTCCCGACCGTCCTGGCGATCATCGTCATACATCCGGGCACGTCCTACACCACGTTCATGGTGGTCGCGGCGCTCGGCGGACTGGGTGGTGGCAACTTCGCCTCGTCCATGGTCAACATCAACGCCTTCTTCCCGGAGGGCCAGAAGGGCTGGGCACTCGGGCTCAACGCCGGTGGCGGAAACATCGGCGTGCCGGTGATGCAGCTGCTCGGTCTGACGGTGATCGCGACGGTAGGCGCCGCCTATCCCCGCCTGGTGCTGGCGGCCTATGTCCCACTGATCGTGATTGCTGCGCTGTGGGCGGTATTCTCCATGGACAACATCACCTCGATGCGTAACGACTCCGGTGCGCTGCGCGAAGCGGTCCGGGAGTCGCAGACCTGGGTGGTGGCGTTCCTCTACATCGGTAGTTTCGGCTCGTTCATCGGGTACAGCTTCGCCTTCGGCCTGGTGCTGCAGACCCAGTTCGGCCGCACCCCGCTGCAGACCGCCTCGGTGGTCTTCCTCGGCCCGCTGATCGGCTCGCTGGTACGCCCGGTCGGTGGCTGGCTGGCGGACCGGTACGGCGGCGCTAAGGTCTCCCTCACGACGTTCGTCGGGATGGCCCTGGCGACCGGCGTGGTGATCATTGCGTCCGGGCAGAAGTCCCTACCGCTGTTCGTGACCGGTTTCATCACTCTGTTCGTGCTCTCCGGAACCGGCAACGGCTCTACCTACAAGATGATTCCGTCGATCTTCGTCGGTAAGGCCAAGCTGGCGATCGCCGCTGGTGAAACTCGAGAGGCCGCGATGATGAAGGCCCGCCGGCTGTCCGGAGCGGTGATCGGGATCGCCGGCTCGATCGGCGCCATCGGTGGGCTGCTCATCAACCTCGCTTTCCGGCAGTCGTTCCTGACCACGAAGTCCGGGGTAACCGCGTGCTGGTCCTTCCTGATTTTCTACGCGTTGTGCGTCGTCGTCACCTATGTCGTTTATCTGCGTCGAGTACCTGCTACGGCTCCCAAACACGCGCAGCGGCTGGCTTACGCCGGGGTGTGACGAAACAATGCGGAAACACTGCGTTCACGAAATACACGCAATATGACACAGTGAGAACCCGCAGGTGCTAGACGGTTGGTGAGTTGCCAGGTCATCCCCGGCAGCTCACCAACCTGCTGCGTGGTGGCCGGTCGGGCGCGGCCCGCTTGCCACCGGTGGGGCAGAGAGGAACAGCATGATGCGCACGCTTGTCGTAGCCGGCCATGGCATGGTCGGGCACCGCATGGTGGAGGCCCTGGTCGGTCGCGATGTCGCGCGGCAGTGGCGGATCGTGGTGCTCGCCGAGGAGGTCCGGCCCGCCTACGACCGGGTCGCGCTGTCGTCGTACGTGGACTCCTGGGACGCTCAGGCGCTGGCCCTGCCCACCGTCGAGGACGATCGGGTGCAGCTGCGGCTGGGGGACCCGTGCGTGGCGATCGACCGCCGCCGGCGCACCGTCCGCACCGCGTCCGGGCATCAGGTGGTCTATGACGCGCTGGTGCTGGCCACCGGGTCGGCGCCGTTCGTGCCCCCGGTACCGGGACACGACCTGCCCGGTTGTTATGTCTACCGCACCCCGGAGGATCTCGACGCCATCCGCGCGGCGGCGCAGCGCGCGATGCACACCACGGCGGCGGGCCGGCGCTCCGGGGTGGTGGTCGGTGGTGGGTTGCTCGGCCTGGAGGCGGCGTATGCACTGCGCCAGCTCGGGCTGTCCCCGCATGTGGTCGAGATCGCCCCACGGCTGATGCCGATGCAGATCGACGAGGGCGGCGGCGCGCTGCTGCGCCGGTTCGTCGAGGCCCTCGGGGTCCGGGTGCACTGCGGCCATGCCACGTCGGCCATCGAACCCGACCGGGGTCGGTTGCTGGTCCGCCTGGCCAACGGCATCGAGCTCGACACCGACGTGGTGGTGTTCTCCGCCGGGGTACGACCACGTGACGCGCTGGCCCGCGACGCCGGGCTGCCGGTCGGTGAACGCGGTGGCGTGCTGGTCGACAACCGCTGCCGGACCGCCGACGAGGACATCTGGGCGATCGGGGAGTGCGCGGCGGTCGAGGGCCGCTGCTACGGGCTGGTCGCACCGGGCTACGCGATGGCCGAGGTGGTGGCCGACCGGCTACTCGGTGGCAATGCCACCTTCCCCGGTGCTGACATGTCCACCAAGCTCAAGCTGCTCGGGATCGACGTGGCCAGCTTCGGCGACGCCCACGCCACCACCGAGGGCGCACTGGAGGTCGTGCACAACGACCCCGTCGCCGGCCGCTACGCCAAGCTGGTCGTCTCCGACGACGCGCGGACCCTGCTCGGTGGGATCCTGGTGGGCGACGCCGCAGCTTACGGCACGTTGCGTGCGCTGCTCGGCGCGCAGCTGCCGGCCGACCCCGGGGCGCTGATCTCCCCGTCCGGCGCGGAGCTGGACGCCGGTGCCCTCCCGGCGGGTGCCCAGGTGTGCTCCTGCCACGCCGTCACCGTCGCGGCCATCGGCGCGGCGGTGACCGAGCAGGGCTGCACCACCGTGCCCGCGCTCAAGGAGTGCACGAAGGCCGGCACCGGCTGCGGGTCCTGCCTGCCGATGCTGAAGAAGCTGCTCGACGCCAACGGCGTCGAGCAGTCCAAGGCGCTGTGTGAGCATTTCGTGCACAGCCGTGCGGAACTGTTCGAGATCGTCGCCGTCACCCGGATCCGGACCTTCTCCGAGCTGGTCGGCAAGTACGGCCGGGGTCGTGGATGCGATCTGTGCAAGCCCGCGGTGGCCTCGATCCTCGCCTCGTTGAGCGGCGTGCTGTCCCCCGGGAGCCACATCCTGGACGGCGAGCAGGCCACCCTGCAGGACACCAACGACCATTTCCTGGCCAACTTGCAGCGCAACGGCACCTACTCGGTGATCCCCCGGATCCCCGGCGGCGAGATCACCCCGGAGAAGCTGATCGTCATCGGCGAGGTGGCCCGCGACTTCGGTCTCTACACCAAGATCACCGGTGGGCAGCGGATCGACCTGTTCGGCGCCCGGGTGGAGCAGCTGCCGGCGATCTGGCGCCGGTTGGTGGACGCCGGTTTCGAGTCCGGGCACGCCTACGGCAAGGCGCTGCGCACCGTGAAGTCCTGCGTGGGCACTGACTGGTGCCGCTACGGGGTGCAGGACTCGGTGGGCATGGCTATCTCACTGGAGCTGCGCTACCGCGGGCTGCGCGCGCCGCACAAGCTCAAGTCCGCGGTCTCGGGCTGCGCCCGGGAATGCGCCGAGGCCCGCAGCAAGGACTTCGGGGTGATCGCCACCGAGACCGGCTGGAACCTCTACGTCTGCGGCAACGGTGGTTTCCGGCCGCGGCACGCCGACCTGCTGGTATCCGACGTGGACACCGGGACGCTGGTACGCACCATCGACCGGTTCCTGATGTTCTACGTGCGCACCGCCGACCGGCTGCAGCGCACCGCGCCGTGGCTGGAGGAGCTGGAAGGTGGCCTGGACCACCTGCGAGACGTGATCGTGCACGACTCGCTCGGGATCTGCGCCGAGCTCGACGCGGCGATGGAGGCGCACGTAGCGGGCTACTCCGACGAGTGGCGCGGCGTGCTGGAGGATCCGGACAAGCTGGCCCGGTTCACCTCGTTCGTCAACGCGCCGGGAGTGCCCGATCCGACCGTCGAGTTCGTCCAAGAGCGTGGCCAGCCCACGCCGGCGCATCGCCGGCCCGGCCAACCGGTACTGATCGCCGGACCGAGACTGGCGGTGGTCCAGTGACCGCTTACATAATTCGTTCGGTGTGGACGGTGGCGTGCCGCTACGACGACATCATCCCGGAACGGGGAGTAGCAGTGCTGGTCGAGGGCGTAGCGGTGGCGGTGTTCCGCACCTATGACGGTGCGCTGTACGCGATATCCAATCTGGACCCCTTCAGCAAGGCATCGGTGCTCTCCCGGGGGATCGTCGGGGACCGCGGGGGACGGCCGACGGTGGCCTCGCCGATCTACAAGCAGGTGTTCGAGCTGGCCACCGGGATATGCCTGGACGACCCGGACGTCGCGGTACCGACGTATCCGGTCCGGGTGGTCGACGAGATCGTCGAGGTCGGGCCACCGAGATGACCGCCGACGTGCTTCGTCCCGCGGAGGCGGCATTATGATTGCACCGTCGCTGCGCCCGCGATCTGAACCACTGCCACTGGCGGGATTCACCATCGGCGTCACCGCCGCCCGGCGAGCCGCCGAGCTGGGTGCGTTGCTGCAGCGCCGGGGCGCTGAGGTGCTGCATGCTCCGGCGATCCGGATCGTGCCGGTGGCCGACGACGCCGAGCTGCATGCCGCTACCGCGCAGCTGATCAACCACCCGCCGGACGTCGTCGTGGTCACCACCGGCATCGGGTTCCGCGGTTGGGTGGAGGCCGCCGATGGGTGGGGTCTGGGTGAGGCGCTGATCGTGGCACTGCGCCGGGCCACCCTGCTGTCCCGAGGCCCCAAGTCGCGTGGCGCGGTCCGGGCGGCGGGCCTGACCGACGCGTGGTCGCCACCGTCGGAGTCCTCGGCCGAGGTGTTGGAACACCTGTTGGCGGGTGACCTGGAAGGGGTGCGGGTCGCCGTGCAGCTGCACGGCGAGCCGTTGCCGGACTTCGTCGACGCGTTGGTCTGCGCGGGTGCGCAGGTGGTGCAGCTGCCGGTCTACCGGTGGGTGCCACCTGATGATCTCGGCCCGCTGGACCGGCTGCTCGCGACGGTTCTGGACGGTGGTGTCGACGCGGTCAGCTTCACCAGTGCACCTGCCGCGGCCAGCATGCTGCGCCGGGCCGATGAGTTGGGTGTGCTGCAACCGTTGTTGCAACGGCTGCGCCGGGATGTGCTCTCCGCCTGCGTCGGACCGGTCACCGCAGGTCCGCTGGTGGCCCGGGACGTGCCCACCGTGCAACCCGAACGTTCCCGGATCGGTGCGCTGGTGCGCACGCTGGTCGAAACGCTGCCCACCCGGGCGCCGCGCTGGCCGGTTGCCGGTCACCTGCTGGAGCTGCGCGGGCACGCCGCGGTGGTCGATGGCCAGCTGCGTGCCGTGCCGCCTACGCCGATGGCCTTGTTGCGGTTGCTGGCCGCCCGCCCCGGGCGGGTGGTGCCGCGGGGCGACCTGCTCTCCGTGATGCCGGCGGCTGGTGACGACGAGCACGCGGTGGAGACCGCAGTGGCTCGCCTGCGCGCCGCGCTGGGCGCCCCGAAGCTGGTTCAGACCGTGGTCAAGCGGGGCTACCGGCTGGCCCTGGAACCCGGGGACTGCCAGTGAGTGCGCTGCGCGCTCGTGAGTGGCATTGAGTGCCATAGCACTCAATGCCACTCACGAGGCCACGCAGGGGTGCACGGTCGTGGTCGCGCATGGCACCCGGGATGCCGCTGGTGTCGTGGTGGCGCGGGAACTCGTCGCTGCGCTGCGTGATCGGCTGCCCGGCCGGTCGGTGCTGCTCGCCTTCGTCGACGTGCTCGGCCCGACGGTGTGCGAGGTGGTCGCCGGTGCACCCGGCCCGGTCACCGTCGTCCCGGCCTTCCTGACCTCCGGTTACCACGTGCGGACCGACGTACCGCGGGAGGTGGCCGCCACCGGACGCCGGGACGTCACCGTCACCGCTGCTCTCGGGCCGCATCCGCTGCTGGTGAGTGCGATGGGAGACCGGTTGCGCGTGGCCGGTTGGCATCGCGGCGACGCGGTGGTGATAGCCGCTGCGGGTTCGTCCGACCCCCACGCGGTAGCTGATGTGCGGACCGCGGCAGCTCAGCTGTCCGGCGAGATGGGTGGCCGGGTTCGGGTCGGGTTCGTTGCCACCGGAGCCCCTCGGGTGGCGACTCTGGTCGCCGGCCTGCGGGCGGCCGGTGCGCCCAGGGTGGCGGTGGCCTCGTGGCTGCTTGCTCCGGGGCTGTTTCACCACCGGCTCGGCTCATCGGGGGCCGACGTGGTGGCCGCGCCACTGGGCGCGCATCCGGGGGTGATCGATCGGCTGGCCCAGCTGGCCGGGGCGGACGTGGTGCTTCGCAGCGCCTGACGCCGCCGGCTCGGCCGCCCGTCCGACTTCACCCTGATGATCGTCCGGCTCGTCGCTGATGGCTACCGGCCCTACACCGTCGATCTGGACCCATGGGGAATCGACACCGTCGGCAATGCGAACAGGATCAAAGCCAGGGTCGACCTGATCCGGGCCATCACCGGAGCGTCGAAGGTGCATCTGGTCGGGCACAGCATGGGCGGATTGTCCCCGCGTTATTACATCAAGGTCTTGGGCGGCCATCCGTATGTGGCGACCTACACCGCGTTCGGCACTCCCCAGCACGGCAACCCCGGGCATCGGTGTGACCGCTCGGAACCCGTCCCCGACCAATGTCCTACCGGTCCGGTCATGACGGAACTCAACCGCGGTGACGACACACCCGGCTCGATCTATTACACCTCCATCGCCAGCAGGCAGGCTCACCCGGCAGAGGCCAACGGCACGTGGCACCCGCTCGACCAAGGTGCCTGCCTGCCGGTGGTCGACGGGGGACCGCATATTGACGAATCGCGCAACGATGCGATCTACCAAGCGGTGCGCAACGGACTCAACTCCACCTGCCCGCCCGGCTCGTGGACCGACCTACCCGAGATCACGCCGTAGCCACCGGCCTATGCAGGGGGCTGACGGTACACCGTTGGTGTACCGTTCGGGCGTGGCCCCCCCGAAGATGATTAAAGTTGACGAGCGAACGCACGCCCGGCTAGTCCAGTTGGCTGCCGAGCACGGCACCACCATCGGCGGATACGTCGGCGAGCTTGCGGGCATGCAGCGGACCCACGCGGAATGGGAGGGTATCAGCCGACAGACCAACGACTACCTGCGAGAGCATTTCGGTTTTGACCCGGCTCCGCAGGAGCGGGCTGAACTGGAGGCCGAGCACGCAACGATCATGGCCGACCTTGACGCCCAGTTCGTCGCCCGCCGTGGCGCACGGCGAACCAGCGCGTGACCGGAACTGACGCGCGCGGCTACTTGCTGGACACCACAGCGTTGACAGTGCTCGCCTCCAGCTGGAGGGTTTCCACTCTCATCACCACTGCCCCCCATTCCCGCTTACCGCTGTATGTGCCGGTCACCTGCGTGGACGCCGCGGACCGCATCCGGCCCGGTATCGCCCGACATATCGGGCGGATCACTGCCGTCGAGCTTGTCGACCTGACCTACTCCGCTGTGCTCGACCTGCGCGAGCGCACCCCGCAGACGGCGTTGGACGTAGCGCACGTGGTCGGCCTCGCTCACCCGAGCCCCGACTGGTCCGCCGGGCTGATCGTGGCTACCACCCAACCGCACCTCTACGCCGGTTTCGACCTCCCGATCTACCCCGTCGCCGACTGATCAACCCCGAGGCACGCCGCCCATTTCTCAGGCTGGAACTTGCCGCTGGTGCACTGACACGGCGTAGGAGTCCGCATCGGTGCAGGGATGCCGATCCCATGTGGCGTACCGGGCCTCATACGCAAGGCCGGCGCTGGCACACCACCCGTCATAGTCCGCCAGGGAGGGCCAGCCTGCCTGCAGCTGAAACCCGGCGATGAGCCGGCCACCCGCTGCCAAATGCCGCGCACACGCCGCGACCGCTGCGTGGCGCCGGTCGCGGGCCACGTATGGGATGACATTGCCGGCGAGCACGACGGCGTCGAACCGGTCCGGCAGATCGAGTTCGCTGAGGTCGGCGTGTACCCAGGTCAACCCGGGGGCCTTGGCCCGGGCCACGCCGATCATGTCCTGATCAAGGTCGGTACCGGCGACGTCGAGCCCCCGCCGAGCCAGCTCGATGGCCACCCGGCCGGTGCCACATCCCGCGTCGAGCACGCGGCGAGGTCCGTAGGAGAACACGAGATCCGCTTCGCCATGGGGATTCGAGCCGCTGGCCTCCATGCGTCGCCAGCGCTCGTCGTAATCGATGGGATCGAGCTGCCGGCGCCAGTGGTCCCACTCGTCGGATGGTGATCCGGTCACGCATCGACTCCCGTTGTCAGTGGATCTGCCTCGTTGAGCGGTATAGTCCGGTGTTCTCGTCGCTGCCGGACTTCCACGTGCATCTCGACCGGAGTTCGCTGCAGTACGGCGTCGACGAGCGTCGCCAGGAACCGTGCCGCGCTTAAATCGTCCGGCACGGCGTCCTGACGGATGCGGACCCCGGCCGCGGGAGTGGTGTCGCTCCACTCCGCGACGATGAGGCAAGTGCCATCGTAGACATCGGCTTCCGCCCGGAGTTTGCGCAGCATGTCTATCGCCCGCTCGACCGTGCCGGGTTCCGCCAGCGCGGTCGAGCGCAGGACGAACAGGAAGCCCATCGCCACCAGCGGGTAACGACCTCTGAGGTTCTTGGCGTCCCCGTATGCCTCCTCGAACCGGTTGGCGAGGTTCTTGCGAAATGATGCGACCATCGTTTTCGTCGACACCAGCAGTTCCGCCCCGCGGGACCACTGGGCGATCAAGACGTCGACCTGTTTGACGTAGGCTCGCCCGAGAACGCGGGCGTCCGAGGGGGCGACGGCCCGGTTTCGCGCGAGGCTGGCTTCCGCGGTGCTCCGAATCGCCGCGGGTAGCGACTTGACGAAGAGGTTGACCTCCCGCGGTAGGACTCTCGGCGCGGTCAGCCGCGGCCAGACTTCATCTGCGCCGAAGCCGGCGCGCCGCAGCTCGTGCGACACCCAGGCATCGGTCGCTTTCGCCAGCCGGCCCGACTGCGAGCCGGCGCCCTCGCCGATGGGAACACCTAGCATGGCTTCGAGCAGCTCGTAGTCCGGAAAATACCGCATACCTGGTGAAGCGGGCGCCCACGGATTCATCTCCGGACGTTGCGCGACGAGCGGCTCGAGTAACGCGTACAGGTCTGCGGGCTCATCTGCCACGGCCGGTGCCTCCTCGCGCCGCGCGGCGGGCGGCCAGCTCGGCGTGGGCGTCGCGCAGCGAGTTCACCGCTGAGCGAGCGATGCCGAGGTGACCGATGAGCAGAACGTCGTCGATGAGCGTGACGGCCTCAGCCAGCCCCCCGGGTCGGCCCAGCAGAGCCGTGACCTGCGGGCGGATCGCGGCCAACGCGGTCTGGGCCTGCCGCAGCACGTCCGGTTCAGGAACCGGCAGCTGGTCGGCCTCCTTGGGCTCCAGCTTGAGCATGCCGCCGCCGTAGGCGCGGCCCACCGTCTCGGCGCCGAGCAGTGTCATCGAGGTCAGTGCACCCAGCGGCAGCAGGTCGATGCCCAGCTGCCGCAGCTCGGGCCGCAGGTACACGCCGTGCACGGAGTTGAGGTGGTGGGTCCGGGCATGGTTGGCGCACAGCCGCGGGCTGTCGGCGTTCATGTAGGTCAGCAACACATCCGATGGTGGCACGAGTGGCACGCGCCACCACGGTGAGCGAACCCGGCACTTATAGGCGGTGTGTACCCCGAGCCGCTCGCCGGCCCGGATGTAGCGCTTGGCAGCGGGCGACGGCTGGCTTGGCGGCCGGAACAGCAAGGTCGACGATCCGGTCCTGGCCAGCTGCTGGTGGGCGGTGGCGGGGTAGGTCAGACCACGCAGATGGCGCGACCCGGGCGGCGACACCGCCAGCAGCTCGTCGCTACGTAAGCCCAGCTCACCGGCGCGGTCTAGGGGCAGGGCGAAGTACTTGTTGTTGCCGGTGACCATGCCCAGGGTGATCTCACCCCAGGACTGCAGCGTGGTGAACTGCCCGCTTCGTTGCAGCGCCAGGTGCGCTTCCCGCGCCGCGGTGGACACCAGCGAAGACGTCCACTTGCCCTCGACCGGGTCCGGTTTCCAGGTCCGGATCAGCGGCGCCGCTCCGGCCAGGTCCGCAGCGGTGCAGAGCTGCTGGAGCTCGCAATGGTCGGCCGGTCCCTGGCCGTACCCGTCGGCGAGCAGCAGCACGACCTCCTCCTGCACGCCCGGGAAGACCCGTTCGGTGAACAGCACCAGGCCGACCCGGGCGAACCGCTGCATGAGGAACCTGCGCACCTCGGCTGCGTAGTTCACCGACAGCAGCTCCGCTGGCAACACCAGCCCGAGCCGGCCGCCCGGCTTCAGGAACAGCGCGCTGTGCACCGTGAACGCGGCCCACGAGGAAGCCAGCCGGCTCAGTGCCACGCCGGCCCGTAGCGCTGCCTCGCGGCTGCGGGCCCGGGCCTCCCCGGCGAAGTCCTGATAGCGGATGTAGGGGGGGTTGCCGATGACGGCGTCATAGCGGCTGACCGGTGGGACGACGAAGAAGTCCCCAGCGATCATTCGTGCCGGGTGGCCGGCGGCCCGGACCGCTGCCTCCGCCTGCCGCGCGCTGTCTCGGTGTAACTCGATGCCGTGTAGCTCGACACCGCGTGGCTCATCCGTCGGCGCGGTGAGTGCGTCAAGCCGCTCACCGGCTGCGAGCAGGAACGCGGCCTGCCCGCAGGAAGGCTCCAGCACCTCGTCCGAAGCCGAGCGGATCGCCCAGCCCGCCACGTACCGGCACAGCTCAGGCGGAGTGAAGAAGGCTCCACGTGCCTTCCGCGCTGCCGCGGTGTCGGAGAGGAGGTAACCGGTCACGCGACGCAGTCTGCCGCACAACCCCGACAGTCTCGTGGACGTGACCCCTGACGAGGGCAGTCATGTTCAGGGGAGCCGGGTGACGGACAGGGTGACTGAGCCCTTGTTGTTGTCGTAGAAGCTCCAGGTGTCGTTGGCATAGGCGTAGAAGTAGCCGGGCAGCAGCACCTGATGCCGGCACCCGGTCCCGATCAGAAACGGTTGGTAGGGCTGCTGCACGCCGTCGTCGTCGATGTCGCTGGCGGCGACGACCCCGATCAGGGCCATCCATGGCGCGTCGGGGAAGCGCGGCGCGCCGAAGAGCGTCGCCGCCTCGTTGCCGGTCGCCTGGCGGAAGCTGTCCTGCATCCATCCGATGGCTGACCCCACCAGGTGGAACACCTCAGCCGGATGGAACCGGCCGTCTGAGGTGCCGCCCGGGCCGACTGCGAGATCGCGGTCGAGCCACTGCCCGACGGCCTGGAACGAGTACGTTCCTTTCTCCAGGTAGAGCCCCGTCGCGTGCCACCTTTCGCTGGCGTACACCTCGCAACTGGCCGACTCGTTTACCTCCAGCACGCGGCTGGGCCGGTATTCGCCCATCGCGATCGGCGGGTTGGCCTGCCGCTTGAACACCGAGGTGTGCACGACTGCGGCGGAGTACTGTTCGTCGAGCAATGGGACTGCCCGGGGTGCCGGGCCCAGGTGTTGGTAGACGCCGGTGCAGGAGTCGTGCAGCACGTCGGCGGGGTCGGCTTGGAGCTGCCCGAGCATCTTCTCGCGGAAGCTCAGCCCGGTGCACGCGCGCGCCTCTTCGATCATCCACTGCAACGCTGCGTCGGACAGCCCCGTCTGTAGATGACCACCTCCCACGTCGCAATGGTCGCCGGGGAACCACACCTGCCGCATGCTGCGGTCACCACCCGGCTGTTCACCGGTCCACAATGTGGGAATGAACGGACCGCGGGTCTCATCCATGGCCACTGCGTGCCGGGCATGCACGATGCTCGAGTTGAGTCGGGTGTCGTGGAACCGGTGGCGGTCGTTTACGTCGAAGAGGTCGAGTATGCCCAGGGTGTCGGGAACTCCCAACGAGCCGACCGTGTCCCAGACCCCCAGGAAGCGGATCGGCACCCGCGGGTAGGGCGCAGGCTCACCTGACCGCCCCTGAGCGGGGCGATACACCTCCTCGTATAAGCGGTCGATCTGGGCCCAGCGGTCCGGGGGCAGCGGAGCGGTCCAGCCGCGGGCCAGCCCACAGGCCGCGAGCATTCCGGCCAGGCTGCGCGCGGTGTAGGCGCCCCGGCTGAACCCGAACAGGCAGATCGCGTCACCGGGCTGATAGGTCGTCGCCAGCCAGGAGTACGCGCTCTTGATATTGCTGGCCAGACCGCGGCCCAGAACGCCGCCGCCTATCCGGTCGGCCAGGCCAGAACCGGTGCCGACGCCCGGGTGGTAGTAACGCAGCTGATTCTGGTTCTCGTGCAGCGCGTGGTGCAGACGCACCACGTTGGTCGGCGTCGGGACGCCGCCTTGTTCCTGTTCGGGGGTATTCCAGGTGCCGTCGCAGCACACCACGAGGTGACGCACGGTGATCCTCCTTCACTAACGGGGCGGGTGAGGTAGCCTAGTGGCGCGTTGAAGACGTGCAGCCGAGATCATTTGCTGCCCACGGGTGCTCAGCATCGCGGTCACGATCTTGGCGGTCAACAGCACGTACCTGCTTTTGTCGGTGATGGTCTTTGCGCACCAACTCGCCGGGACGGCGCTGCTCGGTACGGGCCCGCCGAGCACCGCTAGCAGCCTGAAGTGGAACAACGGGCCGGCGGGCCGGAGCAGTCACGCGGCGACGAGTTCCTGCCTGCAGAGGAACCCGAGCGTTGACAATCCTTCGGATGGGGGTTCAGAGCATGGTGCCGATCCAGCGGGCGAACCCGGCCAGGGAGTCGGTGACGCGCCGGTCGGTCACGGCGGTGGTGGCAGCCCTGCTCGCGCTGGTGATTGCGGGATCGGACCTACTACATCTAGCGATTTTGTTGTAGTAGAGTGCGGCTATGTCTCAGGGGCGGGAACTCACTGTGCGGGAGGCTGCGCGGCGCGTCAGCCGTGCGGAGGAGACGATCCGCCGGTGGATCTGGGCAGGCAAACTGCCTGCTCGCAAACTCGGTCAGAGCTATCAGGTACGGGAAAGTGATCTGGACGCGATCGCCGCCAGCGTGCCCCTACCTCGTGAGCCCGAGTTCAGACTCGGTGAGTGGGTGGCCGCGGTGAAGGCGTGGCGAGCAGGCAACGATGTGTCACCCTGTGGGGGCGCTGGACAGCTGGTCATCGAGGACCGAGTGCAGCGGTCGGGCCGTGGCGATCGTTGACGCGTCCGTCGTCGTTGAGTTCATCGCACCCGACGCGGACACCGCGGCGACTACCGCGGTGCTCTTCGACTGTTGGGGGCAGACCGGTGAGGAGTTGCACGCCCCGGCGATGCTGCCGCTGGAGGTGATGAACGCGCTGCTCACCGGTGTGCGCAGGCAGCGGTGGGACGGCCAGGCCGCCGATGACGCAGCGGGTTTGGTCGCCTCGCTTCCGATGACGCTGCATGACGACGGACGCGACCGCCATCGGGCCTGGGAGCTGGCCCGCCGCTACGACAACCATCCGATCTACGACATGGTGTACGTGGCACTGGCACAACGGCTCGGTGAGCCGCTGGTCACGGTCGATGACAAGCTGCGCCGTCGCCTCGCCCACCTCGGCTTGGTACGTCGACCCGACGAGATCCTCACCTCCGGCCCCCCATAAAACCGGAGACAAGAATGTTGAGGGTGACTAGAGCTGTAGAGTATTCATGATCCGGTCCGTAGTCTTCGATGTGGGCGAGACCCTCTTGGACGACACTCGCGAATGGGCGCGCTGGGCTGACTGGATCGGTGTTCCCCGACACACATTCTCCGCTGTGCTGGGTGTGGTCACGGCCGCCGGTCGCAACAATGCGGAGGCATTCCAGTACTTCTGGCCAGGGTTCGATCTTGCCGTGGAGCGTCAGCGCCGCGAGGAGGCCGGAGTAGGAGAGCAGATTGACGAACACGACCTCTACCCTGACGTGCGTACGGGATTACAGGCATTACGCGAGGCGGGGATCTGGGTGGGAATCGCGGGAAACCAGACCGCACGGGCCGCAGATCTGTTGCGTGGGCTGGATCTTCCGGCTGACGCCATCGTCACCTCTGGAGAGTGGGGTGTGGCCAAGCCTGAGCCGGTGTTCTTCCGCCACGTGATTGACCTCGCTCCTGGTGAGCCACACGAGATCGTGTACGTGGGCGACCATCGCGATCACGACATCGTGCCGGCCTGCACAGCCGGCTTACGGACCGCCTTAGTGCGGCGTGGTCCCTGGGGATACCTCTGGGCGGACGATTCCATCGTGCAGCGAAACGCAGACTGGGTGATCACCTCCCTTGATGAGTTACCGGCGCTGCTTTCCAGCAGTGGTTAGCTTCGGAAGCTAGCGCCAGCCTAACCGGTGGCGAAGAACTCACAGGTAGCATCCTTGGTGAGCTTGCCTGAGTGGACCAGCATGGTCAGTGTGTCGCGGACTTGAGGATGGGCACAGATGTGCTCGGGTGCGATGGTGCGTGCCGTGTGCAGCGCATCGAGCACTGCCTCGTAGCGCCCCATGAGCAACTGAGCCTGGGCAATGTCCACGTAGAAATGCGACCTCCGCTCTGCGGGCAGGCTCTCCGATGGGCTCCATCCGGCTGCCACAGCCAGTGCGGTCTCGGCTCCTGGAGATCCAGGGCGAGGGTCACCTCATGAATGCGGACCGAGCCGGGGCCGAAGGCAGTGCCCAGGAAAACGCCTTCGGTCACCCGGTTTGCCATGGCATGTGCCTCAGCCAGGTGATCCCGAGCTAGGGCAGGTAGTCCCGCGCGGGCGGCGGTCACCGCCGCCCGCATATGCAGGGACCCGTAAACTGCGCTCGCCGCTGCTGACGAGCCTGGTGAGAGTTGATCGGCGGCGCGCTCAAGCATCCGCCGCCCAGCTGCCAGCTGACCATCGGCGAAGAATGTCTCCCCTCGCACGTACGAGGTGACAGCCACGGCAAGTGGATCACTCGACTGCTCAGTGGCCCACCGCATCACGCCGATAATTTGCGCTGAGAGATCGTAGTATCCGAATTTATCTGCTACCGCATCTGCCACCCGATATGCCTGAACCAAACACTGAGCGACCTGAGTGCCTTCAGCGCCACCTAGTAGCGTCAGTGCTCGGGTGAGCTCGGGGAATAATTCAGGTAATTTTGCTAGAATTCTGGTATAGTCCGAATTTAACCGCCACTCAATCAGATTTTCCGTAGCTCGGCGCAGCTCGGCGCAGCTCGGCGCAGCTCGGCGCAGCTCGGACAATGGCCGAACTGGACCGTCTTCTGGTAGGTCGTAGACATCGATGAGTCGTCGCAGTACGGGTATTTCGGAGCTGGCTGGGTCCCTCTCTGTCGCCTCTTGGGACAAAGGTATGGCTGGGGGAAGTGATGCCCGGGAGCTGGCAGGGCTGGGTTGGGGTCGCATGGGCACTGCCAACAAGCGACCGCCTTTGTTGTGTGACTTGCGACGCTGCGACGAGCCCCTCCACCTCAGGCGAGGTTCGCGATCCAAGGTGCTTCGTGAGCAGCATAGTGAAGTTGTCGGGAAGATTAAGTCCGGTTACTGCCATCCATACCGAAGAACTGTTTGGCATGGGTTCGGCATCGGGTGTGCGCAGCGGAAGCGCTGTGGCCGCACTGTTGGTGATTGCGTCAAAGCGACTGTAGTCGGCCAGATCGATTACCAAGTCGGCGACGCTGCATTGGTAGAGGTGGGCCAGCCTGTCGAGCACTTCCAGTGACGGCTCATGGCCAGTGGGGCTGGGCCAGACCTCCCAATAAGAGAAGCTCTTCAATGTCTTGGGTTCATCCGGCCAGCGCCGGTTCCACTCGTCGGCGGCCTGCCGCTGGCTCCAGCCACGAGCCAACCGGAAGGCCACCCGGGCGTTGACCCGGTACTTCGAGCGGAAAGCGCCGGCTACTTCCACCCAGCTTTTGCCCTGGGCACGAAGGCCGGCTGCGAGCCCCGCTTGCTCCTGCCTAAGGCTGTGCACCTTATATGACACGGTCTTCCTCCACGTCTGTTGCATCCGGCCAGTTATGTGCCGTTTCCAGTGAGACAGTACCTCATCCACACCGCTGTGGACTCGACACATTCCCCTCCGCACGGGGATAAGTTGATCAAGATCACGGTTGTAAGGGATGGACAATTTCCGGCTGATTCGACATGGCCTGACGTGACATTGCACTGGTTCCATGGTCCGATCCTAGACCGGCTCATGGGCCGTCCATTGCCGAAGGCAACGTAATTGCGTCCAAAGACCGCTGGTGAGCCGCATGCGAAAAAATCGCAAGACTTGGAAGGAGGATGGGGGAATCGGTCCGCCAGTGCATCTGACTACCGAAGACCTCTACCGAGCTCCGCTGGCACGGCCTCATCGTACCCACCCGACAAGCAGAGCTTGCTCTGTCAGGACAGGTCGTCAACATCCAGCAGGAGACATGACATGACAGATTTGACCGGAGCACGGAATCAGTGCCCAGGGCGGCGGGTCGTGGTGGTTTCGGTGACCAGTGTCCGGGACGGCCTTGAGCATCTGGGTGGCAGACGAGGCGATGACGCCCGGGAGCGCGGGCCGCTACGTGGCGTTGTGTAGCGACGTGGTGTGGGCGGTGGCGCTGGCCTGTCCTCCGGGTCCACGGTGGCCGGCCTGTGTTGCAGCGCGCAGTCCCGACCCAGCGAGTGGGCGTCGATGCCACCGCCAGCACCGGCCCGGGGTGTGGATCTGGTGGAACCTAATTCTGCGTCGCCGCCACGGTGCTGCGGGGGCTACAAACGGGGCACGCGATGCGGACTGATCGCTCGGATCTGGTGATTGCGATGCGGCTGCTCGACCATGCCAAGCTGTGCGGCTTCGAGTTCCGGCGTGCCGCCCCGGGCGAGGACGGGCCGCTGCTGGGAAACCGGGTGAGCGGTAACTGGGTGGACACCATTCGTATCGAGGGGTTCAGTCGCGACTGCTTCGCGTGGCGTACGCGGACATCGTCGCTGATCGTGCCCGGGAATGGACTGATGGAACGCCGGGTAGATGGCAGTGCGCTTGATGTGCTCAATGAGGTGCTGACCTGGGAGACAGGATCGTGAAACTCGCGATCGGAAAGGACGTAATCATGGGTAAAGGCGACGGCGACAAGTATGAAGACGAAAAGAAAAGCGATGGGAAGATGACGGGAAGCCCACCTGTTAATCGATCCGGAGCTCCCCATTAACCCAAGCCGGCAAACGGGGGCAGTAGGCATGGACGAGTGGTTGGCTGACGAACTCTCGGCGAGCGGCCACCCACCCCTGTGTGGTGGCCCGACCAGTGGCTAGAGCAGCGACCAGGACGATCTTGTCATCGCGCAGGTTTGTCGGCAGTCGCGACCGAGCCGGCCAACTCCACACCGTCGGACAATGGCGCTGTGTGGTCTGTTTTCAGTTCGGGGCATGGTAACGCCGAGCGGCCACCTAGTCTTGGTCTTCGCACGCTGGGTTGGAGTCGAGTGGGATGCTCAGTACCTGCACGTGCACGGTGACGCCCTGGCTCGCAACAGAGTTCGCCGCGGTGTGCAACTCATCAGTCAACTGCTTTGGGTCGCGTCGCCTTGCTGTCGTTCTCTGTTTTTTATCCTTGTCGGGCCAGGCGGTTCCGTAGAAGCAGCCGACGATGTAAATTCCCTCACTTCCTGCCGGTCCGTCGAGGTAGCGGTGGGCCAATTGACCTGTGAGAGCGGTGACGACACCAGAATTCCAGTTGCATTTAACCTCTATGGGGACGGTAATTCGAGCTTCTTCTGTGATGACAGTGCAGAGAAGGTCGGGCTGGTCTGCTGGGTCTGCCCCCAGTCGGGGCTGGATCTCTGCTTCGAGGGTGAGGACGATTCGATGACCTATCCGAGCCTTGAGTTGGCGCGCAAGCCATGTCGATAATTCTTTCTCGCTGACAGGGGCATAAGTGCCGTCCCATTGGTTGTTTCGTCGTTGTCGATGCCAAAGTTCAGCGCGCATCGCTCGGTCCTTGGCAAGCTCGCCGTCTATCTGGTCAAGCTCCTCAAGAATGACGGCGGCGAGTTGTGCAGTCGCCGTCACTGATCGACGGCGTGAATCAGCCAAGAGCTGGGCTAGGACGGCAGGACTCGGTGGTTGCCGCTCCGCGGCGAGAGCACTGTCGCGTGCGGTCTGAGCCGCGTGGAGCAGCCACACATTCCCCGTTTTGCTAGCTATCTTGGACAGCGCTTCGGCGGCTTCCCGGTCGCCTCGCTGGGTAAGCAGTCCGAAAAGGAAACCGGGGAATTCCTCGACGAGGTCGCTGCTGACGACAACGTCTGGCTTGATCTGCCGCATGGGGAATGTAGTGCTCGCCCACAGGTACAGTTCGGCGAGTTGATCCGCTTTCAGGCGCTACCAGTCAGCGGCGTGCCATCCGTCCTGCCAACCTCGGATTACCTCGGTCGCCAAAGCAGGGGTGTCTTGCAACCGGTTGAAGACGTCTGCGAAAACGGTGGGGAAGGCCGGCATGGACACCAACGCACGTGTCGCTGTCACAGCTTTGAGCCAGGCCGCAGTCTGCGGATCGTCGGCCTTTCGGGCCCGGCCCGCTGGGGGTAATTCCGGACATCGTTGGAAGTGCGCCATGGCGATTGGGAGCGCCGAATCCGGTGTCATCTGCGCACCGATGGCCAACAACCCGGCGAGCGTATTCGGGGCGATGGCGTCTTCCTGGGCAGCGTCAACTGCTGCTCTCCCCAGCGCTTCGCTGTGATAGCCGCGTAGCCGCTCGGCGAGACCTATGTAGCTCCCACGGTTCGCCTCACGGTGGAGTTTGGCAACGAGAACCCGCTCGGTGGTGTCCGCGTCGTGCTCATTTGCAAGGCGCAGAGCCGTTTGGCACGCTAAATGAGCCCTGGGAGAGGATAGCAATGACGGCAACCATCGAAGCCATGCTTCTGGCGGTATCTCGGCCAACGCTGGACGATCGTTGATGACGAGAATGTCGTGCGCTAATGCGGCTGAGGATGCAGTGTTCCACTCATTGAGATCTAGATCATCACTGTGCAGGAACGCGATCGCAGCATGACTTATCCTGCTGCGTTCATCGTCGGTGAGCAGCGGCCATGCCTGGACTGGACCCGGATGCCCCCTGGGTGTCGTGCCCGCTGGAGCGGATCGTTCTAGCTCGCTCAGCATGCGTGGGAAGTCACCAGCGGCGAAAGCATCTGCTAGACGGGCGTGGTTGAAGTACCTCGCTTCTTCTTCGGCAATTCGAACTCGCTCACGCTGACGTTGCACTTCGTGAGCGCGGTGCCGTTCGGCGATCGCTGCTTCCGAGAACAGCTCGTCAATGACCGGGCGGAGGCTGGGCCGCTTCGCTAGGCAAGCCTCAGACCTCCGGTAGTCGCTGAAGGCCACGTCGGTTGACGTGGCCTTTTCGTTGCTCAATTGTTCCCGAAAGTAGTTGAGATTACGGAGGGTCCGGGGTAGGCTACGGGGTGTGCTGCAAGCGGTG
>JBOHGE010000032.1:0-67083 GCA_050700055.1 Pseudonocardiaceae bacterium
GCGCCGGCTGCGCCGGCGCGGCTACCCCCGGAACACCTCGTGAGTGGGAAACAGTGTTATAACACTGTTTCCCACTCACGAGGCGCGCGGAGCGCGCCATGCTGATCACGGTGAACGGCCAGCGGTGGAACCTCCCCGCTGGCGCCACTCTGGCCGACGTGCTAGAGCAGTTCGGGGTGCCGTCCCGCGGTGTCGCGGTGGCCCTGGACGGCGCGGTGGTGCCGCGGGTGGCCTGGGCGGGCACGCCGCTGCACGACGATGCCCAGATCGAAGTGGTCACCGCGGTGCAGGGAGGGTGACCGGGCAGGGAGGATGACGCCGATGGCTGACGATCCGTTGGTGATCGCCGGGCGAGAGTTCGGATCCCGGCTGATTCTGGGCACCGGGGGTGCGGGCAACCTCGCCATCCTGGAGCGGGCGCTGCTCGCCGCGCAGACCGAGCTCACCACGGTCGCGCTGCGCCGGATAGACACCGGCCGGATGGACACCGGCGGGCGCACCGGAGTGCTCGACCTGCTGGCCCGGCACGGGATCGAGCCGCTGCCCAACACCGCGGGTTGCCGCAGCGCCGCAGAGGCGGTGCTCACCGCGCGGCTGGGTCGGGAGGCGCTGCAGACGTCCTGGGTGAAGCTGGAGGTCATAGCTGACGACCGCACCCTGTTGCCCGATCCGATCGAGCTGCTCGATGCCGCTGAGCAGCTCGTCGACGACGGTTTCACCGTGCTGCCCTACACCAACGACGACCCGGTGCTCGCGCGCAAGCTGACCGACGCCGGCTGCGCGGCGGTGATGCCGCTGGGCGCACCGATCGGCACCGGGCTGGGTATCCGCAACCCGCACAACATCGAGATGATCGTGGCGCAGGCTTCAGTGCCGGTCATCCTCGATGCCGGGATCGGCACCGCCTCGGAGGCGGCCCAGGCGATGGAGCTGGGCTGTGCCGCGGTGCTGCTGGCCACTGCGGTGACCCGGGCCGACGACCCACCGCGAATGGCCGAGGCGATGCGGCTGGCGGTGCAGGCGGGCCGGCACGCCAGGCTGGCCGGCCGCATCCCGCAACGTTTCTGGGCACACGCCTCCAGCCCCCACCGCCATCCCTAGTGCCCCTTGGGCGCTAGCCCAGTGCTGCGAAGTGACCCAGTGCTGCTAAGTCTGCTCCACTCACGCCCGCGGAACCTCCCAGCGCACCGCCGCAGTGGATATGACCCGGTCATACGGCGTGCGTGACGAGTAGCGGGGTGGACGTCGAGCGCGCGCAGCATGTCGGCGACGATCGAGGGCCTGCTGCACGAACTGGACGGGCTGCGGCCGACCGACCCAGGGGTGTGTGGCCGTCGTCAACCTGGGTCACCACCGGCTCGTCGGCGGCGACGAGTTCCCCCCAGCGCCCGGGATCCTCCGACTTGGATACAGCAACATATCCGCCCACCCGATTTTCCGCTACCCAGATCATCTCTGGGATGAACAGCTCACGAGGAAGCGGGAGAAACGTCAACGGCGAGTCGGTGTCCGCTTTATGGTGGTCTAGTTCTTCGGGTTGTTCTTGTCTGGTTCGGGCTTCTCGTACCTCCCGCTACCGTCGTCCTTGGGCTTCTCCCATTTCGACGGGTCGGGATCCTTTTGCTGCCGTCTTTGTCGTCGTCGTGCTTGCCCACCGTGGACCTCCCCATTGATCAACCGTAAGTGCCTGTGTCTTAACAGCTCCACCGCCTCGGCGAGATCACTCAAGGTCTCGGGGATCGTCTGACCTTGGCACCGCAGCGGTGAGGTTACAAGGCGTACCCCTGGTACCCAGTGCGGCATCTTTCCCGGTCCGTCGGGTCTTGATTACCTCGGGTGCGGGGACCTTCTGTTACCGCGTGTAAAATGTCACCGCGGCGGCGAACAAGTCGGCTTGCCCGCCGATCACCGCTTTCCCGTCAGACGGCTGGAGCCGTCGGCTTTTCGTTTGGGCTTTGCCGGCCAGGTGAATCCCGCCTAGCGCACCTTGGACGCTAGAAACGTGACACTTGAGCCGAGTTTTGCAGATGTCTCCCGCGATGCCCGCCCATCTCACACCTCCCAGACGCTGAGTGTGACCGTGAACCGCCATTCGGAGCCGAATAGCGGTTCACGGCCGCCGCCGACCGCTATTCGGAGCCGAATAGCGGTTCACGTCGCGTTACTGATCAAGGTGACCCGCGTCTCGGCGGTCGGAGGCGCAGCCTCACTAGTACTACAGTGCTAGATCATTAGGGTCTGGAGGTGGAGGTGACGCCGAACGTGCGCTCGGCGGGTCTGGGCTTGATGTCGGCGCCGAAAGATCGACCAGTGTAGGCCGTGGCGGATTTCCGGTTGGCTGCTGTGAGCGAGGGTGAGTGGTCGACGGATTTCGGCGAGGGTGAGCGCGATCAGGTGTCGGTGGGCGGGTGGAGTGGTCTCTGGTTCGGTCGACGCGTTGGATGAGTTCTCCCGCCGGTCTGGTCGCGTGCCGTTTCGGTGCCCCTTTTTTTGGCTTGGTGTGCGGTGACGGCGAGGAAAGTGTGGGCGAGCATGGCGAGGGTGATATGTCGATGCCAGGCGTTCCAGGTGTACTCCAACCGGACACGATGTCAGCAGCGCAGCCGATGTGGACACCGCCATCGCCTCGTGGAGGTCGCCCGAGCAAAGCTACTGTGGTGCGGTGGTCGTCGAATTCCCACCTGAACCTGGTCGCCGTGCACCGATCGCGGTGTTGCTCGACTCGAACGCGATCGAAAAGATCGCGAAACGACTGCCGACGCTGGGCATCGCGCTCGGCGACCACCGCCCGCATGTCCGGGGCAAGATCCGCGAGTACGTGTCACTGTAGCCAATCCGCATCGACCCAGTTCACCGCCAGGCTAAATCCCTAGCTACGGTTCGGTTCTGCTCACACGCCGATCCGGCCGCCGGCGAGCAGCGAGGGTGACTGCTCGGTCAGGAGGCGTCCGCCACGGGGAACCGCCGCCGGATCTCTTCCTCGCCCGGCCAGGGCTGGCTCTGAGTGACATCGAGCGAAAAACGGCGGTAGCGGTAGCCACAGCACCATGGTATGGGCGGAGTAGGCTTACGGTATGGCTAAGACGGTGAAGGTCACGGTGAGCATGCTGGCCGAAGACGTCGAACGGCTCAGAGCCCTCGACGCCGCCGGCGCGATCGAGTCGGTCTCGGGCTATGTCGCCCAAGCCGTCCACGACCGGCTCGACCGCCAGGCATGGCTGCAGCGCTGGCGGGCCCGGGTCGGAAATCCTGATCCCGAGGCGATCGCCTGGGCCGATGAGGTGATCGACCGCCACTTCGGGTCGGCGGCCCGCAGGGCCTCGTGAGCATCGACGACACCCTGGGCGGTTTTGTCCTGGATGGCTCCGCGCTGGCCGTGCTGGGTGGTGGGGAGAACCTCTACGCCACCACGTGGGCCGATCGGGCTGCGGTGCGCGGAATCGTGCTGCTCGTCCCGGCGGTCGCGCTGTCCGAGGCATGGCAGCAGATCCGCCGCCACGACCCCAGCCATGTCGAGCAGATGGCCGATCTGCTGGCCTCGCCCATGGTGCTCATTGAGGCACTCGATGACAGTGCGGCCGCCCGGGCCGGGGAACTGGTCAGCGGTCGCGACCTCGACCCGGATGTGGCCGCCGCGCAGGTGGCGACCTGCGCGCGGGCCCGGGACTGGCCGGTGTTAGCGGCCGTGCCGGCTCGCCTGCTGGTCATCGACCCACAGCTGACAGTGGAAACCTTGCCAGGGATGTCCTGATCGGGATCGCCGCCAAGCGAATGAGACCGCCGAGGTGCACCGCGGCCACGGACCGCATCAGAAGACTTACGGACTTACCCCAGCCCCGCCCTCCGACCAGCACAAAAACGGGGTCCGGGGAGGATCCGGCCAGGATTGAACGCTAAGGGGGGACCGCCGGGATACGCGAGAAACCTGCCAAGTGATCGCGTAAGTGCTGGTCAGGTGTCGGCGACCGCGCCGTGCGGGTCGTAGATCCCGGTCAGCGGCCCGGTCAGCAGTTCCAGTTGGACGCCGCCGCCTTGGAGCTGGGCGGAGAGCGTCATCACCCCCCCGACTCGGGGTGCTCGTCGACCTGCTTCACCGAGCAAAACGGGGAGATGTGGCTGCCCTCGACATCGCGCCACGGGTCATGGTCCGGTGGCGGTGCTGCGGTGGGCATGGTCACCGCACCTCTCACCTCGGGAGGGAGTTGGTGGCCGGTTGGCCGTCGGGAGCCGAGCGTGGGGGGCCGCTCATTCCACCGGCTGCCAGCCGGCAATCTCAGGGCCCCGCCTCGGGCTCTAGCTCGATCGGCTCGTCCGCTGGGGTGTTCATCGCGCCGATGAGCCGCCGGCCTTTTGCCAGTCGCCTGGCGGCGGTCAGCGCCTGGATCGTGCGATCTGTGCATGGTCACCGGTTTCGCGGTGGCCTGCTGGCACGGCCAGCAGGTCGGAGCGAGCTGGCCGGATTCCACCGTGGGCAGCATGACCACGCTGACCACAGCTGGACACCGCAGCGGCACGGCGGATCACCGAGGGACCCG
Organism: Pseudonocardiaceae bacterium; assembly: GCA_050700055.1. Lineage (GTDB taxonomy): Bacteria > Actinomycetota > Actinomycetes > Mycobacteriales > Pseudonocardiaceae. The sequence goes on from JBOHGE010000032.1 coordinate 4,536, forward strand.
AGCACCCGTCGGCGAGGTTGTGGCAGGCCAGCCGGTTCACCATCTGACTGTTCTCTCGGCGTCGCTGCACGGGGTGGCGCCCCGGCCGCGGTCATGCCCCGGCGGCTGCGCGCACACGTAGCGCACATCGGGGATCGGGGCCAGCACCGACCCGCACGAGCTGGCCCTGCTGGGAGCCGTTTGACCACCGGGAGTGGGGCGTGATGGTGAGGCACTCCGGGGTCGGCCGAGCGGGGTCATCACGGTGGCCAGCCGCTGCGCCCGCACTCGGGCTCGGCCTGGTGCCGGCGGTCGGATCGTCATCGGGCGTTGCCGGGATCGGGGGATGTGCAGGCTCGCGGGTGCGGGGTAGGCGTTGATCGGGGCGTCGGGATGCGCCGGGTGCACCAGTTCCAGCAACGCCCGCAGCGCCTGCTGCGGCGGGCCCTCGTAGGCCCAGACCACGACCTCGGGAGCGAAGATGTCCAGCGTGGCCCGGGTGGGCACCCGTGCTGTGGTGATCCGATCGAAGTCTTGGATGGTCAGCAGATCCAGGTAGTGGCCCCACTCGTAGCAGGCGACCAACGCGTTCGGTGCGTCCTTGGGGCCGCAGCAGTAGACGGTGAAGCCGTCGGCGACCACGTCGACGAGCAGCTCTTCCACCACAGCAGGCAGGCCCAGCTGCCCACCGTGGTCAGCGGCAGTTGACAAAAACCGGCTCATGCGCTGCCCGCGGCTCGCAGACACACCGGCCGCGGGGCGTGGTCGCGGTCCACAGCGGTACTCCCCTCCAGCGATCCGTCGGGTGGAAGGTGGCGGCCCCGCGAGGCTCGTCGCCCGAGAAGCGGGGCCGCCACCACTGACCGCCACTGCGAGATCGAGGTGTGCAGCGGCGGCGTGGAGATGATTCTTCCGGCTCAGGGTATGCCCTGGATACAGGTGATCACGTGTATGTCAAGGGGTGGATTCGGGGGTGGATTCCGTGCCCTCTCAGGGGCTACCGATACCCACCAGGGTGGTGATCCGGTGCCGCAGGTGGGCGACCTCGTCGAGGTGCTGGTGCGCGGCGGCGTAGTGGAACAGCTCGCGCAGTTCCTCGGCCGCGCGCCGGGAGCGGATCGTGGCGGCGATGTCCACGGCTGCGTGCCCGAGGGCGGCGGCCTGGAGCGGGTCACCGGTGGCCATGGTGAGGCTGGCCAGCTTGGTCAGAGAGATTGCCCGGGAGCGGGTGTCATCGGTATCGGTGAACCCGGCCGCTGCCGCCGCGAGTCGGTCGGCGGCCTCGCCGGGGTGGCGGCCCAGCATCGCCAGGTCGACCAAGGAATGCCCGGTGAGCTGGGCATGGCGCGCGGCGCTGTAGTAGATGGATGGCGGCTCATTGTCCGGGTTGGAGTGCGCGAAGTGCTCATCGGCGGTACCGATGGCGGTCAGCGCCTCGTTGACCCGGTGCATCTTGGCCAGCGCACGCCCCCGATCGCTGTGCAACAGTGCCCGGACGGCTGCGGTGAGCCGGTCGGGGCGGACTAAAGCCTCTTCGGCCAGCGTGAGGCCGTCGTCAGGCTGCCCAGTCCAGATCGCCTGCTTGGTCATGCTCGACAGGATCTCGGCGCGCAGGGGCCAGTCCTCGGCCCGCTCGGCGCAGACCAGCGCGAAGCCGTACGCCCGGCGGCCCTCCTCCTGGGCGCCAGCGTCCACGGCCAGGAATCCGGCCATATCGGCGAGATCGCCGACTGCGGAGAACAGTTCCGGGCGCAGCCGATCCGGGCAGGTGGCCTTCAGCAGGCCAGCTGACCAGCGCAGCTGGCCCATGACGGCATCCCGGACTAACCCACCACCGTAGGTGCGGCTCTGCGACTCGAACGCCAGCGTGGCGGTGCGGATCTGCTCGATGTCGGTCGCGCCGATCCGCGCGGGGATCGGCGTGGGTTCGCTGTCTTTGAGCAGTGTCAGCAGCGCCGTCAACGGTTCCTCCAGGGTGAGGGCGCCCACGCCTAGGATGGTGGCGTTGTGGATGAGCTTTCTTCGTCTCACGCCGTCCAGTTTCACTGCCGCGCGGCGGGAGCGGGCGTTGACGAACCCCAACGCGGCATCGGTCGGGACACCGAAGATCTCCCGGAAGGCTTCTCGATACAGTTTACACGGCCAGCGGATGTCACCGCGTTCGACCTGCCCGATATAGTTCGCGCTGGCCTCTGTCGTCTTCTTGTTGTGATGGTCATAGATGTAGGTGTTGACCAGCTCAGCGAGTTCCTGCCGGGTCAGGCAGTAGCCTGGATCGGTGAGTGATTCCGTGTTCTCCCGCGCATCCCTGAATTCATTGTTCGCGGTGGCCAAGGCCCCGCCTCCCGTCGAGTGACGTCGGTCCGCTGAGCGCTGTCGTGGGCACTCACCATGTCTCCGTTCGATGTACCACCTGTTGTTTGGATAACGCGATCAGCTCGTGGGTCGATGCGGTGGGAAGAGGCAGAGGGCGGCGGTGGCGTCGTCGCCGATCTTGTAGCGGGGCCAGCGTTGCCCGAGGGGATCACCGGCTTCGGCCGTCCGGATGCGGGCGATGAGCTCGGCTGGCCCGGCGTGCTGGAGGGTGTCGAGGATGTCGCTCCAGTCGGCGAGGCCGTAGTCGACGAGGACCGCGGCGCCGTCGCTGAGGACGGCGGCTCGGCGGATCGTGTGGCGCGCAACGGTCCTGGTCACCGCGTGGGTCGCGGCGTCGGGGTCGGCGGCGGCGACCCAGTGGCCGCCGCCGACGTTGCGGTGTCGTTGTTGCTCGACCACCATGGCCTGCTTGGCGAGGGTGTGCCCGGGTGTGCCGATGCGTTCGCGTAGCACGGCGCGCCGCTGTTCGGCGGCGAGCTGAGTGACGGTGGGGTCGGTGAGGACCTCGATGCCCTCGGAGGTGTCGAGGACGATCAGGGCGTCGGACAGCACCAGGCACTGCACGTCACTCGGTCCGGCTCGCAGCAGCGCCACGGTCGCCGACGGCATCCCGGGGTGGGAGAGATCGCAGGTGTCGGCGTGGCGGTGGGCCACGGTCTGGATGACGCACGCGAGGGCCTCACGCAGGGTGGCATCGGGGTGGGTCGCGAGCAGCCCGAGCAGCTGCGTGCCGAGGCGCCGGACATACCAGGGGGTGCCGTGTCGGCACCCGGTCTGGAGTCCCTCGGGGGTGCTGAGACCGTCGAGGAGCACGACGGCCTCGGGGCTGGTGGCGATCCAGTCCTCATCGTGGTGGTGCCGGGATCCCGCGGCGTGGGCGAAGGTGACGTCCACGTCATGCCTCGGGCCGGTAGAGGGGGGTGAGTCGTTGGCTGCTGAGGATCTCGCGGGAGTGCGGGTCGAACCGGCAGGCGATGAGGGTGGAGAAGCGTCTGGTGCGCACCTCGCGGTACAACTCGGCCATCTCCTGGTGCAGGTGGTGCACGATTCCCCCGGCGCCGATGGCGTGGATGCCCGCGAGGTAGACGAAGGTGCCCCGACCGTCGGGGCGCGGCAGCCGACCCAGATACCCGACGTCACCGGGGCTGCCGGTGTCCATGGGTGAGCGGTAGGTCCGGCCGGCCCTGCGGTCGATCAGGTGCCACCCGTCCTCGTCGGTGCTGAAACCCAGGTTCGGGTCGGCTTCGAGCACCTGGCCGATCAGCGGGGACAGCCGCGGGCCGCAGATCACGACGAGGTTGTCCCGGTTGAGCCGGACCACGCCGGGAGGCGGGATCACTTCGTAGGTGGTGTCGAGCTTGACGCTGTGCGCCAGGTCGCGCAGCTGCTCGTAGGCGTTGAGGTCCTCCTGGGCCACGACCGGCCCCGGTGTGGCCTTGCCGACCTCCACCTTGCCGCCGAACGCGACGGTCACCGTCGCGGTGCCCAGAAACGCCCGCTCAGGAGGTGGTCCCGCGGTGACGAGCTGACCGATGCGCCCTCGCTGACCGCCGCTCCGGCGACACCGGCGGGTGTGCCCGGCTCGGTGGCCCGCTGGCTGTTCCCCAGCCGCTGCGCCGGTCACTTTGGGTCAAGCGGATCCGCCAGCCAGCCGGGCGATTCAGTCGCCGGCTGCGCCGCTGACGTGGATGCTCGTGGCCGGTGTGGCCGGTGCCAGCTCCACCCGCTGCCCGTCCAGGGTGAGGATGAACCGCCACTGGGTGGCCGGGGGCCGTCCGGCGTGGTCCCAGCGTTGGTAGGTGGCGGTGACCTCATCGAAGAGCCGGCGCGGCCCGAACTGCCGCACCGGCCAGCGTCGGGTGTCGGGCTGGTAGCCAAAGCGTGCCCAGGACCGGGAGCCCGCATCGAGGAACCACACACACCAGCACTCGTCATCGCCGGTAGCCGCCTCGTACTCCCAGTGGCAACCGGGAACCTCAAGGGCGATCGCGAAAGCCGCGTCCTCGTCGTTGCACAGGTGGCAGGCGTGCAGCTCGGTGTGACTGCGCTCGGGGGTGTCGGATTCGCGCACCACATCAGCGACCGGGCCGTGGGCGATCCGCTGCTCGCGCAGCGGCATGAAGGAGATGGTGGTGTCGACCAGTCCCCCGGTGGCGGTGCCGTCGGGCCCGACGGTCAGTGACAGCAGCCCGGCAGGCTTATAGGCGCTGTTCCAGGGGGTGACCACCAACCCGCCAGGGCGGGTCTGCGCCGCCCACGCATACGGCACCTGGGAGGCGGCCACGGTGGAGAGCACCCGGTCAAACGGTGCCCCCGCCGGGTATCCCAGGGCGCCGTCACCGGTGAGCACCCGCACCGCGCCATAGCCGGCGCGTTCCAGCGCGGTTCGGGCCTGTGCTGCGAGATCCGGGTCGACCTCGATGGTGGTCACGTTGTGCGCGCCGAGCCGTTCGGCGAGTAGCGCGGCGGTGTAGCCGGTGCCGGTGCCGATCTCCAAGACTCGCATTCCCGGCTCCACTCGCCCGGCCTCCAGCATCAACGCGACGATGTCCGGGCGAGACGCCGAGCTGGTCGCCACCCGCCCCCGCCCCTCGGACCCGGCCGGGGCGCCGTCGTCAACCTGGGTGACCACATAACGCGGCCCGTAGACCCGGCGCAACCACTCGGCCGGCTCGTCGCCCCGGCGCAGCGGCACTAGATCGTCCCCTGCGTAGCGCCAGATCACCTCCGGGATGAACACCTCGCGGGGCACTGCCACAAACGCCGCCCGCCACGACTCGGGCAGCACCCCCTGCTCGGCTAGGTCCTCAACAAGTCCGGCCAGTGAGGGCGCCGCGGTGGTGGTCACTTCTTGTCGTCGTCCTTCTTGTCGTTGTCCTTGCTGTGCTTGCCACCGGGATCCTCATCCGGAATCGGCCGGTTCGGATCGTGCCCGTTTCCCTGGTACTTGTCCTGGTCGTCTCGCTTCTCATGCTCCCCACCCATACCCATGTCGTCCCCCTTCCCCACCCGAGGTGAGCCAGTCGCACACCGCCAACCGACCGTAGAACAGACCAGCGGGTGACCACCACCTGGTCCCCGACATGGAGCTTGCTCAGCATCAGCAGTTCCGGTCACCGCTATGGGCTAGCTAGGTGGATGGTGGTGACGTGGTCGGTCACGGGTTCTGGTTCCCTTCACGAAGCGCGGCCCCTTCATACAACGCGGCGGCGCGGATCCGGTGCAGCAGTGAACAGACAGCGGCGACGATGCAGGTTGTTTCCTCGGAGAGCCAGCCGAGGACCTGCCCGTCGTAGGAGCCCAGTTCGATGCCGTCACCAATGGCGGTGAGCAGGGCGTGATAGCGCTCCGTGCGGTCCTGGCGGTAACCGGGTTCGAGGACGTAGGGCGGGTGCACTGACACCGGTTCCTCGTCAAGCGGTTCCAGCCCGTGCACCCGGGGATCCGGCGAGAGCGGGGGAATCGTCGGATACCCGTCATCGGACCCGGGCTCGATGGGGCACACCGGTGATCACCTCATCCTTGTGCGTGGAGGCACCTGGTGCCGGGGACTCGGGGGTTGCACACAGGCACGCATTCGTTGCTGTTGCCCGCGCCCGCCGCCTCTCATGGGTTTATCGCGGCGGCTCGGCACCAGATGCATGGCGCACTGTGGCAGCTGAGACCAAGTGACGGGAGATGGCGGACCGTGCCAGGTGCTCAGGCCGTCACCCCGGTGTGTCACCCTTTAGGGTTGGCGGCTGTGATGGTCGATACGGGGGAACTGGCCACTGACCGGGTGCGGCTGGAGACCATGCGACGCAGCCTCGGTGCGCACCTGGCCACCTACCGCACCGCGGCCGGGGTCTCCCAACCCGAACTGGCTCAGGCCCTCAGCCGGACCCGGAGCACGATCTCGAAGGTCGAACACGGCACCCGCGGGCTGCCCGAGCGGCTGTGGAAGATCACCGACGACGTGTGCCGCGCGGACGGTGCCCTGGTGAGCGAGCACACCGCGCTGGCGCGGGCCGAACAGGACTACCGTGGTCGTTGTCGTGCCCACCAGCGCCAGGCGCGGCAAGCGGCGGCGCAGCCCGACGCGGACGTTCTCCGGGCTTCGTCCGCGCCTTGCAATGGGGAGTGCGACCAGGGCAGCGGGCGCCATGCGTGGCTGGGGGCGGGTGCGGACGGTGGGCTGGCCGAGGGGTTGATGCGGGAGGTGGTCGCGACGTTGGCACGGTCCTTGGGTCGTCGCGAGGCTCTACGGGTCGCCAGGTGGGCGCTGACGGCCATAGGCCTGTCTGGCCTGGACGCCGACGAGTGCACCCGGGTAGCGCAGGCTCTGGAGGCTCCCCGTCGGGTAGACACCCACGTCGTGAACAATCTGGCCACCACACTCGCCTACTGCAAGCGTCAAGAGGACACCCTCGGCCCCTGCGAGGTACTCGATACCGTCCTCGCGCAGCACCGGATCGTGCGCCATCTACTCGGAGGCTGCCCGGACGGATTGCGCAAGTCACTGAGCCTCGTGGACAGCAACATGGCAACCGCAATCGGCGGCTACCTCATCAGTATGGACCAGCCCGACGCGGCCCGGCGCTACCTCGAACGCGCCCGCCGAGCCGGTCACGACGCCCGCAACCCGGCGTCCGCCGCCTACGCGGCAGCCTGGGCAAGCTATGCGGCATTTCTGCGCGGCGACACGTGCACCGCTCTGGATATCGCCGCCGCCGCTCGCAGCCTCGCAGCGCGCAGTGATGACGCTCAGCTCAAAGCCTTCGTCGAGCAGATGGCAGCCGGCGCATACGCACTGGACGGCCAACACGGGCCGTATATGGCCGCGTGTGAGCGAGCCAGCGTATTCCTCGCCAGCGAGAACAAGGGTGCCGCCGGGTCACTGGCGTACTGGGTGCACGAGGGCACGCTCGACAGTCACCGCAGCAAGTTCCTTTCGCTGCTGGGCAAACCAAGACAAGCAGTTGAAGTCGCAACCAACGCCCTGGCACGGTTCGATCGCACCCCCTATGTGCACGACTACGCACACTGTGAAGTGAAACTGGGCAACGCGCTCGTGCTCGCCAAGGAGATCCCCGAGGCCGCGCGGGTGCTCGGTGACGCGGCCAGCCTCGCACGCCTCTCACCACGGCTCACAGCGGAACTCCACGCCACCCGAGCCCTGATGCAACCCTGGGAGGGCACCCACGCTGTCGCCACACTCGATACCCAGCTGGAAGCATACGGGCTCCGGCCACCCGTCGCGCCGGGTCGGCAGCCCGGGAGTTCCGATCCGAGCAGCTGAACAGCCGCAACTTCTCATACTAGATGACATGCGCGCGGTCAGCGCAGCGCGCATGTCATCGCGGACGAAAAGAGCGGGTTCGATGAGGTTCGTCGGCGATCACCGCAGCCCCCGTCAGGCGGCGGGAGCTGTCGGCTTGGCCGAGGACACCGCACCCGCCGGATCGGCCACCTGAGGACTCACCTGGGCACACCTCCCGGGACCAGCCGGCCATCAGGCGCGGCGCCGAGGGTGCCGGACCGGAGATCTGCTGGTCGCGACATGCCGGACACCGGGAGTTCTGGCCGCAGAGTTGACGTTGAGGCACTAGTCTGCTTACACCGGGGATCTGAAGGACGCCATGCTCACTGACCGTACGACGCTCACCCAGTTCCTCATCGAGGAGCGGCGCCGCTATCCGGGCGCCGTGGGGGATTTGAACTCGCTCATCCTCGACGTCTCGCTGGCCTGTAAGGCGATCTCCAAACGGGTGGCCTACGGTGCGCTCGGGGCCACGACCAACGTCCAGGACGCGACGCAGCACAGACTCGACCTGGTCGCCGACGAGCTGTTCCTGCGCGCGAACGAGTGGGGCGGTCTGGTCGCTGGAATGGTGTCCGGGGAGTCGGCGGCACCGCATTCCATCCCGGAGCGCTACCCGCGGGGCAAGTACCTGCTGGTGTTCGATCCGCTCGACGGCTCGTCGAACATCGACGTGAACGGCTCGGTCGGCAGCATTTTCTCGATCCTGCGGGCCCCGACTCCGGGCGCGAGCGCAGTCGCGGAGGATTTCCTGCAGCCCGGATCGGCGCAGGTCTGTGCCGGATATGCGATCTACGGCCCGTCGACGATGATCGTCTTGACGGTGGGCACCGGGGTGCACGGCTTCACGCTCGAGCCGCAGCTCGGCGAGTTCATCCTGACCCATCCGGCGATCCAGGTGCCGGCCACCGCGAGCGAGTTCGCGATCAACGCCTCGAACAGCCGGTTCTGGGAGCCTGCGGTGGCTCGCTACGTCGAGGAATGCCTCGCCGGCAGCACGGGCCCTCGCGGCAAGGACTTCACCATGCGATGGGTCGCGTCGCTGGTCGCCGAGACGCACCGCATTCTCACCCGTGGTGGCGTGTTCCTCTACCCGCGCGACACGAAGGACCCGTCGAGGCCGAGCCGGTTGCGGCTGCTCTACGAGGCCAATCCGGTGGCTTTCCTCATCGAGCAGGCGGGCGGCCTCGCCAGCACCGGGCGGGCCCGAGTTCTCGAGATCGCGCCGCAGGACCTGCACCAGCGCATCGCGTTCATCTTCGGCGTACGCGAGGAGGTCGAGCGCATCGAGCAGTATCACTGTGACCACAACGTGGTCGAGGGCGACGCACCGCTTTACGGTAGGCGTGGACTATTTCGCACCAAGGGCTGAGCGAGAGGGGAAAGGCTATGTCAGCCAGGCATCCGATCATTGCCATCACCGGATCCTCGGGTGCTGGGACGACATCGGTGATGCGCACCTTCGAGCAGATCTTCTGGCGTGAGCAGGTGAATGCGGTGCTCATGGAGGGCGACAGCTTCCACCGGTACGACCGCGCCGAGATGAAGGCCAGGTCGGCTGAGACATCCGCGAGCGGTGCCCACCTACTGAGCCATTTCGGTCCGGAGGCGAACCTGTTCGAGGAGCTCGAGGAGCTGTTCCGGCAGTATGGCGACAACGGCTGTGGCCGCGTGCGCAAGTACCTGCACGACGACGAGGAGGCAGCGCCTTACGGTCAGGCCGCCGGCACGTTCACGCCTTGGGAGGATCTGCCCGTCGACACGGATCTGCTGTTCTACGAGGGGCTGCACGGTGCGGTCGCGACCGACAAGGTCGACGTCGCCCAGCACGTGGACCTGCGGATCGGCGTCGTTCCGGTGATCAACCTGGAGTGGATCCAGAAGCTGCAACGTGATAAGGCGACGCGGGGTTACTCCACCGATGCGGTGACCGACACGATCCTGCGCCGCATGCCCGACTACGTGAACTACATCTGCCCGCAGTTCTCCCGCACGCACGTCAACTTTCAGCGTGTGCCGATGGTGGACACCTCCAACCCGTTCATCGCCCGGAGCATTCCGACGCTGGACGAGTCGATGCTCATCATCCGCTTCGCCGATCCGCGGGGCATCGACTTCTCCTATCTCGTCTCCATGCTGCACGACTCGTTCATGTCGCGGGCGAACACCATCGTCTGCCCCGGCGGCAAGATGGACCTCGCGATGCAGCTCATCTTCACGCCGATGATCTGGAGGCTGATCGAGCGGCGCAAGCAGGCGGGATGATCGACGTGGCTAGGGTGCGGGGGTGCTGAGTCCCGGTAACGACTCCTACCTCCGACACCCCACCCTGCACGGCGACCTGGTGGGTTTCGCCGCCCAGGACGACGTGTGGCTCGCCCCGCTACCAGGTGGCCGGTCCTGGCAGCTGACCTGCGACCAAATTCCGATCAAGGATGTGCGGTTCTCCCCCGACGGCGCGCACCTGGCCTACCTCAGCCGGCGGGACGGGCCGCCCGAGTTGCACGTCGTCGCCACCGAGGGCGGCCCGGCGGTACGCACGACGTGGTGGGGCGATACCCACCTCCGGGTGCTGGGCTGGGCCGACGCTCATCGGGTGCGGGTGGCCTCCGCTGTGCGGGAGCCGTTGCGCCACCGCACCTGGGCGCACGCCGTGCCGCTGGACGGTGGGCCCGCGCAGCGCCTGCCGTACGGCCCGGTCACCGCATTGGACGTCGCGCCGGACGGCCATGTGGTGCTGGGTACCGGGTCTCGGCGCGATCCTGCGCTGTGGAAGCGTTACCGCGGTGGTACCGCCGGCCGGCTGTGGATCGACCGCGAGGGCTCGGGGATCTTCGTCCGGCTGCTGCCGGAGCTGGCCGGCCAGCTCACCGTACCCATGTTGGTGGGTGGCCGGGTGGCGTTCCTGTCCGACCACGAGGGTGTGGGCAACGTGTACTCGGTGCTGCCCGACGGCTCCGACCTGCGCCGGCACACCGATCACGAGGACTTCTACGCCCGGCAGGCCAGCACCGACGGCGCGCGCGTGGTATACGCCGCCGCCGGTGAGCTGTGGCTGCTCGACGACCTCTCCGCCGACTCCCAGCCGCGCCGGCTGCAGCTGCGCACCGGGGGACCCCGTGCGGCGCGCGTGCCGGCCCCGGTGCCCGCGGGCCAGTACCTGGGCGATGTCGCGGTCGATCGCACCGGCCAGGCGAGCGTGCTGGAAGTGCGGGGCAGTGTGCAGTGGGTGACGCACGCCGACGGCCCGGTGCGCACCCTCGCGACCGGCTCGGGCGTACGGGCCCGGCTGCCCCGGTTGCTCGGCGAGGACGTGCTGTGGGTCAGCGACGCCGAGGGTGCCGACGCGCTGGTCCGGTCCGCTCGGGACGGCACTGGCACTCGGGACGGCACTGGCGAGCGCACCCTGGCAGCGGGTCGGCTGGGCCGGGTGACCGACCTCGCGACCGCCCCGGATGGCAGCCGGCTCGCGGTTGCCACCCACGACGGGCGGGTGTTGCTGGTCGACCCGGCTACCGGCGCGGACACCGAGCTGGCCCGCTCGGACAACGGTGCGGCGGAGGATCTGGTGTTCTCGCCGGATTCCCGATGGCTGGCCTGGACGCACTGTGGCCCGCACCCGCTGTGCCAGATCAAGCTGGCGCGGTTGTCCGATACCACCGTGGTCGACGCCACCGCGCTGCGCTTCGTCGACTTCACCCCGACGTTCACCCGAGACGGCCGGCACCTGGCGTTCCTGTCCGCCCGCACTTTCGACCCGGTCTACGACGCGCACGTCTTCGATCTGTCCTTCCCCGCTGCCACCCGCCCGCAACTGCTGCCGCTGGCGGCCGGCACCCCGTCCCCGTTCGACCCCACCGCACAGGGCCGCGCCAGCAGCGACAACGGCCAGGACACCGACGAGCCGACCGTCGTGGTGGACCTCGAGGGGCTGACCGAGCGGGCCGTTCCCGTCCCGGTGCCTGCCGCGCGGTACTTCTCGCTGGTGGCCGTCAAGGGTGGCCTGGTGTGGTTGCGCAGACCGCTGAGCGGGGTGATCGGCGACGACCTCGCCACCGCCGACGCCGACGCCCCACGCCCGGTGCTGGAGCGCCTGAACCTGGTCACCGGCACCTGCACGGTGCTCGCCGAGGGCGTCGATGAGGTCTGGGTCAGCGGCGACGGCACCCGCCTGGTGATCCGCGACCGGGAACGGTTACGGGTGATACCCAGCGACAAACCGGCCGCCAAGGACGCCGATCGCGGCGACCCGTCGGCCGCCTGCACCGTCGACCTGTCGCGGGTGCGCGTGCAGGTGCAGCCGGCCGCGGAGTGGCGGCAGATGTTCGACGAGGCCGGGCGGGTGATGCGGGACAACTTCTGGGTGGCCGACATGGCCGGCAACGACTGGCCCGCGCTGCTGGCCCGCTACCGGCCCCTGCTGGAGCGGATCGCCACCCGTGACGATCTCTCCGACCTGCTGTGGGAAGTGCAAGCCGAGCTGGGCACCTCGCACGCCTACGAGACACCCCCCGCGAGCTCGGTGTGGGCGGCCCGGCGGCTGGGCCACCTCGGTGCCGACCTCGAACGAGACGCCGGCGGGCGTTGGCGGATCACCAGGGTGCTGCCGGGGGAGAGCTCGGCGGGAGTCGGCCGCTCCCCGTTGCGCGCACCGGGAGCGGCCGTGCGGCCCGGGGAGGCGTTGATCGAGGTGGACGGGCGCGCCGTCGACCCGGTGACCGGCCCGGGGCCGTTGCTGGTGGGCACCGCGGGCAAGCCCGTCGAGCTGCGGCTGCAAGTGGTCGGCTCCGACGACACTCGCACCATCGTCGTGGTCCCGGTGCCCGACGAGATGCCGCTGCGCTACTACGACTGGGTGGCCGGCCGCCGCGCTGCGGTGCATGCGGCCACCGAGGGCCGGGTGGGCTACCTGCACATGCCGGACATGATGGCACTGGGTTGGGCGCAGTTGCACCGTGATCTGCACACCGAGCTGGCGCGCGAGGCGGTGGTGCTCGACGTGCGCAGCAACGGCGGCGGGCACATCTCCCAGTTGGTGGTGGAGAAGCTGGCCCGCGAGCTCACCGGATGGATGGTGCCCCGCGGCAAGCTGCCCTTCACCTACCCCAGGGACGTGCGACGGGGCCCGCTGGTCACCGTCACCGACGAGAACGCCGGCTCCGACGGCGACATCGTCACCGCGATGATCCAGGAACGCGGCCTCGGGCCGGTGGTGGGCATGCGCAGCTGGGGCGGCGTGGTCGGGATCGGCCCGGAGACCAGGCTGGTGGACGGCAGTGGCGTGACCCAGCCCCGCTATGCCATGTGGGTCGTCAACCGGGGCTGGTCGGTGGAGAACCACGGCGTGGACCCGGACGTGGAGGTGCCGATGCCGCCGCAGGCCTGGGCCCAGGGTTTGGACCCGCAGCTGGACACCGCGGTAGAGCTGGCCTTAGCAGCCCTCACCCAAACCCCCGCCGCCAGCCCGCCCAGCACCCACGACCGCCCCTCCACCGCCCCCTCACCCCTTCCTCCCCGCCCCTGAATCGTTCGTGAATCACGACGTGCCCGTTCGCCGCAGTATTTTCAGGTACGCCCGCTGCACGCCTGGGACGGCTGCCTGCACGGGACCTTCCGCTACGCCCGGGCATTCGACCGCCTGAAGTAGTGAGCCTCGAGGCAGACATTCCGTTTGCTGCACCCGTCAGTCGAGCTCAGGACCTGAATCACCGCGGGGGACATCGGTTACGCTATCCGGGGCTAGCAGACCGACCATCTGCTAGCAACTTCGGTAATCGTTTTCGCGTTCGGTCTACTTTCGCGATCCGTGAGTAGCGTGACAGCGATCACTGCAAGAGCCGCCGGAGTGGGGGGAGGCAGCGGTGGAATTCAGGATCCTCGGTCCGTTGGAGATGCTGGCCGACCAGCGTTTCGTCGACGTGTCCAGCGCGAAGGAGCGACTGACGCTGGCCGTGCTGCTGGTGCACGCCAACGAGGTGGTCCCGGTCGGCCGGCTGGTCGAGGTGCTCTGGGGCAGGCAACCGCCGGCCACCGCCGCGAACACGGTGCAGACCTACATCTCCCGGTTGCGCCGGGCACTGGATCCTGGCCGCGCCGCCCGAGCCAAGGACGGGTTGATCCGCACCAGCGACCAAGGCTACACGCTGGCCGTCGAACCTGATGCGATCGATGCCGTACGGTTCGAGAGATTAGTGCACGCCGGGCGAGCTGTGCTGCCCGGTGATCCGCAGCGGGGCGTCGACCTGCTCCGGCAAGGGCTCGCGTTGTGGCGCGGTGAGCCCTTGGCCGAGTTCGGTCTCGAGCTTTTCGCCCAGGCCGAGATCGCCCGGCTGACCGAGCTGCGGCTGGCCGCGCTGGAGGACCGGGTGCAGGCCGACCTCGCGTTGGGCCGGCACGCGGAGCTGTGCGGCGAGTTGAGCCAGGCGGTGCTCGAGCAGCCGTTGCGCGAACGGCTGTGGTCCCAGCTGATCCGGGCGCTGTACCGCTGCGGGCGTCAGGCCGACGCGCTGGCGGCCTACGGGCGGCTGCGTGAGCAGCTCACCGGGCTGCTCGGGATCGACCCGAGCCCCGAGCTGGTCCGGCTGCACGAGGCGGTGCTGGCCCAGAGCCCCGATCTGGACTGGCGACCGGAGCAACCGCGGCCCGTGCGTGGCCCGTCCGTCCCGGCGATGACGCCGACCCCGGCGGAACTGCTGCCGCTGGCCCGCGCTGCACTGGCGGTATACGACTGGCAGTGCGCCGTGGACTTGCTGTCCCGCGCGGACCGGGCCGGGCCGTTGCGTGCCGAAGATCTTGATGGTTTGGCTGAGGCGATGTTCTGGTCGGGGCTCGACCACCAGGCGCAGTCCACCTGGCAACGTGCCCACCATGCCTATCTGGTGGCCGGTGCCCCCCGCCGAGCCGCCCGGGTCGCGTTCCTGCTCACCCTGTATTTCCTCGCTCACCAGCAGTTCGCGGTGGCCGGTGAGTGGTTCCAGAGCACGCAGCGGCTGCTGGCCGACGACCCGGACTGTGCCGAGCGCGGCTATTTGTTCTGGGGGGCCATGACCATGGCGTTACTGGCCGACGACCCGGAGAAGTGTCTGGCCGCTGCCCGGTCGACCTACGAGGTAGGGGTACGCCACGACGTCGCCGATTTCCAGGCCATCGGGCTGGTGTTTCAGGGCGCGGTGCTGCTGCGCCGCGGGCAGGTCGCGGAGGGGCTGGCCATGCACGACGAGGGGATGACGATGGTCGTCGCCGGGTGCCTTTCGCAGCTCGCCACCGCGCAGGTCTACTGCCAGCTCATCCGTACTTGCTACGAGCTGGGTGACTACCGCCGCGCCCACGAGTGGACCCAGGCCGCGCAGGAGTGCTTCGCGCGCACCGGGTTGAGCCATTTCCCCGGCGACTGCGAGACCCATCGTGCGGCGATCCTGGTCGTCGGTGGTGCCTGGGCATTGGCTGAGCAGCTGGCTCACCAGGCGTGCGCCGCGGTACAGCACATCGATCTGCACCACGCCGGCCAAGCCTTCGCCAGTATCGGCGATGTCCGCCTGCGGGTGGGTGACCTGGACGGCGCCGCGGAGGCATTCGCCAAGGCCGAGGAGCGGTTCGCCAGCCCGCTGCCCGGCCTGGCTCGGCTGGAGCTGCTGCGTGGCCACCCCGCTGAGGCAGCGGTGCTGATCAATGCCGCGCTCAAGGGCGACGGCTGGGACCGGTTGGCTCGCACCCGGCTGCTGCCCGACCAGGTGACCATCGCGCTGGCCAACGACGATCTCGACATGGCCCGTGCCGCCGTGGCCGAGCTGGCCGAGTCAGCGCAGATGTACGGCAGCAAGGCGCTGTTCGCGGCAGCCGCCGCGGCAGCCGGCGAGTTGGCGCTGGCCACCGGTGCGGGCGACCCGGTGTCGCTGCTGCGCCGCAGCGTCACGCTGTGGGGGCAGGCGTACGCGCCGTATGAGCGGGCTCGCGCCCGGGTGCTGTTGGCCACCGCGCTGGACCGCGCCGGCCAACCCGAGTCGGCCTGGCACGAACGGACCACCGCGCAGGCGTCCTTCGAACGCCTCGGCGCCCGCTTGGACGCCGAGTCCGTCCGGGACAACAGTCCGTGAACTCGACAGTGACTTCCCAGCCAGACGTCGCTGGCGACTACGCATGAGCCAGCCGCCGTAGCCGGCGGTCGGTAGGACTCGTTGACGCACCATACCGCTGCGACGACGGAGGCCAACGATGATCAAGCATGCCACGGCTTCGACCTTCGTGTTCTGTGACCACCAGTACGTGGCGATCGCGGATTCCCCGGTGCCGGTCAGGGAGCCGGTCCATTCGTTCGCCTGGTATGGCGTGGACGAGCTTGACGGGTGGTCGATGTTTCCAGACACAGTGCTGTTGGCCAAGGCGCTGTTCCCGCTGATCGGGTCGGTCGCCATGGCGGCCGAGGGCGACAACGTGGCGATGCTGCGAGTGCTGGCGGCGGCCGGGTTGAGCTGACCAGGAATGGACGCTGAGACCTTCAGTCACGGTAGCTTGCTGAGCAAAGTTAAACAGCTGAGGTACGGTAGGCGGATGTCTCATCGGTGTGCGAGTTCAGACTTCTGTGACGAGCTTGCAGGTGCGGCCGAGACAAGCTTCTTTCGCACTTACAGAGGAGACCCGGAATCGCGACTGCTTGGCCAAACTGAGAACTTGGCGGTGATCGTAGATTTGTCCCCTTTGACGTCAGGCCATATCCTGATTCTCTCGAGACTGCACCACCTCAACTTCGCGCAGGTGGTTGAGGCCCAGCCATCCGAGGTCAAAGCCCTACTTGACCTGCTACTTCCGCAATACGTCCAAGCCTTCGGTCGGATGACAATACTTGAGCACGGCTCGGCCGAGAACATGGCGAATGGAGCTTGTATCACCCATGCTCATCTGCATCTGCTACCGATTTTGAGACAGGCTGTTGATGAGTCGATGGAGAGTGACGGCTTGCATGGGGAGTCGTTCCTCTCTCTGCAAGATTTTGGGAGGCCACCCTGGACGACGAGTGCCTACTATTTGAGCGGTGCAGAATCAGGATTTCGCCTCTACAAGCCGGCACCGGAACTGCCGCGCCAGTACTTGCGATCAGTTGCAGGTGCTATACTCGGAATTCCCGATCCAGAGTGGGACTGGGCGGTAGTTGTACGAAGAGAGCTCCTTCGTGAGACAATCGCCCGAACGTCGAACTGGGTGCTTCCCCTGACCGACTGAGAGAGATTTGATGATGAGAAGCCAAGCCTTGGGTCGAACCTCGGATGAGCCCGACAGGTTATCCGGAATAGTCTCGAAAATTTTCTCCGCTCCGCTGGTGGACTCCACGGTGAGCTTGATCGCGGACGCGGAGAGTCAAGACGATTGTGCCGTTTTCCGTATTGTAGAACCGATCGACGTTGTCGTATCATCTGATTATGTGCGCGGTTCGAAGTTTCGTTTATATGAGCTGGGGCTCCTCGACGAGTACGACTTAGGGTATTACCTTGCATCGGCCAACTTCAGTGATATCGCCGCAATGGGCGCAAGGCCGATTGGTTTACTCTCTGTCGTGCGTTATCCCAAGAGTATGTCGGACGACACGTTCGAGATGGTCCTCTCGGGAATCCGCGATTCATGTGCTCTTGCGGGGGCACCCAACGTCGGCGGCGACATAGGGAGCGCCGAGCGGCTGATCTTGTCCGCTACAGCCTTGGGCGTTTGTCCGCAGGGTGGTGCACTGATGCGAACCGGAGCTGGTGAGGGTGACGTTATTTATGTCACTGGTGCAACCGGAATCGCTGGCGCCGCTCTCCAATATTTCGGTGCGGAAAAAGTCGACACCGAAATTGAAGAGGAACATCGATCGGAGCTACTGCGCTCCTGGAAGCGGCCAGCGGCTAAAGTGCGCCACGGTCTTCTCCTCGGCCGTCTCGGTCAGGTCACAAGTTGTATCGACACATCGGACGGCCTGAAAGCGGCAATAGAGACTATTGCAAGTCGAAGCGGTGTTGGCGCGCGAATATCGGAGAGCCTTGTTCCGGTACGCCCAGAGGTTGCCACGGTTGCTCGTCACTTGCAGCGGGATACGCTTGACATAGTATTTGGCGACTCGGTCGACTTCCAGCTTGTGTTCACGGTGCCGCCCAACTGTGAGTTCCTGAACGCTTTCGTCGAATTTGAGGAAAAGCCGATAAGATTAGGTGTGGTGACGCATGAACCCGGCGTTTTGCTCGAGAAGAGAGACGGATCGCTGGCGCCGCTTCCGGGGCAGCCTTGGCGCCATCATATCTGACATACCTGCGCCGTTGGTCGCAGTGAAACTTGTCCTTCGATCTCTGATGTCGTAGCCCGACATAACTCGTCAGGTGCCGAGTCGATAAAATATCACCATGAGGATGAGGACGGCAACCACGCTCGATAAAACAATTGTTCTTATCGGGACACTTTGTCTCGCCGGAAATCAATACAAGGTGCCCTCGGTCGAGTTCTGGCAGTCAATCATGCAAGATCGCGACTATCTCGTTATTGTTTTCCTCGGTATTGTTGGGGTATTCGGTACCTTTGCCCCGTTCTCTTCGTGGGCGGCTCTGATGCAGGTCGACAGGTCAGTGACCGCGCAGACTCAGATGCTGTCAAACTTCGGCAAGTTGATCGAGTTGGGCCAGGGATTGAACCCAGCTCTCAAAATGAGTGACCTCGGCCTCCATGTGTGGCGAGTCCGGAGGTCGTTCAAGCACCCGATTAAGGGATGCTTGGTCCGCATTTCTACGTATAGGCTGGGCACTACCCCGGGGTTGCGACCCTTCCGGCCGGCGATCGGCGAGGGTGTTGTTGGCCTATGCTGGAAATTTGACCGTGAATACGGCGTCGACGTAGAGATGCTGTCTAACTCCGTAGATGATGAGATGCGGTTCTACGCGTATAGGGAGGAAAATGGGCCAGACTCGGTGATGAATCTCAGTTGGCGGCAATTCGAAGAGGTCCGTCATCGCGGCGCGGTCTTCGCGAGTCCGGTCCGCAACGGTCGCAATAAATTCGTCGGTTGTGTTAGTGTCGATGCTGGCCGAGGTTTCACGTCTCTGGATTCGGACGAGCTCTGGTCGGAGCTTAATAATGTGTGCCTGCGGATCGGGCAGCTTGGTTTTAATGGTACTTGAGGCGATGTCAGACGTTCGGCGCGCGCTCCGCCGGCTTTACGACGACGAGGCCCGTGGCTATGCGGAAAATACTGATAGCTATGCCGATTTCCCGGGTCTTCAAGAGGACGTAGATGCCTTTGTGGCTCAGCTTGAGCGACCCGCGCTTATTCTTGATCTAGGTGCCGGGCCGGGGCGCGATAGCAGGTATCTCGCAGCTCAGGGCCTTTCCGTTGTCGCGGTCGACTTCAGTATGGAGATGTTGCGTATCGGTCGTTCGGCAGAGGTGGCTCAAGTGCAAGCCGATATGGTGCAGATCCCTTTTCGGTCAAATACCTTTGCGGGAGCTTGGGTATGCGCCAGCCTACTACACCTGCCGTCCCGCAACCACGACCAAGCGCTCACTGAATTGCTGCGAGTTCTCGCCCCTGGAGGCCTGATCGCGGTGAGTATGAAAGCGGGTAAAGGGGAGGGCTGGATCGAAGGACGATCAATTAAGCGACGGCGCTGGTTTACGCTGGTTGACCCGACGGAGTTCGTCGCAACGCTGACTTCGCAGGGCTTCACGGAGACGTCTTGGTCCTGGTGCAACAGGGGTTCCTGGTTTATTGCGCGGGGTTTGAAGGCCGAGTAGCTGCAACCCATGTATCGGGATCGAAATTGGGTACTATCTGACGAATTCCTCCGCGCGGATCAGTGACATCGCCTTCGTACCGCGGGATCAGGTGGATGTGCAGGTGATCAATACTCCGACCGGCCACCTTTCCCTCGTTCACGCCAATGGTGTAACCACCTGGACCGTGTAGGGCGAAGAGTTCCTTTTCGACGGCTCGCATGAGAGCATAAGCATCAATTATTTCGGATTCACTCAAATCGAAGAACGACTCGACATGACGCTTGGGCACAATTTCAACGTGTCCGGGTGTCGCGGGGAAATTGTCGAGCCGGGCGTAGCAGGTCTCGTTCGCATCAATTATTGTATTCAGGTTCTCATCGTCTCGCAAGCAGAATAGGCAACCGATAGGTGGCGCATCCGCCGTCCGTTGGATCGCAGCGTCGGCTGCTGGCCCACAGCCATGCCCGTGTGGAACCATGCGGTCAAGGTTCGACGTGGACCTGCCCTTTACCTTCCGTGACGGAGTGGCAACGGAGCACCCGTCGAGGGTCCTGCGATGGGCGAGCCCTCCGCTACGGGATCTCCGCCACCTCAAAACTGCATCAACCTTTAGCGGACTGAGAACTGTCGCAGCGATGTGCGCGGCTCGGCGAAGAAAGACCACCTCAACCCCCCGTCATCGATTTGTAGCGAATCGTGCAGTGCGCCGACTGGATGGCAGATGAGCGAGATTCTCCTGATACTCGGTGAGCACTGACACGCTCCGTTCGCTGCTTGATCATCAGATGGCGGTGTCGATGTGGCTCGAATTGAGCTGACTGAGCCATGTGGAGCCGCCGAGACGACGACACTCTGAAGGATTTATCAGTGACCAGCGCCGGACTGAGGCTCACTTGTGGGTAACGAGCGCGGAAGGCTGAGGATCCGGAAGTGGGAACGATGTGACGGGTAACTTGCCGGTGTGGCGGCCCGGCCCGCTACGCCGGGTGTGCGATCCACGCGCCGCGACGAACGCCGCCGCCACTGCTCGGGCCACACCCCTATGGGGTCAGGCCGTCGACCAGCTCGGTCAGCGACACCAGCGTCCTGGTGGCGCCACAGCGGCTGCGACGCAGTTGCCGCTGGCGGTGCTGTGGGTGGATTTGGTGTAGGTGGCGTCGGCCGGTGTTGCGGGGGGCGCGACGCGGGTGGTGGTCATGGTGAGAGCTCCTTGATGACGGTGTGGATGAGGTCGAGGGATTCTCGGGGTGGGAGTGCTTGGGCTTGGACGGAGGCGAAGGCGTGCACATATTGGCGGATGACGCCGTCGCGCTCGTAGACAGTGAAGCTGGTCTCGCCGTCGACGTAGACGGCCTCGGCGTCGTGCTCGTCGGGCCATTGGATGATGACGAAGGAGGCGCCGAGTGCGGCGTGGGCGTCGGCGGTGAAGGGCACTACTTGGACGGTGACGTCGGACTCTCGGGTGGTCCGGGTGATGTGGCGTAGCTGTTCGCGCAGTACGTCGGGGCCGCCGACCTGTTGGCGGATCGCCGCTTCGGACAGCACGGTGGTGAATCGCATGCTCTCGGCGAGGCGTTTCTGGCGGCGCATCCGCAGTTCCAGGTAGCGGTCGATGTCGGCGACGCGGATGTGCATGGAGCCTGCGGTCATGATCCGTTCGGCGTAGTCGCGGGTCTGTAGCAGGCCGGGGATGAGGTGGCCTTCGTAGCTACGGATCCAGGATGCCTCGACTTCTAGCTCGATGAGCATCTCCACCGGCTCGCTGAGGATGTCGCCGTAGTCCTGCCACCAGCCCGGCTCGGCTGAGCGTCGGCGCAGCTCGTCGAGCTTGCGGGCGTCGGCCTCGGGGATGTCCAGCACCTCCACCAGGCGTTGCAGCGCGGCTGCGGTGACTTTCGCCTTCCCGGTCTCTAGCCGGGACAGTTGTGGCTGACCGACGCCCAACTCGCCGGCCAGCTGCGCACCGGACAGGCCACGCTCGTTGCGGTAGCGGCTCAGCCGCGCACCCAGCCACCTGCTCCGCACCGTCGGGCGCATGATCGACTCCTTCTACGTCCACGAGAACAAGCACCGTCTGCCGGTCCCATACTGGACTTCATGCTACGCATTATGCAATAGTTGGGATCCGAGGGTACCCCGGCGGCGAACCGTCTCCGCGCTGGTTCGCTGGGCATCGAATCCGGCGTAGGGACGCGGTATCGATGCGTCACCAGCGGGGATGGCCGGCGCCGCTGCCGGGGCTCGATTGTGCTCGGTCGGGGTCAGTGCAGTGTGCCGGTTCTTACCGCGTCGAGGAAGGCGGCGAAGGTGGCGGTGGGCACCGCCACGGTGGTTCGCCGGGTGTCGTCGGGGTCCTGCTTGGTGTCTTGGACCCTGACCCATCCATCTGAGTAGCCGACTGCGACGCAATTTCCCGCGGCGGTGCTGTGGGTGGATTTGGTGTAGGTGGCGTCGGCCGGTGTTGCGGGGGGCGCGACGCGGGTGGTGGTCATGGTGAGAGCTCCTTGATGACGGTGTGGATGAGGTCGAGGGATTCTCGGGGTGGGAGTGCTTGGGCTTGGACGGAGGCGAAGGCGTGCACATATTGGCGGATGACGCCGTCGCGCTCGTAGACAGTGAAGCTGGTCTCGCCGTCGACGTAGACGGCCTCGGCGTCGTGCTCGTCGGGCCATTGGATGATGACGAAGGAGGCGCCGAGTGCGGCGTGGGCGTCGGCGGTGAAGGGCACTACTTGGACGGTGACGTCGGACTCTCGGGTGGTCCGGGTGATGTGGCGTAGCTGTTCGCGCAGTACGTCGGGGCCGCCGACCTGTTGGCGGATCGCCGCTTCGGACAGCACGGTGGTGAATCGCATGCTCTCGGCGAGGCGTTTCTGGCGGCGCATCCGCAGTTCCAGGTAGCGGTCGATGTCGGCGACGCGGATGTGCATGGAGCCTGCGGTCATGATCCGTTCGGCGTAGTCGCGGGTCTGTAGCAGGCCGGGGATGAGGTGGCCTTCGTAGCTACGGATCCAGGATGCCTCGACTTCTAGCTCGATGAGCATCTCCACCGGCTCGCTGAGGATGTCGCCGTAGTCCTGCCACCAGCCCGGCTCGGCTGAGCGTCGGCGCAGCTCGTCGAGCTTGCGGGCGTCGGCCTCGGGGATGTCCAGCACCTCCACCAGGCGTTGCAGCGCGGCTGCGGTGACTTTCGCCTTCCCGGTCTCTAGCCGGGACAGTTGTGGCTGACCGACGCCCAACTCGCCGGCCAGCTGCGCACCGGACAGGCCACGCTCGTTGCGGTAGCGGCTCAGCCGCGCACCGAGCCGTCGACTCCGCACGGTCGGGCGCATGATTCGGCCTCCTTGGGGTCTTCGGGGGGACAGGCGCTGCCTGCGGGCGCCAACTCGAGCGGGCACGTGCGATCACCCGGTCGGGTAGCTCCATGATACGCATTATGCGTGGCATCATGTGTCGCGGACAGTGTCGGTTCCCGCATCGACTCTAGTCCCTGGTGGGGCGTTTGGGCGTCCGCGCCCCGGCGCTCCACCAGCCCTGAGACCAATGGCGACCATCGCCATGCCCCTACCCGTACAGAGAGGACGGCCGCGGTGTGCACCCCCTTCCGCTGGACGTTGTCCCCGGATCCACGCCATCAAGCCGGGGGCGCCGGGCAGCTGCGGTGGACGCGCTGCTCCGGTGCCGGACGCCGTGGTGGCTCGTGAGTTCCCCCGTGCCCGCTGGGCCGCTGATCAGCGCTGACGCTGCCGCCAGGGCGCTGCTGGAGTGTTTCCTGACCAATGCCGACCGGGGTGACAACGCCGCCAATGACGACCTCGTCGCCGAGCTGCGGCAACGGATCCGCGCTCTGCGAGCCTCCTCCCATCAGGGCGGGTGTTGAGTGTCGACAGCTGTCCCCCAGGGCGGGACCGGCTCGGTGGCCGTCGCGCCACACCTGTCGACTCACACCGTGACCTGGCTGGCTGAGCATCCCCGAGCCGGTCAGCTCGTCGGCTCGGTGTGGGACAAACTCACCGAGCTGGACCGGGCCGGTCAGTACCCCGGCGCCATCGACGCGCTACGGCGGGTCCTGACCCAGCACCAACCCACCGCAGCAGGCCGGTGCCGCACCTGCCGGCGCGTCGCCGGGCGTCGCCGCCCGTTCCCCTGCATCGTCTGGCACCAGATCCGTTTCGACCTGCTCGGCCTATTCGCCACCGCCGACCGTCACCATCAGCCCTCCGTCCGGGACAGCAGGCCGTGAGCTCGACAACCACCTCTCAGCGCGACGATGACTCAGGCCGATGTGGCCGAGGCGATGGGCACGACTCAATCCGCACCAGCCCCGGTAGCGACGTGGACAGCTGTCACCAGATGGCAGCAGCTGGGTGATCGCCTGCGACCGTGCTACGGGTCCACGGGTGGACCAGCACCGCGGCGCAGGGCGACCATGACGGCAAAGGTGGCGAGCAGCCCACCGGTGCCGCCGACGAGAAACGCGACGCGCGCACTGGTGAGGTCGATGAGCAGCCCGCCGAGGAGGTAGGCCAGGGCGGCGGCGATTCCGATGCCGCCGTAGAGGCTGCCGAAGACCCGGCCGAGCAGCTCGCCGGGCACGGTGCGCTGCAGCAGGGTGTTCACCGCGACGTCCATCGCGGCGATGCCCAGCCCGCGGACGGTCTGCACGGCGAAGGCGGCGGTGACGGCCCAGGCCAGCCCGGTCAGCAGGTTCCCGGCGCTGCTGATGGCGAACCCGGCCAGCAGCAACGTGCCCATCGCGAGCCGGCGGTGTTGCCGGGCGAGCAGCGCGTACCCGAGGAACAGCCCGATGCCGACCGCGGCCAGCAGCAGCCCGACCTCGGAGTCCCCGCCGCCGAATGTGTCGGTGGCCAGGAACACCAGCGCGACGTCGTCGATTCCGTTGAACGCGACGATCGCGAAGAAGCCGAGGCTGATCGCCCGGACCATCGGGGTGGTCCAGAGGTAGCGCAGCCCGGCCCTGGTATCGCCCAGGAAGGTCCCCCGTGCGGTGCCGGTGGGGGAGTCGCGTTTCAGCGACGGCAGGAACGTGAGCAGGGCTGCCGAGGCGAGAAAGGTGGCGGCGTCCAGCAGCAGGACGCCACACGTGCCCAGGACGGGTACCAGTAGCGCGGCGAGCAGTGGGCCGAGGGCTTCACCCCCGTTGGTGCCGATCCCGATCGCGGTGTTGGCGCTGCCCAGGTCCTGGTCACCCACCACGGCCGGGACCGCGGCGCGTGAGGCCGGCTGAAAGATCTGCCCGGCGATCGCCCGCAGTGCGACCAAGGCGAGCAGCATCGGTAGGGAGGGCAGGCCCAGCGCGATCACCACCAGCAGGCCCGCTTGGGCGAGCTCACAGCTGATCATGACCCGTGTGAGGTCGAAGCGGTCGCTGATCGTGCCGGTCAGCGGCCCGAGCAGGGCGGGGGCGAAATCACCGACCAGCAGCAGCGTCGCCACCGCCAGCGCCTGGCCCGTCGTCTCGGCGACGTGCAGCATCAGCGCCACCAAGCTCAGCGCGTCACCGAGAAACGACACCGTGCGTGCGCCCCACAGCAACCGGAACGCCCAGTTCATCCGCCGCCCGTCCCGAACTGCCATTCGGAGCCGAATGGCGGTCGCGCAGCCCGGGAAACCGCTATTCGGCTCCGAATGGCAGTTCAGAACGGGCGGCGGCGGTGAGGTGGGCGGTGTCGTTGAAGCGGGTCAGTGTCCAGCGTTGCTCGCTGGTGTCTGGGCTCGCCGGGGTGGTCCACTCGGTGAGTGAGGTGTTTCCGATGGTCAGGTCGAAATTCTTTCGCAGCGGCAGGTTCCCCAGCGCGACGAAGGAACCTTCGATCACGCCGCCGTGGCAGACGATGACCACCGTGGCACCGGCGTGCTCGGCGGCGACACCGGCCAGCGCCGTCCCCACCCGGGTGAAGAATGCCGCCCTGCTCTCGGCACCCGGTGCCAACGGCCGGAACTGATCATGCTGGTACTGCTCCGGCTGGTAGCACTCCCGCACCTGCTCCCAGGACAGGCCGTCGGCCGCACCGGCGTGGAACTCGCAGAAGTCGCAGTCCTGAACCACCTTCAGCCCACCCAGGGTCGGAGCGACGATCTCGGCTGTCTCGACGGCCCGCGGCAGCACGCTGGCGATCAGCGCCGACGTCTGCGCCAGCTCACCGGTCCTGATCAGCCGGTCGGCCAGCGCCTTCGCCTGGCGCCTACCCAGCTCCGTCAGGCCCCGGCAGCCCTCGTGCCCGCCTATCATCCGATCGACAGTGGCGCGGCTCTCGCCGTGCCGGACGAGCACCAGCCGCGTCACCGGATCCATGCCCGACACGATACGGACGCCGACCCAGCCGGCGTCGCTACGCTATCGGCATGTGCCGCAACATCCGCCCGCTGCACAATTTCGACCCGCCTGCGACACCGGACGAGGTGCACAGCGCGGCGCTGCAGTACGTGCGGAAGATCAGCGGGTGCACCACGCCGTCCCGGATCAACGCGGCGGCGTTCGAGCGGGCGGTCGACGCAGTCGCTGACGCCTCGATGCGCCTGCTCGATGAGTTGGTGACGGCCGCACCGCCGAAAGATCGAGAGGTCGAGGCCGCCAAGGCCCGCGAGCGGTCCGCCGCCCGCTTCGCGACGTAGCCGCGCTGGTCGTCTTGGTGTGCGTCGCGCCGACCGAACAAGCCTGGAATCCACCCGCTCGCAGCACGGTGGATGATGCAACATGACGATCCATCAAAGGTCGATCGGAACGGAGAGATCATGTTCGATCGAGTGACGGTAGAGCCGGAAAAGATGAACGGCCAACCCTGCATCCGCGGACTGCGCTTCACTGTGTCCCACCTGGTTCGGCTGGTCGCTGCCGGCTGGACACTCGAGCAGATACAGGCGGAGTTCCCCTTCATCGAGCCAGCGGACATTCACCAGGCGCTGCTCTACAGAAGTCATCACGGTACCGCTGTGTGAGTCGGCGTGAGGTTTCTCGCCGACAAGAACATCTCCTACCGCCTGTGCGTCCTTCTCGACGCCGCCGGCCACCAAGCGGCTCACGTCGACCAGTTCTCGCTCGGTGCCGTGGGATACGGGTCCGGCGGCTTCCGTTGAGATAACCGGTTCGGCTCCTGACGGATAGCACATGTTCTCATATCGTCTTCAGGTCGTCGCGGTAGAGCTGGTAGGCGTCGTGGTATTCCATGACCCTGGCGACCTCGCCGATCAGGTCCTCGGGGTAGCCGGCCCGGCGTAGCAGGTGAAAGCCCAGTTCGGTGCCCGACGCGATGCCTGCCCAGCTTTTACTCTTATCTCGGCCAGCTCGATTTCTTCGGCGATCGCGGTTGGCAGAGTATGTGGCGCATGAACGCCTACCCCACTCCCGGCAAGCTCTGAAATGCGATACGTGCTCGGACGGCTACGCTAGGTGACTCTACCCGTGCGCCATCAGCACCATCAGCTGCCTCGGTTGCTGCTCCACTTCTGGTAAATGGTTTGATGTCGTAGGCTTCCGCCGCTGGTGGAAGCGTGTGCAGGGGTTTCCATCGAACTCCGCCGGCTTGGCTCGCGCTCGGCAGGAAGGGAGAGCTACTCGCGCATGAAGCGGTTGTCATGGTGGATCGGCGGGCTGGTATCCACCGTAGCTCTGACGTGGGTTCTGGTGCTGTTGTCAAACCGGTCAGACCAGCCTGATATGTTCAAGGTCGCCGTTCTGCTGACTGCTGTGCTTACTTTGATAGTCGCCATCATGTCTTATCGAGCTACAGTCCGGAAGCATGATACCTCCGACGATCTGTCACTGGAGATCATAGCTGATCAGTTGGCCTTCGCAGTGAAAAGCCTGTGGGAAAATGAGGCAGAACTACGTCGACTCAACGACCCGCACCCATTGCCCGTCTCCTGGGCGGCGGCGGATCCGGATCTGGTCGAGGACTGGTCATATCTTTCCGCGACTGCCCGCAGCCGGTCAGGAATGCCACCGTCGAACCCGAGCGGCTGGGTTGACCAACCGAGCGGTCTTTGCGGCTCGAATGGCGAGCTCGGCGACGTGTTGTCCCATCGCGTGCCGACCGGTCGGCTGGTCGTCCTCGGTGAACCGGGGTCGGGTAAGTCCATGCTGCTGGTCCGCCTCGTCCTGGACCTCCTCGACCGCCGGGACCCAGGTGGTCCGGTTCCGGTGCTGGTGCCACTGGCCTCCTGGAATCCCCACGGGCAAGACCTGCACACCTGGCTGGCCGGCAAGCTGACCACTGACCATCCCGGGCTGCGCGAGCCCGCCCCGGCCACTGTGGGCACAATGAACCGCGTGCAAGCGCTGCTCGACCGCCGGCTACTCCTATCGATTCTTGACGGACTGGACGAGATGCCCGGCACAGTACGCGGTGCAGCAATCGCGAAAATCAACGAGGCGTTGCGCCCCGGGGAAAGACTGGTTCTTTCCAGTCGGGTCGCTGAGTATAGCGAAGCCGTTGCGCCCGAGGGTCAGCCGCAGGTGAAGTTGCGAGGTGCGGCCGGTGTCACCCTCAGAGAACTCGATCCCAAGGCTGTAGAGATCTATCTGCTCCGCGATGCGGGGGGCGGAGCCTGGGCTGCGCGCTGGGATCCTGTGGTGAAGGTCCTCGGTACGACTGCGCCGGTTGCGCGGGCGCTGCGCACACCGCTGATGGTGGGCCTGGCTCGCACCATCTATAATCCTCGCCCCGGTGAGCAGACCGGATCGCTGCCGCATCCCGCGGATCTGTGCGACACGAATCGCTTCGGTACCGCTGCCGCTGTCAAGGAGTATCTATTCGAAGCCTTTGTCCCGGCGGCATACCGTCGTCACCCCGACCCAGCCAAGGTCTGCCCATGGTCATCCGACGACGCGAAACGATGGCTGGTCGGCCTGGCCCGTCACCTGGAGAATCATCAGCAAGGCAAAGCTGATCTTGCTTGGTGGGAGCTGTGTCACGCCGCGCCGCGGTATCTCAGCGGACTTGTCGTGGGAGTGGCGACAGGGTTCGCGGCTGCGCTCGCGTCCTGGGTCGGTACCGACATCGGTGCGGGGATCGGGGTAGGACTCGGGTTCGGGCTTCTCCTGGGGCTGGCGGTGAGCCTGCCGGTCCGAAGTATCACCTCGTTTGCGACCGGACCTGTCCTGGGACTTGTCGGTGGCCTCATCGGTGGACTTCTCGGCGGGTTCGTCGCCGGACTGGCGAGCCTGGTAGGGATCGGGGACGCCAGCGGGCTGGTCGGCCCGCTTCCGATCGGTCTCGGAGTCGGCATGGGTATCGGGCCCGCAAGCGGGCTCGTGGGTGGCCTCGCTGGTGGGCTGGCCGGCGGTTTCGGCGGGGGACTTGTGGGTGCGCTGGGGGTGGGGCTGGTGGCCGGGCTCCTCAACGGTCTCGGGGTCGGTCTCACGGCGGGACTCAGCGTCGAGTTGATCGGTCGGCGTCAACCGGCAAGCGACGTGCGCTGGTCGCGAGCCGGCTTGGCCGGCGGATTCGCTGTCGCAGGCGCGGTCGGGGCTGCCGCCTGGTTCATCGTCGGACCTATGGTCGGCATCGCGATCCTGCTGATCGGCGGCATTCTCGACGCTCTGGCCGTCGGGCTCACCGCCGCAGGCGCCGATCTGAAGAAAGCGGCCGGTCCGCGGGCGGTGTTGGCCAGAGATAGACGCGTCTTCCGAATATTCGGGATTGTGGTCGCCGTCGCGACCGGACCCATAGCGGGGATCGCGGTAGCGCTCGTGGCGGTAACGGAGAGTGAAGTCGAGCCAAGCCTGGCGGTTTTGCTCGCTCAAGGGACCGGGGTCGCCCTCACAACCGCGCTCATCCTCGGGCTCACCATCGCGTTCGCCCAAGCCGCGTGGGGTTCGTATACCCTCGCCCGCTGTTGGCTGGCCTGGAGACGCCGCCTGCCGTGGCGTCTGACGAGATTTCTTGCCGACGCCCACGAGCAGCGCGGCGTCTTACGTCAAGTCGGAGCGGTCTATCAGTTTCGCCACATCGAGTTGCAGCGACACCTGGCTGCGGAGATCTCATCCGTTCCTACCGACAACCTGGGACAACCTCATTGAACACGCATGCAGCCGCGCGGGACCACAACCTGTGGCAAGCCGATCATCCGGTGTTGAGGATTATTCGCGAACGGCGATCCGCCGGCAGTGCACCCGGAGCTCGTGGGAACGGAGACAGGGCCAAGGTCGGCCTCGCAGTCGAAGGCGGCGGCATGCGCGGAGTCGTCTCGGCGGCGATGCTCACCGCCCTGGAGGACTACGGTTTCACCGGTGCTTTCGATGCTGTCTACGGTTGTTCGTCCGGTGCCATCAACAGTGCGTACTTCCTCGCCGGCAAGACGTGGTACCCGGTCTCGATCTACTACGACGACCTTGCTTGTTCGCAGTTCATCAGTTTTCGCAGGGGGCTGGGCGGTGGCAACGTCCTCAACCTGGAGTACGCTTTCGAGGAGATCATGGAGAAATGGAATCCTCTTGACTACGAGCGTGTCATCGAATCGCCGGTGCCCCTGCTGGTGGCGGTCACGAACGTGGACGACCAGAGGACCGAGCTGGTCGGCGAGTTCACCAGCCGGTCTCAGTTGAAGTCGGCACTTCTCGCCAGCGCCTGGTTGCCTGTAGGTGTACGAGGCACAACGACTTTCAATGGCTACCGTGCACTCGACGGTGGCGTCCTGACTGCGCTTCCCTTCCGCTTGGCGCTCATGGACGGCTGCACTCATGTGCTTTCTATCGGTACCCGACCCATGAATCATCCCGAGTCGGGATTCTCGCTGCTACAGCGGTTCACGTGCCGGTACTTGGAACGAATCGAAGACGGCTTGGGAAAAGGTTATCTGGATGCGATCCAGCGGAAGCACGTCGACCAGGTGATGCTCGGTGAGCAACGAGTCCGTCCAGGGAACGGTGAACCGTACTTGTTGGATCTGGCTCCACTGCCCGAGGCTGTGGAGATCAAGCGTCACGAGGTGCGAACGCAGAAACTCATCGAAGCCGCGCGGGATTCTTACGCTCTCATGTATTGTGCGCTCGAAGGGCGTCCGGTCTCGTTGCTTCGGTCTCGGCGTATCCACGCGGTTCCCAAGCTGATGATCGTGGAGAGAGGTCACGGATGACCAAGCTGCACCCGCTGGCAGGGTGAGACCGGGCCGTCGTGGTTAGCGTCACCGGGAGTGCAGCGGTCACGCCCCGGTCACCGGCAGGTACACCCGCCCGCCGGCGGCGGTGAACTCGTCGGACTTCTCGGCCATCCCGGCTTCCAGGGCCTCCACAGTGGACAGTCCGTGCTCCTCGGCGTAGGCCCGGACGTCGGCGGAGATGCGCATCGAGCAGAACTTGGGCCCGCACATCGAGCAGAAATGCGCGGTCTTGGCCGCTTGGGCGGGCAGCGTCTCGTCGTGGTAGGACCGTGCGGTGTCCGGGTCCAGTGCCAGGGCGAACTGGTCGTGCCAGCGGAACTCGAACCGGGCGGTCGACAGTGCGTCGTCCCAGTCCTGCGCGCCCGGATGGCCCTTGGCCAGGTCGGCACTGTGTGCGGCGATCTTGTAGGTGATCACGCCGGTCTTCACGTCGTCGCGGTCGGGCAGGCCGAGGTGCTCCTTGGGCGTGACGTAGCACAGCATCGCGGTGCCGGCCTGTGCGATCATCGCGGCGCCGATCGCCGAGGTGATGTGGTCATAAGCCGGCGCGATGTCCGTCGCCAACGGACCCAGGGTGTAGAACGGTGCCTCGTCGCACCACAGCTCTTCCAACCGCACGTTCTCCACGATCTTGTGCATCGGCACGTGCCCGGGGCCTTCGATCATCACCTGCACGTCGTGGTGCCGCGCGACCTGGGTCAGCTCCCCGAGCGTCTTGAGCTCGGCGAGTTGCGCCTCGTCGTTGGCGTCGGCGATGGAGCCGGGGCGCAGGCCGTCGCCCAGCGAGAACGTGACGTCGTAGCGGCGCAGGATCTCGCACAGTTCCTCGAAGTTCTCGTAGAGGAACGACTCGCGGTGGTGCGCCAGGCACCAGGCCGCCATGATCGACCCGCCGCGGGAGACGATTCCGGTCACCCGGCGCACCGTCAGCGGGATGTAGCGCAGCAGCACACCGGCGTGCACGGTCAGGTAGTCCACGCCCTGCTCGCACTGCTCGATCACGGTGTCGCGGTAGATCTCCCAGGTCAGCGCCGCGGGGTCGCCGCCGCACTTCTCCATCGCCTGGTAGATCGGCACCGTGCCGACCGGGACGGGGCAGTTGCGCAGCAGCCACTCGCGGGTCTCGTGGATCCGCTTGCCGGTGGACAGGTCCATGATCGTGTCCGCCCCCCAGCGAGTGGCCCAGACCATCTTGTCCACCTCCTCCTCGATGGAGGAGGTCACGGCCGAGTTGCCGATATTGGCGTTGATCTTCACCAGGAACTTCTTACCGATGATCATCGGTTCGGACTCGGGGTGGCGGTGATTGGCCGGGATCACCGCGCGGCCACGGGCCACCTCGTCGAGCACCAGCGACACGTCGACGCCCTCGCGGGTCGCGATGAACTCCATCTCGGGGGTGACGATGCCGGCCCGGGCCCAGGCGAGCTGGGTCGACGGCTCGCGGGCCCCGATCCACGGCGCCCGCAGCCGAGCCAGGCCGCGATGCACGTCTACGGTCGCCTCGGGATCGGTGTAGGGACCCGAGGTGTCGTAGAGATCGAAGTGCGCCCCATTGGTCAGGTCCACCCGGCGAGCGGGTACCCGCAGCCCGGCACCCACCTCCCGGTAAACCTTCCGCGACCCGGTGATCGGACCGGTGGTCACCGTGGGCTCCGCAGCACGATCGCGCGACGTTGTCATGGCTCAAGCCTCCCTACGCCGGCATTACCCGGACAGGTTCTGCGGTCGACAGCCCCGGATCGTTGCCCAGCTGCCCTCTCAGCCCGCTTCGGTGCGAGCTCCCGCGTGTTCACCCGACCGTAGCCGCCCGACTGCGGGCTGGGAAGGTGCCGTTCAGTGCGGTGGGCATGGCCCCGCAGTCCTACTGTGCAATATCCTTTCCAGGCCCGCTTGGTAGGCGATCCAGCACAGTTCGGCGACACTCCACCCAGTAGACCAACCCAGCATCTCGGCGGTCCGGGGACGACCTCGTTCAGTATCCGGGTAGTTGCTCACAGTGACGAATCAGGGGGATTTCATGCACGGCGTTTCTGGGCCGAACCGGCACGCGGACACCGCGTCGCGTCGTGTCGTCGTGGTCGGTCAGGGTTACGTGGGCTTGCCGGTCGCGATTCGGGCCGTCGAGGTCGGTCACGACGTCGTCGGTTTCGATATCGACAAGAACCGGGTCGATCTCCTCCGCAAAGCGAAGACGTTCGTCGACGACATCACCGACAGCGACCTCGTGACAGCGGCTGGTACTGGACGGTACGTGGCCACCGACGATCCAGCGGTGCTGGCGGGCTTCGATTTCGCGATCGTGTGCGTACCGACTCCCTGGCGAGACGGTGCACCCGATCTGAGCTACGTCGAGAACGCCGCCGCCGTCATCGCCCCGCACATCACGCCCGGATGCTGCGTGATCCTGGAGTCCACGAGCTATCCCGGCACCACCGAGGAGGTCTTCATCCCGATCCTGGAGGCCGGCTCGGGACTGTGCGCGGGCGAGCAGTTCTTCGTCGGCTACAGCCCTGAGCGCATTGATCCCGGCAACAAGATCTGGCGGTTCGACAACACTCCGAAGATCATCGCCGGTCTGAACCACGCCTCGCTGCAGGCGCTGGCCGACTTCTACGGCCGGCTCGTCGAGCAGACCGTGCCGGTGCCCGGACTACGTGAGGCCGAGCTTGCCAAGTTGCTGGAGAACACCTTCCGTCAAGTCAACATCGCCCTGGTCAATGAGCTTGCGATGTACTGCAACGACCTCGGTCTCGACGTATGGTCGGTGGTCGACGCGGCCGCCACGAAACCCTTCGGATTCATGATGTTCACGCCGGGGCCGGGGGTGGGCGGGCATTGCCTGCCGATCGACCCCTGTTATTTGTCCTGGCAGGCGCGACGCTGCCTGGGGCGCGGTTTGCGCTTCATCGACATGGCCAACGACGTCAATGACCACATGCCCGACTACGTGGTGTCCCGTGCGATCGCCTATCTCAACCACCAGCGCAAGGCCGTCAACGGCAGCCGGATCCTGCTCGTCGGGCTGGCCTACAAAAAGAACTCGCGGGACATCAGGAAATCACCGGCGATCGCCGTCGCCCAGAAGCTCGACGACCTGGGTGCCGATCTGCGGGCGATCGACCCGCTCGTCGACGTCGACGAGATTCCCAGCTGTATCCGGATGGTGCCCGGTGTGGCCCGCCAGGTCACCAAGGCCGACCTGGTGATCGTGCTCGCGGACCACGACGTGATCGACTGGGAGATCTTCGAGCAGCACGCCGAGCGTGTCCTGGACACCCGCAACCGGCTGCGTTCCCGGCGCGCCGCGCGGCTCTGAGCCGACCACCACCGCATCAGGCACCGCACCGCTGGGGTCGGCCGCCAGTCGCTTCTTGGCGACGATGCTGCTCAGCCACGCGGCGCCGATCAGCACGACCCCGGCCAGACCGGTGATCATCTCATTGATGTGGATGTCGCCGACGGTGATCAGCAGGATCACGGCGAGCGCACCGATCGCCCAGTGCGCACCGTGCTCCAGGTAGACGTACTCGGCCAGCGTTCCCTGGCGTACCAGGTACACGGTCAACGATCGGACGAACATGGCCCCGATCAGCCCGAGACCGAGCCCGATGAGAATCGGGTCGGCGGTGATCGCGAAGGCGCCGAGCACGCCGTCGAAGGAGAACGCGGCGTCGAGCACCTCCAGGTAGAGGAACAGGAAGAACCCGGCCTTGCCGGCGGCCTTCGCGACGCCGGACGGGCCGGACCGATCGCTGCCGGCGGCCTGCTCGAAGAACGCGCCGAGCCCGTTGACCGCAAGGTAGGTCACCAGACCGAGCGTCCCGGACAGCAGCACGACGCCGGCGTCGCCGGCCAGGAAGCTCGCCGCCAGGACCAGCGCGACCGCGGCCACGACGATGGACAGCCGGTCCAGTCTCCCGATCTTGGCCAGCGGGCGTTCCAGCCAGCTCAGCCAGGTACGGTCGTGATCCGCGAGGATGTAATCGAGGAACAGCAGCAGCAGGAATATCCCGCCGAACGCCGCTATCTGCGGGTGCGCCTGATCGAGCAGGTAACCGTAGGTTCCCGGTTGGGTCGGGTCGCCTTGCTCCAGGGCGAGATTGACCGCCTCGAGCGGACCGAGCTGGGCGGTGATGCCGACGATGAGCAGCGGGAACGCCAGCCGCATACCGAACACGGCGATCAGGATCCCGATGGTGAGGAAGATCCGCTGCCAGTACGCGCTCATCCGCTCCAGCACGGTCGCGTTGACCACGGCGTTGTCGAAGGACAGCGATACCTCGAAGATGCCCAGGATCAGCACCAGTAGGAGCGCCTTCAGGCCGCCGTAGAGCAACGCCGCCACCAGGGCGACCGCGCTTATCGCGAACGACCAGCCGAAGATTCGTAGCACCACGTGCCCAGCCTCCGTCTGCGACTGTCTGGTTCGAACGATCGCGTGGACTCTCACCCGGCATGACCGCGAAGCGAGACGTCGCCATCCTGGAGAGGCCGACGTCCCATCGCGGCGTACGCCCTTCCTCAGGCAAAAAAGGACTAAAGCTCGCGTACTGTACCAAATCGCCTAAATCTCTGGATCTCGGGATTGCGGGGCACTCAGGCCGGCCACACCTCCGGGTTGAGCAGCTGCGACGGCCGCTCGCCGCGGATCACCTGCAGCACGATCTGCACTGCCAGAGCTGCGCTCGCCGTCCAGACGCCGTGGGTGTTCGCCGCGCTGTGCGGGGTGAGGACGACGTTGTCCAGCTCGGCCCACCGCGGGTCGGTCATCGGTTCGTTCGTCCAGGCGTCGATGCCGGCGCCGGCGATCTGGCCGGATTTCACCGCGGCGTACAGGGCGTCCTCGTCGACCAGGTTGCCGCGGCCGGTGTTGATCAGGAAGGCGGTGGGTCTCATCAACGCCAGCTTCGCTGCGTCGACGATCCGCTCGGTCTCGGGCATCGCCGGCAGATGCAGCGTCACGTAGTCACTGCGCGCGAACACCTCGTCGATGCCCAGCAGCTCGATGCCGTGTTTCTCCACGAATTCCATCACGGGGTACGGCTCGTGGGCGATCACCTTCATGTCGAAACCGAGCGCCCGCAGGGCGACGGCCCGGCCGATACGGCCCAACCCGACGATGCCCAGGGTGGCGTGACACATGTCGACGCCGCGCTGCGGTTGCCACTCGCCACGCCGCATGGCCCGATCGTGCCGCGAGATCCCATGCGCCAGGTCGATCATCAAGCCGATCGCATGGTCGGCGACGCCGCCATCGGTGGTACCCGGGATAGTGGCGACCAGCACACCCCGCTCGGTGGCCGCGCCGACGTCGACGGTGTCGAAGCCCACCCCGAAGCGCACCACCAGCCTCAGCTCCGGGCAGGCGTCGAACACCTCCGCGGTATACAGCTCCTGGCCGGCGATCACTGCGGTTGCTCCCTCGAGGCTCTTGATCACCTCAGCGGTCGGCGTGGCCCGCCGTCCCGATCCGACGCGCAGCTCCAGCCCCGCCGCGTGCAGCCGCGCCGGTATCTCGCCCAGCTCCTCCTGCGGTCGGGTCAAGTTGACGGCAACCGTCGCCATGTTTCGAGCCTCCTGCCGCGCCACGGGGGTCGGGTGGGCTGGTGGCGCTCGACAACCTGTCAGTCATGGTAATTCGTAGGGGCGATAGCTATTACTTCTTTCGGGTGATAAGTGGCGATCGGTTGGTGAGGCCGATACCGAGCAGCATCCAGACAGTGCTCGGCGGTCTCGACGCAGCCGATGGCTGCTCCGGCGGTCCAGCAGCACCCGGGTGCCGGTGCCGACGCAAACGGGCCGCCGCGATCGCACCGTCGGGGGCCACCCTGGCCCGGCGCCGAGCCGCGAGGGTGATCACACCGCCCTCCGCCAGATATCGGTAGGCCCGACACCCAGTCAGTCACCAAGCGATCGACGTAGCCCGCCGAGAAGCCCATCAGGTACTTGACGCCACGAGCCGCTCAACCGGTTGGCCGGTGATCTCTGCGATCATCTCGAAGTCTTTGTCCAGGTGCAGGACGGTGAGACCGAAGAGTTCTGCAGTGGCAGCGATAAGAAGGTCGGGGAAGGAGGGAGCGCGGTGCTGCCCACGGTCGGCGAGCGAGGTGAGCACCACGACGGTACGATCCTCGATCGCACCAGGCCTCGCTCGATCCGCAGCGCCCACTCGTCTGCCTGGGCGCTGTGTCCGAGACGGGCAAGTGCCGATTTGTCTATCAACTAGTGAGGCTGCGCCTCCGACCGCCGAGACGCGGGTCACCTTGATCAGTAAAGCGACGTGAACCGCTATTCGGCTCCGAATAGCGGTCGGCGGAGGCTGTGAACCGCTATTCGGCTCCGAATGGCGACTCACGCTTCTAGCGTCCAAGGGGCGCTAGAGATATCGTGTGATATCAGATCATGCCATTGATCACCGGCTAGACCGTTGCCCGGTCGCCGAGCAGGGTCGTGGTGTCGTAGTGCAGTCGTTTCTGCACCGGTGGGGTCACCGTCGCCAGCACGTCGACGATGTCGCGGCCGGCGGTGCCGGAGCCGAACAGGTCACTGCGCTCGAAGCGCCCGTGAGCGATCTGGGCGCGGACTGCGTCGACGATCTCCACCGGGTCGTGTGAGGTGAACACCACGTTGGGGCCGCACTCGCGGTTGCGCTGGCGGGTGCCGATGCTGACCGCCGGCGTGCCGAGGTAGGCGCCTTCGCGCAACGCCGCCGACGAATTGCCGATCATGCAGGCGCAATGCGTCATCAGCCGGGTGAAGTCCTCGGGTGGCAGGTTGCGGAAGAAGTGGCAACGATCGGCGAGACCCTGATCGCGAAACTGCCGGATGCCGGTGGCGATCTCGGCGCTGCCGGCATCCACGTTCGGCCAGAAGACCAGCGCCTGCATCCCGATCAACGAGATCGCCCGCAACGTGGTGGCCATCTGGTCCAGACCGTGGCCGTACTCGGTGGTGACGCCGTGCTGCATCACCAGCAGGAAAGGCTGCTCGGGGTCGATCGGCGAGCCGGCCCCGCAGTGGCTGATCAGTGCGTCGCAGCGGCTACCCGGGCGGGTGCGGGCGGCCAGATCGATGGCCGGGCAGCCGAGGTTGAACACGTACTGCGGGTCCTCACCCATGGCGATGATCCGCCGCGCGCTGAGCTCGGTGGCTGGAAAGTGCAGATGGGACAGCTTGGTGATCGCGTGCCGGACGCTCTCGTCGATCGATCCCGATACCTCGCCGCCTTGGGTGTGGGCGACCGGAATGTTCATGTAGGAGCCGGCGATGGCCGTCGCGATCGTCTCGAAGCGGTCGGCGACGGTGACCACGATGTCGGGCTCGAGCCGCTCGAATGCGGTGGGCAACTCCAGCAGACCAAGGCCCGTGGACTTCGCCATCGTGGCCGGTGTCTGGCCCTCGATAATGAAGCGGATCTTGGCGTCGGGAGTGAAACCGGTGTCCTCCAGCACGTTGACCGCGCTGCCGAAGCGATCGAGCAGTGCGGATGCGGCGGCGATCACCTGCAGCTCCAGGGCAGGGTGATCGCGCACCGCCTCGAGCACCGTGGTGATCCGTGCCAGGTTCGCCCGGCTGGCGACGACGACACAGATTTTCTTACGACGTTCAGGCACGTCGGTGCCTCCTGACGACAGGGACGAAGAGAAGACAGGGCGTGCCCAGATGGAGCATAGATGATCGTGCACGCAGTGTGTGCGACGTGCACCGGTCCGTGTCGCGGAGAACGTTTACGGATCTTTACCCGTTGAGCGCCCGGGCCAGGAACTGCGCCGCGGCGATCTGAAGCGCCGCCCAGTCGGGCTCGGTGCACGGGCCGGGAGCCAGCACGAAGCCCCGGTGCCCGTCGTCGGACAACCGCTCGGCGACGATGGTGAAGCCGGCCAGGGCGAAGTACGCCGTGGCGGTCGGCGCTGTCAGGTAATAGGGGTGGTCGATTTTCACCACCCGTTCGATATCGCCGGTGCGGCGCAGCAAGACGTCCACGTCGACGATGTCGACGAAGGCGCGGCCGCCGTCGGCGGTCATCTGGCGCAGCGTCGCCACAGTGCCGCGGACGTCGAGCAGGTGGTCGATCGTCTGGCACAGCAGCACGAGGTCCCACCTGCGTTCGCCCGGATCGAACTCCTCCGCCAGCCCGGCGACCGTCTCCATACCGGCAGCCCGCGCGACCGCCAGCTCGTCGGGGGAGGGATCGAGGACGGTCGCGCGCGCGTTGAACTGCTGCGCCAGTATCCTGGCGACCACCCCTGTCGAGCCGCCGACGTCGAGGATCGTGGCTGGTGATGACGGTAGCTGCGGGAGCAGGAACGCGGCCAGCTCGGCGGCGTAGCCGCGCTGTTCGAGTTGCACGGTCTCGGCGTCGATGCGGCGGCCGTGGTAAGCCGACACCAGGGGGCGATAGATCTTGGAGTAGAAGTGCGCGTACTGGGTAGCGCTCAGCCGCGGGTTGAGGTAACCCAGCCCACAACACCGGCACGTCACGCAGGTGGCCGGGTAGCCGTAGCGGTCCCGGTCGGTGACCTCGACGGCGTGGCCTCGCGGCCCACACAGGTTGCACTCCACGCGTTGTTGGGCGTCGTAGCTGTAACCAAGCGCAGTAATCTGCTCATTCGCCATCATTCGAGTCACAATATTCATCCATTCGGGAAGACGGAAAATGCGTAGCGTGAATGTACTTGAGTGGGACCGCCGTGTCGTGCTGATCGGTGAGGTCGGCCAAGCACATGACGGCAGCCTGGGTACCGCGCATGCGTTCATCGACGCGATCGCCGACGCGGGTGCCGACGCGGTGAAGTTCCAGACCCACATCGCTGCCGCGGAGAGCCGTACCGACGAGCCGTGGCGGGTCAAGTTCAGCTACGCCGACGACACCCGCTATGAGTACTGGCAGCGGATGGAGTTCACCGAGCCGGCCTGGACCGAGCTACGGCGCCACGCCGAGGATCGCGGGTTGGCGTTCTTGAGCTCACCGTTCTCGCTGGAAGCGGTCGATCTGCTGGGCCGGGTCGGCGTCGCCGCCTGGAAGGTCGCCTCCGGTGAGGTCGCCAACCCGCTGCTGCTGGACGCGGTGGCGCAGACCGGGGCGCCGGTGCTGCTGTCCAGCGGGATGAGTGGCTGGACCGAGCTCGACGGTGCCGTCGCGCGGTTGCGCGCGGCCGGCGCCGGTCCGCTGGCGGTCCTGCAGTGCACGTCGGCCTACCCGGTCGCGCCGGAGCGGGTCGGCCTCAATGTGCTCGGCGAGATCCGGGCACGTTACGGCTGCGCGACCGGGCTGTCCGACCACTCCGGGACGATCTTCCCGTCGCTGGCCGCGGTCGCCCTCGGCGGGCGGGTGCTCGAGGTGCACGTGACGTTGTCCCGCGAGATGTTCGGCCCCGACGTGGCAGCCTCGGTGACCACCAGCGAGCTGCGCCTGCTCGTCGACGGCATCCGCTACCTCGAGGCGGCGCTGGCGGCACCGGTCGACAAGAACGAGGTGGCGACGGAGCTGGCGCCGATGCGCGCACTGTTCGGCCGCTCCCTGGTGGCCCGCCGGGCGCTGCCGGCCGGGCACGTGCTTGCGGCGGGTGACCTCACCGCCAAGAAGCCAGGTGGCGCGATCCCGCCGGCACGGCTGGAGTCGCTCGTCGGCCAGCGGCTGCGCCGCGCGCTACAACCCGACGAGCCGCTGGACGACGAGGACATCGAGCCGGCCTGAGGCTCTTACCGGCTCAGGCTTTCCCGTTCAGCAGCACCACGATCTGTGCCATCCCCGTGTTGAGCGTGGCGAACCCGGCACTCATCTTCTGGTCCAGGCTGACGATTGCCTGGCCCTGATCAGCCAGCTCCTGCCGCAGCTCGTCGATCGACTGGCCCTGCTCCAGCTGGGTTTCGCGCAGGGCGTTGAGGGCACT
Organism: Pseudonocardiaceae bacterium; assembly: GCA_050700055.1. Classification (GTDB taxonomy): domain Bacteria; phylum Actinomycetota; class Actinomycetes; order Mycobacteriales; family Pseudonocardiaceae. Next base: position 44,936 of record JBOHGE010000032.1, read on the forward strand.
GGTATGGGTACGCAGCTCGGAGCGGACCTCTGACACATCATGATCGGCGCCAGCTGCCAGTACGCGAGCCGCGGCGGCATCGGAGCTGGTGAGGGCTGCCTGCTCGGTGAGCCGGGCGACCTGCCGCTCCAGGGTGCCCACTCGAGTCTCAAGGTCGTTGTCGGAGTCCGCCATGGCCCGGGAGCATACTGCGTAGCGTCCGTCCGTGGTGGTCAGTACGGCAGAATCGCGACGGCCACCACGATGGCGGCCAGTGTCAGGGTGATCCGCAGCCGGCGCCCGTAGCGCTGCCATTGACCGTCCCACCACGCGGTGTCCCGACTGTGCTGGCGACCCAGCGCCATCGCGGCACGTCCGAGACCGAAACCCAGCCCGGCCAGCAGCGCCGCCGGCCAACTGCCCACCAGCAGCACCGCGATCAGCGGCAGGTAGGGCAGGTTGCTCGGCATGTGGGTGCGCACACCGCTACCCATCTCGAAGCCGAACTGCAGTGCCCCGGCGTCGGAACCGGCCCCGATCACCGCTGAGGGCACCTGGGCGCGCCGGTGCGGCAGCGACACCCGGTGCAACCCACCCTCCCCGGCGAGCACGAACAGGGCAACCGCCACGATCAGCCCGACCCGCACCGGGGACGGCACCGCCGGGCGCACCAGGCTGCCGATCGCCACGGCCAGCGCGCCAACGGTGATCCCGCCGAGAACCAGGCCGATGGTGAAGTAGGCCCGTGATGAACCCCGCCAGACCGGCGAGCTCAGCAGGTGTGCTGAGTTGACGCTTCATGCTGAGCCGGACAGCGCGTAACCCGCGGTCAGCCCGAGCGACAGCCAGGCCAGGATCCAGCCTGAGCCCAGCACCGACGCCATGGCCAGCACTCCGGTCACCAGGACTGGCCCGAATACGGCGCGCCGCAGGTGCGGTGCCGCCGCACCAAGCCTCGGCAACCTCATCGATCAGGACGGTGACGGTTGCCGTCGTCGCGGCCCCGGCGTTGATCCTGCCGGGGCAGCACCGCGTTGCAGATCACCTGCTCCAGGTTCGGCGCCCCGGCGTAGTTGATCTGACCGTCGGCGCACCGGTAGACGATCCCGCCGTCCTCCCAGCGCCAGGCGTCGCGTTTGTCCGGGCCGGCCTCGCAGATCGTGGCCGGCTGGTAGCAGTCGAGGCCGTCTTGCCAGTCGCCGAAGCAGCCGTTCTTGAACCACTGGTCAGGTCCGCAGTACGACGGCGAATAGGGAGCGCCGTAGCAGATCGGTCCGCCCGGGCCGTTGCTGTAGCGACCGCAGCCGGGATACTCGCTGCCCGGCTCTGCCCTGGCCGGACGGGCCAGCGGGATCCACCCCAGCATGGTCATGCCCAGCGCCATTCCAGCGGTGCCGAGCACGGCGAGAAACCCCCGCCGGCGCAACGCCGGTGCGGTGTCGCGAAACCGTATGATGCGCGGCTGCGGGTCGGGGCCGGGCTCATCGAGGCGGGGGATCTGGAGTGGGGTCATGACGCTCCTCACCGGTGCCCGGCGGTGGTCAGCAGGTCCGTCACCTGCCCGCTCAGCCGCTCGGCAGACCACACCGGCTGCCCGGCCAGCACGGTGCCGTCGGGGTCGACGTGCAGCAGGGCCGGTGCCCACGGCAGGTCGAGCTCGGTGATCAGCCGCTGGTCCACCCGGGACCGGACGTCCGGCGCGCCGGGCCACCGGTGCCGCGGGGACAGCACCTCGAACCGGATGTCCGGATGATCGCGGGCCAGCCCGGTGAACGGCTCGTGCACGGTGTCGCAGAAGCCACACCCGGGGTCGAGCACCAGCAGCACCAGGTGCCCCGGTCCGGCCAGCGCCGACACCCGGCGGCCCGTCGTCGCGTGCCGGCGCGGCTGGGCCACCTCGGCCTGCAGCTCCCGCAGCTGCCGGAGCATCCCGGCCATCGCCAGCGCCAACACCAGCAGGCAACCCCAGGCCAGCACCACCGCCGCGGTGAGCACGCTCACGCGGCGCGCCCGTCGACCGCCGCCGGCAGGGTGTACAGCAGCACGGCCAGCACGACAGCGCAGGCGATCAGCAGGACCGCGCCCCCGCCGTCGGGCAGCGCGACCGCGGGATGCAGCGCTGTCGCCGCGAGGGTGGCGATCGCCAGCACGACGGCCCGGGCGATCCCGCCGGGACCGACCTGGGTGCCCATCCGGTTGCAGCCGCAGTCCGAGGTGTCGCCCTGGTGGCGCCGCCACATCAGGTGCGCGGCAAAGACCAGGTAGATCGCGCACTGGGCGGCCAGCGCCCAGCGCAGCTCACGGGTACCCCAGATCACCGCGACCGCCGACGGCACCCCGATCACGAACTCGACCACCGCGATGGCTCGGGCCGTCCCGATGCCGGTACCGGCCGCGCGCGCCAGGAACTCGGGCGCTCGCACATGCTCCAGACCAGCGACGACCAGCAGCATCGCCCCTGCCAGGACAGGCACTGCCAACACGATCATGCGGGCTCCCAGACCACGTCCAAGCCAACCAGAAATCGTAACGCCTCGGTCGGGTCGGTGGTGTCGGTCGGTCCGGGGACCAGCTGGGTGATCGCCGTCGGGGTGGCCAGGACCAGCGCTTCGGACCGGGCCCGGCCTTGCGCGCCGAGCCCCAGTGGTTGGCGCCACAGCTCCCCGTGCGGGGTCGGGTAGCCCCGGAAGTCGGGGACCGCGACCCGGGTGGTCCCGGGGCGTTCGATCGTCAGATGGCCGATCCCGGGGATCTGCTTGGCCACCCGGAGCGGTTCGAGCCGAGCCTGCGCGGCGCTGCGCGGCTGTGCCAGCATGCCCAGCGGGGTGTCGGTGAGCCGCAACGCGTCGAAGACGCTGGTGATCCCGCCGGGGGAGCCGCCGGCCCGGGTGTGCAGCTCGAACCACTGCCCGCGCCAGGCGGCCCGGTAGTCGGCCGGGTCGTTGCGGGTACCGATGGCCAGGTCACCGCCCCGGTAGGGCTGGTGGGTGACCTGATCGGGGATCGTGGTGTAGGTGCTGTGCCAGTCGAAGGCGCCGGCCTCGGCGACGGTGAACGTCCGGCGAGCGCCCCGCACCGAGGCGATGAACCCGCACGACCACGGCCTGGACGTGTCCAGCGGGGTGCCGTCGAGCGCCGTGCTGCGCAGGGCCACCTGGGAGCCGTCCGGCGCGACGAAAATGGCCCCGCCCCGCCACGGCCAGTCGTACCGGCCATGTTTCGGCGACGTGATCATGTGTGACTCCCGAGCCCGGAGATGACGGACAGTACCGCCCGGGCTACTGCGCGCGATGGTCGCACAGCAGCCACCACCGCGGGCCCGCGCTCTGCTCGGGCGTGTCCCGTGGCGGGAAACGGGCCCACGGGGCAATCCCCTGCCGTGCACCCTGCACCAGGCCCACCACCGCCGGGCTCACCAGTTCATGATCACGCTTTGGGTGCCGTCAGCGACATACCGTGTCGTTCTCGGCACCCAAAGCGTGATCATGCTGCACCGTCGATGCCGGGTGCTCCGGGGGAACTAACGGGGACCGGGCTCGCCGTGGTGGATTCCGCTGAGCAGCGCCGACCATTCGGCAGGGCCGACGGCGAGCACGGAGCCGGCAGGGTCCTTGGAGTCGCGCACCCCGACCAGCGCGCCGGTGAACGCCACCTCGACGCAGTCGCCGTTGCCACCGCTGCGGGAACTCTTGTGCCACACCGCGTGGCGGAAGTCGGGGCGGGACATGATGTGCCTCCTTGCGGGCTGGCCTGCCTAGAGCTGGCGGGCGAGCCCCGCGAGGAAGGTCACCGACTCCTCCGGCGGCAGCGCCGCGGCCGCCAGCCAGTCGAACAGCAGTCTATACCGGGAGACGTCCTCCTCATCGCCCAGATGCAGGTCACTGGTGAGGGTTTCCAGCACCACGATGTCGGGGTCCTCGGGGTCGGCGAAGCGGTAGAGCGAGAACGAGGTGTGCGGCACGTAGTAGTCGCCGATCCGGGCGTCCAGCGGCAGCACCCGCAGGGTCACCGCGGGCTGCGCGGACAGTTCCACCAGCCGGGCGAGCTGGGCGGCCAGCACCTCAGCCGGGGCGGCGTGGCGGCGCAGCGCGGCTTCGTCGATGATCGCCTGGTAGCGTGGCGGATTCTCGGCGGTGAGTACCGCCTGGCGGGCCTGCCGTGCGGCCACCTCAGCCTCGACGTCCAGGCTTTCGTGCATTGACAACTCGGAGTGCACCCGGGTCCGGGCGTAGTCCGGGGTCTGCAGCAGGCCCGGGATCATCGACTGCTGGTACTGGCGTAGCTCGACCACCCCGGCTTCCAGTTCCGCGTAGCCGCGCTGGCGGTGCCCCAGGTCGGCGAACGAGCGCCACCAGCCACGGGTGTTCGCGGCGTCGCGGCCGATCGCGATGAGCTTCTCCCGGTCCGCGCCGGTCACCTCGTAGAGGTCCAGCAGGTCGAGGATGTCCGAGAGGTCCGGGCGGGTGCGCCCGTTCTCGATTCGGCTCAGCTTCGAGGCCGAGGCCCAGCCCACCTGCTCGATCACCTGCTCGCCGGTCAGCCCGGCCTTGTCCCGCAGCGCGCGCAGCTCCGCTCCGAGTCGCCGTCGCCGCACCATCGGGCTCCCGGTCGCCATCGCCCCACCTCCCGTGTTCCACTGACCAGCCACCTGGCGCCAGATGAGTATTACGTGAAGCTAACCTAGCGTACAGAGCGTTTGATTTTGGTGGAACTTCCACGTATGGTTCGTGCATGGACGATGATGTACCGCTGCACACACTCGACGCTGCGCCCCGGCTGTATGCGCTGCACCGCGAGGAGGACGAGGACGGGCCCGCCGCCGTGGTCGCCTGGGGCCTGGCGTTCGCCGACGGCAGAGCTCTCACCGCGTGGTGCGACCCGCCGCACCCCGGCGCGTTCACCGCGTTCGGCAAGCTGCGGATGGTCGAGGAGTACTACGCCCCCAACGCCGGCGCCGACCTGGTCTGGCTGCCCGGCTCGACGCCACCCGCCCGACTAGGTCCCCACCAGCTCGGTGGGCACGGTGAGCACGTCCACCATCGCGCCGTTGCGCAGCACGGTGATCGGCAGCGTGGTGCCGATGGCCTCGGCGAACAGCCGGCGCTGCAGGCCCTGGGCGTCGATGACGGGTGTGCGCCCGGCGCTGAGCACGAGGTCTCCGGCATGCAGCCCGGCCCGATCGGCCGGACTGCCGGGGATGACCTCCACCAGCCGTAGCCCGGACGCCTGCCCGGTCCGTGCCGCGACCGGTGCGGGCAGCGGGGCGGGTGTCCCGACCAGCCCGAGGTAGCCGCGGCGCACCCGGCCGTCGGCGAGCAGTGCCCCGATGATCCGGCGGGTGGTGGCGTTGACCGGCACTGCCATCCCGAGCCCGATGCCGGCGACGGCGGTGTTGATCCCGACCACCGTGGCGCCGGCGTCGGCCAGCGCCCCGCCGGAGTTGCCGGGGTTGAGCGCGGCGTCGGTCTGGATCACGTCCTCGATCACCCGCACGGCCCGGCCCGCGCGCACCGGCAGCGAGCGCCCCAGCGCACTGACCACCCCGGCGGTCACCGATCCGGCCAGTCCGAGGGGGTTGCCGACAGCGACCACCAGCTGCCCGACGACCAGCTCGTCGGCGTCGCCCAGGACGGCCGCTGCCGGTGTGGCACCCCGGGACCGCAGCACCGCGAGGTCGGACAGCGGGTCGCGGCCCACCACGTCGAAGCGGCTCTCGGTCCCGTCGGTGAACGCCGCGACGCCGTCGTGGGCCGAGCCGACGACGTGTGCGTTGGTCAGCAGCAGCCCGTCAGCGGCGAAGATGACGGCCGAGCCGGCGCCCGACCCGATCCGCAGGCTCGCGACGTGCGGGGTGACCGCCGCCGCGACTGCGCTGACCGTCCGCGAGTAGGAGTCCAAGGGGTCCACCATGCCCACCGCCTCAGCCCGAGATTACACCGTTACTCCCGCAACGTCACCACACCGTCCAGTGTTCCACCGCTACCCGGATTTGCAGTTCGGAGCCGAATAGCGTACTCAGCATCTACCCGTTCCAGGTGCTGCTGCCCGCTGCCCGGTGCGGACTGCACCGGGACTCCAAGGCGCAGGCCGAGCAGGTGCGGTCGGTCGCCGCGGTCCGGGTCGGGCGCTGCGTCGGCGTCCTTCCGGACGATCTGCTGGGTCAGCTGGACACGGCGTTGCGACTACACCTCGACCTGTGAGCTCAGTCCTCGGGTGGAGTGGCGGCGGGGTTCCAGGACAGGCCGGGGATGCCCCAGCCCTGGGCTCGGAGCACCTTCTTCGCCTCGCGGGCATACCGGCCGACCAGCCGGTTGAGGTAGAGGATCCCGTCGAGATGGTCGGTCTCGTGCTGCAGGCATCGCGCCAGGAAACCGGTGCCCTCGACGATCAGCGGTGCGCCGTCCGGATCGAGTCCGGTGACCTGTGCCCAGTCGGCTCGCCCGGTGGGGAAGGCCTCGCCGGGTACCGACAGGCAGCCTTCCCAGTCGTCGTCGGGGTCGGGCATGGTCTCTGGTTGCCCGCTGGTCTGCACTACCGGGTTGACCACCACCCCGCGATGGCGAGCACCTTCCCCGTCGGGGCAGTCGTAGACGAACACCCGCAGGTCCACGCCGATCTGGTTGGCGGCGAGCCCGACACCTCGGGCCGCCTCCATCGTGTCGAACATGTCGTCGAGCAACGGGTACAATGTGTTGCCGAACTCTGTCACGAGCCTGGTCGGGGTGTGCAGTACCGGGTCGCCGACGATCCGGATCGGGCGGATAGCCATGATCGAGCACATTAATCGTGCGTGCACACCTGCCCTGCGCCAGGGACGTCTGATGGGTGCGTCGCCGGTTGCGCCAGGACTGCGCGTGGTTCAATGGCCCATCGAATCACAGTACTGTGATTCGAACGAGAACTGTCGCCCCCGCTGGACGCCCCGCGGGATCGTGAACCGAGGAGCGCGATGGACGCCGCAGCGGCCCTGCCCCCGATCGACGGCCACGCCGAGGGTCTGAGCAGCCGGGAGCGCGAGATCCTGGCCTTCGAGCGCCAATGGTGGAAGTACGCCGGCGCCAAGGAGCAGGCGGTGCGCGAGCTGTTCGGCGTGTCCGCCACTCGCTACTACCAGATCCTCAACGGCTTGATCGACCGGCGCGAGGCGCTCGCCGCCGACCCGATGCTGGTCAAGCGGTTGCGCCGGCTGCGGTCCGGCCGGCAGCGGGCCAGGGCGGCGCGGCGGCTCGGCATCGACCCGCGCCGCCAGGGCCAGATCCACCAGCAGAGGAATCGATGAGCACACCGGACGGCAAGCGCTTATGGATCGCCGGATTGGCCCTGGTCGGGGTAGCGGTGGTCGCCGTCCTGATCGGAGTGGTGGTGGCTACCACCCGTGGCGAGTCGACCTCGACCACGCCGCCGGCCGCGGGCACTACGCCGCCGGCCGGCACACCAGCGATTCCCTCCACCATTCCCTACCCGCCGACGGTGGCCCCCCAGCCTGCTGAGCCTCCCGTGATCGCCGCACCCGCCCCGGTGGACGTCGGCGCGAGCGCGCCGGTGGACCGGAACGACAGCCGGGGGCAGGTGCGGGTCTACAACAACAGCACGATCCGGGGGCTGGCCGCCCGGGCTGCGGGCGATCTCACGTCCGCAGGGTGGACGGTGGTCGAGGTCGGCAACTACCCCTCGGGCACGCTTCCCACCACGACGGTGTACTACCAGGAAGGAACCGGGCAGCGCGCCGATGCCGAGGCCATCGGTTCGGCGTTCGGGATGCGCGTCGAGCCACGATTCGCGGGAATCACCAATGCCAGCCCCGGCCTGATCGTGATCGTCACCAACGATTACGTCTCCCCGTGAGTGGCGGGCAGGTCATCGCCTTAAAATCTAGAGACGACCAGTGCCCGGTCAGCCCTCGACGATCTTGAAGCTCGCTGGGCGGTCGACGTGCATCTGCCCAAAGCGGAATGCATCGTTTTCTGGCAAAACTCGGCCACCGACGCCCTGATGGCATCGCGTGCCTGCGCTGTGATCTGGTCGGGCAGATCGTGCCACCGTTGCAGCAGCCGACCAGCAAGTTCGTGCACCGACCCAGCTTCACATAGATCTTGTCCGTGGCCGAGGCCACGCGCCATACCCTGGAGTGTCACCCATTGCCGCAGGTCAGAGGGTAAAGATGCGTCAAGCGTCATGCGAGGGACATCCTCCGAATCGCGTCCCACAAACGGGGGGCCTGTTCAGCGGTGTCCTTCAGGTCCTCACGGCCGCAGCGACGACCACCCTCGCCCGCCCCTAAGCTGTGGTATCGGTTGCTGGTGGTACGCGACAACCTGAGCGCTGACGAGTCAGAGGGCTTGTGCGACCTCGGTGGCGATTGCCTCGGCGGCGGTAGCTGGGTCGTCGGCGGTGGTAACGGCGCGGCCGATCACGAGCATGTCGGCACCGAGTCGGATGGCCTCGGCCGGGGTGGCTACCCGGGCTTGATCGTGTCTGGGGACGCCGGTCGGGCGGATGCCGGGGACGATGGCCATGATGTCGGGTGCTGCGGCTTTGATCACGGGAAGATCGGGGGCGGCGCAGATGACTCCGCCACAGCCGGCAGCCACGGCTGCTGCCAGGCGCTTGTTGAGCAGCTCGGGTGAGGCGTTGGGCTCGCTTGTCAGGACGGTCACGGCGAGCGCTATCGGTGCCGGCAAACCGGTTTCGTGGGCGCTTTCAGCAAGACCTTTTACGGCCGCGTGGAGCATGGCCTCTCCTCCGGCTGCGTGTACGGTCAGGTAACGGATATTGAGCGATCCGAGGACGGCGCTGGCTCCATATACGGTGGTGGGGATGTCGTGGAGCTTGACGTCGAGGAAAACGTCCATGCCGATCTCCCGTATGGCGCGCACTGCCTTGTGGCCTGCGGCGCTGAAGAGTTGGAGGCCGACTTTGGCGACGCCGATGTTCGGCTGGACCGCCTTGGCGATAGATATGGCAGTGTCCAGATGTCGGGTATCGAGAGCAATGGCTAGACGATTTCTGGCGTCAGCCCTGGATGTTGTGGTCGACATGTCGTCTCCTCGTCGTTGTTGATGGGCGCTTCGAGGGTTTCGAATGTGATGACGTTGCCCCTGGGCTTGGCGGACGTTGATGACGGCCGCCCAGGCTTCACCCTCGGCGCCGTAGGTGCGTTCGATGACAATGCCGTGGACGTGGTGGGCAAGATTGGTATGGGCGGAAACCGTAGATCAACTCCGGTAGGAAGAGGGCTGTGCCAGGAAGCTTATCAGGGGCACGTCGAATATCGAGCTCACGGTGGGTCGACTGTTTGAGCCACGGAAGGACCAGAACGGTGCCCAGAAGACGGAGAAGGGCTCGGGGCGACCGCTGCTTTATGACGCACACCAAAAGTAAGGTGGCTCCGGGTCTGGTGACTCGGGCGCATTCTGTACGCGGATCGCATCTGCACGATCGACGCGATGCGAGATCCTGCCGATGAGGTGGCCGGCTGCGGCTGGAATCTCTCCATCCGGCTACAGATGATGTTGTGGAGACACCCGTGGCCGATGAGCCGTCGCCACTGAACCCTCGCTCCGTGCATGCCGACGACGGTCGGTTATAGAGCGTGTCGGCCGTTCGGTCTCGCGGCGGCCCGTTGGTCGGGCAGCATGGCCCCGAGAGGTGAGATCGACCGGTCTGTCAATCGTTGGATTCACTCCGTCGCCGGTGCTTCCGGAGGCGTATCGGGGCCGCCCGCTCACGGCGGGTCGGCCGAGCAGGGAGGACATTTCGTGAGTGTCGACACCGCGAGTCGGGCCGAGCGGGCCGGGGAACTTCGCAACTCCTTGGTCGACAAGATCATCGTTGATCATGCGGCTAAGGGCCTGGCGATGCGCGCCGATGTGGAGCGGGCGATGCGGAAGGTTCCCCGCGACCTGTTCACCCCAGACGTCCCGCTGGAGGAGGCGTACGAGGACACTGCGGTCATCACGATCCGGCGCGGTGCGGAGGCCATCAGCTCGGTGTCGGCGCCGTACCTGATCGCGGAGATGCTCGGTCAGGCAGCGGACGCGCTCGGCTGTCTGGAGGGCCATCACGCGCTGGAGATCGGTAGCGGTGGCTACAACGCGTCGCTGTTGCGAGAGCTTGTCGGCCCGTCGGGATCGGTCACGACCGTCGATATCGACCCCGAGGTGACCGACCGGGCGGTCGCCTGCCTGGCGGCGGCGGGCTACCACGACGTCACCGTGGTGTGCGCGGACGCCGAGCATCCGATCGCGCCGACGCGCCGCTACGACCTGATCATCGTGACGGCGGGGGCATGGGACATCCCGCCCGCGTGGCGCGAGCAGCTCACCGACGGCGGTGTGCTCGTCGTGCCGCTGCGCATGTTCGGGATCACCAAGTCGTGGGCGCTGCGCCACCGCGGGGGCCGTCTGGTCAGTGCGAGCCACCGCCAGTGCGGGTTCGTCTCCATGCAGGGCGACGGCGCCCACGAGGTGCGGTACGTCGACATCGCCGCGAAGGCTGTCATGGACCTGTTCAATCCCGACCATCGTTTCGGGTTCCAGCACATCGGAAACCGGATCGCACAAGACGAACCGGGGTTCCTGGTCGGAGCGGCTGGCGTCGCCCTCGCCCTCGCAAACTACGGCGACCTACTGGCCCGCGACGTCCCGACTCGCTGGGATGCCCTCCTGTTGTTGTCGTGAACCAGACCTGTCGCTGTCGCGCTCACGCTGTCGGCACCGCGCGAACGACGACACGGCTGTGCTTCTTGTCGATAACCAGCCAACCATCAGAGGGGCTAGCAGTATCGATCGGATGAACTTCGATCCGAACCTCCATCCTCGGCCCGCCCTCGCTGTCCCACTCCCGAATGCGCTCGGCAACTCGATTCGCCAATGCCTGGCCGTCGGGGCCGTAGGCACACACGCCTAGCTCGGACAGGTCCGCATTGGTGGTCAGGTAAGCAACACTCCCGCCGTCAAACACACCCATACTGCCCCAGAAGAACATCGCAGCGACCAGCCGTCCGTTCTCCACGGCATCCCTCGATGCAAGGACTCGGCAGAACCCGTCCATGCTCGCCAGCCAGAAGTCAAGGATTTCGGGCATGACGAACGGGACGCCTGTCCAGACCACCGTTGCCGGATGATCGAGCGCACCGCCGACGGCCTCAGTGTCGATCGGCTGGCTGTCGTCGATGCGCAGGAGCAGATCCCCGTCCCTTCCGCCGACCCATACATTCTGCTCGGCCACCGCGCCGACGCCTCGCATCGGGATGAAGCCGCACTCCTTGACCGACTGGCTCCGCAAGAGTGCGCCATCGCGCTTCAAGGCCACGGTTCGAGTTAGTCCGCGCATTCTCAGCGGCACCAGCAGTAGACCACTGTCGGCGAGTTGATCCCACCACGCCGGTGGAATGTCCCAGGCGCCCGCTGTCACGATGATGCGGTCGTAGGGCGCGTTGTCGGCCCAGCCGAACGCTCCGTCGCCGCAGATCACCGTAACGTCGCAGTTGCCCGTTCTGGTCAGCGCCTCCCGAGCCGATTGGGTCACGGCCGCGTCGTACTCGACCGTCGTCACCGCGCCGGTGGGGCCGACCAGGTGCGCCAACAGCGCCGCGTTGTAGCCCGTGCCTGCCCCGATCTCCAGAACACGATGACCGGGCCGGAGGTCGAGCTGCTCCAGCATCCCAGCGACCACGCCTGGAGCCGATGCCGAGCTGATCGCGATTCCCTCGGTGTCCCGGTGAGTCACGACCGGATCGAAGCGGTACGCCTTCTCCAGTGGCGCGTCCGGGACGAAGATATGCCGTGGGACAGCGCGCAGAGCGTCTTCGACCGTCTCTGAGCACACCACCTTCCAGTCCCGCAGCTGGTCCACCATCCCCCTGCGCAGCTCTGCCGGACCTGCCACAGCGCTCGTCTCAGTTTCCACCCGAGGTAGCGTAACTACGTAATTTGATAGGCGAATCCCGGGCCTTGGTCGTCGGCAATCTCCGTGCTAGCGGCGGGTGCTGGTGGGGGTGGGTTGTGAACCGCCCCCTGCTGGCGCGTCCGCTACCTCGACTGAGCAGGCGACCAGCCGCGACGAATGCCCTCTACATCCCCTGCTCACCCAAGGCGTCGACTGGACCGGCGACATCTACGAGCCCGAGGTCCACGCCTTGGCGGCCCCGCCAGCATGGACACTGCGCACGAGCTGTTCCACGCCGACAGCCGTCACCTGCTCGCCTTCCTCAGCGGCACCCCAAGCGGTCGAAGGGAACGGTCGCTGATATTGCGCACTGCTTTCATGCGGGCTGCGGGCCTGGAGTTCGGTGAGCAAGGTGACGTGTGGGCCCGAATCGTTGAGCAGCGCTGCGCCCTGCACGGCGAACTGCCCGACCCCTCGACGTGGGCCTCATTCACCGGCGACGTCCGGCGACTCCTCCTCGGTAAGGTCCGCCCGGACGAAACCACCAGCGACTGGCTCACCGCGTTCGAGGAAGAGGGCAGACAGCTGAGAGTCCTGCGGGAAAGCGGCCGGCTCACACGAGGGATCCGCGCCGCGACCGGCCCCGGCGGGTCGGTGCCGCACCTGCCGCCGGGGGATGGGGCGCCGCCGTCCGTTCCCTTGCATCGTCTGGCACCAGATCCGCTCAAGCTCTACGAGAAGGGCGACCGGCCGCTGGAGATCGTCACGACCCGGCAGCGGTATATCCGCAACGTGGTCACCCTGGAGCTGCCCGATGGTGCGGAGTCCACCGGCGAGGTGCAGCTGTCCGAAGTGCACTGCATCGCTCCCTGAGCCGGCCACCGTGGGTAACCCAGCTTGGGCGACGAATCCGACCTGATCGGGCTACGGTCTGACGCTGTCCCCCCGATCGCAGCTCTGCCGTGCCGACGTGAACCGCTATTCGCTTCGAAATACGGTGACCGCGACCCGCTCTGGTGTCGCCGAGTGCGACATGAGCGCTGTCCGCAGCCGCCCTGACAGCTCTGGTGTCGCACTCGGCGCATGCAGGGCTGTTGCTGCGAGGTAGGGGTGATCATGACCGGCGGCAACCCCGTATCTCATCCCTCAGGGCGGCGCGCAGCGCCTACGGAGTTGGCTCCGAATGGCGACTCACGGCGAGCCGGTTGTCACGCGGCGATGGTGGCTGACAGGCGGTCGCGGAACTCGGCGACGCCGGCGCTGGTGTGCAGGGGTTGCAGCACGGTGTGCAATGTGCGCAGCCGGTCGTGGGCCCGGGGTGAGGACACCGACGTGACCGCGTCGATGGCTTGGTGGCCGATGGTGACGGCGATGTCGGTGTCGCCGGCGATCGCGTAGGCACCGGAGAGATCCGGGAGGGAGAGCGCTCGGAGCCGGGCGTAGTCGGGTCCGAAGTTGTCCACAGCGTGGCGTAGCAGCGGCACCGCCCGCTCGGCGGCCTGGGGGTCACGCCCGGTCAGGGCCAGCGCGTAATGGGCGACACCCTGGTAGTAGGAGATACCGGTGTCGACGATGTGGGCGCCCCAGAACGGGGTGGTCGCCGGATCGACCATGCTGAAGTGCTCGACGGTCTGGCCCAGGGCGCGGTCACAGGATGCGGCGTCGCCCCGGACGGCGTGCGCCCGGGCCTGGATGGCCGCCAGGCAACAGACGGTGGACGCCGACACGGGGTGCGGGCCCGCCGCGGCGGCGTGACCGAGTTGCACCAGGCGCAGCGCCTCGTCCGGGCGGCCCAGCTGCACGGCCTGCAAAGCCGCGTCGTACAGCAGGAAGACGGTGAGGTCGCTGCCTTGCGGGTGGTCGGCGGCGCGGGCGACGTCCACCCCGATCATCCACAGCCGGCGGGCGGCGTCGTGCGGGTTGACCTCGAAGCTCAGCCACCCCGCCATCGTCGCCAGGCGCGCGGTGGCGAGATACAGCCGGGGCCGCACCTCAGGGGTCAGTTGGGCGTCCAGCAGGGGCAGTGTCGAGCGCAGCTGGGCCACGGCGACGCCCTGGATCGGCCCGGCGCCGGTGGCGAAGTCCTGGCGCCGGAACGCTGCGGTGGCCTGCTCGATGGCCTCGACGTCAGCGGCTCCGAGGTGGCGGGTGCCGGTGGGCTCGGCGGGTGGGAGCAGCGCGGTGAGCCGGTCGAGGTCCAGCCCGGCCACCCCGGTGACGCCGACGGCCAGGGCGGCGACGTGTTGTACGAAGTCTCTGCGGTCCACCCAGCTCACCACCTTCTGTGCTTCGTCCACGATAGCCCTGTGGTCACCGAAACCAAGCAGAACCGGGGGAATTCGTAGTCCGGTGGCGACTCGGGCGACCAGGGCCACGTCTCGCAGCCGGCGTACCCCGCGCTCGAGCAGGTTCCTGGCCTGAGCCAGGTCTCCGTCCCGTACCGCCGTGAAGATTCGCCGCCGTAGCCGCCCTACGTTGTCCTCATGGCGCCGCCAATCCACGGCATCCCAGTTCAGGTCAACGTCGTCAGGTCCGTTCACCATCAGGTGTCTAACTTGCCCTTCAGTTTCGACGGATCAGACTGCTTCATCATCACAGGCTCACCTGTCCACGTCGGCATCCCTTTCGGGATCCGAGCACCAGGCTCGGTATCCGGCCAGTTATCCGCCAACCGACTACCTGGAGGAGCAGCCTTTTCCTGGTTTGCGGTTTCCTGTCGACTTTCGCCTGCCGGCATTCGCTTCTTGGACATCCTGTTCCCGCCAGGTAAGTTCAGCCTCCCTCACGGTCGGCCTACCCGTCGCCACCACACACGACCGGACCCTGTCGGGGTTCCCGTGTTCCACACACCCGAGACACAACCGGGGAGGGTGCCTTCTTTACTCTGGGGCGGCGGTGTCATCCCGGCCACCGTGACCTCAGTGACCGGCGCCTGCCGCTTCTCAACGGCCAGCCCTGTACCCCGCTACAGCATTCCCTCGTGCGGGGACTGGGATCACGAAGCATACGAAGATTCACTCACATTCACCCGTCCGGTCTTCCCCTTGCCCGTAACCCCCGGAGGGAGCGGGAGTCCTTCGGCTTCTTCCCTGGGCTTCGCACCCCGCGGTTACCCACGACGCACGCCAAGGCGGGGACGGTCCTTCGTGACACTGAACCGAGTCATACCCTCACCAATCGACCTCCACACGGGTATGACCACTCATCATGTGTGGCTTTCCACGTCGCACGGTCGCCCTCCCAATGCCCGGGCACGGCCCGGTCACCGACCTCGGTGGGGCGGGTGTCGATGCTGGTCATGCCCACGATCCGGGCTCCGGGTGCACGCGTGCGACCGCGGGTTTTTCGCTGGGTGCGTCCCGAGCGCAGCACGATGCCCTGCTCGGCCAGCTCACCCTTGGGCAGGGCGTAGATCCAGGTGTAGATCGCCTCATGAGACACCCACCGAGCCTGCTGGCCGGGATGCTCGTACCGCAACCGGCCGGCCACCTGGTCGGGGGAGTTCCCAGCCCGCAGCCGGGTCACCACCTCAGTCCGCAGCTGCGGACAGGCATCGAGTCTGCGGACCTTGGGCCTGCGGCGCTGCTCCGTGGTCGCCCGATGGGCGACCACGCCCCCGGTAACGGGCTCGCCCGCCGTGACGGGTGATCTCGCGGGACACCACGCTAGGAGACCGCCCCATCCGGGCGGCGATCACCGTGCCCTCCACCCCCTCGGCGATCCCGCGGGAGATCTCCTCCCGATCGGCCTCGGTCACCATCTAGCGCTCACAGCTCACCCGGTGCTCCCCGTCGACGGTGTCACCGACGATCTACACCAAGATCAATTTCTTCGACCGGTTGGGATCAAGGTTACGTAGGTTCGTGGCAGGTTTCCGACGTATTCCGGCCGTGCCCCTTCTTGTGCGGACGCTGCAACTTCGAGGGGCTACCTGCCGGGCGGACAGGCATTGAACACCGACCAGGACTACGTCCTCGACATCAGTCGACCTCCTCGACGTACTCACTCACAACGGCCTGTGACGAGGATCGGAACAGGATCCTGAACGGGCCTATCAGCGAGGGGTGCGGAGGGCTCGGAGTCCGCTGGTGGACGGAATTTTTCGCTCTCGTACTGAACGTAGAGCCCGCGAAAAGGTCGCTGGCGGGCTACTCAAGGACAGCTACGTGGAAAAGAGCGGCCCGCATGTCGTAGACGGCCTTTTCCATGGCGATGAGGGCATGCAAGGTGAGCACAATGTTATCAGGTACGCCCAAGGCCCGGGCCGCTCGGACAACCTTGGATCGCTCGGCTTCGGCGTAGGTGCCGTCGGCGCCGCACATTTGGATAGCGTGGTAGATCAAGTGCGGTGCGGGATTCCAGGTCTCAACATCAACTCTGATGTCGGCCAGCAGTTCGTCGAAGCTGGCTGACTGATGGTCAAAGTTCTCGTACTCGGCGATGACGTCTCCGGGGGCGCCGAACTTACGCTGATGCTCGATGAGCCAGTTGTACTCTGCTGGACTGACCGTGCCGTCGGCGCCTGCGATGGCCAACAACACCTTCCCATAATTGATCATTGCCTGCCGGGGTGCTCCTGACATCCCGTACAGTTCACGACCGAAATCACTTACCTTCAGCATCTGCTCGTCGCCCACGTTCTGACCTTTCTCGTTCTGTCGCGGGCAATCAGGAACCAGGAACCAGGCTACGGTCAACGACCCGAGATCGAGCCGACACGCCGTCACCATCACCGACAACGCACCAAGATCGACACACCGTGACGGCCCAGCTCAACCTGACCCATAAATGGACAATGGACACTCTGTCAGTGGCCGCCGAAGAACCACTCGCTTGGCGACGGCCGATCCTCCGATATATAGTACTCGCTCATATTCTTGGCGAACTCGTCACGAGATATGTACCCGTCGCCGTCGAGGTCGAGGTGCCCGAAAGCCGTCGCCGCGTCCGTCGTCGCCAAGCCGTACGCCTGCAGGTACAGCGAGAACTCGTTGAGGCTGAGCTTCCCATCACCGTCCTGGTCGATGGTGTCGAAGACCAGCCCGTTGCTGGCGATGGCGTGCGAGAGGGCGTCGGGGTTGCCGCCGACCCAGGCATCAACCGCAGCAAAATATTCCTCGATAGTCACCTGACCATCGTCGTCGCCGTCGGCGTCCTTGAAGTAGGCGTCCCACCAGGCCCGATGGGCCTCAATGACGCTGGCCGCCTCCACGCTGTCGGCGTCGAGCCCCTGCAGCTTCGCCACTTCCTGTCCGAGCTGGACGAAGTCGTTCTCGGCGACAACACCGTCCTTATCGTAGTCAAAGCGGTAGAACGCGATCGACAGCTTGCGCTTGACGAACTCAGAAATCGCCATCTCGCCCTCTTACTCCATGGCGCTGGGCCGACGACATCGCCTGCTGACCAGGCCCTTGGCCCCGTTGCTTGCGCGCCCATAATGCTCTCACGAACTGGGGCACTGTCCAACAGGCGGCGCTCGATCAGGTGACTGTGTAACTTTGTGTATAGGTGGAGTGGGAACCGAGTACGCCAGAAAGGGGCCGCGGCCGGGTGTAGGTGCTGGTCAAGGCCGGTCTGTGGCGAGCGCGGTGGGTGGGCACCGTGACTACCTCACCCGCCGCATCACCGAAGGCAAAACCCGCCACGAAGCCATCCGCTGCCTCAAGCGATACATCGCCCGCGAAATCTATCGGTCATCACATCCCCACCCAAAACATAGCCCTCAGCGGCTTGACATCCATAGGGGCATCAGTGCCGTTACGAGTGTTCAGAACTTCTGAATCGCGACCGCAGTGTATCGGGTCGTCGGCTTCGGTGGCGTGGTGGTCCGGCTGTTTGGGATGTAAAGACGATCCTGGAACTCCGCGATCCTGGTTGGGATGTCGAATCGCGGATCACTCACGCGCGCCCGCAGGCGCGCGCGCCTCCCGCTCGAGCTCAGGGTCAGGCTGGCCACTCTGTTCACTTTGCGCTCGGTGACGTAGAGGGTATTACCGAGCCGCAGGAATCCGTCCGGGGAGTCCAGTATCGTTCCGCTCAGGTCGACGGTCGTGGTCGCCCCCGTAGCCGTGTCGACTTGGAACAGCTTCCCGTTGTTCTCCTGGGTGATAATCAAGCTTGTTCCATCCGGCGTCGTTGTGATCGCCGATGCGTTGAACTCGTTCGGGCGAAGAACGAAGTCACCGGTCAGCGGGATCTGCTGTACTAGGTTCTGATCAGGAATTGCCCCGGTGGATGGCAAAGGGTAATCTGTACAGCGTGGTGTGAAACGAGTCGGTGAACCATGCGGCGTCCTTTGTGAGTGTGATACCGTTGATAAACCCACTCGGTCCGAGAGTGGGTAGCAGCTGCGGACGTCGCCGTTACCGGGATTGAGGATCCGGGCGTCCCCGATTGCCCCGCCGCCCACAATCAGCAAGCCCCGACGATCAAAAGCCATGTCGGTAACCTGACCGCCGGTATTGGACGTTACCAGCGAGCCGGTGCCGGTGGCCAGGTCGGCACGATAGATCGGCCCGGTATCCTGAACCGACCCAAGTAGGCTTGTCCCCTGCGGATCGCGACGCCAATCGGACGGAATCCGTTGGGGAGTCGGCACAGCACCCACCGAAATCACCGCTGGGCAGATCACCTACGACCTGCGTCGGCTCCGCGCACACGGCCTGATCACCCGGGTCCCTGGCACTCACCGCTATCGCATCACCGACACCGGCGGCCACCACGCGATGCTGCTCACCCACATCCACACCCGGCTGCTCCACCCCAGCCTGACCCAGCTCACCGACCTCGACCCCCCCACACCCAGCCGACTCCGCGGGCCACCGGGCGACGTCGTGCGACATCCAGCCGACGCATCCGGCGAGGTCGGCGAGCTCGCGGAACAGGGCCCGGCCCGCGACCTCGGTGTAGCGGCCGTCGGAGATGATGCGAGTGGGATGAATAACGGGGGCGTTAGCTGGGCTGACCGGTCCAGGTGTGCCGGTAGCCGCCGCGACCGAGGTAGGGGCTGGTGAGGATGTGGTGGATGTTCGCCCAGGTCATCAACGCGGTCCAGGACACCGGTCTCAGGCGGGTGGGGTCGTCGGTGAGGGCGGTGTTGTAGGCGGCCAGCGTCGCCCGGAGTTGGGTGTGGGGTAGTGGGCCGTGGGTCATGGTGAGGGTGACGATGAGTTTGGCTAGGTCGTATCCGGCTGGGGCGAGGGTGAGGACGTCGAAGTCGACCAGTACGCATTCGGATGTTGTTGCGGTGATGGTGATGAGGAAGTTGCGGGGGTTGCTGTCTTTGTAGAGGCACGCCGGGCTGTCGGCGGCGGTTTCCAGTTCCCGGATGGCTTGGTCGCTGGTGAACGGGGTGGCGGGCACGGTTGCGCTGGTCAGCAGGGTGGTGATGGCCTTGCGGCGGGGGGTGATGAAGTCGGGGATGGTCACTCCGGTGCTGGTGGTGTGGGGGCGGTCCAGACGAGCGTGGTGCAGGTCGGTGGTGTAGGCGGCGCTGTGCAGCCGCCCGAGCAGGCCGGCGATCTGGAGCAGGTCGCGGGGCTGGGCGTGGCGACCGGTCACGTGATCGAACTCCAGGTGTTGCGCACCGACGGCGCGCAGCGCAGGGACACGGGTCCCCAGGCCGGCCAGCCACTGGTGGTGGGCGACCGCCGTCTGGCACGACGCGGGATTCGGGTAGCGCTTGATCCACCGGGTGGGCTGGGTCATGGTCGTGCGGACCTGCGGGCGACGATCCAGGTGATGGTGGACGTGGTGGTGACCGGGCCGTCGCCGCGGCGGCGGCGTAGTTCGGCGGCGAGCGCGCTGGGCGCGGTGCGCACCGGCTCGGGTAGCTGGTGCTTGGGCACGGTGATCAGGTACTCGGCCAGGTGGTGAGCGTCGCGGAACCGGAAGACGTGCCGGTCGTGGAGGACGGTTTCCACGGTCAGGGCGGTGGCGGTCAGCTCGGGCAGGCGGGTGCTGTCCGCGGTCTCGTACAGGCTCCGGCGGTGGATGGCGGCGGGATCGAGGCCGGTGGCGGCGACCAGGTTGTCGAGTTCGTGGTAGCTGTCGGCGGACTTGGTGACCAGGAACGCGGCCCCACCGGAGACCAGGCAGCGGGCGATCTCGGCGATGGCCCGGGCGGGGTGGGGCGAGTGGTAGAGGCAGAACACCGCCACCGCGGCGTGGTAGGCGGCGTCGGCCAACGGTAGGTGATGGAAATCGGCCTGGACGTAGGTGACGCGGTGGGCGTCGGTGGCCAGGTGCTCGCGCAGGTGGGCACGGGCTGCGGTGAGCATCGAGGCTGAGGCGTCGAGAGCCAGCAGCCGCGCGTGGGGGAAGTGCTGGGCCAGGGTCCGGGTGGGGTGACCTGTGCCGCATCTGACATCGGCGATGACGGCATGCTTGATGGCGAGGTCGGGGGCGGTGGTGTCGAGGAGCTCGGCGATGACCTCGCCGACGTAGCTTCCTTCGATCTTGGCGTCGAGCAGGGCGCGGCTGCGGCGCCCCACCTGGGTCTGGTCGGCATAGAGCGCGGGGACCTGTGCCGGGTCGGTGAAGGGATGCTGGGGGAACCGCCGGGTGGCTGAGGATCTGGGTGGGCGCGGCTGAGTGGGGGGCACGGAGAGGTCAGCTCCGGCCACGGGTCAGCCGGGCACGGTAGCGCCGTGGAGATGCTCGGTGAGCTGGTTGGCGGCCCGGCGGGACCGGACTATGTGGACCTGGGTGTGGCCGGCGTGCTCGGTGAGCAGGGCGCGCACGCGGGGTGTCATCTCGCGGCGGTAGCCGGAGGCTAGGGCCGACGAAGTCGGTTTGATCGAGTCAAAGTTCGTGGTTTATGCGGCGAGTCCGGCCTCCTGGGTGAGTTGGTCGAGGGCGTGTTGGTAGTTGCGGGCGGCGGTGCGTAGCCGGCTGGGTTGGGGTGGGTGGGGGTCGGTGAGCTGTGCCAGTCCGGGTTGGAGCAACCGGGTGTGGACGTGGGTGAGGAGCATGGCGTGGTGTAGGCCGGTGTCGGTGGTGCGGTAGCGGTGGGTGCCGGGGATACGAGTGATCAGGCCGTGCATGCGTAGCCGCCTCAGGTCGTAGGTCATTTGGCCGGCGGTGATGTGCGATCTGCCGAGCAGCTCGGCGAGCAGGGTTCGTAGGTCGCGGTTGAGGAACCCGTTGGGGAGCAGTCGAAAGACCAGCAGGGCTTGGAGCAGGGCCTGGGCGCGGGGGTCGCCCAGGGGTAGTCCGGCGATGCGGTGTCCGTCGTCGGTGATGATCGGATGGTGTACTGCGGTGAAGGCTTCGGTGGCGCGGATCGGGTTGTGGCTGAGTCGTTGGACGCTCAGGAGGCGTCGGTTGGCGGTGAAGCCGACCTCCCGCAGTGCGGGCAGGTTGGTCAGTCGTTTCCCGATCTGAAAGTCTCTGGAGTTGTTGATGGTGGTTTCGGTGCGCAGCGCTCGTCCTTCCTTGTGATATTGCTTGATCTTGGTGTGCTTGTAGTCGATGTGCAGGCTCGGGGTGACCCCGTCAGTGATCACCCGGGCGCGTAGCGGGCCTGGTGTCCTACGACGTCTGCCGTTGATCAGGCGCCGGTCGAAGATGAGGCTGACCTGGTCGGGGCGCCCGGCGTCGGGGTTGTCGCGGATGACGTGCCCGAAGACACCCGCCCGCTCACCGGCGCTTCGAGCACCTGGGTCAGGGAGAGCTCGGCCTGCAGGATCGACAGCTCATAGCGGTACCCCGCGTCACGGTCAGCGTCGGTGAACGCCCCGGGCAAGACCGCAAGCCACTTGTCCAGCAACGCCTGGATCTGGACAGGTCGCAGCTCATCACAGATGGTCTGCAGACGAGCCGGGTCGGCGACGGTAGCGAAGCCGTTGTCCAGCGCGGTGAACGCGATCCCCTTCTTCTCCGCCTGACGCTTGGCCCATTCATGCCCCTTGATACACAAACGGGCGTTATAGGGGAAATACGAGCAGAACTTCAGGAAGAACGAACCGAAGTCGTCGTCCACGGCATAGACGTAGAAGTGGTTGACCACATCGGTGCTTCTCACGATCCACGGGTAGGCCACCCCCTCGGCGTTACGGCGCTTCTCCGTACGAAACAGGCTGGTCTTCTCCTGCGCCCGCCCGATGAACAACACCCCTCCTCGGCGGTGAAACGCGCCAGGTGCTCATGCATGGGCGGTTTCAATCGGTCATGGCGACACAATGCTCCGCGATCAACTTTTCGAACACCTCGGTCGGCTTCCGCCAGCCCAGTGTCTTGCGTGGCCTATTATTCAATTCTGCCGCTACTCTATCAAGTTC
>JBOHGE010000033.1:0-66540 GCA_050700055.1 Pseudonocardiaceae bacterium
GAGCTGTGCTCGCACAGCTCCGCCGGCAGGGGATACTCCCCACTTCGCGGCATTGCGCCTAGGGGCGTTGACGCGCGGGTCGCGGTTGGGTATCCGGCCGTTCGAGCGGTCGCTGCTCGGACGCACTTCCAGTTCCCGGGGCTGTTGGCGGAGTTGAAGGCCGACCCCGGCTCGCTGCCGCGACGGATGGACAGGCGGCGCAGGCCGATGACAGTCACGGCGATGACTTTGCTGGGACGAGTGCCAGGACGATGTCGGCGGCCCAGCCTGTCCACCGCGAGGCCGCCGGCACGGGCTGCGCCCAGCGGCCCGAGACGGAGGCGTCAGAACGTGACGGTGAGGGTCGCGGTCGCCGAGACCGCGGGCCCGTCGCCCTCGACCTTGAGCCCGAGCGAGACGATCTGGTGGTCGGCGATCGTCGAGAGCGCGGACACCGCGTCCTGCACCGGCGCCCACTGCTTCTTCAGGCTTGCGGCCGTCGCCTTGCCGGCGCGGACGTCGGTGGCGGCGTGGCTGATCGAGCTGCTCGCGTTCCCGGAGAGCTGACCCAACGAGCCCATCAGCGGCATCGGGTCGTCGCCCGGGAACGAGAGGTTGACCTCCCAGTGCGTCGGGTCGCCCGCCTCGACCTTCGCGGCGAAGTGTGTCTTGCCGACGACGACGTTGACGCCGACGTCGCGCCCGGACTCGCTCCCGACGCTCACCTTGTCGCCGTCCGTGTCGCCGAGCCCGGCCTCGACGCCGCTGAGTGCCACCTGGAAGAACATCCCGCTCTTCTGCACGTTCACGGAGGTCGGGATCCTCGCGAAGGAATTCTTGATCGTCGCGATGAGCTCGGACTCGGCGCCGGCCGCGTCGCCGGGCTTGCGGTGCTCGGGGATCGACATCTCGGTGCTCCAGCCCCGAATGATCTGAGCGACCCGCTTCGGCCCGATCTCGACGGACTCGGGCACCTGCATCCGAACGAGGTCGACGAACTCGGGCATCGACCAGCCGATGACGATGCGCCCCTGGATCTTCGACTTCTCGGCGTTCAGGTAAGCCGTGATCTTCCCCTGGGTCTCCTTGTCGCGCTTCTCGACGAAGTCCGGCGAGATGGTGAGGTTCGGCGCCGGCGGCGCGAGGACGGAGGGGACGTCGCGCTGGAGGAGCGCCGTCACCGCGGCATTGCCGGCGGAGCGCTGAAGGTCCAGGACGGGGTGGAGGAGCCGTCGCGATGCCGCCGCAGCTCCCGTGCCGACACCCTCTTCTCGTCGCTCATGTCTGAACGTCACCACTCGAGGGTACTTCGGCGATTCAGCTGTGGTTACCCACGCGACCACAGTGGTGTCGAGCTCACGACATACGCGGGGTGGCGGGGGTGGCGCCGAACTGTTGCAGGTAAAGCTGGGCGTAAAGGGTGCCGCGGTCCAGTAACTGCTGGTGGGTGCCCTGTTCTACCAGTCGGCCGCGGTCCAGCACGAAGATCACATCGGCGGCGAGGATCGTGGACAACCGGTGGGCGATCGCGACGGTGGTCCGCCCGGCCATGAGGGGGATCAGCGCCTGTTGCACGAGCCGCTCGTTGACCGTGTCCAGCGCTGAGGTGGCCTCGTCGAGGATCAGGATCTTCGGGTTCTTCAGGATGACGCGGGCGATCGCGAGCCGCTGCTTCTCACCACCTGACATGCGGTAGCCACGCTCGCCGACCAGGGTGTCGTAGCCGTCGTCGAGCTCGAGGATCCGGTCGTGGATGGCGGCGGCGCGGGCAGCGGCCTCCAGTTGGGCATCGGTGGCGTGCGGGTCGCCGTAACGCAGGTTGTCCCGGACCGAGGCGTGGAACAGGTAGGTCTCCTGGGTCACCATGCCGACGGTGTGGGCCAGCGAGTGCAGACGTAGCCGGCGCACGTCGTGGTTGTCGATGAGCACCGCGCCCTCGGTGACGTCATAGAGGCGCGGGAGCAGGTAGGACAGGGTGGTCTTGCCGGAACCGCTGGAGCCGACGACGGCGGCGAGCTGACCCGGGGCGATGTCGAGGGTGACGTCGGCCAACGCCCAGCGCCGTGCGGTGGTCCCATTGGTCGCGGGGTAGCGGAATGAGACGTTGCGCAGGGCGATCGCGCCGCGCACCTGCGCTGGTGGCAGCTCCTTCGCGCCGGGCAGGTCGACGATGTCGTGCGGCAGGTCGAGGTAGCTGAAGATCCGTTCGAACAGTGCCAGCGATGACTGCACCTGGGTGGACACTCGCAGCAGCGCGCCGATGGGAAAGAACAGCCGGCTTTGCAAGCTCGTGAATGCCGCCAGCGTTCCCGCTGTGAGGACGCTGTTCGTGCTGAACACACCGGCGGCGAAGTAGACGAACGCCGGAGCTGCGGAGAAGAATACGCCCACGCCGGTGAAGAAGACCCGACCGATCATCTGCTGGTGGATCTGCTGGTCGGCGAGCCGGGCGTTGTGCTCGCGGAATCGGGCGATCTCCTCGGCCTGGCGGCCGAACGATTTCGAGAGCAGGATTCCGGAGACCGAGAGCGTCGATTCCGACAGCGTGGACAGCTCGGCCTTCGTTTGCTGGGTGGACGAGGTGGCGGCGCGTCGCGCGCTGCCCACCCGGATCGTCAGCCAGATGAAGACGGGCATGAGTACAAGCGAGAGCACGGTCAGCTGCCAGGACAGGATGAGCATGGCGGTGACTGTGCTGACCAGGATCACACTGTTCGACAGGATCGACGCGGCGGTGTCGGTGACGACGCTCTGCACACCGCCGACGTCATTGGTCAGGCGGGACTGGATCTCGCCGGTCTTCGTCTCAGTGAAGAACCGCAAGGGCATGCGTTGCACATGTGCGTAAAGGTTGTTGCGCAGGTCCTGCATCACTCGTTGGCCCAGCACGTTGGCGAGGTAGCTCTGCGCGACGCCGAGCACGCTCGTCACGATCGGGATCGTGATCATCAATCCGACGTACCAGAAGAGCAGCGGCAGGTTCGGGCAGCCTTCGCGGCAGAACAGCGCGTTGTCGAACACCGGCTTGATGAGCAGCGGGTTCACCACGCCGAGCCCGGCCGTCACGATCACGATAACCGCAACAGCCGACAGCCGGCGCCGGTAGGGCCGGAACAACGCGACGACCCGACGCATGGTCGGCGCAGAATAGCTGTTCTCAGTGATAGATACCTTCATTATGTCGAGTTCTCAACTGGTGGGGAGGAAGGTCATGAGAGCCCGACGGTTGCTCGCAGGGCAGATCCGTACGGCGATTGACGCCGAGCTTGCGCAGTACGCTGGAGGAATGATTTTTCACGGTTTGCGGGCTGATTCCCAGCTCCTTGGCGATGTACGAGTTGGTGTAGCGTTTGAGCATGAAAGAGAAAATCTGCCGCTCCCTGGGCGTCAAGCAGGCATACTGGCGGACGGTTTGCCGCCGATTGGCGTCGGGCGCTCCCTCGCTGCCGATGAACCAAACCCGCCTTCCGGCGTGGGTCGCTCGTATTGCTTCGAGCAGCCGCTCCGGCTCTTCGTCCTTATGGACGTAGCTGTCCGCACCTGATAACTGGCACAAAAACAGATCTATCTCTGCGTCGTTGTCGGTGTAGACGACGACACCGGGTGGGTTGGGTGTCGATTTGATCTGGCGACACAGCTCCGTTCCGCTCTGCTGTCCTTTGAGAACGAAGTCCAGAACCACGATATCGGGCTGCTCGGTTGCTACGACTTTCGCGGCATCGTCCATGCTCTCTGCCACGCAGACGGCCAAGATGTCGTCCTCGGTACGGAGCAGCGCAACGAGGCCCAGACACATCACCGGATGCTTATCCACGACAAGGATCTTCATCCGGGCAGCCCCCACGATTGCCGCTTCCGCCTCATCGGCGCCACCTCCTGACAGCAAGCCGGGACACGCCACGTTCGTCACACGTTAGGAGCAGGGTGTAAGCGGTGTGCAACGATCACTGCATCGTCAGTGCGCCGGCTTGGTCAGCGACCCCGCCAGGCCAGCGGGGAGGTGCGCAGGGCGGCGTCGGCGACGCGGCGGGCGGTATCGGTGCGCAGACCGCTGCGGGAGGAGTCGATCCAACCCCGCACCCTGGCATAGCCCGCATCCTGATACTCGATCGCCTGGATCAGGCATTCCAGCTTGTCGGCGTCCTGCGCGCAGCGCGCCTCAGGAGTCTGCTGTGCCTCGTACTCGATCACCGCTTCCTGCACGGTCTTGCGGGCGACGTCGGGTAACGCGGCAGTCTGATCAGCTGTGATCATTTCGGGTGAACATTGGTCCAGGTAGGGCCCGGCGGTGTGCGGGATGTCACCGGTGCGGGTCTCCGGCGAGTCGTGCCAGACGGCGAGCAGCGCGGCCCGGCCTGGCTCGGCACCCTCGATCGCAGCGATGAGCGAGGCGAGTTGCGCGACCCGCAGGCTGTGCTCGGCGACCGACTCGGGATCCCGGACTCCGACCTGCCACCAGCCGGCGCGCCGGATCCGCTTGAGCATGCCGAGCTCGAAACCGAGCGCTGCGATGGCGGCGTGCTGCTCGTCCGGTTCCTCCACGACCGGTGACCCTACCTACCGGCCGGCGAGGCGAACCGCGTAGGCGATGTCGGACAACTCACGCCGTGCCCTGACGCTGAGGTCGTCATCCGCGGCAAGCTTGTCGATTGTGCTGGCTGCGGTGGATCGCTGCCCGGTATGGTCGTCGAGTAGGGTGGGATGGGCGAGGAGCAGCGCCCACACCGTGTGGATGTCGAGTTCGGCGTGCCCCGATCCGGGACGCAGCAGCTCAAGCAGGTGTCCCAACAGCCGAGTTCCGCTCCAGCCTCGTGGGTCGACCCGGACCATGAACTCGTCGTCGACCTGGATCCGGTCGATCTCACCGACCCAGTAGGCCCAGTAATTGAGGTTCGCGCGCTCCATCTGGTCGGTGGCCAGGGCATGCCGGAGGAAGACCCGTAACGGCTCGCGATCGCCGCCATAAGCCAGCGCGACGGCTGACGACCGGACCAGTACCCAGGACGGAACGTGCTCGGTGTGACCGGCGTCTCGCAGCGCGCGCAACTGCTCGGTGCGCAGCCATTCGGCCGTGCCGGCTCGGGTATCGAAGCCGAGCAGGTAGATCGCCTGCCGACGGGGCAGCGCGGGCTGGTGGGGGTTGGCGTCCGCGGTCACCAGAAGATGATCAAAGAAACGGATCTTCTCTTCCTCGGTGAGCATCGGCCGGTCGGGAACCGGCCCGCGTCGCGCCCGCGTTGTGACGATGTCTCGCAGCGGAGCCGGGGCGATCCCGGTGAACGGCCAGGTAAGCAGATTGGTCAGCTTGCAGTGGTGCACAGCCGCGCCCAGGGGGTGCCGGTCGGGCTCGATGAGCCGGCCGCCGGCCTGCACCATGTCCGCGATGATCAGATCAGCCTGGATGGCGTCATCGAGCATCGCGAGCAAAGCAGGCTGCGCACCGCATCTGCGCAGTTGGGACCGCAACCGCACCAGGTCCGCGGTGCGCAAGGCCGCCAGCGGCCGGCGACCGCTCTCCCAACCCTGCACGCTGGCCACGTCCACACCGAGCTGCTCGGCCAGCTGGACCTGCGTGAATCCAGCCGATTCCCGGATCAACTTGAGCAGGAAGCCGGAGACCGCGCCGAGGCAACGCCGCGAGCCCTGACTACCGCGCAATGTTTCCCGACCGCTGACCATCGAGTGTTCCCATCCACCAGTCTTGAGTTACCACTACTCGTACTGCCAGCAAGTCCCTGCCGAGCGATCTCCAGCCTACCATCGTTTCCGCAACCAAGCGATCGCACACGGTGACTTCCCGCCCGGTAAGGCCACCTATGGAACGGAACTGGTGAGGACCGGCGTGAGCCTGAACAACAGCTCTCCTGGCTCAATTCGTTACTTTTTTCTCCAACGGTGGGACAAGCACCGGGGATCGCCGGAACCCGAGAGCGGCGTGCCCGAGAAATGGCATCGACTTTTTCAAGAACAGCTTGCGGAGCTTGCCGACCGGCTCAGCAACAAGGAAGCATTATCGCCGATACCTGAGGATCAGATCGTTCAGTTGTTGGCCATGGTCGCTATCCTGCTGCGCCAGCATCATGTCGACAAGCGGGGCCGATGCCAATCTTGCGGGTTGGCGAGATGGAAGCGGAGACCCTGGAGCCGGCGGCCACCGTGCACCGTGTATCGGGCTGCGAGCTTCGTCATGGGTCAAGGGTTGGACGAGGTGTGGTGGCGGTTGTTCGAGAGCGTGGGGAAGGAGTGGAGTCTGGCGGAGGTGCGGGAGTGGCTGGAGCACAGGAAAGGGGAATAGCTTCCTGAGCGGGCAGCCGGGCGTGGATCCTCGGCGACGTGCGTGACCTGTCCCTGCGCTACCGGCTTGAACTGTCAGACCCGGTTCGTAGTATCCGGGTTGTGACGGTGCGGCAGGTGATTCCGGAGGGCCTGGCCGAGATGGCCCTGGGCCCGGGGCTCGGCGTGCTGCTGGCCGGGCGCGACGAGGTGGTGGTGGTCTGCCGCGGGCACGCCCCTAAACTGGCGCGAAGGTGACGACGTGGTGGCCGGTGCTGCCTCAGTGCGCTGGAGTGCAACCAGATCTGCTTGCTCATACCGACGAACGGAGTGGCAGGCATGACCGAGGTCTTGCCCGCAGGAGCAGCCGCGCAGTACGCGTGGCTGCTCGTCGCGTTGCCGGCTTTTGGTGCGCTGGTGTTGCTGGTCGGTGGTCGCCGCACCAACATGCGGGGGCACCTGCTGGGTTGCGTGACGGTGCTCGCGTCCTTCGGCTACGGGGTGGCGCTGTTCTCCGAGTGGCTGACGCTGGGCGCGGAGGAGCGGACCCAGGAGCTGAGCCTGGGCACCTGGTTCGCGGTCAACTCCCTCTCGGTCGACTTCGGCCTGCGGCTGGATCCGTTGTCGCTGACCTTCGTGCTGCTCATCACCGGAGTCGGCGGATTGATCCACCTCTACTCGATCGGTTACATGAGCCACGATCCGGGGCGGCGCCGGTTCTTCGGGTACCTGAACCTGTTCGTCGCGGCGATGCTGGTGCTGGTGCTGGCGGACAACTTCGTCACGCTGTATCTCGGCTGGGAAGGCGTGGGTCTGGCCTCCTACCTGCTCATCGGTTGGTATCAGAACCGCCCGAGCGCGGCGACGGCGGCGAAGAAGGCATTCCTGATGAACCGGGTCGGCGATGTCGGCCTGGCATTGGCAATCTTCTTGATCTGGCGGTCGCTGGGCACCGTGCAGTTCTCCGAGGTGTTCGCCCGCGCCGGGCAGATCGACGCGCCCACCCTGTTGGCGATCACCCTGCTGCTGTTGCTCGGGGCCTGCGGCAAGTCCGGTCAGTTCCCACTGCAGGCCTGGTTGCCCGACGCGATGGAGGGTCCGACGCCGGTCTCGGCGCTGATCCACGCCGCGACGATGGTGACCGCCGGGGTGTACCTGATCGCCCGGTGCCACCCGCTGTACGACCTCAGTGCCACCGGCCGGCTGGCCGTCGCGCTGATCGGGGTGATCACCCTGCTGATCGGGTCGATCATCGGTTGCGCCTACGACGACATCAAGAAGGTGCTGGCCTACTCCACGGTCAGCCAGATCGGGTACATGATCCTCGCGGTCGGGCTGGGCCCGGCCGGATACGCGCTGGGCATCGCGCACCTGCTCACCCACGGCTTCTTCAAGGCCGGGCTGTTCCTCGGTGCGGGCTCGGTGATGCACGCCATGCACGACGAGGTCGACATGCGCCGGATGGGCGGGCTGGCCCGGCACCTGCCGATCACCTTCGCCATCTTCACCTCGGGCTACCTGGCGCTGATCGGGTTCCCGTTCCTGTCCGGCTACTACACCAAGGACGCGATCATCGAGGCCGCGTTCGGCGCCGGTGGCCGGCAGGGCGTGATCTTCGGCGGTCTCGCGATGCTGGCGGCCGGGATCACCGCCTTCTACATGACCCGGCTGCTGCTGATGACCTTCTTCGGCGAGCAGCGCTGGCGTGACCTGCGCAGCCCCGACGGCCAGAGCTACCACCCGCACGAGTCCCCGCCGGTGATGTGGGTGCCGATGGTGCCGTTGGCGATCGGCTCGCTGGTCGCCGGGTTCTTGCTGATCTCGGGTGAGCGGCTGGCGCACTGGCTGGAGCCGTCGGTGGGCGCGTCGGTGCCCGGCGAGGCCGCGCCGTTCCCGGTCGAGCTCGTCCCGCTGTTCACCGTGCTGGTCTCCGCGGCCGGTGTGCTCCTGGCCTGGGTGGTCGTCGGTCGCCGGCGGGTGCCGGTGCAACGGCCGCAACGCGTCTCGTTTCCGGTGGCCGCGGCCCGAGCCGACCTCTACGCCAACGCCATCAACGAGGCGATCATCGCCCGTCCTGGCACCTGGCTGACCCGGGCGCTGGTCTTCGTGGACAACAAGGGGGTCGACGGGGTGGTCAACGGCGCCGCGGCGCTGCTGGGCGGCACATCAGGTCGATTGCGCAGGTTGCAGACCGGATTCGTCCGCAGCTACGCGCTGGGCATGCTAGGAGGCTCGGTCGTGGTGATCGCCCTGCTGCTGATGGTGAGCTACTCATGAGCGGGGGCGAGCTGCTGCTGGCGATGCTGCTGCTGCCTCTGCTGGGCGTCCTGCTGATCGCCCCGATGGGCTCTGCCCCGGGTGCGGCCAAGGTCACTGCGCTGTTGTTCGCGCTGGGTGAACTGGTGCTGGCGATCCTGGCCTGGTCGGCTTACGACCCAGACGGCGAGCGGCTGCAGCTGACCCTGTCCGTCCCGTGGATCCCGGCCTTCGGAGCCAGTTTCGCGCTCGGTGTCGACGGCATCGCGCTGGTGATGATCGCGCTGATCGCCGTGCTGGTGCCGATCGTGATGGGGTCCTCCTGGGCGGAGAAGCTGCCCGAGGGTCGCACTGCGGCGGGCTTCTACGTTCTGCTGCTGGCCACCCAGTCGATGATGGTGGGGGTCTTCGCGGCCACCGATGTCTTCCTGTTCTACCTGTTCTTCGAGGTCATGCTGGTGCCGATGTACTTCCTGATCGGCCGCTTCGGTGGGCCGCGACGCCAGTACGCGGCGGTGAAGTTCTTCTTGTACTCGCTGTTCGGCGGGCTGGTCATGCTGGCCAGTGTGATCGGTGTGTTCGTGGTGAGCTCGCAACGGCTGGGCCAGGGCACCTTCGACTGGATCACCCTGGTGGGCATCGCCAGGAGCATCCCGCAAAGCACTCAGATCTGGCTGTTCCTCGGGTTCTTCGTCGCTTTCGCGATCAAAGCCCCGCTGGTGCCGCTGCACACCTGGCTGCCCGACGCCGGCGCCGAGGCCCCGGTGGCCGCCGGTGTGCTGCTGGTCGGTGTGATGGACAAGGTCGCCATCTACGGTTTCCTGCGCTACTGCCTGCCGCTGTTCCCCGACGCCTCCCGGGCGCTGGCCCCGCTGGTGCTGGTGCTCGCCGTCGTCGGCATCCTCTACGCCGCGCTGCTCGCCGTCGGCCAGTCGGACATGAAACGGTTCGTGGCCTACACCTCGGTGGCTCACTTCGGCTTCATCGCGTTGGGGGTCTTCGCCTTCTCCACCCAGGCTCAGGCCGGTGCGGTGCTGTACATGGTCAACCACGGCATCTCGACCGGGATGCTGTTCATCGTGGTAGGCATGCTGATCGCCCGCGGTGGCTCCCGGCTGATCAGCGATTACGGTGGGGTGGCTGCGCTGGCGCCGGTGTTGGCCGGGATGATGCTGCTTGCCGGGCTGTCCTCGCTGGCGCTGCCCGGCACCAACTCGTTCGTCTCGGAGTTCCTGGTGCTCGTCGGGTCCTACCCGCGCCAACCGGTCTTCACGATCATCGCCACCACCGGGATCGTGCTGGCCGCGCTGTACGTGTTGTGGGTCTACCAACGGGTCATGCAGGGCCCCGTGCGGGGTGCGGCCGTGGTCGGGGCACTGGATGGGCCGGGGACCGCGACAGCGCCGGAAGCTGCCGACCAGCGCCGGCGCGCCCGATTCCCGGATCTGTCGATTCGCGAGGTCGCGGTGCTGGCGCCGCTGGTGGTGCTCATCCTGTTGCTCGGGTTGTTCCCGCAGCCGGTGCTGGATGTGATCACCCCTTCGGTCGGGGCCACGCTCACCGAGGTCGGCCTGACCGATCCGGTCGTCGAGCAGGGAGGCAACTGAGGTGCTCGACGGAGGATCTTTGGCGCAGGGGTCGCTGCTGCCGGCGCCCGTGATCGACTACGGGGCGATCGCCCCGGTGCTGGTGGTGCTCGGGGCGGCCTGCGTCTCCGTGCTGGTGGAGGCGTTCATGCCCCGCGCGGCGCGGTGGTCGGCCCAAGTCGGGCTGTGCCTGCTCACCCTGGGCGTCGCGGGTGCTGCGCTGGGCGTGCACCTGTACGCGTTCTCTCGAGGCACCGTCGGTGACGTCGTGACGTTGAGCGCGACGGTGGCCGTCGACGGGCCCGCACTGTTCCTGTGGGGCACCCTGCTGGCGTTGAGTGTGGGCGCGGTGCTGCTGATCGCGGATCGATCGGTGGAGCCGGGCGGTGCGTTCACCGCCGATGCCGCGCTGCGGCCAGGTACCGCAGCCGATCGTGCACAGGCTGCGGGCATCTCGACGGGCACGGTAACGGGTACCGCGATGCAGACCGAGGTCTTCCCGCTGTTCCTGTTCTCGCTGGGTGGGATGATGGTCTTCACCGCGGCCAACGACCTGCTCACCATGTTCATCGCGCTGGAGGTGCTCAGCCTGCCGCTGTACCTGATGTGCGGGCTGGCCCGGCGACGCCGGCTGCTGTCCCAGGAGGCGGCGGTCAAGTACTTCCTGCTCGGGGCGTTCTCCTCGGCCTTCTTCCTCTACGGGGTGGCGCTGCTGTACGGCTACGCCGGCTCGGTCACCCTGTCCGCCATCGCTGAGGCGTCCGCCGGCATCGACCGGCCGGACACCCTGCTGTTCGGGGGGCTGGCGCTGCTGGTGATCGGGCTGCTGTTCAAGGGCTCGGTCGGGCCGTTCCACACCTGGACCCCGGACGTCTACCAGGGCGCGCCGACCCCGGTCACGGCGTTCATGGCGGCCTGCACCAAGGTCGCTGCCTTCGGCGCCATCCTGCGGGTGCTGACGGTGGGCTTC
Source organism: Pseudonocardiaceae bacterium (assembly GCA_050700055.1). Taxonomy (GTDB): domain Bacteria; phylum Actinomycetota; class Actinomycetes; order Mycobacteriales; family Pseudonocardiaceae. The sequence continues at coordinate 11,065 of JBOHGE010000033.1, forward strand.
GAGGGCACCCGCTGGGAATGGCGCGGCCTGCTGTGGGGTGTGGCCATCGTCTCGATGGTGATCGGCGCCGTGCTGGGCCTGACCCAGACCGACATCAAACGCATGATCGCCTACTCGTCGGTGGCGCATGCCGGCTTCCTGCTGGTCGGGGCGATCGCGCTGACCGAGGCCGGCCTGTCCGGGACGATGTTCTACCTGCTGGCCTACGGTTTCACCACGCTGGCCGCGTTCGGAGTGGTCACCCTGGTGCGCGACGCCGACGGCGAGGCCACCCACCTGTCGCAGTGGGCCGGGTTGGCCAAGCGCTCGCCGTTGACCGCCGCGGTCTTCGCCTTCCTGCTCTTCGCGCTCGCTGGCATCCCACTGACCAGCGGTTTCACCGGAAAGTTCGCGGTGTTCAGCGCGGCTCTGGCGGACGGGATGGCGCCGCTGGTGGTGGTCGCGCTGGTGGCCAGCGCGGTAGCGGCGTTCTTCTACCTGCGGGTGGTGGTGCTGATGTACTTCAGCGAGCCCGCCGCCGACGGTCCGACGGTGAGTGTGCCCGGCGCGTTCACCACAGCCGCGATCACGCTCGGCGTGGTGGTCACCCTGCTGCTCGGGGTGTTGCCCGCTTTCGCCCTGGACTGGGCCGCGCTCGGCGTGTTCGCCTCCTGATCCGGCGGTGAACGTGTCGACATCTGAGCAGGTCGCCGGAGTGGAGCTGGCCGACCCGGCGTTGCGTGCCGTCCTGGAACAGGGCTTGACATGGGTCGAGGAGCTATTGCACCGGGAGTTGCAAAGCGAGTTCCACTTCCTCACCGAGACCTCGCTGCATCTGGTCGACGCCGGAGGCAAGCGGTTCCGCCCGCTGTTCACCCTGCTCGCCGGGCAGTTCGGACCGGATCAGGGGCGAACGCAGGATGTGGTGCGCGCCGCTGCGGTCGTCGAGCTGGTGCATCTAGCCACGCTCTACCACGACGACGTGATGGACGAGGCCACCATGCGCCGGGGCGCGGTCAGCGCCAACGCCCGATGGGACAACACCGTCGCGATCCTCACCGGCGACTTCCTGTTCGCGCACGCTTCCCGGCTGGTCGCCGACCTGGGGCCGGACGCGGTGAGGATCATCGCCTGCACCTTCGCCGAGCTGGTCACCGGCCAGATGCGCGAGACGCTGGGCCCCCGTGCCGGTGCCGACCCGGTGTCGCACTACCTGGCGGTGGTCGCCGAGAAGACCGGCTCGCTGATCGCCACCGCCGGCCGCTACGGGGCGATGTTCTCCGGAGCCTCCGCCGAGCGCATCGACGCGTTGCGCCGGTTCGGCGAGAAGATCGGTATTGCGTTCCAGATCTCCGACGACATCATCGACATCGCCTCACCGGCGGCCAAGTCCGGCAAGACGCCGGGGACCGACCTGCGCGAAGGTGTCCGCACCCTGCCCATGCTCTATGCGCTGGCCGAACCGGGCGTCGACCGGCTTCGCGTGCTGCTGGCCGGCCCACTCACCGAGGATGCCCTGGTGGCCGAGGCGTTGCACCTGCTGCGTGATTCCCCGGGCCTGGACCGCGCCGTGCAGGCCCTGCACGCCCACACCGACGCCGCCCGCTCTGAACTCGAAGTCCTCCCCCCCGGCCCCGCCAGAGACGCCCTGGCCTCCGTCACCACCTACCTAGCCGCCCGCACCCACTAGCCGCCCGTTTTCAGCGCAATCTGGGGACAGATTGCAGTAATCGAGCCCCGATAAGTGCAATCTGTTTCCAGAGTGCGGGAGTCACGGGCTGAGGGAGCGGAGCGAGGCCAGTTGGGGGGCGGTTTCGTAGTGCACTGCGTCGGCGTGCCGTGGCATGGTGGCGGTGGCGCGGAGGGCGGCTTTGGTGGCGATCACGAGGTCGCGGGGGGCTGCTGCGGCCCGGTGCGCGGCAGCCACGGCGGCGGCCACCACCGTCTCGTGGGCGGCGGGTGAGCGGGGCTCGTCGGTTGTCTCGATCAGGCGGTAGGCCAGGCCGGTGCGTACCGCTTCGTGGGCGTCCAGCGGCTCACCGAACAGCGTCATCGCGGCGGCGGTCTGCGGGCCGGCGACGCGTTGCGCCAGCCACGTCATGCCACCGCCGGGGTGGATGCCCAGTTGCAGGAAACGCGCGTCGAACACCGCGCCCGGGCCGACCAGGCGCAGGTCACAGGCCAACGCCAGGTTGAGCCCGGCACCCACCGCCGGTCCGTTGACGGCGGCGATGGTGGGCACCGCGGCGTTGGCCACCGCGAGGAAGCCGGTGTAGATGCGGCGCAGATCGGCCTCGGAACCCGACTCACCGGCGGCGGCGAGTGCGCCGAGGTCACCCCCGGCGCAGAACGCCGGCGGTGCGCCGGTGATCACAATGGCGTGCACCGACTCGTCACTGTCACAGGTCGCGACGGCCCGAGCCAGCCGATCGGACAGGTCAAGGGTCAGGGCGTTGCGACGAGCCGGATCGGACACCGTCAGCACAGCGACGGCGCCCCGCCGTTCCACAAGAACATCCATAGTCGTGAGTGTGTAACAGTGTTATAGCACTCAATGCCACTCACGAGCCCTTTCGAGCAAGGTGGACAGCACCACGGTGGACACCGTGCGGTCCACGAAGTCCACCGCCCGCAGCCGTTCCAGCGCCGTCTCCAGGTGCGCGATGCCGCCGGCGCGCAGGTGCACGATCGCGTCCGCCGCCCCGGACACCGTGTAGGCCGCCACCACCTCGGGCAGCGGTGCCAGGCCGGCCCGCAGCCGGCTGGGGGACACGTTGCCCCGGCAGTGCACCTCGACGAAGGCATCGGTGCCCCAGCCCAGCGCCCCGGGGTCGACTACCGCGGTGAACCCGCGCAGCACTCCGGCGTCGAGCAGCTTGTCCACCCTGCGCTTCACGGCGGGAGCCGACAGCCCGACGATGCTGCCGATCTCCGCGTAGCTGGAGCGGGCATCGGCGATCAGCCGCGCCACGATCTGACGGTCGAGTGCGTCCATGCGCAACATTCTGCCGGTGTATAGGCAGCAAAACGACATTGAAATTCGGATAGCGCGCTACATACCATCGAATCATGTCATCCGCGCTGAAGTCAGCGACGCCCCTGCGAGTGGGCACCGCCCGTAAATACCTGATGTGCTCGCCGCGGTACTTCACGGTGAGCTACGCGATCAACCCCTGGATGGACCCCAGCCGGCCGGTGGACACCGCGCGGGCGATGGCGCAGTGGGCAGCGCTGGCCGACACCTACCGGGCGCTCGGGCATACCGTGGAGCTGATCGACCCCGAGCCGGGCCTGCCGGACATGGTGTTCGCGGCCAACGCCGCCACGCTGATCGGCGGTGTCGTGCTGGGGGCGCGGTTCCGGAACGTGCAGCGCGCCGCCGAGGCGGAGCACTACCGGCGCTGGTTCGTCGCGCACGGTGCGCCCGAGGTGGTGATGCCCAGCGCGGTCAACGAGGGTGCGGGAGACCTGGCCTGGACCGGTCGGCTGCTGCTGGCCGGTGCCGGGTTCCGCACCGAACCCGCGGCCCACCGCGAGGCGCAAGAGGTACTCGGGGTGCCGGTGATCTCGCTGCGGCTGGTCGACCCGTACTACTACCACCTCGACACCTGCCTGCTGGTGCTCGACGACTCGCCGTCGGAGCCGTTGATCGCCTACTACCCGGCGGCGTTCGCACCGGGTTCGCGCCGGGTGCTGGCGCGGTTGTTCCCCGACGCGGTGATCGCCGGCGCGGCGGATGCGGCGTGCCTGGGGCTCAACGGAGTGTCCGACGGCCGGTCGGTGGTGTTGCCCGTCGAGGCGGTGGATCTGGGATGCGCGCTGGCCGCCCGTGGCTTCGAGCCGGTCTTCGTCGACGTCTCTGAGCTCCGCCGGGCCGGCGGCGGCCCCAAATGCTGCACCTTGGAACTGCGTTCTTGAAACGACCTGATCCGGGGCGGTGGCGCTATCGAGGAACAGCTGCACACGTGCCTAGCCGCACAAGCACACTCGTCTGGTGGGCTGGCCTAGTCGCACCGGTTCGTGGACTGGCCGCCGCTGAGATCGAGCTGGTATATTTACTGGCATGATTTCGCAACCAAGTCCGGATGATGTGCTCTGTGAGCTGGGGGACAAGGTCGTCGGGACCATCGTGCATGCGGTCGAGGTGGCGAGGGGGCAGTTCTTTGACTACCGGCGACAGCATCCAGACTGGGCAGCCGACAACGCGCCCCGAACGCTCGCGAGCTTGATCCACGACTGGATGTGGACAGATCTGAAGCAACAGCTCGACGGGCTGCCGCACGTCAACCTCATCGATCGGCACTCCACGCGTCAGATCGCCGTTCGGGTTCAGTATGAATGGGACAAGGAGACCCGCACGATGGGTGATGCTGTGATCTCGCTGCGCGACGGACACAACAAGATCATCTGGGTTCACTCACTGGTCGCGCAGGGCGAAGCCGGTGGCGGTACAGTCACTCGCCTCATCACGCCCGGACCGACTCTGCCGACGTTGGATGTGCTGGCGGTCGAGTCCGACGACCCAACGGGAACTGAAGAGACATGAGTGGCCTAGGCGATCTGATCACCACGGCTCGCCTTGCACGTGGACTTACTCAAGCAGAGCTCGCCCTTATGATGGGTGTGACCCAACCGACCCTGCACCGTTACGAGCACAGTCTCCGAGAACCTGAGCCAGAGATCTTGACTCGTCTCGCCCGCGCTCTGGGTGTGACCGAGGAGTTCTTGCAGCACTGTGGCAAGGTACGCGGAGCGATGGCCGTCGATGCTCACATGAGGCGTCGAGCAACCGAGAAGGCGACGACTTGGCGGCGACTCGAAGCCCAACTCAATGAGTACCGTATGCATGCGAGCAAACTCTTTGAGCAAGTATCGCTGCAAGCCGATCAGGTCTTCTCGACATTCGATCCGGAGGGCACCGACGCACGTGACGCCGCACGCCTTCTCCGCATGCAGTGGCGCATGCCGATTGGTCCCGTGCGCAATCTTACCGCTTGGCTGGAAGGTGCCGGCTGCCTGGTGTTGTTCAAGGACTTCGGCACGTCGCGCGTCGATGGCCTGTCACAGTGGGTCGGTGATCATCCGGTGATGCTGATCAACAGCCGAGCCCCCACCGACCGACTACGATGGACGCTGGCACATGAGACAGGGCATTTGTGCTTGCACGCGAGCTACATCGGTGATGATCCCGAAGGCGACGCCAATGCATTCGCTGCTGAGTTCCTCATGCCTTCCGAGGTCATCCGGCCCCAGCTACGTCACTTGACCACAGGACGACTCACGGACCTCAAGAGACAGTGGGGCGTGTCCATGCAGGCCCTGATTGAGCGTGCGCACCAACTCGGAGTGCTGGTCGCAGGTCAACGGACATCGATGTATAAGCAGTTCAGTCGGATGGGCTGGCGCGTCCGGGAGCCCTACAGCGATGAGTTGGCACCGGAGAGTCCGCGGTTGGCTGAGTTCATCGCACAGACCCTGCTTGTCAAAGGATTCTCTCTGGAAGAGATCGCCAAGCTGGCCGGCTTCGCCGATGTCGATCACAACACCATGTTCAAACCTGCTGGCCCGGCGTTGCGCGCAGTCTGAACGGGCGACGACGCGCACCTGCGGGGCTGCCCGAGGTTTCGGGCTGTCCTGCGGCGGCAACCTTCGGTCCTGCCCTACCAGCCACAAGGTGGCCTGGGGAGCGGCCGTTCTGGCCAGGATCACCGGCGACGCCCGCTGCGTCGAGCTGGCGGTGTTCATCACCTACTCGATATCCAGGATTCCAGCGGTGCCCGGCTCGCCGACCAGCCGGCGCACACCACGTTCGGCCAGACCGCCATCTGGCTGCAGTAGATCAATGCCGAACTGCGGACACCGCGCGGAACCCCGTACCGAGCAGGTGCGTTGCAGTGAATGGAGGCTGCACTCACTGGGAGGTTGACCACCGTGCACAACCACGTCAACGGTCTGAAGACGGCGTTGCTGCTCGGCGGGCTGTCGGCGCTGGTCGTGCTGATCGGCTCGTTCTTCGGCAGCACCGGGGTGCTCATCGCCCTGGTGCTCGTGGTCGGGATGAACGCCTACGCCTACTTCAACTCCGACAAGCTGGCCCTGCGGGCGATGCACGCTCGACCGGTGTCCGAGCCCGAGCAGCCCACGATGTACCGGATCGTGCGGGAGCTGGCCACCGACGCCCGCCAGCCGATGCCGCAGCTGTACGTCAGCCCCACCCAAGCTCCCAACGCCTTCGCCACCGGCCGCAACCCGCGCCACGCGGCGGTGTGCTGCACCGTCGGGATCCTCGAGCTGCTGGACGAGCGCGAACTGCGTGGAGTGCTCGGCCATGAGCTGTCGCACGTCTACAACCGGGACATCCTGATCTCCTCGGTGGCCGGGGTGCTGGCCGGCATGGTGTCGGCGTTGGCGAACCTGGCGATGTTCGCGGGAATCTTCGGCGGCGGCGGTGACGAGCGGCCGAACCCGATCGCGATGATCCTGATCGCGCTACTCGGCCCGATCGCGGCCGGCATCGTGCAGATGGCGGTGAGCCGATCGCGGGAGTACCAGGCCGACGCTTCCGGCGCGCGGCTCACCGGTGACCCGTTGGCTCTGGCCAGTGCACTGCGCAAGCTGGAGTACGGCACCCGCGCAGCGCCGCTTCGCCCGGAGCCTGCGCTGACCTCGCAGTCCCACCTCATGATCGCCAACCCGTTCCGGCCGGGCGACGGCGCTGCTCGGCTGTTCTCCACGCACCCGCCCATTGCCGACCGGGTGCACCGGCTGGAGGAGATGGCGCGCCACCAGCTGCCCTGATGTCACCGTGCGGCGCGGGCGACCTCCATGATGTACTGTCCGTAGCCGGATTTCGCCATCGCCTGGCCCAGTGCGTGGCAGGCGTCGGCGTCGATGAAACCCATCCGCAGCGCGATCTCCTCCAGGCAGGCGATCCGCACCCCTTGGCGGTGCTCCAGCACTTGGACGAACTGACCGGCTTCGAGCAGTGACTCGTGGGTTCCGGTGTCCAGCCAAGCGAACCCGCGACCAAGGTCGATCATCGTCGCCCGGCCCTGCCGCAGGTAGTGCAGGTTCACATCGGTGATCTCCAGCTCGCCGCGCGCCGACGGGGCGAGCGACCGAGCAACCTGCACGACGTCGTTGTCATAGAAGTACAAGCCGGTAATCGCCCGGTTCGAGCGGGGTGTTGCCGGCTTCTCCTCGATGGAGACCAGCCTGCCGGCGGCGTCGACCTCACCAACCCCGTAACGCTGCGGATCCTTGACCGGATACCCGAACAGCACACAACCGTCCATTGCGGCCGCGCACTTCTGCAACGTGGTGGCGAAGCCGTTGCCGTAGAAGATGTTGTCACCCAGCACGAGGACGACCGGGTCGTCGGCGATGAAGTCCGCGCCGAGCACGAACGCCTCGGCCAAGCCGTTGGGCTGGGGCTGCTCGGCATAGCTCAACCGCAGCCCCAGGGTGGCGCCGTCACCGAGTAGGCGGCGAAACAGCGGCAGGTCCCACGGGGTGGAGATGACCAGGATCTCCCGGATGCCGGCCAGCATGAGCACCGACAGCGGGTAGTACACCATCGGCTTGTCATACACCGGCAGCAGCTGCTTGGAGACGGCCTGGGTGATCGGATGCAGCCGGGTGCCACTGCCGCCGGCCAGCACGATCCCCTTCACCGGTAGTTCGTGAACTGCAACGCGACGCCGAAATCGCGGCCCTTGAGTAAGGCGATCACAGCTTGCAGGTCATCTTTCTTCTTGCCCGAGACGCGAAGCTGGTCACCCTGGATCTGGGCCTGGACACCCTTGAGCTTCTCGTCGCGCACCGCTTTGGCAATCTCCTTGGCCTTGTCCTGGCTGATGCCCTGCAGGATGCGCCCGGTGGTCCGGTAGATCTTGCCCGAGACAGCCGGCTCGTCCACCTCGAAGGACTTCAGCGAGATACCCCGCTTGACCAGCTTGCCCTGCACCACGTCGATAGCGGCGCGGCAGCGTTCCTCGGTCTCGGCCTCGATCGTCATCGAGTCCTCACCGGCCCAGGTCACCTTCGCCCCGGTGCCCCGGAAGTCGAACCGGGTCGACAACTCCTTGGTCGCCTGGTTGAGCGCGTTGTCCACCTCCTGCCGGTCGACCCTGCTGACCACATCGAACGACGGATCCGCCACCGCATCCTCCTGCCGCTGAGCCGGAAGCCGACCTTACTCGCCACGCCGGTGTCACCCTGTGTATCCTTGCCCACGGCCGGCACGCCCGGCTACCAGGCGGGTTGCCCGAGCGGCCAATGGGAGCGGACTGTAAATCCGTCGGCTGATGCCTTCCAAGGTTCGAATCCTTGACCCGCCACACCAGCCAAAACGGCCCCTGACCAGTAGTTAGACGGTCAGGGGCCGATCTTTGGTGTGTCCGGCGGTGTCTGGCCCTGACCGGGCGTCTACGGGTGGCTGTGCCGAATACGTGCCGAGATGGTGCCCGGTCGTGATCGACGAGGGGCCTCAGCCTGGTGGCGCTGATGCTGGTGGCGGGGCGACGCCGCTGCGGCCGGAGCTGGCGTTGTTCGAGGCGATGTAGCTACCTCACGTGCCTTCGGTGGCGGATCGTGCGCTGTGGCGTGATGTTGAGTAGCCGGCGAGGGCGAGGTGTCCCAGCAGTTCGCCGCGGATCTGTCGCCAGACCACGCAGGGGAATGGGTGGCGGCGCCACAGGTGGCGCCAGCTCAGGCGGCGGCAGGTGGGGCAGCGGCCGGTGCGGGTGGGGGGTTGGTGGTGGATCAGGACGAACCGCAGGGCGGCGAGGGTCCCGGGGTGCTGACCGGCCCGCTCCAGCTCGGTGAGCGCGGTGCATACCGAGCTGACCACTTCTCGGGCGTTGGGGTGCTGAGCCAGCCAGGTCACGGTCGGCGCGGACAGTGTCGTGTCTGTGCTGGGTATCGGGATGGTCGAGGATGGCGGGTCGCTCGTGTGTTCGGTGGGCGGTGGTGTGGGCATCAGCATTGGCCTGGGGTGTCGGGGAGTAGGTGCAGTAGCTGCGGCGGCAGGCTGACCAGGTGATTGTTTTTGCAGCGCAAGGCTGGCCCCCTGACCGAGCGGTGGGGATCCGGCTGGCCGCCAGGAGCAAGCGGTGCGGGGCGGCTCGACTGGCGGCCAGCCGGAATCGTGGTGGCAAACAGAGGATCTGGCACCTTGAGACCCACTCGCCGTAGGGCATGGTTCGGGTCCACAGTGGTACTCCCTCCGATCCATCGTGTGGAAAGCGGCGACCCCGCCCGGCTTGACGCCAGGAGCGGGGCCGCCGCCGTTTATCGCCACCCTGGTAGCGCCGGTGAAGCGGGGGCGGGTCCGTAACTTTCCCGGTTCAGGACACACACGGGAGACGACGTGATCAGATGTATGTCAAGCGTGGATGGGAGGGAAAGAACTCACACCCTTCTTACGGGCTGTCGGTACGCACCAGGGTGGCGATTCGCTGCCGTAGGTGGGCGACCTCATCGAGGTGCTGGTGTATGGCGGCGTACTGGGCCAGTTCGCGCAGGTCATCGATGACGCGGCGGGAGCGGAGGGTGCCAGCGGCGTCCAGGGCCGCGTGTCCGATGGCAGCAGCGTGGATCGGGTCGCCGGTGGCCATCGTGAGACTGGCCAGCTTGGCCAGGCAGGCCGCCCGGGCGCGGGTGTTGCCGGTGTGCCCGGCCGCTGCCGCCGCAAGCCGGTCGGTGGCCTCGCCGGGGTCGCGGCCCAGGATCGCCAGGTCGCCCAAGGGCTGACCGGTGTACTGGGCGTGGCGCGCGTCGTTGTAGTAGGCCATGAACGGCGGTTCGTTGTCGGGGGTGACGTGCGTGAAGTGGTCATCGGCGGTGCCGATGGCGGTCAGGGCTTCGCTGATCCGGCGCATCTTGGCCAGCGCAAGCCCCCGGTCAGTGTGCAGCACTGATCGGCCGGCCGCGGTCAGCCGGTCAGGGCGGACCAGACCCTGTTCGGCCAGCGTGAGGCCGTCATCGGGCTGCCCAGTCCAGATCGCTTGCTGCGTCATGCTCGAGAGGATCTCGGCGCGCAGGGGCCAGTCGCCGGCCTCCTCGGCGCAGGCCAGCGCGAAGCGGTACACCCGGTCGGCCTGCGCAGGGGCGCCGGCGTCGAAGGCCAGGTACCCCGCCACATCGGCGAGGTCACCGACTGCGGAGAACAGCTCGGGGCGCAGCCGGTCGGGGCAGGTGGCCTCCAGCAGGCCGGCCGAACAGCGCAGCTGGCCCATGACGGTCTCTCGGACTAGCCCGCCGCCGTAGGTGCCGCTCCACGATTCGAATACCTGCGTGGCGGTGCGGATCTGCTCGATATCCGTCGCGCCGACCCGTGTGGGGATCGGGGTGGGTTCACTACCCTCCAGCAGCGCCGCCACCGGTCCCAGAGCGGCGAGCACGCCCAGGTCCCGGCTGGTACGGAGGAACTGTTGACGGTCCACGCTCTCCAGTTTCACTGCCGCGCGGGCGCTCCGGGCGTTGACGAATCCCAGCGCGGCGTCGGTGGAGACACCCAGGATCGCCCGCAGGGCGTCCCGGGATACCTTACCCGGCCAGCGGATCTTACCGGTTTCGAGCTGGCCGATATAGTTTGCGCTGTGTTCCACCATCTTTTTGTGGTGGTCCCATGCCCAGGTATTGACCAGCTCGGCGAGTTCCTGCCGGGACAGGCCCATGTCCGGGGACGTGAGTGAGGCGGTGCGCCGCCGCGCCGCCCGAAGCAAATCATTGGCCGCCACTGCTCCGCCTTCCGTCAGGTTGGCTGAGCGCTGTTGTGGACACTGAGCATGCCTCCGTTTCGTTCCCAGAGATGTACGCGGGCGGGTTACGTGTTGACCTGAGGGGGAGGCGCGCTGAGTGCCACCATTTTGTGGTGGTGGTCCCATACCCAGGCGTTGGCCAGCTCGGCGAGTTCTTGCCGGGATAGGCACTCGTCGGGGCAGGTGAGCGAGGCGGTGCGTTCCCGTGCTCCTCGTAGCTGGTTATTCGCCGCTGCCATTGCCCTGCCGTTCTTGTTCGAACTGGATGTGGATGGCAGTGGCGTCGTCGCTTGCTTTGTACCGGGGCCAGCGGTCGCCGTGCGGGTCGGTTGCCTCGACGTGGCGGACGTCGTCAAGCAAGGTCTGGGGACCGTGTTCGGTGAGGGTGGACAGGATCTGTTCCCAGCCGGTGAGGCCGAATTCGACGAGACGCGCGGCGCCGTCAGACAGAACCGCTACGCGTGTCACCTCAGACAGCTGTGCTGCGCCGGTAAGTGATTCGCTCGCTGCTGCCGGGTCGGCTGCTGCTACCCAGTAACCGCCCGGCTGGTTCCGCAGGTTGCGTTGTGTTTGTACCAAGCGGCTGACATTCTGGTCGTGCTCGGTGGTGCCGACGGGTGAGCGTAGTGCTTCATCGCGTTGTGCTTGCGCGGCACCTTCGACTCGGTCGTCGCTGATCACGTGGAGTTTTCCGCCGAGGTCTAAGACGATGACCGAGTCGGCGAGTACCAGCCACTCCAGTTCGCGCTCCCGGACTCGGACGACAGCAACGGTGGACTGTGGCGTTCCTGGGTTGGTCAGGTCGCAGGTGGCGGCGTGCAGTGCCGCCACGTCGGTGATCGCCGACGCCAGGCATGACCTGAGTTCCGCAGTGCTGTCGGCTGCCCGGGCGAGAAGTGCCGACCCCAGGCGCCCCACGTACCAGGGCACACCGTGGTTGCAGCCAGAACCGAGGTCACGGGGGGCGGTGAGGCCGTCGAGCAACACTACTGCGGTCGGTGTGACGCCTACCCAGTCTTCGTTGGGTCGGTCGATACTTCCAGCGGCGGTTGCCATCTCAGCGTGCATCGGTTCCCTCATTCTTGTACAGCGGGGAGATACGTTGTGAGCTCTTGATTTGCCGTGTCACCGTCTCGAAAGTGCAGCGGATGATCGTTGAGAAGCGGCGGGTTTTGACTTCCCGGTACAGCTCGGCCAGGTGATTGTCGAGGTAGTGGACGACACCAGCGGCACCGACAGCATGAATGCCTGCAATGTAGAGAAATCCGCCTCTGCCATCGAGCCGGGGCAGCCGCCCGAGGTAGGAGTAATCACTCGACTCGCCCTCGTCCATCGGAGAGCGATACTTCTTGTCTTCTACCCGATCGACCAGATACCAGCCAGCGTCATCATGCTCGAATCCCAGATGATAATCCGATGCGAGTACCTGAGCGATGAGTGGGGACAGGCGTGGTCCGCAAATAACCACCAAGTTCTCGCGGTTGAGATCGATCATCCCTGGTGGATGGATGACTTCGTAGCACGTGTCGAGTCCCACAGTACGAGCCAAGTCCTGGAATGCCTCGTATGCCTGGAAGTCTTCCTGGGCGACTACCGGGCCGGGCTTGGTGGCCTTAGCTTCGAGCTTGCCGCCGACGGCGATCGTGAGCTTCCCCGACCCGAGGAACGCTCGTTCGGCTTTTGGGCCGGTTGACAACAGCTGCCCCACGCGCGCCCGGGTCATCCCTAACTTCGCTGCGAGCTGGGAGTGGGACATGCCCTGGGCCACAAGTTCCTCTAGCGCTTCGCGGCGGATACGCGAGAGCTCGGCGATCGCGGTCTGGTACGTGGCTGCCAGCTCACCAGCCTCCCGTGCCCGCTGGAGCGGGTCCTGCACGGCGAGAAGCGCCTTGACGGGTAGTTCCACGGAATTGCCTTCCTGCAAGGGAGTCTTGCCACCATCTTCTCAAGGGGACTTGACGACTGGCAAGCAGGGCCGCTAACTTCCTTTCTGCAACCCCACTTGCTACCCCAGCAAGTGGCCTTGACTTGAGGGAGTGCAGTCGGTGAACGGCAACGAGTATCCGGTGAGGTTCAGCCCCGACGGGCTGACCGAGCAGATCATTGACGTGCTGCTGCGGGAGGTGGACAGGACTGCGGTGCCTGCGCCGCGTCCGACTTCGGCGTTGCTGGATGGGACGGCCGCGCAGCGCCGGTATCGGCGTGAGGCGCGGCGCTACGCCTCGGCGGTGGTGCGTGCACTGCCGTTGCGTGGTGTGGCTGGTGGCCCGGATGGGTGGGCGGCATGACCGGGCCCGGTGGTGTGTTCGGCTCCGGCCGGGTGTGTGACCAATCTCGCTGGGTGCCGCCGCTGGACACCACGTCTGCGCCCCGGCATCTGGTGCCGGTGACGACCTGGGTACACCCAGACCTCCTCCCCGCACAGCCTGACGGGGAGATGGGCCGCTACGGGCAGTGGAGGCGTCACCCGTTGCTGCTGCTGGGCGGCGTGGCCGTCGGGGTGGGCGTGGTCGCGACGCTGCTGGCCTGTCTGGTGATCGCGCTCTTGGCGTTGGTCGCGTGGGTCAGTGCACATGCCGTGGCCGTAGGCGCCGCAGTGGCTGCGGTCGCGGTGACCGCGCTGGCATTGCTGCGGGCGCTGACCCAGGCCCGTCACGCCGTGGTCCCGCTGTCTAGGGGGTGTTGCCCGTGGGGCGACCACCGCGCGTAACGCGGATTGAAGTGGTCGACACCCGACCCGGCGGCCGATGCCTGCCAGCAACTCGCCGGGTCGGGGCTCCTGAATCACCAGCAACAGCAACCGAGGAGATCGGAATGCTACAGGTCCATACCTGTGTGAGTGTCCACTGTGACCAGTGCCGGGACGGGCTGGGCGGTCCCGGGTTCGCGGCGCACTACCCCACCGAGGACACCGCACTCGACGCCGCCGCCGCGCAGGGGTGGCTGGTCGGCCCGGGCGGGCAGTTGTGGTGTTCGGCGTGCGGGCCGGTGCTGACTTGTGAGGCCCAGGGCCACCAGTTCAGCGACTGGCACACACCGCAGGGGGATCGGGGGTTTCCCGGTGATGGCGAGCACCGGTACTGCCGCCGGTGTTGCCTGCACGAGTCCCGCGCGCTGGTGCTGACCGGTGCCCAGATGGCCCGAGAGGTGGCGTGATGAGCGAACGAGTCTGGACTGGGCTGGCGGCAGCGGCCGCCGATGGTTTGGCGTGTGTGATCTGCGGCCGGAGTTTCCGGTTCCGTGGGTCGCCGGTACGGCGGCCGGTGGGCCGGTCGCATAACGGGCTGCAGGTGTTCGCCTGCGCGAGGGACTGTGCCGATCGAGCCACGGCCATGCCCGAAGCGCTGGCAATCCCGATGGAAGCGCTGAGTGTGGGCGGTGCGGCGTTTCTGGCGGTGCTGGCGGGGGCGGGTGGTGACGTGCACCGGGCCGACCCCGACGACCTGGTCACCGAGACCGTCCGGGCGGCGGCGCCGCTGGTGGTGGCCGCCGAGCTACGCCGGATCAGCACCCAGCTGCGGGCCCGCGCTGATGAGCTGGATCCCGCCGGGGGTGAGTCCCGATGAACCAGACAGTGGCACTGGTCGTGCTGGTGGTGCTGGCCGGGCTGGGTGCCTTGGCGGCATTTCGCAGCGGTGCGCGGGGTGCGTACCAGGTCGCGCGGCAGACCCAGGAAGTGACCCGGATGGGTGGCAACCTGGGTCGGGCGTTGGGCACCACGGTGGTGATCGTCGGAATCCAGTGGGGCGTGATCGCCTACACCGCTGACCCCCGCGCCTGGGGCGTGGCCCTGGGCGTACCAGCGCTGTTCGCCGGAAGCGCGATCGCCCGCATGTTCTCAGTCACCGAGATCCTGCACACCCCGGGCGGCAAAGGGGGCCGGCGATGACCACCCCAACCGTGGACAGCCCACACGACACCACGACCCCGGACCCAACCCCAGCGGAGGGCCATGTGATAAACCCCCACCAGCCCGAACACCACAACAGCCAGCCCGGCGCCGGCGAATCGGCACTTGGCGCTGGGCAGCACACGCAGTGCGACGCGATGTTGATCCCGTTCCCCATCACGGCGGGGGGAGGGGTTCACCCGGCACCGGAAGTGCTCGACGGTGAGATCCTCTCCGACGAAGACAACGCCGCCATCGAGCGTCGTTTCTCCGGTCGGGGCCTGGATCGGCTCCCGCCACGGGTGGTGGTGCTGGTACGGGTAGTGGCCCAGTCACCGCAGACCAGGCAGCTCAAGGCGGTAGCGGGGTATCGGCTGCGCCAAGCCCCTCGTGATGTGACCCGGTTGTGCTGGTTTTTCCTGCGGGGGCATGGCCGGTGGATTGCCAAGGGCTGGACGTGGGCCACTCATGGTGACCTGCGGGCAGATGCTCGGGCGGCGTGACTGGTGGGGGATCGGGAGACCCGGCGGGCGGCGCAGGAAACGATCCGGGCTGATGCTCGGGCGCGGTGGGACAAACTGGGTATCGCGGCGCGCCGGGGGCTGGGGGTTGGGTTGCTGGTCACCTTCCTGGGCGGGCTGCTGGCCCTGGTGGATTCCCAGGTGGCCCGGGCCGACATGTGGCCCTGGCTGGTCACCGTCTACACCGTGCTCGGTGTGGCGGGGGCGGTGCTGGCCTGGGCGTGCAAGGCGCTGCCGGTGGGGTGGCTGGTGGCAGCGATGTGGGAGGGCCGCGACCGCACGCCGGGCGCGTCGTGGCTGGTCCGCCCGTCCCGGGAGGACCCCGATTCCTGGATCGATGAGCGGATGATCTCCCAAGCCCTCGCGCATCTGGGCATCACCCCGCTGGATCGGTTTTTCAAGGCTGGGGGCGAGCTGGTGTACATCGTGCCCGCCCGCCTGGACGGGGACGGCACGTATGCGCAGGTCCGGTTGCCGATGGGGGTCACCGCGGAGATGGTCGCCGCCAAACGCAACACCCTGGCCGCCAACCTGGGCCGGGCCAGTCTGGAGACCTGGCCCACCAAAGGAGACGAGGACGGCATCCTCGATCTGTGGGTTGCTGATAAGGGCAAACTCAGGGCCGGGGCCGGACAGTGGCCGCTGCTGCACGACGGCACCGTGGATGTGTTCGAGGGCGTGCCCATTGGGAAATCCCAGCGGGGCACGGTCATCCTGGCGCCGCTGTTTGAGTGCAACTACCTGGGCGGGGGGCGACCGGGCCAGGGTAAGACCAACTTCGCCGACAGGATGCGGGTGCTGGGCGCCGACCACCCGACCACGCGCACTGTTCGGAAGAACCTCCGACGAGCACGTGATTGATGAGTATCTCAGCTGGTCAGCGTTGTCTGCGGGTGACCTGAGTTCTGCTTGGTCTCCCAGAAAATCTTGTCAAACAGATACCGAAAAGGGTCAAAATTCGGATGCCGTTGACACCGGTGTCATCGGAGCCGGGGACGTGAACCTCAGCGGTGCGAACCTCAGCTACACCCGCGGTCTTCGATGAAGCCAGAAGGCCCCGACGCCGGCCCCCGGCAACCATGCCGGAGCGCTGGTGTTAATGATCTTGTTGGGGATGTACTAGTACCCACGTCAGACCCACGCCAGATCTCTGTGCCGAATGTGTGCCGACAGAGCACGTAGCGAGCGCGTTTCCCCAGGTCAGGGACACAGTGCGTTCGGGCTGTAAATCCGTCGGCTGATGCCTTCCAAGGTTCGAATCCTTGACCCGCCACACCAGCATGAACGGTCCCTGACCTGCGATGACAGGTCGGGGGCGTCGTCGGGGAGTGACGGTCGGTGTCCCCGTGGCTCCCCGTTGTACCCTGTGGGTCACCGCTGTATCTGGCACGGATTTGGCACGGCAGGCGGCCTGTGGGCTCGACCTACTCGCCCCCGTTCCCTCATACCCGGCCGCCTCTGCGTCGGATCGCTGGGGTCAAGGGTGGCGCTTGCGTCATCGCGTCAGCGACGCCGCCATAGCGGCGCCCTTGAGGCCGGTGAGCCGACGCAGGACGATACCGGGGACTGTTGAGGGGACGGAGATCCTTGCGAGCTCTTCCTGTGGGAAACGCTGATCGGCAGTGCGCTCGTGTACCTGGGAGTGCCGTTGTGTACCGCTGAGCTGCGGCTAGTGCTAGTGCTTATCGACTCATGCGGACATGTTGGGTCGCTCCGCTGACGGCCCGCTGACGATGATCGCACCGGGGCCCAGTTTCGGAAGACACCGGCCCAAAACCTGGCAGACGCTCGACTGTGTAGTCGCCGTAACACGAGCTACCGCGTCGTCGACAAGGGGAACAACAGCACGAGAAAGGCCTACCCTGATGAGCGCACCGCAACAACCACCACGCAACCGCCTGGGCGCGGTGACATTCGTCATCGCCGTCCTCGGTGCAACGCTCGCGGTTATCCCGGCCACGGTGGCGTTTGGAGTCCTGCTTTGCGCCATCGCAATTATCCCGGCGATCGTATCCTTCCGCCGGGTCCGCAAGGGCACTGCCAACAACCGCCACCAAGCCGTCGCCGCGCTCGTACTGGCGCCCGTGTTCTTCATCGTGGCCGTGAGCCTCTCACCATCTCCGCCGGCCAACACCACCGCCGAAGACAGAACGCCGATGTCAACGCCGGCCAGCACACCCGCCCTCCAGCAATCATCTCCGACCATCACTTCCCTGCCAGCGCTCGCACCTGCACCCGAACTCGCACCTACGCCTGTGGTAGCACCGGCACCCCATCTAGCACCCGCCCCAGCCCGCGCAGCAACGCCAGTCCCCACCCCTGTTGCGGCGCCCGATTCTCCTGTGGCGCCCCCGAATGCGGGTTCTCCCACGAGATCGACCGACAGCTCTTCTGCCGGATCAACGGGTGGATCGCCTTACTACGCCAACTGTGCAGCCGCTCGAGCCGCAGGTGTCGCTCCGTTACACAAGGGCGATCCTGGTTATCGCTCCGGGCTTGACCGCGACGGTGACGGTACCGCTTGCGAATAACCCCAGCTTCGTCCTGAGACGCTTGCGAAGCGAAGCACCAGCGATCGCAGAGATCGACAGCTCAGCCGTGTGAGGTTCCGCGCAGGCCAACAATGAGCCCCAGCTTGGAAGATCTGGCGACGATCACGCGGGTTGAGCTGCACTAATGCTGGCCTGCGGGTACTCGTCGGAAAGTGATGTGAGTGACCGTTGTTGACCCCTGGCGACCCTGAGAAGGGGCACGCGAGGGGCACGAGGCGTACACGGTTGATCGTGATCTTGGGAATCTGGCTACCGTACCTGCTGGTTCCCCTGACCTGCGGTGCTGTCCTTCCCGTCGCGGTCCTTTGTTGACCGTGGTCCTAACAGCACGCGAACAGTATGACTGTCCCGACCGGGTGAGGACGTGGTGAACCCGTGATTAACAGATGCGGGAAGACCCCTGATCGCTCGTACAACATGGCCGTACTGGATGTGCGAGTGGCATCTAAGTGCGGTCCGGTGCTGCTCGTTGCCGTCACAACTGCGGTCAGGTGGGTGCTCCAGTTGGCTGGCGGAGGTCGTTGCGCAAGACCCTGCTGGATTGACGGTGGTGCTGCTGGGTCGCCGACCCCAGAAAATCCAACCGCTCCAGCAAGAGGATGATGTCACCTGCCCATCCGCATGACCAGGTAGAGGAGGCCCGCCGCTCCGATCGCGATCGTCACCGGCCCGACGAGGTCCGGCCTCAGCCAGGTAGCGACCGCTGTGGCCAGCACTAACACAACGAGAGCAATCCAGCGGATGTCCAAACTCATGAAGACCTCTCCCAACCGCTCAGACCTGGCGGATACTGGTGTAAACTTGCCAGACGAAGCCGGACGTTACACGATGTTTGGATAGCCAAGACAGCTGGGGTGTGCATGGACGCTCAACCACAGTCAGCCGCGAGCCGCGAGCTCAACACCGCACTCCGGGTACTTCACCTACGCGCGGGTGAACCGAGCAGTCGGATGGTCGCAACAAACGCCGGGTCGATGAGTCATACGACTGTTAGCCAAGTACTAAAGGGTACCCGCGTGCCCTCGTGGCCCGTACTTTCGAAAATTGTGGCAATTCTCGGCGGCGATCAGGACGAATTTCGGGACTTGTGGGCCGCAGCCCGCGATTCGCGCGACATGACGGATAAACTACCCGCACCGGCAGAGTCTGGCCGCGCTGACGTGTCGGTATTCATCTCGTATGCACAGGTTGACAATAAAGCAACCTACGGCCGGATCGCCGATTTTGTATCATCTGTCAAAGGGCTCTACGAGAGCATGACGGGGGATCAGGTCGGCTTGTTCATGGACACTGAGTCCATTGAGCCTGGCGATGTATGGCTCGACAGAATTCGACTGGCCATCTCCTCTTCTGCGGTTCTGCTTGCGTTTGTTTCACCGGCGTACCTTCGAAGCGCTTATTGCAACGCGGAGTATCGGGAGTTTGCCAGTTTCATGCGCGCAAGCTCGCGTGCACGCTTGATTATTCCACTCCTGTTTGTGAGTCGGGAGCGTATTGGCAAGTATTTCGAGGAAGATAAGATCTGGGCAGAAATTCAGACCTTGCAGCCTTTAGTGTTGGATAACCTGCGCTTCGAGAAGCCGGGTTCCTCGGAGTGGCTGCGCCAAGCGCAGCTTGTAGCGGATCGGATTGAGGATGCCCTGAGTGAAGTAGCCATGCATGGCGAATTGCCAGAAGGTTCTAGCTCAAATGAAATGCTGTCTGTAGCTGCAGATACGGGATACTTCCTAGAAGTGGTTGCACGAGCAGAGGACACTGCGAATGCCACACAGGAGCATCTCCTCAAAATTACATCTTTACTCGAAAACCTCGGCCACCAGGCAAATATTGCGGTACCTCCAATGAGTCGAGCAACTACGGCGAAAGGGAAACTGGCCGTTGCGCGACAATTCGCGCGCGCGATCACGCCAATTTCCGCAGAATTGGCAGCAGGGGCACAGGGTGCGCGAAGTGGCATGGGCGACTGGGACCGGGCGGTCATGGCCATTATTGCACGAGTAAAGTCGGACTCTAGTCAAATTGACGATCCGCGAGTCCAGGAATTCTTGCAGACAATTTCGAACATGGCCAAGATTGGAATTGACTCACTCGATGCACTAGTTAAATTTAGTGATTCAATTGCCTCGGCAAAGGGCTTTGCTCAAGAGTTGGATGTTCCGTTTCGCGTTATTGAGGACGCAATACGTGATCTTTCGGCGATCCGTGGAACGTTCACTGGGTGGACTGAGGCGCTAGCGATCCTCGCCGTGTAGCGGGCGGCGCGAGAACTCTGCTGCTCGTGATCCACGTCAGCAGTCTCATGTTTCGCGCGGGCACCCGCGACTGGATCGAGGACAGCGCCGCGCGCCGCCTTGACGTTTCTTTCTTTGTCAAGGGGTCGGGGTGTTCCTGCCGGGCTGTCTGCTCATGGCGGCCGGTGACGGCCTCGGTGTTGACTTTCTGCTGACTCGCCCGGCCCCTGGCTTCCCCTTCAAGCGGGGACCTTCGTGCTCTCCCGTCGACCTGGCGTCAGCCCTACCCCGCCGGGTCAAGAGGGGCACCGTGTCGCCGACCGGAAGATTCCTCGGGTCTGCCCCTCTTGACGCGGTGTGGTAGCCCTTGTGGAGATCGGCGGGAGAGTACGACGGACACCCGCGGACCGCAGCGTGGCGCCTTCCCTCCTCCCGGAGACCAGCCCAGCGGCGAGCGCCTGCTTTTCGTCTCTTTTGGGTGGATGTCGGTATGGCCGTGGCCGCTCGGCCGGGCCGCGACCGAGCACGGCCCGCCAGGGCCGCGCGCAGTGTCGGGGTCCCGGCCGCAAGGCGGCCACGCGCCGCCGCAGGCGGCGCTCCCTTGATCCCATAGAGGGGAATTCGGCAGCAACGTTGCGTCAGTGTGGCACGTCGCTTGACGCACAGTTGCGGGTCGCACCTGGTGCTCTACGGCTGGTGTCAGCGGCTTTTCTGTGGTGCATGGTGGATGAGTGGTGTGCGGCGGGAGAGAGCGATGCCGAGGAGGACGAGAGCGGAGCCGGTGAGCAGGTGGGGTGTGAGGGGTTCGTTGAGGGTTGTGGCGCCGATGGTGATTGAGGTGAGGGGGACGAGGTAGGTGACGAGGGAGGCGCGGGTGGGTCCTTCGTGTCGGATGAGTGCGTAGTTGATGATGTAGGCGAGGCCGGTGCCGAAGACACCGAGGATGGTGAGTGCGGCCCAGGGGCCGGGGGCGAAGTGGGGTAGTGGTCCGGGGTTGGCGACGAGTGCGAGCAGGGTCCATCCGGTGGCCGCGATGAGTTGGGCGGTGGCTAGCGCGGTCGGGGTGATGTCTTGAGGTGTGAGGTAGCGCGCCATGTAGAGGTAGCTGATGGCGTAGCTGATGGCCGCGAGCAGGCAGTAGAGGGTGCCGAGGGCGTCGATGGTGGCGCTGTTCCAGGGGGCGAAGATGGCGGTGCAGCCGATCAGGCCGAGGAGGAACCCGGCAACCTGTGTTGGCCGGATGGATTCGCTGGGCCGGGTGGCGGCGGCGAGGGCGAGGGTCCACAGGGGTGTGGTGGCGTTGATGACTCCGGCGATGCTGGAGTCGACGCGGGTTTCGGCAAGTGCGAAGAGTAGGTAGGGGGCGGTGTTGGCGACCAGCGCGGCGAGGGTCAGGTGTCCCCAGGTGGTGCGGTCGCGGGGTAGTCGGTTGTGGGTGCTCGCGATGACCACCACGAGGGTGAGGGCGCCGAGGAGCATGCGACCGAATGTCACTTGGGTGGGGCTGAAGGAGTCCAGGGTGATTTTGATCCAGGCGAAGTTGGAGCCCCACAGCAGCGCCAGTGCGATGATCAGTGTTGGTCCTCGCGTGGCGGGTGGCATGGGTCGTCAGTCCTCGACGGGGAATTGGTA
Organism: Pseudonocardiaceae bacterium; assembly: GCA_050700055.1. Taxonomy (GTDB): domain Bacteria; phylum Actinomycetota; class Actinomycetes; order Mycobacteriales; family Pseudonocardiaceae. Next base: position 32,632 of record JBOHGE010000033.1, read on the forward strand.
GACGAGTCCGGCGCGGTCAGCTCGGTGGACGAAGCGGGATACCTCGTAGGGTTCGCCGTGTTGGTTGAGGCTGGTGTGGAGGACTTCGAGGACGGGCACGCCGGGGGGCAGGTCGAGGGTCTGTGCTTCGTGGTGGCTAGCCATTCGGGCGATGATCTCGTCTTGGCCGCTGGTCATGGTGTGGCCACGTTCTTCCAGTCGATCGTAGATGCCGCCTGGGCCGGTCTTGGGCTCAAGCAGCGGTGTTCCTTCGGCGTCTGACCAGCGGATGTAGGTGGTGACCACCTGCAGGGGCTCTTCGTCGGCGTAGTAGGTGTTGCACCGCCGTAGTACCGAGGGTTCCTCGGGTGAGGCTTTGAGCCGTTCGGCCACGTCAAAGGGTGGGGTGACCTGTTCGATGGAGGTCACCTCGACGCGGGGAGTTTTGCCTTGGCGCTGCATTTCCCGTCGGAATGGGGTGAGCCCGGTGTCGCGGTAGGTGCGCCGGGAGTAGCGCTCGTTGCCCCAGCGGACCATGCGCTGCTTCTCGCGGACGAACACCCCGCGCCCGTGCTGGGCGGTGACCAGGCCTTCCTCGCTGAGCAGGCGGATGGCCTCACGCGCGGTGTTGCGGGCGGTGCCGAAGCGGCGTGCCAGCTCGCGCTCCGACGGCAGCTTGTCACCGGGCGTTAGCTCTCCATCGGTGATCAGGGTGCGGACGGCGTCGGCGATCCGGCGGCTCGGCAGCTGGTCATCGGTCGGGTCCAGGTTCATGCCACCCACTCTACAACTGGTTTGAGCCAGTTGCTTGACGGGTACAGCGCCCCGTGGTTAACTGGCGCAAGCCAGTACTGGCTCAAGCCAGTAACGACTAGTGGATATGAGGTGGCAAGCATGGCCGTTCCTTACGGCAAGCGGTTCGCAGTCCAGTTCGACGAGGTGTTTCCCGAGGGCGCGTACGTCGTCGGGGAGGTCACCGCGGTGACGGAGTACCAGTCCCAGGAGGACAAGGCACGTAACCGCCCGGTGCGTCCGCGGATCGACGAGGTGACCGGGTTGCCGATCGTCAAGGTCACGATTGCCGATCCCTCGGCGGTCAAGGACCGGGACAAGTCGGTCGCGGTGGAGATTGCCTCGCAGGTGCAGCCGGTCCCCCCGGCTGCCATGAGTGGTCTGCCGTTTCGGCCGGTGGTGCTGGAAGGGCTGACGGTCCAGCCCCGGGCCGAGGTCTCCGGGCAGGCGAAGTGGATCACCTGGGTTATCCGGGCCACTGGCATGCGGGCGGTGAACGAGCGAACCGGCAAGCACATCGAGGCCAAGCCGAGCCCTGGCGGTTCCGTTGATGTCCGATCCGCAGCCGCATAAGGGCCGGGTGCAGAGCGTGGCATTCACGGTGACCTGCTCACCCGGCCGACACGCAGCGGCCGGGGTACGGCAGATCGGTCCCGGCTGGCTCTCGCTGGTGCTGTCGATGGACCCCGGCCGGGTCGTGATCGACGTGCCTTCAGTCAGCGGGGGCGCAGCGGTGCTGGCGCGGTTCTGCCGCGAGCTGGCCCGTGAGGCATCCCGCCTGGCAGCTGATCTCGATCCTGGCCAAGTCGATACCTCCGGCAGTGAGTCGTGACGGCAATGCCGCAGCGAAAGGAGCAAGGGTGATGACTGAGGATGAGGTCGAGAGGCCGAGGACGTTGCGGCAGGTTCATGAGGTGTTGGTGCGTAGTCGGCCGCGTCTTAAGGCGCCGCTTGGGGAGTGGCTTGCGTATTACCAGCGGTCGGTGGCGCTGTATGAGCAGATCGCCACGATTGACCCGTTCCACGACCTGGAAGCCCGGTATTGGGCGCACCGGGAACGACACCGCGCGGAAGAGATCACAGCCCGGATCAGGGCGCAACGGTCACACACGTAACGGCGGTGCGAGACGCGCCGTCAAGAAAGGAAGGTGGCGCAGCCTGTCATAAATAAGAACAACGACTAACACGATCACAGGAAAGGACTGCGCACCTGGGGTGGTGCGGCGATGCCGCACGCCCTCATCACGCGAAACAGAGACATACGCGCAGAAGCGGAAATCATGGCTACCAACCTGTCCGCTTCTGCGCTGTCCACACCGAGTGTTGGGAGTGAACAGTGGCAAGGATAGAACGTGCTACGCATATGACGTCAGTCCGGGATACCCGAGAGAGGGGCGCCGGGGATAGCTGACCTTGATCACTCTGGCAGCTGTGCTGTCTGCTGTGCTCGCGCAGCTCTGCCAGCCGAAGACACCTAACTTAGCGACATTGCCCCAGTGCCGGCGATCGCTCACAGTCCGCCGTGATCGACGTGAGTAGGGAGGTCGAGTTAGCCGAGGATACGCAAACCTTCGTGTGAAGCGAAATCTTCGAAGTCTTTGACGTTCAGAGTGGCCAGCGGGAGATCGTAGGCTAGGCAGCACGCTGCTACCCACGAGTCATTGGTCGGTCGGGGTCGGCCTCGGAGGTAGGCGTAGGCGGTAATGGCGCCCCACGTGTGGGCCACAGCGTCGTTGCTGTGAAGGACATGTTTGCCGAGTAGCCAGTGGGCGAGTCGCTCGCGTCGAGGCGTTCCCCACTGACGCTGCTCCACCCATCGCGTAAGTTCAGCGAGGGTGACGAAGGTTATGAGAGGTGCCCGGCCAGCGAGCTGGCGTAATACTTCCTGGGGAAGCTTGCCTTTCAGGCTGAGTGAGGCAACGTCTGTGTCGAGGACGACCGGTTCCGCAATCACGCGATGTCGGCCCGCCGTGCGGCGTAGGTGAACTCCAGAAACTCGTCGAGTTCCTCGTCGGTGTCGAAGATGCCGTCGCAGACGAGGTCGTCAGCCGACTGGATCGGCTGCACACCCTCTCGGCGGAGGACTTCCTCCAAGGCAGCGCGTGCGCCGGGCTGGGGCTTGATGCGGTGGGCGTGGTCGCCGGTTGCAGTCACTCGACACCTCCTCACAGTGCGATTTCAGTGTCCCACATCGGCGGGGATTCGACCGACGATGTGCCCTGTGCCCGATGATCTCATCGAGCGAGGATGTCAAGTGGCCGTAGCGGCAACTTCGCGTGATGGTCGGTCATCGGTCGACGGCGCCGGTCAGCCCCTCTCCGGTGACGGTGGCGCTGCACCACGTCAATGGCACGTCAAGAACCGGGGCTGACGTAGACGATTGAATGTGTTGTCGCTGGTCATGGAGCTACGCACGGTGAGATGGTCGGGTTCTGTAAATCGTCGACTGATACCCTCCAAGGTTCGAACCTTGACCGTCACCCGGCAAGAATGTCCTCTGACCAGCACTGACACGGTCAGGGTTCGATCTTCGTGTCGTCCGGCTGGGTCCGACGTTTCCGGTGGTGCGCGGCTGGTTCGGCCCTATTCGGGCCTAAGCTCGTGGGTGTGGCCTCGATTTCGATCATGGTCTGTTGCCTTCGGACGCTCCCTGGTTAGGCTGGTGAGCGCAACGACCGTGCGGCGCAGGAGAAGAGCGGGGGAGGACACGTGGCGGAGTCACACTGTGCTGTGATCACGACGACTGACAGCGCGGAGTCGGCTGAGGATCTTGGGCGGGGGATCGTGGAGGCTCGTCTCGGGGCGTGCGTCCAGATTGTGGGGCCGATACGGAGTATCTATCGGTGGGAGGGCGGCGTCCAGAATGATCAGGAGTGGCAGTGTTGGGTCAAGACCAGCGCTGATCGACTCGACGCGCTCACCGAGCACATCAAGAAGAATCATAGTTACGATGTTCCGGAAGTCGTTGCTCTACCGATTGTCGGTGGCAGCGTTGATTACTTGTCATGGATTACCGACGAGACCCGCCCTGCGTGAGTGGGTCGGATCGCTACCGGTGCAGAGTTGACATGATCTGGTCACGTAGAGCGTAGGTGGGGTCGCCCTTGCTCGCCGATGGGAGCGTGGTCGCGAGGGCTAGGAGCCGCTGCTTGGCAAGGGTGGCCTCGGTTCGTGTTGTCAGCTCGATAGCGTCTGAAACCAGCTCGGTGGCCCGGTCGTAGTCGTTCGTCTGTGTGGCGTTGATGGTGAGTTCGGAAAGCACGATAGCCCGAACTTTGTTTTCCATAGGTGACAAGGACGTGAGTAATGAGTCTGCGGCGGCGTTCGCATCCCGGTGGTGCAAGGTTGTGTATGTCGATACCGTCATGCTGCCGAGTCTGCTTGCGCCGAAGAATGCGGTCCATGGCCGTTCGGATCGTGGGTGCGCGAAATCGAAGGCGGTGAGTGCGCGTTCAATGGCGCGCAGTGCTCCGGTTTCGTCGCCCAGGCGCGCTAGTTCTTCTGCCTCGCGGGCGGAAAGCCAAGAGCGTGTGGCGGGTGCGGAGGACCCGGGTGCGTATTCTCTGGCCTGTTGCAACAGCCGCGCGGCGGGGGCGGTGTCGTTCCGCGATGTGGCGAGGTAGCTCCAGTAGCCGAGTGCGCACGCCGCTAGCGCGCCGTCGCCTGTTTCCTTGGCAATCTTCAGCGCCGAACGCCAGGCATTGGCGGCTTCGTTTCCACGGCCGAGATCGAACAGGAGCCAGCCTGTCAAGACATCGGTCTCACCCATTGACACCCTGAGATTGTGTCGGATCGAGTCGATCCGCGCGTTGGCGAGTAGTGCTTTAAGGGTGTTTCGGTGTTGTGTCATCGATTCGAGCAACTGGCGAGCCGGAACCGTTTCTTCGGTGTGGAAAAAGTCGGCAGTTCGATCTTGAATTAGTTGAACAGTTGCTGTGTCGACAGGTCGTCCTTTGTCTACTGAGTCGATCAGCCGTTGCCACGGGGTGGCGGAGAGAAAACCACTGCCGACGGCAACGGTTGTTACCCCGGCGACCTTGAACAGGTCTCGTCGGCGCACGTTGCTCCCTTCGTCGTGCTGGGGTTTCTCTACGGTAACCCCACTCGGCGTAGCTTCGCCTGCGCTGGCAGTGGGTGATGGGCTGAACCACAGTCGATCTGCCGGGATGCGGAGTACGCGCGCCCATGCGTCCAGCTTGTGAAGGTCGCGGACCGGTGTGGCAGATCGCTCGATCCGGCTGAGCTGACCCTGAGTGATGCCGAGCCAGTGGGCCAGCTGGGTCTGTTTGACCTGGGGGATTGACTCGTCCGATAGGTCCGCAGCAGCCGACCGAAATGCCGGCTGAGCAGGGCTGACCTGAGTTCTGGCTGCTCCCAGAACTCTGCCGACAGCACCGGCGGCACATCGGGTGTTGCCTGTGTGCGGAGATCGCTCATCGGTGTTCCTGTCGTGCGGCGTATGCGCGGAGTGTAGCGCAATGGTGGATCTTCGACCTCCTCATATGCGCCCGGCGCATATGAGGAGGTCTGTCGGTGACGCATATGTGCGCTGTTCTTTGGAGATTCGGTCGATCGGCGGGATTCTATGGGTGTTCGACGGGATCGAGACACGGAAGGACGGACCGGTGAGAGGACCGAGGGATGACGAGACGGGGACGGCGCGCCCAACCAGTCGAGGATATGTCTTCCGGTCAAGAAGTGGTGGACGAGGGCGCGGAGCGGTACATGTGGGCATTCCCGGAAGGGGATCGGGTCGTGTTTTCAATACCTGGACTGCGTGATCTTATGTTCAGTGTCAACGAAGCTCGAACGATTGGAGGAATGCTCATTCGAACAGCTGATGAGATAGTAAAAAATTGCAATGACTCGGTAGAAGTTGGTGGCGACAATGGCGCTTCCGGAGAATTCCCAATCTTCTGAACCGGATCGTACGCCGCGGTCGTTGGCGGAGGTTCCGTTGGCGTTGGCGCGTATTCGGCCGCGTCTGGCGGCGCCGCATCAGGAGTGGCTTGCGTATTACCAGCGGTCGGCGGCGTGGTATACGGAGATCGCCGAGATTGATCGGGGTCATCATCATGAGGCGCTGTTTTTTGCTGGGGAGGAGCGCAAGCACGCGACGGAGATCGCGGCGCAGATCGAGGCTGATGTGGGAGGTGAGGGTGGTGGACAAGACGGTGACACGGGGGCTGCGGACGTTGATGCAGGCTCATGAGGAGTCGGTACGGATTCGGCCGGGTGGGGATGCGCCGCTAGGGGTGTGGCTCGGGTATTACGAGCGGTCGGTGGCGTTGTATGAGCTGATCGCGAAGATTGATCAGTTTCACGCTGGGGAGGCCCGGTACTGGGCATGGCGGGAACGACGTCATGCGGAGAATATCGCGGCCCGGATCGGCGCGGAGCGGTCAGGCAAGGAATGACCGACGCGGGGCTCTCAGGCAGGAGGGGAGGTGGATGATGATGCGGGAATGCGAGCGTTGGGCTGCGCTGGTCGATCGTGCGCAGCGCCGAGATCGGCGCACGCGGTGGGGTTGCCGCTGCTTGCACTAAGCCGCGAGAACTAACACCATTGCAGAAGAGTGAATTGATTGCGCACCCGGGGTGGTGCGGTGATGCCGCACGCCCTCATCAAGCGTAAGACTGACGTACGCGCAGAAGCGGATCTCGAGGCTACCAACCTGTCCGCTTCTGCGCTGTCCACACCGAGAGTTGGAGTGAACCGTGAGAAGCTGCGTGGGTAATCAAGTAGCTTGGGTCGCTGGCGGTGCATCCTCAGCATGCAGCCACAATCACGTGAGCCCTCGCCGGGCGGGCAAGGCTCCGGGATGGCCGCACTGAGTAGGCGAGCGCGGGAGGTGAAACAGACTTGGGTGTGACCCGGCGCGGGCACAAGATCAAGGCCGGGTTGCGCGTGCTGGGTCTGGGCTGAGGAGGCCCGGGCACTATTCGGTTCCTGAACCGGTGCCGACGCTGAATAGTTGCTGATGAGAACGTCGCGGGCGCTGTTCTGTAAATCCGTCGGCTGACGCCTTCCAAGGTTCGAATCCTTGACCCGCCACGCAGTACAAACAGCCCTTGACCAGCAGTGACGTGGTCAGGGGCCGATCTTTGCCTGGTCCGGCTGTGTCCGGCGCTATCCGGTAGTACACGGGTGGTTGAGCCCTATACGGGCACTAGCCCCCGGGTCGCTCGGGGTGCAGACCCGGCTTAGACAGTCGGCGCCAAGGTGGCATACCGCAGGCCGTGGTCGGCCGGTCCTCATGGCATGTTCATGGCACGCGGAGTTCAGTCACTCAACCTGCCAAACGCGTCGCCTGCTGTCGCCGTTCCGTTTCAGCCAAACCGTCTCGCTGCTCCGCAGCTACCTCGCGGTGCTCGACCGGGAGCACGAGGCGTTCGGCGCTGGAGCAGCCAACCGGATCGTCAGTGAAGGAGGCGGCCTGGCCACGCATCCGGCCACAGCCCGGCAGAGACACGGGGAGTCGCGCCGCCCGCGGTGTCCCCCGCCGTCCGTCCAGCTGCGGCAGTCCGGTCTGCGGGACGCTCGCGCCCAAGGTCCGCGACACACCGCCCAGCGGGCGTGGCCGTGACTTCCGGGTGGCAACCGTGACGTGGTGTACCGGGCTGACTACGGTGTGGTATCGCAGTCTCCCGCCTCGCCACGAGCGCGGCCTCAAGGAAGGACGTACGCAGGCATATCCGACGCTTGGAGCCGTCTCAACCTAGGCGCTGAGCTGACCACTACCGTGCCGGGCCGAGAGTCACTAGCATGGAATCGAACTCATGTTCGAATCAAGCATACGGATGGCCGAAGGACGAGGACCGATGAGTACCACGGCAGCTGAGCAGGCCGCCGTCCTTGCCTTGACCAGGGCATCCCCCGGGGAATGGTTCCGCACCGCAGCTGTCATCTATGAGTCAGGCAGCGCGCTCGCTCTTCTCGACAGGCAGCTTGGCCTCATCCCTGAGGAGCACCGTCTGTACGCCGAGGACTTGCTGGAGCGCGTGCAGCCCGGAGACCTGGAAGCGGCCGGGGAACTGGTCAAGCGCGTGACAGCCCAGGGTGTGGAGTTCCTCACCGTTCGTGAGGATGACTACCCGGCGAACCTGCAATTAATCTACAATCGGCCGCCTTTTATCTGGGTTAAGGGAGACCTGACGCCGGGGGACTTTCGCGCTATCGCAGTCGTCGGTACACGGCAGGCATCCGAGGACGGGCGGCGACGGGCGGCCCGCCTCGTGCAGGGTCTCGTTGAAGCGAACGTCACGGTCCTGTCCGGCTTAGCTCGCGGAATCGATACCTCCGCCCATACTGCCGCGCTTGGCGCCAACGGCAGGACCGTCGCAGTCGTTGGCCACGGCATTCTTACCCCAGTTTACCCACAAGAGAACCGAGAGCTAGCAGAGCGGATCTGCGAGCAGGGAGCAATCGTCTCGCAGTTCTGGCCTGACGCCCCACCGCGGGCGATGAACTTCCCTATGCGCAACGTCGTGATGAGCGGCATGGCCATGGGCACGGTCGTTATCGAGGCGTCCGCCACCGGTGGCTCGAAGATGCAGGCGCGCCTTGCCCTGGAACACGGAAAGCGCCTCTTCCTACTGGAGTCGCTGGTGAAGTCACAGGACTGGGCACAGCGATACGCGGAGCGTCCAGGCGTCATCGTAGTCAGAGACCTTGACGACGTTCTGGAGGTCATCGTCACGCTCAGCAGCCTCCCTGAACAGCTGATACTGCTGTAGCAGATGGAAATCGATGACAGCAGTCGAGCAATACACCGACCCATATCTACGGATCTACCGCCGTGTACCGCCTCGCGGCACCGGAGTCTGTATCGTTTGCTATTCTGGCCCCAACCAGGGCTATTCGACCTGCTACAGCTGCCGGGTCACGATGGGCCAGGTACGTTATCCGGTGACCGCCGTGCTCCCCGTCTCACTGTACGAGGTGTCGGGCCAGTACTGGCACGTCCTGCGTAACTACAAGGACCACCACCTGCCAAAGGTCCGCGCACACTTCGCAACGATCGTCGCCGCAACCATCGCGCGGTTCACCTACCGTCACTGGCCCTGCATTACCACGATGCTCGGGGACGCCCCCACCATGGTTACTACCGTGCCGAGTACCCGATTAGCCGCCAGATCCGGTGAACATCCACTCGTCGCAGCCGTGCGGCGGAGTTCTCTACTCGCCGGGCTGCACAGCACCCTGCTCACGAGAGGGCCAGGACAAGTGGGACATCAACAGGCAAGCGACGACGCGTTCCATGTCCCCACCGATCTCCGTGACCACCGAGTACTCTTGATCGAAGACACCTTCACCAGCGGCGCACGTGCTCAGAGCGCCGCCTCCGCTCTCCGTTTTGCCGGCGCGTCGGCGGTAGCCGTAGTGAGCGCCGGGCGGGTCATGAGCCCCGATTGGAACGAGAATTGTCAGCAGATCTGGCGCTACGCCTGCGCAGCTGAATTCAGCTTCGAGACGTGCGCAGTGTGCACACCCCGTACGTGAAGCTTCGGAGAAGTAGCGGAGTGATCCTCGGCGGCGGGCGCGGCAGCGTGCTGGGAGATCAGCCCGAGGAGACAGTCGGTCACGTCGTGGCGGTCGGTCAACCCCTCATCGTCAACAACAGCATCGTTAGCGGCATCACCGCAGTGGTGTTCAGCCCTGCTGGGCACACCCTGGCCAGCGGCGGCTTGGACCGGACCGTTCGAAGCGACTCTGCCCTTTGGGGCAGGTTCCACGCGGCCGACTTCCCAACACCCCTGGCGAGGCCGATACTCGCGGTTGTGGCGATGTTGCCCCGAGCTGAGCGGCGTCACCGGCTCGCCAGGCACGACCGGGTCGAGTTGAGTTCGGCCGAGCCGTCGGTGCACTACCTCCTCGCCCTGCAGCGCGCCGCCGGCAACCGCGCTGTGGCTGCGGCGGTGCTCAGCAGGCGACGGGGAGTCAGTCTCCAGCGGTGTGATAGCGACACGGGTTGCGGCTGCGTCCCCATGATGGGAGACACGATCAGGGGAACCGACGTGCGCATCCAGCGTGACCGCCGCGCATCACGAGATGAGGAATCTGCCCCGACCGAAGGCGGCGCCGAGGAGAGCGGCGTGGGCGACGCGACCTGCGAACTGCTGCCGGATAACGCCGTAATTGCGTTGGTGCGCGCGTATTTCGCCGTTCGCTACCCCTTGGCATCCCGGCATCTGGTCCACTACCTTGAGGGCTCGGGATCGCCGTTCATTGAGGATATCCCCGGCCTCTTTGCCGCCAATCCGCTTGGCGCGACACGGGTCGCCGAGCAGATCCGCAGCCGCGGGGGAAGCGGATCCGGCCAGCTGATCGGGCGCACTGTCGATACTGCGGTGATTCGGCAGCGCGACTACGACAGTGACGACTGGCGGCTGTCGCTGGGCGGCATCGACCAGATCGACTACCAAGTCGGCGAGCAAGGGACGGATGGGAAGACTGCGGTGACGTTATCGCTGCACGACCCTTACCAGTGGCACCCTGCCGAAGATCGTGGATCGCAATGCCTACACGAGGTGATGGAGCGGCGGAAGCAGCACGGGGCGCGGGAGTACATGTGCGAGGGGACGGGAGTAGTGCGCTTGCAATTGTGACGGTCGGGCGGGTGCCACGCCCGATGGTGGTGTAGAGCGGTTTATCGGTACAAGTCGATCCAGCGTCGCGGAACGGGTCATCGTTGACGGTGGCAAACCCGCGGTTATGGGCGAAGAGCCCCCGGATGGATTCGCTGTGCCGAGTGGCAGCGGCGAGCGCGAGAGTCCACAGCGGTGTGGTGGCGTTCATGACTCCGGCGATGCTGGAGTCTACGCGGGTTTCGCCGAGTGCGAAGAGTAGGTAGGGGGCAATGCCACTTAGTTGAGCGACGGTGGGGATGTCGTGGTGACCGGATGGCCTGCAGAGCGGCCGTGGTACGAAAAGGTGATCTTGGTGGATGGCGGTCCTCGGGGTGGTGATCACGGTTTGGGTGCCGAAAACGACAGAATTTGTCGTTTTCGGCACCCAAACCGTGATCATGGGGGTGGTGGAGGCGGGTGACGCCGGGGATGGCTGCTCTTGATCACTCCGGCAGCTGCGTTGTCTGCTGTGCTCGCACAGCTCTGCCAGTCGGAGACAGCTAACTTAGCGACATTGAGGTAGGGGGCGGTGTTGGCGACCAGCGCGGCGAGGGTCAGTGTCCTTGGTGGCCTTCGCCGGGTTTAGGCTGCCTTGTTATCCGGGAAGCCGATTAATTGCTACTTATCGTATTCCTCTTGTGCATTGCATCCTGGGATCGAGGCATGCTGGAGGCGCTGTGTTTGATCACAAGCTGGGAAATCTGGTTGCTGTGGTCCGTGAACTCCTCAATGGGTATGGTCGGTGATGCGCCTAACCCGGATCCGGGGCGATCTGGCGATAGGGTGGAACCGGCGGAACGTGCTGGTAGGACTCATGCGCGCGCAGCGGCGTATCTTGGACCAGTTCCTCGTGCGTGAACAGCGCGTCGAGACCGGGCTCCTGATCCTTGCGGTCTCGGCGGCGGGCGCGTGCCTCCTGTCGCATCTTCGGGAACCGCTCTGCGGCCTTCTGGTACACCGATTTCATGATCTTGTCACCGACCACGTGGTCGGTGACAAGATCATGTCATAAAGCGGGCCACCGTTGACGTTGGTCAAGCGCAGAGTGTGGGTGAAGCCGTAGCCCAGCGTCTTCTCCAGCCGCCAGCGCATGAGGTTGGTCAGCTCGTCGCGGTACACTCCGCATCGAGGGCACCCGACCGGCGCCCGTCGAGGATGGGCCGCCACTCGGTCGAGCCGAACAGATCGGTGACCTGCTGCTTGGCGTGGTCTAGGCCGTCCGGGTCGATGAATGCGAACGTCGGTGACCGCTGGTACGGCGCGAGGGCGGCCAGCGCCGACTGCGGGGTGTCGTGCACGTCTCCGGTATGTACGACCACATCACGGTTCGGGAACTCGGCCTGGAATGCCTCTTGGAGGCTTTGCCCCGCCTTTTCTGAAGCTCGAAGCCATGCACCACGGTGAACGGCGGCGTGGTCTGCAAAGCGCGCAGCAGACTGCCTTCGATCGGCCTACCGGTGTCCCGGCTGACATTGGTGGCCTGGCCGGCGAACAGATCCAGATGGACCGTGCTCGATGCGCTTTTACTCGCGGCGGTGAAAGCCGGCAAGTACGCCGACAGCATGTCGAGCTTACTCTCGGTCCAAAACCTCACGGCCGTTCCGCCATGTTCCTTGCCACCCGTCACATGACAGCCGGATGCTGCGGACGCTCGACCGGGTTATCCAGCGGCCAGCGGGGATGCGCCAGCGGCAGGGCGTCCCACGTCCGACCCTCCAGATCCCGGCCGCCCGCCTTCGGCGTACGCCCACCCCACTGCTTGAAGAAGAACGCGACTTCCGCATCCGCACATGCGTCACGCAGACCCGCCACCCACAAGGCATCCACCGGGCGAGCCCGGTGCCCGCTCTCCCCACCCGCGATTAGCCAGTCCACCCCCGCAAGGTCCAGGCTCGGCAACGGGCCGAGCAGCGGCTCGGCGGAGATGAAACGCACCGCCGCCGGCACGCAGCGAAGGTCGTCAACCCGGCGCACCTGGTCATCGTCCTCCACACTCACGCCCATCCACACGTTCCGCGGCCAAGGCAGCCGAGCTGCGAGACGCCGCAGTCGCGGCGAGCGCTTCGTCAATACCTGGTAAGTGTGCCGAGGCGTCGCCTGCATCACTGCAAAGACACCGAAGATGAATTCGTCCGGGACACGCGCATGGAACAGATCACTCATGGAGTTGACGAACACGATGCGCGGCTGTCGCCATCGCAACGGCAGGTCCAGCGTGTCCGGGTGCACCGCGACCCAAAGCCCGGACCGACGTCCGGGGGTCCCCGTCGGTCTGATACTTCGCAGTGCCCATCGCCTTCAACCGCTTCGCCAAAGTCAACGCATAGCAGTGATCGCAGCCCCGCGAGATGCGGTCGCAGCCCGTCGTCGGGTTCCATGTCGCCTCGGTCCACTCGATCGAGCTCTTATCACCCATGTGACACAGGGTATGCGCCGGCACCGACAAGATCGGCTACGCCATGCGGTGTCACGTTCTCAGTTGACGTGAGAACCCCACAAGATCCGGTTGCGCTGTTATAACTTGACACCTCCCACCATGGACGGTGCTCAGCGCCCAGGGTGTCAGCCGTGGATCGAGCACATCGACCGTGAGGTGTTCGCCACGATCACCCCCGCCCGGGACCGGGCTCGGCGACGCGTTGGCTGCCGCGGTCAGCGGCGGGCATCGAACCTGGCAGCCTCTGGAGGGGAGCTCTCAGTGGGGCGCCGTATGGCGTTGCCCAAGGGGAACAGGGCTCGTCGGAATTCTGAGGCGGAGAACTTAGGCGTGTACTGAGCGTGGCGGCGACGGCTCACGTCGTACGACAGCGTTCGAGGGCGCCGGCAGCGGTGCGGCTTGCCTGGCTGCTCCGTTGACACACCAGCTGACGTGTCTCTCCCCGCCCGACCGCTCACCCGTCTCCAACGGTTGGATCCGTCGGAGCAGATTTGAAGCCACGGACTCTTCGTTCGAAAACCCAGGGCGCTGCGGTCAGGATCGGCCTGCTGCGGTGTCGACCCGTTGCGGCATGGACGGCGCTGGTCCTGACCGCACTGAACCTATGATCGGCACTGTTCGGAGGGGATACCATGGGACCGGACGTACAGTGGTTAACGGGCGAGAGAGACTTCAATGACTACGAGCGGCCCTCTTGACGGACCGGGATCTAGAAATTTCAGCATTCCGGACATAGTTAAGTCCGCAAGTGAGGGGTCCATGAGGGTTCCCACGTTCCAACGGCAGTTCGTATGGGGAGCCAAGGACGTCCGGGATCTCTTCGACAGCCTTTATCGAGGCTTCCCGGTCGGAACGCTTCTATTGTGGAGCCAGGAAGCGCCGGCTGCAACAGTAGCCTTGGGGCCGATCGAGTTCCGGGTACCGAAGACCTCGAACGCGTTCTGGGTTGTCGACGGCCAGCAGCGGATTACGTCATTATTCGCCGCATTATCCCCCAGTCGCAAGGGCGTCGACGCACGGTTCGAGATCTACTTCGACCTGGCGACCGAGAAGTTCATCAATCCGCGGCGGGGTGCGGCGCCACCCCGCTCCATCCCTGTGAGGGAAGCTCTTGAAACGCGAAGCCTGCTACATTGGATCCGCCGGAATAGTGACGAACTCGAGAATGACGACCTCGACCTCGCCGACAGGCTGGGCGGAGCACTGCGAGATTATCGAATCCCTGCTTATATCGTCTCGGGAGACAATCAATCCCTGCTACGCGAGGTATTTGACCGGGTCAACTCCGCCGGTAAACCAATAAGTCGGGCCCAGGTCTTCCATGCGCTATTTGCTGGTGATGAAAATCCCGGGAGTCCGGTTGCTGTAGTGCGAGAGCTTCGACGCCTTCGATTCGGCGATCTCGACGAGAGTCGAATCGTCCAGTCTCTGCTTGCATTGCGTGGTGGCGATGTGCAGCGAGACATTCGTTCAGAATTCGATGATAGCAATAACAAGGATTCAGTGGATTGGTTTTACCAGACAGAGCAGGCGCTAACCAGAAGCATTGAATTTTTGAGATCTGAAGGTGTCCGGCATCTCCTGCTGATGCCCGACACTCTCCCGATCCCGGTATTGGCAGCATTCTTTCATCTTCATCCGGATCCTGAACCGTGGACTCTCCGCCTTCTGGCAAGGTGGCTCTGGCGCGGCTGGGTACACGGTTTCGGTCGCGACGAGGGTGGTCAGACGCCAACCTTGCGAAGGGCGATCCGTGCGGTCAACCCAGAATTTCGTAACCCGAGTGGCGCGCCGACTGAATTCGAGGCAGTGAGATCGCTGTTGCGTTCCATTCCTGACTCCGTTGCACCGCCTCTTCCGCTTGACAATTTTAGGACCAACTTCGCCAATACCCGTTTGATCCTTCTCGCCTTGGCTTCCTTGAGGCCCCGTCAACCTGACGACACCATCATGGATATAGAAGAACAGCTTGAAGTGCATGGTGTCGATGCCATATCCGCTTTTGTTCGTGAACATCGTACACATGCTGCCGCGCGTGGCTTCTGGCCAATCGATGCCGAACCCGTCGTGAACGTTCGAGATGTCGACGTCCTGGAAAGCCACGCTCTCCAGGATGGCGCGGTGCGCGCTCTGCGGGCTGGGGCGGTGTCCGAGTTCTTGGAAAGGCGGGGTAAATACATTGAAAAACTGACGGCGAATTTTCTTAATAGCAGGCTGGAGTCGGGATCTCTCGTACGCCCGCCTCTTAATGACCTGATTCTGGCTGGAGCCGCGGAAGAGGAGTCGGATTGAGTAGTGAGTCAGCCCTGGCTATCCAGCTGCAGTCGCCGTCCGGCGACTGGGTCGATGTCGGTTTGCTGCACAGCAGAGACGAGCATAATTGGTTCGAGTTTACTGACTCATACTGGGAGAGGGCTGATAGGCCGGTCTTGGGACAGATCTTCGAAGAGCGCGGGAGAGCTTGGAAGCCGAATAGTAACGTCGCTTTGCCTCGATGGTTTTCTCACCTTCTGCCAGAAGGTCGACTCAGAAGCGCGGTCGCATTAGCGGCAGACGTTAGCAGTAAACGTGAGTTCGAGCTGCTCCGACGTATTGGCTCTACAGATTTACCTGGGGCCGCTAGGGCCATACCAGTCGCGCTTGAAGGCAGAACTGATCGTGTCCCGCCCCGAGTAAGCGAAAAAGATGAAGTCGATCTTGAAAATCCGCTGCTAAAATTCAGTTTGGCGGGAGCTCAGCTCAAGTTCTCGGTTTACGGAGACGGTCGGGGCCTGACGGTTCCGGCGGCTGGTCAGGCTGGTAACGTCATCCTTAAGTTGCCCGATGGCAGGCCTGGTTTTGAGGGAGTTCCTGAGGCTGAGTTAGGCGCTCTTGAACTTGCTAGGGCTGCAGGAATAGAGGTCCCGCGTGCCCGACTTGTGGATTTGGTCGATGTCGTCGGCTTGGAAGATTGGGCGACTGTGGTCAAGAGCAAGACGTTGGCAATTGATCGATTCGACCGAGGTGCGGGCGATCTGCGCGTACACATGGAGGAACTGGCGCAAGTTCTCAACATCCCTACTGATTCAGAGCGTGCAAAGTACACAAAAGCGAACTTTGAGACTGTGGCAATCTTCGTAGGCGAACTCAGTGGCGTGCATCGGGTTGCTGATGTGATTGATAGAATTGTGCTGAACGTGCTGGTCGGCAACGGTGACGCTCACTTGAAGAACTGGGCTTTCCTGTATCCTGATGGAAAGCGGCCGGACCTCAGTCCGTTATACGATGTGCTTCCGACTGTGCTATTCATTGCAGAGGATGATCTCGGCATGAACCTACGTAAATCCAAGCGATTCGAAGCGGTCACATTTGAAAGCTTTCAAGCGCTTGGACTCCGGACTCAACTTGGTCCGGATAATGCTCGCAGGCGGGCCGCGTCCGCCGTAGAGAGAATTCTCCCAAACTGGTCGATGCTTAACGAGTTCCTGAGTGTTGAAAAATTTTCAGCACTCAGTAAAAGGCTCAACACTTTGCCGATTGTCCAACAACGGTGAATATACGCCGCTATCGGCGATCGTGACATTCTCCACGCTGTCGCTCAGGAGCGTTGCTGGGGGGTGCGGTACGCAACGTCGAAGCCGCGCAGGCGGCTGATGATCCCGTCGACCCAACGATGCGTCCGGCATCTGCTCGAACTGGCCCGCGGCTACCTGCACGTGGGTGAGGAAACTCGGCACGCTGCATCTGCTGGGGCAGGCGGTGGACGTCGCGGCGGAGACGGTGATCTACTCGCCACCGGCCGGTGACCCGTTACGGGTAGTGCCCGCCAGCCGGGAGAGGGGCAGCCGGGTGTCAACGCTTTTATGATCACTTTCACTGGACGACTCGTAATCGGAGAGCGGTAACGCCCTACAAGATCCGCTTGCGCCGTTATGATTCGATACCTCCCACCAGGGACGGTGCTCAGGTGAGGGCGAGCATGATGGTCTCGGTCGGGACCGCCTTCCCGGTGGCGCGGCGTTCGAGGAGGGTCACTCCGGCTGCGATCTCGCGAAAGGTGTCGCCGAGCTGGTTCGCCTTGCGCACGTCGGCTTCAGCAGCCAGGCAGAGCGCCGCGAGTCGTATGGTTGTTGCGGTGTCTCTGGTAAGAGGTTGTTGTCGAGTGAATATCGGCAGCGCGGTTTCCTGGAGGTTTATCGCGACTTGTCGAGCCCAGGGCGGCGATGCGGCGCTATCCGTTGGCCCAAGGAGATTCGCCAGATCTTGTCGTCCACTCCGGACTTTATCCGCCAGGGTATCCGGGGACACGATGTAACGGGCGGTTTTGGCGATGCCCGTCTCGCTGATGAGTTCCTGCGCGAACTCGACGGGCCAGCTTGCCTCCGGCGTGTACCGGCGAAGGGCGCGAGTAAGAGCATGGCCTAGGGCGTTCCCCATGAAACGGGCGCGAAGATCTTCGAGGTCGCGGGCGCGGGTGACGTCGCGTGCGCCAGGGATGTCGCGGGCGCGGTCGAGAATGCGGTCGAGGGCGATGTCGAGGGCGCGGGTGAGGTCCAGGGCGCGGTCGAGGTCGCGAGCGAGGTCGCGCGCAAGATCGCCGGCGCGGGTGAGGTCACGGGTGAAATCATGGGTGAGGTCGAGGCCGCGGTCGAGGTCGCGGGCGAGGGCTAGGGCGCGGGTGAGGTCGAGGTCGCGGTCGCGCTCGAGAGCGAGGTCGAGGTTGAGCGCGCGGTCGAGCTCGGGGTCGAGGTCGGGATCGAGGTTGAGCGCGCGGTCGGGGTCAGGGCCGAGGCCGGGAGCGGGGGCGAGGTCACGGTCGAAGTCGAGGGCGAGGGCATGGGTGAGGGCGCGGCCGTGGTCGTGATCTAGGGCGCGATTGAGGGCGCGTGCGAGGTCGCGGGTGAGGGCGCGGTCGCGGTTGTGGTCGCGATTGGGGGCGAGGTGGCGGGCGAACACCCGGATGGTGATGATCGAGCGGAGTAGTAGTAGCCGGATGAGTGTCGTGATCGAGCGGGGGATGTCGTCTTTGACATGGCTGACGAGTGTCGCTTTATCGATCAGGTGGGGGTGGTCCGTGCCGGCTGGTAGAAACAATTCGGATCGGCCGTGCTGGTGATCGGGTTCCAGCCAGACGGTAGGGGGTGGCATTCCGGGCTTCGATGGTGTGAATACCTGGCTGAGCACAGAGTCTTTGATCTCCATGCGGCTCGGTAGGCGGTAGACGGTGTCACTGCTGGTGATGCTGTTGACCCAGCACACGAACGCGGCGGCATCACGTCCACTGACACCAGTGATCGGCTCCTCGACGCTGGATTCGCTGTGAGTGTGCCGCTCGGGTCCGAGATCCTGGGTGTCCTGCCGGTACAGCGTGTAGAGGCCGGTGGTGATGGGGCGGGCGCAGACGCGACCGCCGTTGCCGGTTCGGATGAGGTGGCGCAGGTGGCGGGTGAGGAGGACACCGGTCACCAGGCGGCGGCGCTCGGGGTCGGTATCGGCGGAGTACGCGGCGGCGCGAAGACCGTCGAGGTGGTCACGGAGTTCCGGTGCCAGTTCACTGCCCTGCTCGGCGCAATCGAAAGCGAGCGACAACGCGGTGATATCGGTGGTCGCCAGGCACGCCCGTACGATCGGATCGGCGTCCGAGCGGGCGATGTACAGCAGAGTCGTCTCTCGCCACCGGACGTCACCGATCGCATCCACCAGCACGTTGATCAAGCCCTTGTCGCGGATGTGGCCGGCAGCGAGGTGTTCCTGAAAGCTCGGGTGAGCGAAGGAGTACACGCCACTTTCGCGTTCGACCAGCAACCCGTTGCACGCGATATCGGTAAGGAATTCCTCGGCGGTCAGCTCTCGAGACACGCGGTGCAGGGCAGGGCCGATCTCGGCGAGGACCTCGGCCCGGGAAAGCTCCCGCACCTGCCGTTGCATCATCGCGAATGCGAGCCCGCGCAGCAGGACTTCCCTCGTGTCACCATCCAGCGCGATCGGGAGTTTCTTGGCCTCCTGCCGTCGCCAGAGCATGACGTGACAGATCTCGCCGTACAGGTCGACCCGGCTGCCGGGCAGCGCACCACGGTAACGGTGCACGGTTGCGATCATGGTGAGCAGCAGCGGATTGGCTGTCAGCTCGTACAGCGCCGGCGCGCCGGTCAACCGCGTAAGCAGATCGTCCGCTGCCGACTCGGCTCTGAGCCGCACGTCTTCACCTGCCCCACCGGTGCTGTGCCGCTCGACAGCGAGATACCAGCTCTTGAGGAAACGGATCACCTGCTGGTCAGTGAAGTTCCGGACTTGCAGCACGGCCGCACCGTCGATGCGCGCCGTCAAGTAACCCTGGGGCCGTGCGGTGATCACATAGTCGTTCTTCGGATACCGCCTGATCTGCCGCTCGACCCAGTCGGCCACGCTCCTGTGGTCCTCCGGTCGGGCCTCGTCCAACCCGTCGAGCAACACCAGGCAGGCACCGTTGTGCAGCCGTCGCTCGAACCATTGTTCGGGCTCGTGGGGGCCGTACCGCCCGAGCGTGCCACGTACGAGTTCCGGGAGCGTGGCACCCGGAGTCGAGGCGATCGTGGTGAGATGGTCACGCAAATACAGCAGTATCGGTACCGTGCGCCGCCGGCCCTGGGGGACGCGGCACAGCTGTCGGGCCGCGTGACGCAGCAAGATGGTCTTCCCACTGCCGGGCGCACCGATGACCGCCAGGACCACCGGTTGTGGTCGGTCGAGGAAATCCCGGAGCGAATGACGCACTTCCGCAGGAAAAATGGCTGGCAGACCACCGGATGCCTGGTCCGGATCCTCAAGTGCGAGATTCACCTCGACGAAGACGTCATCCAGCTCCGGAGTGTAGAAATCGGCGGTCGCCAGGCTCTCGAGATCGATGACGCGGAGACTGTCCAGCATAAACTCCCGATAGCGCCGGCCAAATCCGGAGATCCACTGCGGCAACGCCCTGTCAAGCCGGTTGACGATCTGTTCCGGCCGGCGTTCCCGCAACCCTGCAACGATCTTTCCGGCGAAAAGCGGCACCGCGACTGCGCTTTCATAAAATCCGAGGAGCACCGCTGCGAGCACCGGATGATTCAGCACGGCATCCCACCAGACACCGATCACGACGGCTGGTGAGACGGCCAACGCCAACCAGCCGGCGCCGCGCGCCGTGACCGTGCCCATACCCGCCATCGACCACGGCCCTTCGTCCGCCCCGATCACCGAGTGTACCGAGCACAGACGTGATCGCCGAGTTTCGCTCATGCTGGGAACTTAGTGATCGGTGGGACTTCCGATAGGGTACTAAAACACAGTTCTGACTGCCGGAGGTTGCTTACCCTGCTGGTGAACGCAGGGCAGACCGTGGAAGTGACCTGACGCGGCGAACTGATCGCCCTCGCGGCGCTCCTACACTGTGCGAGATTGATTGATGCCACTTGGCGGTCCCACCCGTCCCTCGTTGCGGATCGCGCCGTCCTCGGTTCACCTCTGGGATGTGCCCGCTTTGTCCGGGTGAGGTTGGCGTCGACGACGCGGTCGCGCCGGCAACGGCTGGCATCGTGCGCCGGCACGGCCGGCAGGGTGCCTTCGTCTCCGAGCTGCAGCTCAACCAGCAGTGGTGGCCGGGCAGAACCTGATCGACCCCGAAGCTCAGTACTGGAACTATCCGACCAGCTCCTACGCTGCGACGCCCAACGCCGCGGGAACCCAGCCCGACGGCGATCTGTTCCCCGCCTACGATGCCCGCTTCGGCCGGTTCTGCTCCAGTGACCTCACTGACCCCGGGGCGCTGTTCAACCTCGCCACCGCAACATCGTCGCCGATCTCACCCGGGCTCCCCGTTCTTCCCGGGCACCCCGGTTTCCCCGGTGTGGCGGTTCCCGGTGGAGTGGGAGATCGCCGAGGACGAGCGATTCCGCCGTGTCGTCGAGCGCGGCGCCGAGCTGGCGCAGCTCTCCGCAACGCCTGCGGCTGGCGCAGTTTGGGGGCGATGACCACCATGCCGACGAGGTGATCTCGGCTAGAGCCGCTGGGCGAGTTCGTGTGCCCAGGTCGCGAACATGGCTAGGGTCGGCCGAGTTGATCGAGCCCACTGCTGAGTCGAGGTGGTCGACGTGCCGCGCCCGGTGCCCACGCCGCTCTACCACTTCACGCCCATCCACCACCTGGCGTCGATCATCGAGCACGGCCTGCTGTGCGACAGCAGAGTGGCTGCCGGCCTGCTGGCCGTCGAGGTCGGCAACCGGGGTATCAAGGAGCAGCGCCGACGCCGAGCTGTGCCGGTGGGTCCGTGCGGCATGGTCGCGGACTACGTGCCGTTCTACTTCGCGCCCCGCAGCCCGATGCTCTACGCCGTCGCAAAGGGCAACGTGCCGGAGTACACCGGTGGCATGGACCCGCTGGTATACCTCATCACGACTGCCGACCGGCTGGCCGAGCTAGGGCTGCCGATGTTGTTCACCGACCGCAACGCCGTACTGGAGACCGCGCGTTTTACCCGCGATCCCGCCGGCCTCGACGCGTTGATCGATTGGCCCCTCATGCGGGCGAGGATGTGGCACAACACGCCCAGCGAGCCGGATCGTAGGGAACGGCGGATGGCCGAGTGTCTGGTCCACCGCCAGGTGCCGTGGCAAGCGATCGAGTATGTTGCGGCCCGCACCCCTGCTCGAGCTGCCCAGGCTCGGGCAACTCTGGCTCGTTTTAGTCAGGGTGCTGCGGTACGAACAAGGCGTGACTGGTACTTCAGCTGAAGGAGGCGCGGTGATCCACGAGTCGCACGGCAACCTCCTCGACTCGGATGCGGAGGCGCTGGTCAACACGGTGAACACGGTGGGGGTGATGGGCAAGGGCATCGCTCTACAGTTCCGCCGCCGGTTCCCGGACATGTTCCGGGCCTACGAGCGGGCTGCCAAGCGGGACGAGGTCCGCCTCGGTCAGATGCACGTCTGGGACACCGGCGCGATGTCCGGGCCGCGGTTCGTCATCAACTTCCCGACCAAGGGTCACTGGCGCGCCCGTTCCCGACTTCCCGACATCGAGGCCGGGCTCGCCGACCTGGTGCGGGTGATGCGCGAGAAGTCGATCAGCTCGATCGCGGTGCCACCGTTGGGCTGCGGCAGCGGTGGGCTCGACTGGGCGGAGGTGAAGCCACTCATCGAGAGTGCATTCGAGCAATTACCGGATGTCGATGTCCGGATCTTTCCACCCGATGGCGCACCCGACGCGGCGGACATGACCACTCGGACGGCGCGACCCGCGATGACCGTGGCGAAGGCAGCCTTCATCGCGACGATGCGCAGGTACAGCGAGATCGCGCTCGACGTGTCGCTCATTGAGGTGCAGAAGCTGATGTACTTCCTGCAGGTGGCCGGTGAGGACATGCGTCTCGATTACACGAAGGGTCGATACGGGCCGTATGCGGATAACCTCCGCAAGGCGCTGCGATCGATGGAAGGGCATTTCATCACCGGATTCGGTGATGGCAGCAAGCCCGTCCAGGAAGCCGAACCGGTCAAGCTGCTCCCCGGTGTGAGTGACGAGGCCGACCGCGTCTTGGGCCCCTATCCCCACACTGTTGCCCGAATTGGACGGGTCGTCCGACTCAGCGAGGGCTTCGAGTCGGCCTACGGTATGGAACTGCTCGCCAGCGTCCACTGGGTTGCCACTCACGAGAACGTCGAAGCGGCCACCGATCCGAACGTCGCTGCTGAGCTTGTCGGCGCGTGGAATGCTCGCAAGCACCGCATGATGGGGCCAGACCACGTCGCGAAGGCATGGTCACACCTTCGCGACGAGCGCTGGTTTACGGGCAGCGTGTCGGCGGGCAACCGGCGTTGAGGTCGCCGCCACCGTTATCCGAACTAACCCTGCCTGGTAAGGCAGGGCAGACCGTGGAGGTGACCGAACGCGGTGAACTGATCGCGCTCATGGTGCCCCCGCAGCGCTCCTACACTGCGCGAGATCGGTTGATCAGCATGGGAAAGCTGATCCCCGCGCGTTGCCCGACCGGCCGTGTCCGGTCGCCTCGGCCGATGCCGATCGCTGCTCCGGGCGCAGCGCAGGCCGCCGCTTTCCCGCTACCCCTCGCCGAGCTCGATCCCCCGCCCGCAACCTGCCAAAGGGAACCTAATGATGGTTTGGAAGCCCCCCGGATCGCTCAGTGGAACCTAATGGTGGTCAGAACGCTGTGGATCAGGTGCTGGTGACACGTCGGAACGGACTCAATTACTTTCTGTTCGATGCCCAGGTGCACGCCCTGACGGTGAATAATGGTGGCGCTCGTTGAACATTCGACGCAGGAACGCTAACGGTCGACCAAATAACGCGGCTGCTCCTCGCCGATTCCGAGCTGGCCGCATATGAATCCTGCACGCCACCGCAAGCGCAACAGCGACTTCGGCTGTATGTATGGTTCCGCGGCCGGGCGGCGCTAACAGCCTTGAACACTCATCGCGTTGACTACCTTCATGACGGCCACCGTCCATGACTCGCATTCACCACGACCGGTTACCTCCAGAAAAGCTAGGTCGCTCCGTGTGGCAAACCGCCCTGAGCTGGCCGCATACGTTCTCCGCATGCGCAGGACTTCGCGCCGTGGCTAGATTAGTCGTAGTGGTCTGCTTCCGGTGCCGGTCACCCGCTGCTGATCGACCGGTCCGGCCCATGATCACGGTTTAGGTGCCGTCCGCGACATCCCGTGTCGTTTCCGGCACCCAAACCGTGATCACACTGTACTGCGGTCGACTACTGGACTTGCCTGGATCACACCGACTTCGTCGGACCTACTAGAAGAGTGGTCGGACCGTCAGTGTCACCGGTGGTGAGGTTGACGGTCCTGAAGCCACCGGGTTGGTGGGGGTGAACACCGCGGTCAGCGTGTGCGTGCCCCTGGCCAGAGTGGAGATGTTGAGGAAGGCGAAACCACCGGTCACGGGTACCGGGGCACCCAGCGCGGTGGCGCCGTCCTTGAACTGGACGGTGCCGGCCGCGGTGAACGGCGTCACCTTCGCGATGAGGGCCACCGGACTGCCCTGGATCGAGGGGTTCGGGGCGACCGTCAGCGTGGTGCTGGTGGCCGTGTTGTAAACCACGTAGGGCACGGCAGCCGACGCCGACGGGGTGAAGGCCACCGGATCGGTGGGGGTGAACACCGCGGTCAGCGAGTGCGTGCCCACCGGCAGGGTGGTGGTGGCCGTCGCGGTGCCGTTGGTGACAGTCACCGGGTTACCGAGGGGGTTGGCCCCGTCCTTGAACTGCACGCTGCCCGCCGCGGCCGGGGTGACTGTCGCGGTCAGCGTCTGCACGGTGTTCTTCACGGCCGGGGAGGCTGGTGTCACGCTCAGCGTGGTGGCTGTGACCGCAGCGTTGACCAGGTAGGGCACCGCTGCCGACGTGGACCCGGTGAAGGCCGCCGCGTTGGTCGGGATGAACTCCGCGGTCAGCGAGTGGTTCCCCGGCGGCAGTGTGGTGGTGGTCGACGCGGTGCCGTTGGTGACGGTCACCGGGTTACCGAGGGGGTTGGCCCCGTCCCGGAACTGCACACTGCCCGCTGCCGTCGCCGGGGTGACCGACGCGGTCAACGTCTGCACGGTGTTGGCAGCGGTTGGAGACGCTGGGCTGACACTGAGCTGGGTCTGGGTCTGCACTGCTGCTTGCCCGCAGTCCAGGACCAGCCTCAGGTCGGTCACCGGCGGTGGGATCTCGTACACCACGGTGGTGGTCGTGTCCGACCCGTCATCTCCCAAGCACCCTTGCTTGCTGGCCTTGACCTGGTAGAACCCGGCGATCACGTCCCAGTGGAAGATGCCGTCGGGGCCGGTCACGAAGGGGTTGGTGCGGTTACTGGGGCTCATCACGGCTGAGCCGTCCGGTACCGCTTCAAACGGGCCGGTGGAGGCGTCACTGCGCAGCAACGTCACCGTAGCGCCCGATATCGGGGCACCAGTCGGGTCCACGATGGTCCCGGAGGGGTCGATGTAGATGGAGAACGAGATATCGGGGTGCGAGCCGTCGGGGCAGGTGAACGTGATGCGCACGGTGGCATCCCCGTGCTCGGGGAATAGTGGGGCGATCTGCGCCTGGTAGTGCCCGGAGCCGGCCGGGGTCTCGGTGAGCGGGCCGGATCGCACCGTCCGGCCGTCGTTCAAGGTCAGTGTGTAGGAGGCCGTGCCGTTGGCGCATCCGGTGGTGTCCAGCGTGAGCGGGTCGTTCCAGTAGATGACCGGGATGGCGCCGGAGCTGCCGCGGCTGGTGATGGTGGTGCCGGCCGGTGGACCGGTGGGTCCCTCGAGGATGAAGTCCTGGGTGATCGTCTCCCCGGTGGCGACGGTGAGCGGGCCGGCCCGGTCGGGTAGCAGGTTGGAGCCCGCCGGCGGGTTGGCTGTCAGGTTCCACGAGCCGGGCGTGACGCCGACGATGCTGTAGCGGCCGTCGGTGTTGCTGAACCCGATCACGCAGGAACCGCCGTCGGCCGGGCAGGCCTGCACGGGCGCGGTGGACTGGGCTCCGCCTGCGGTGTCGCGAACGGTTCCGGTGAAGGTGCCCGATCCGGGTGGTGCGCCGTTGCGCACCGGGAAGACATATCGTCCGGGCTCCAGCGTTCCGCGGCTGTTGTTGACCAGCCCGGTCGTCGGGTTCGTGTCGAGCAGCCCGCCGGGGGTCAAGCTGCCGGGGAACTCGAAGAAGTGATCAGGGTTCCCGTCACCGGCCGAGAACCCGGCGCCGGCTGCGGTGCCGCCGAACCCGTTCGACCCCCCGGAGGCGTCGCCGGTCTCCCAGGTGATCGCACCGTAGTTCATGATGACGTCGAAATCGCCCGCGCCGGCGTCGGACCGGTCGACGAGCAGCAGCTGGAAGCTGTTGAGCTTGTCGGTGTGGGAGGCGTAGTAGCCGACGTCGTTCCAGTTGACGCAGAATGCCTGGCGGCTGCCGAAGGTGGTGGTGCCGTAGGTCACCGGGGATGAGCCCGCGCCGCGAGTGTCGACGTCGGCGAAGAACGGCGCGATGATCGGCGGCGTGTTCGCGTTGATGGTGAACGGCGTGAATGTCCCCAACGGGCCTTGGAAGGTCACGTTGCCGTTGTTGTTCACATACAACGCCGAGTAGTTCGTGCCGAAGAAGTCCGCGACGAACGGCAGCGTGATCGATCCCGTCGATCCGTCATCGTTTGCGGGCAGGGTCGTGGCTGAGCACCCCTGGTCGGGCACCTCAGGTCCCGGCGTCTGCGCCGCTGCGGCGGCCGGAACCAGCGCCAGCCCCGCGATGACCGTCGCCAGCAGTACCAGCGTCGTGACGATCAGTGATGCTATCCGCCGGCTCAGCGGCTCCTGAGCACCCGGGAGGTGCGCCCGTTCGGCTACGCCGAAGCGGGTGCGGCGGCCCCTCGCTAAGTAGTCTTCTCTCCGCATAGTGATCCTTTGCAGTGACGGCACGCCCAGCCCGCATTCAGCGGGCTCAGCGGGGTTATCCGGGGCCCAACAACCCCGCTGAGCCCGCTGAATGCGGGCTGGGGCGCTGGGGGTGTCCGGGGGTGGCTCAGCACTGTGCGAGATGCGTGGTCGGTGGTGTCGCCGTCACGGATGGGACTCAGGAAAGGGACTAATCCACTTTTACACGCAAATTTCACATCACGGACGATGCGCCCGAAAAGTGAACGGAACGAGCTTGGTTGGTGAACAGTGGATGGCCGAGAGACAACAAAGAATGGTCCGGTGGCGGTTCAGGAGTCGTGACCGGTCAGGCAGGGCACGATCTCCAGCAGGCCCCGTTGGCGCAGCCAGGCTGCGATCGCCAGGGCACGACCGGGGGGCAGTGCATGGTCCCAGCTGCCGACGGCGTCGGCCAGCGACGGTGCGGTGGGCAGCTGGTCGAGCAGCGGCGCCAGCTCGCTGCCGGCGAGGAACGCCACCGGGCGGTCCAGGGCCGGGTGGGTGAGCGCGCGGCGCAGCTCGATGCGGTCCCCGACCAGGCAGGGCGTGTCCAGCAGGGCAGCAGCGGCGGGCAACCGGACCCTTAGCGGGAGGAGTTCGCCGAGCGGAGCCGCCCTTGAACGAAGAGACAAGCGCGGCGGGGCGCTGCGCCGACGCCAGAAGACCGCGTCGGCGTGCGCCCGGTGCTCGGCGTAAACGCCGGCGGCCGTGGCCGCGTGCCGCTGCACCGCGTAGTGCTGCTGGTCGCGGTAGTAGCGCAGGGCCGCGTGGGTGTCGCCGTCCGGGGCGAGGATCGAGTGCACGGCCGCGGCGCCGGCCACCCCGGTCTGGATCGCGGTGTGCACGCCCGACGAGGACAGCGGATCGATGGCGAACGCCGCCTCGCCGATCTTGACATAGTCGGTGTCGATCGGGGTGGGCATGGCGTAGCGGGTGGCGTCGCAGACCTGCACCTGCCCGGCGAGCTGAGCGGTGCGCGCCACGTCGGCGAACAGGGGTGACGCCGCCAGCAGCCGGTGATAGAGACCGCACCGGGCGGTCTCCGGGTCCACGAACGCCATCGCGCGGAAACCACCACCGGGCAGGTGCGCGCCCCACAGCCACCCCTCGGCAAGGGTGTCGATGCGCGTCTGCGTGCCATCAGGCGCCGGCCCGCCACGCCAGATGCCGTGCAGCGCCAGCGTGCGCGGCCCGGTCAGCGTGCGGCGCCCGCCCAGCAGGCGGCGACGTCCGGTCGCGTCGGCCAGGAAACGCGCGGGTAGCAGCCGGTCGCCCAGCAGCCGATTGCCCAACGGCACCTGCCACCCCTGGCTGGTGCGCACGGGCCGGCGCGCGGCCATGGGCGAGAGCACGTCAGCGCCGGCCTCGCGCGCGGCGTCAAGCAGGATCGCGTCGAAGGCACCGCGGTCGACGGTCAGCCCGTCCCCGGCTTGCAAGCGTTCATCGCCGTGCCAGCGCACCCGCGCTTGGACCGCCGGTATGCCGCCGTCCACCCGATCCCGCACACCGAGCATCTCCAGCAGCGGCCAGATGGCGGGGCTGAGTGACTCACCGACGTGCGGGCGCGGGAACCGGTGCCGCTCGACGACCGTGACGTGGTGACCCAGCCCCGCCAGGCGGATCGCCAGCGCCGCGCCTGCCGGGCCGCCGCCGATCACGCAGACGTCGACGGTCACCTGAAGTAGTCCGGGCGCTGCTCGGCCAGCCGCGCGTAGGCGCCCAGGCACCAGTGCAGCCACCCGCGGATGTAGTCGCACGCCGGGCGACCGCGGGCGATGACCTCGTGATGGCAGCCGCCACCGCACAGGTAGCGCGCCCAGCAGCTGCGGCACGGCTCCTGGCGGTGCACATGGCGCTCGCTCAGCCAGCGCGCCTGGCGCTCCCGATCGACGCCGTCCACGAGGTCACCGAGCGCGCCGTCGTCGTCGCCGACGAAACGGTGGCAGGCCGCCAGCTCACCGCCGGCCGACACGCCCAGATAGCCGGCCCCCGCCCCGCACGGGTAGGGGCGGTGCGTGCCGCGGTGGATCTCGCGCATCGCGGTGACCGCGTTGGCGAACGGGTAGCGCCGGCCCGCCACCACCTGGCGCTCGAACTCGGCACCGCAGGACACCATCTCGTCCAGCATCGCCGCGAGGTCCGGCCTGCTCAGCTCGTGGCTGCCGGTGGGTGATCGCAGCAGCGGCGAGAACCCGACGCTGTGAAAGCCCAGCGCCACGAAGGCGTCCAGGGTCTGCTTGAGCTGCAAGTTCACCGGTGTGACGGTGACCCGGGCGGACACCTGCATGCGTCGCTGGCGGTGCAGCAGCGGCGTGACCCGCTCGATCACCTGGTCGAAGCTGCCCCGGCCGCTGCGAAACGGGCGCAGCAGGTCGTGCGCCGAGCCGGCGCCGTCGAGGCTCACGGTGACCGCGAAGCCGTGCTCCTCGAAGAAATCACCGTCGGCGGCGGTCAGCTGAGTGCCGTTCGTGGTGATCGAGAACGTCACGTCGACGCCGCGTTCGGTGGCGATCGCCCGGGCCCGCTCGGTCGCGGCGTGGATCACCGGGCGGTTCATCAGCGGCTCACCGCCGAGGAAGCTCAGGTTCACCCGCTCGCCGGGGCCCACATCACTGAACAGCAGATCCACCGAGGCCAGCGCGGTGTCCAGCGCCATGCTGGTCGCCGGCCCGCCGAAGCTGCCACCTTGGGCGTAGCAGTAGGTGCAGCCGAGGTTGCACTTCTGCGCGACGGCCAACGACAGCGCCCGCACCGGCGGCTGCTCCGGCGCCGCGTCGTCGACGTAACGCGGTGCGTCCACGCCCAGCCGGGTCAGCAGCGCGCCCAGCGCGGCGGAGTCGCCGCTGTCCAGCAGGTCGTCCAGCTGGGTGTAGGTCGCGGCGTCGACCCGGTAGAGCCGGTTGCCGTTGGGGACGAGCAGGTGCCGCCCGTCACCGCTGTCGACGAGATGGGCCTGCGCGCTGCGCGGCGCGGAGAGCTCGAACAGCGCGGGGGTCTCGAACAGCGCGGAAGGCTCGAACAGCGCGGGGGTCTCGAACAGCGCGGAAGGCTCGAACAGCGCGGAGGGCTCGAAAAGCTCAGTCATAGTCCCGGCCGCCGACGATGAACCGCAGCAGCCCCTGCCAGTCGCGGAACAGCTCCTCATAGCTGAGCTGTCGCGGGTTGGCGGGGTTGTCGGGCTCGTAGCGTTTCGGCTCGCGCTGCCGCGCCATCCAGTTGTTGCCGATGCTAGGCCCCTGCTCGGTCGACTCGACGTTGACGTAGTCGGGCCGGCTCGCCGCCCAGTAATAACAGCCGCACTCCCGGTAGTCGTTCTGCCACGGTGAGCACAGGCTCTGGGTGAGCTCGCCCGGTTGCGCCAGCACCTCGTCGATCACCGGCAACGGCTCGTCGGTGACCGTGCTGCGGGCGAACAGCGGCCGGATGCGCAGCTCGACAGTCTCGACGGTCTGTGGCTCGGTGCTGACATCGAGGAACTGGCACGCCACGAGCTGCCCGGCGCTGGTGTGCAAGACCTCGGCGATCGCATTCGACCACTCGAGGAAGGTCGAGCCGAGTACGGCGTCCTCTTGCGTCCCGGTGGGGCCGCGCACCTCGAGCAGGGTGGGCGTGTCGGCGACCTGGATGAGGTAGCGGCCTTCCAACCGCTGCAGCTCACCTTCGGCGTGGACCACGTAGCCGTGCGCCTCGTGCACCTCGATGCCCTCGAACAGCCGGCGCCACACGTTGCGGAAGTCGAACTCCAGGCCCGGGAAGGAGTTGGAGATCGCCGCGTCGGGAACCGTGCTGGGCGGGTTGCCCGCCGCCCGGTAATGCAGCTGCGCGGTGAGGTTCGTCGGCTCGATGCTCACGGGGCCTCCCGGCCGGCGTCGGGGAAGATCGGCCCGCGGGTGAGGCTGCGGATCAGGTCGATCTGGCGCCGGGTGAGCGTCAGGTGCCGGCCGTCGGCGCCGCGCATCATCGCGGGCATCTTGCGACGTCCCCGGTCGGACAGGTCACCGATCTCGTCGTAGTCCCGCAGCACGTCGGCGAACCACGGTGCGGTACCGCTGCGTAACGCCACGAGCAGGCTCTGGTGCAGGCTCTCCAGCGCGACCTCGTCGACGAGCGACTCAGCCATGATCGGATCCCGGCGGCGGCCCTCCCGCTCGTCGTGGCCGGCCATGCCGCCGGTGTTCATCGCCGCGGTGTTCATCAGCCGGATGGTCTCGAACGCGCGGCGGACGATCTCCTCGACCCGCTCCGGGGTCGCCTGGCCGGCCGCGACGGTGGGGCCGAGCAGGGCCTGCTCCAGCTCGTCGGCGATCGTGCGGATCGGCAGCGCGTCCGGCGCGTAGGTCGGCGGGCCGGCGCCGATGCGTCCGTAGGCCGACAGCGTCGCGCCCTGGACGGTCACCGTCACCCGCACCAAGCCGTCGCAGCCGTCGTCGAGGTAGCCGCGGCTGCGACCCTGGCGATCACTCGCGTAGATGCCCCCGGGCACCGTGATGGTCGGCTCCGGCTGATCCTGGTACCCGAGCCAGGTGCCACGGCTGGCGTCGTAGACCACGCTGCGCACGTTCGGGTCCGCGGGTGGACCCGGCGGGGGCGGGGTGCGGCCGGCGCCGTAGACGAGTCCGGCCGCGGGGGTGAAGCGCAGCCGGATCTCGGGATGCGCCTGGGTCGGCTTGATGTACTGCACGTGGCCGAACGGGATCGTCCGGTCCGGCCAGAAGTTCGGGCAGGCACCGGTGAGCGGTCGCCGGGTGTGATCGGAGAACTCGCCGCTGTCGGCGTCGACCTTGTCCGCCTCGGCACCGGTCCGGCGGAACACCTTGTGGTTGGCGACCTGCACCCGCCAGCGCACCGCCGCCGCGCCCACCAGCTCGGTGGTCAGCGGCTCGAGCCGGCCACTGTCGGTGAGTGCCCACACCTCGAGGAACGGTGCGACCGGACGGACCATGCCGT
Source organism: Pseudonocardiaceae bacterium (assembly GCA_050700055.1). GTDB lineage: Bacteria > Actinomycetota > Actinomycetes > Mycobacteriales > Pseudonocardiaceae. The sequence goes on from JBOHGE010000033.1 coordinate 63,820, forward strand.
TGTCGGTGAACGACAGCCGCTCGGGCACGAAGGCCCGGACGATCTCGCCGCTGTCGACGTCGACCTCAAGGGTCTGCGCCGGTCGCAGTACCCGGTGGCTCAGCGGCCGCTCCGGATCGACGACCGCGTCGTAGTTGTCCAGCGGTGTGGCCGCCGCGCCGAAGCGGGCGATGGCCAGCGGCGGCAGGATGCGCAGCTCCCGGATCATGGCAGCGGGCCTACGGTCACGGCGGCACTGCCGGCGATCAGCTGCTCGACGTGGCCGCGCTCGATCTCGTCCCACTGGGCCAGCGCCACCAGGTAGCCCTGCCCGGCACCATCGGGTGTGCGCAGCCGCTGGATCAGCGTCGCGGCTGCATCGAGCAGGTCGCGGTGTAGCCGCCAGCGGTCGTCCTCGGCGTGCGGGAGCATCAGCGTGTAGGGCATCTGGAACGGCGGCCCCGCGCGTGGCCCGTCCGGTTGGGCACCGTCGACCGGGAGCCCGACGAGCAGCCCCGCGATCGCCCGCAGGTGGTACATCTCCGAGAACGTGTGGTGGATCAGCGCCCCGCGGGGGCTCAGCGTCGACCGGTCGGTCGGGTCATCGGCGAGCTCGAACGCATGCGAGAGGTTCACCAGCAGCTTGCGGTACCGCACGTTGAACAGGTGCGCCCACAGCTTCGCCTCGGGATCGACAATCGAGGTCGGCGTGTCCGCGTCGGTCGGCTCCCCGGCGCTCTCGTCGGCCGGGTCGGTCGTCGGGTTGGTGGCCACCGGGCGGACGACCTCGGCCACGTCGTCACCGAGCGCCCGCATCGCCCGGTAGATCGCCAGGAACCGCCGGAAGTGGGACTCGTTGTCGTCCGGGGGCAGCTCGAAGCCCTCGCCCTGCTCGCTGACCTGCGCCAGCGCGTCCAGCGCCGCGGCCCGGGAGCCGACCTCGACGATCACCAGCTCGGGGGCGGGCAGGTCCGGCAGGCTGCTGGTGGCCTCCCGCCCGCGCTGACCTTGGCGGTAGCCGCGGCCCCACTCGTCCCAGGACGCCTGGAAGGCCACACTCGCGGCGTCGAAGGCGCTATCGGGAACCAACGTCCGATCGCTGAGGATCCGGGACAGCTCCGCGTACAACGCGCCCACCCGGTTGACCGGCATGCCCACCTCGACCGCCGCGCGCTGCTTGATCTCCCGGGCCTCCTCGTCGTCCCACTCCAGCGGGCTCTCCGCGCACACATAAGCGGCGAGCGAGCCGAGGCTCAGCGGCTGGAGCGTGAAGCCGAACGGGTAGAAGGCACTGCGGTGCGGGTAGTCCTCCCGGTTGACGTTGAGCGGGCCGCCGAGCGCGGTGAGCAGGTTCTGGACCGTGATCAGGTGCGCCATCTCCTCCTTGGCGATGCCCAGGATGGTCTCCTGCCAGGCGCGGACATCGGCCTGACGACCCTCGGGCACGTTCGGCCCGCCGAGCGAGTACGCGCTGAACAGGTACTGCACCATCAGCGAGTGCTCGATCTCCGCGGCCACCCGCAGCAGGAAGATCGCATAATCACGGCCGGTGAACTCCGGCGGTGGGACGCCGGCCTCAGCTACTGCGGTGCGGGCCAGCAGACCTGTCGCCGGTATCGCACGGCGAGCTGCGCCCGGCTGTTCGAGCGCGGGCCCCAGATGCCGGCTGATCCGCGAGCGCACTCGTCTCCCTGGTGTCAATCGACGTGCCGCCCCGACTGCCGTCTCGACGCTACTACCCCCTCGACCGCCGGTACAGCCTTATATCTGCTCGTCCCGGACCGCCGCGCCTCGGGTCGTCTCACGGACGAGCTACGTGGCCGGAAGTGAGGATGACGATGCAGGCCGTCCCGGCACCTCTGCGCAGGGTGGACGAGTCGCCGCCGCCAAGGCGGCGAGGTCGAGCGTGACCAGGAACGGCTCGGTGAGCATGAGCGGCTGACCCGGGTCGACCCTGGCCACTTCAACGTAACAGTTCTGCTGCAGCCGGTAGGCAACCGCATGGGGACCCGCCTCACCCTGCTCGATCCGCAGGTAGTGGGGGACACCGGCCTGCGCATAGAGTTGCGGCTTGACCACCCGGTCGACTACCGCATTACCTGGGCTGGCGATCTCCACGACCAAGACCACGTCCGCCGCCTGGTATACCGCCAGGTCAAGCCCGGGGACAGTGATCACAGCAAGATCGGGGATCAGGATCTTGCCAGGACCCACCCGGACGTTGATCGCCTCCAACACCTCCAGCCCCACCGGGACCGCCGCATCAAGAGCGAACGCGAGCCGTAAGGACAGCCGCTGGTGCTTGCCACGCGCACTCGGACTCACCAGCAGAGCCCCGTCCAGCAGCTCGATCCGCCGGTCCACCGGCAGGGCCAGAAACTTCTCCTCGGTCCACGGACCGACGTGCTCGAACACCTGGGGAACGGGCGCGGCCATAACGACATCACCTCCGCACTGCTCTTCCGGTCCATAGTGGCATCCTCCCGGCCTACCCCGACAGTTCCAGCGCGGTCGGGTGAGACGGCGGGTGCCGGGCTAAGGTCGCAGGTGGTGAGCAGCACCCCGAGGTCGGGCGCTTTCGGGGTGGGTTGGGTCTGCGCCGGCGAGCAGATTCCCCCGGACAGCGCCCTCCTGGCGTGCCCTGACACGCCCGACATCCCGGGCTGTCACCGACTCGATGTCACTATCAGTGAGGTCCGCGGAAGGACTATCGCTGTGTAGGGATGTGCCACTGGTGGCAAC
>JBOHGE010000034.1:0-65028 GCA_050700055.1 Pseudonocardiaceae bacterium
AGCGGTCCCGGAGGGCCCACCTCCATCACCAACACAGCACCACACACGAAGACCCAGACCTCTACATCCGAACCTCCCTGCATGCTCGTGGCACACCCCAAACAGCGATCACCACCCCGAGGACCGCCACCCACCAAGATCACCTTGTCACACCACGGCCGCCCTGCAGGCCATCCGGTTACCACGACATCCCCACCATCGCTGAACTAAGTGGCATCGCCATCAGACCCGGGGTGGTTCAATCCAGCTCCGCGACCGCCGTCAGCATCACCGAATGCGGCATCCGTGAGACGGATTCGAGGTCCCGGACCTGATCCCGCAACCCCGCGTCATCGCATCCGGCGATCGAGTCACGCCACTGGGCGAGGCTGGTGACGATCGTCTGCCTCGGGTGCAGCCGCAGCGTGCCGGCAAAGGGCTCGGCGATGATCGTCGTCCAGGTTCTGCGCAGCGGCTTTCCGGCCGCATCTCGGAAGTTGCGCAGACGCGGACTGGACGACCCTATGACGAATACGAGAATGATGCCGGCCAACCCAGCGACGATGGCAGCTGCGCCGGCTGTCCCAAGGTAGATCGTCACGGCTACGTTGATCAGGTCTTTGTCGCCGGCTTGCAGCGCCTTGAACGGGTTAAGCCAAGGATAGGGCCAGGTCAGCAGCCCGTGACCCCGTCACGGCCAACACGAGACCGACTGAGATGAGAGCGGGTCGATCTTGCACGAACGCCTTGACCACGTCCAAGCCACCACCACCCAGCCCAACGTGACGGTCCAGGTGATCCCGTTCACCCCCGGTGCCCACGCCGCGACCGAAGGACCGTTCGCGTGGACCCCGCGCCGGCCGGGCGGCGCAAGAGTAGCCGCAGCTCCGGCGGCGCCAACTGCATCGAGGTCAACCTCAGCCACCCGACCTCGTCCACATCCGGGACAGCAAGGACCGCGGGAGCGGCCCGACGATCACCGTGACCCCCCAGTGGGCCACCCTCCTCGACCAGATCGCCGCCACCACGCCGTAGCGCGCGCTGTCATCACTTGGCGACCTCGGGCACACCGAGGCCGGCCAGGACCTCGGCAGCTTCCGCACGAAGCGGCCGGTCGAGCTGGTCGATGTCGCTGCCCTCGCCGACCACCCACAGGTATCGGACGATCGCGAACAACAGCGCGATCTGCCCGCTGCGCGTGTCGAACACCGGCCTCGCGCGCAGGCGCCGGGCCGTGCGCGGGTGAAGCAAGCTGTTGCAGTAGAGGGTGGCTGTGTCGTAGCCGGCGGGCGCCGGCCGCCAGCTTTCCCAGTCGAGGATGCACAGCTCCGGCCCGCGCAGGTTGCCCCAATGGAGATCTGCGCAGTGGAGATCTGCGTGGGCGGTGGTCCACTCCAGGTCAGCGAACATCTCCGAGGGCAGCTCGACATCGAAGTGCGCCTGCACCCCGTTGACCGTGTACTGCACGGCGCCCAGCTCGTTGTCTATGTCGACCGAGTGCGCCGCGAGCGCTCCCAGCGCCGCGTCGAGATCACTCCACCAGGATTCGGGCAGCTGTGGGTCGTCGTGAAGCACGTTGTCCGGTGCGATGGTCGACCCCGGAGCCAGCGTCATCACCTCGCCCCGGAGCCGACGACCTTTCAGATAGCTACCGGTGTTCGTCCAGTCCGCCCACCGCAGCACCTGGGGTTTCGGGACACCGCGGATCAAGTTGGCCGCCACGTTGCCGTCCCAACGGGAGGCCGGCTGATAGTCAGGGTCTTCGACCACGACGCGCATCCACGCGTCGTGGTCGCCCTCGTGCGCCCTCGCGCCGACTGAGCGCATGTCGTAGGTGTTCACGACGTCGCCGACCAGATCGACGCCGAACCTTGGCGCAGCCGCTTCGAGCCGGCCCTGGAACCAGACACGGCGTTCCTGGACGGCCTTCTCGATGTCCTCGGTATCCATCACCACTAACTGTTCCAGTATCGTCATTCCTTCTCCTTTCTGTTCACCAGATCCGCTAGCGCCAATACTGGCGCCTGCACGGAGGTCCTACAGTGCTCGGTTTCGGTGGCCATGAATGTGCCGTGCTCAAAATACCTGTCACCCGCGTGGGCACCCTGGCAGTAGGAGAAGAACTCACACGTCGCTTTACATCCCTCCAGTCCAATCAGGAACCCTTGGACGTAGGAAACATCAGCAGCACGGTCGAGAATGGGCACCTGAGCCTGCGTATCAGGAGCTTGCTGCGCTGATGGCGGGGTTGGCGGCGCGGGTGGGGACGCTGGAGGCGGAGAAGGCGGCGTTGGAGTTGGAGAACGCCGAGTTGAGGCGGCGGGCGGATCGGTCGTCTGGCTGCGAGGTCCAAGGAGCGCAAGCCCGGGGGTCAGCACGGCCGTCAGGAGTCGGAGTCGGACCGTAGCGAGGTGGTGGTGGTGGACCCGCTGGCGCAGTGCCGGGGATGCGGTGATGAGCTGGGCGCAGGTGTGGGACATTCTGGCGGTCACCCTGTGAGAAGGTGCACTACCAGCTGCGACAAGACGGCCACCGCGGTGCCGCCGTTCGGGTCGGCCGGCACCGTGGTGTACGGGCACAACGTCAACGCTGCGGCGATCCTGCTGGCCAGTGAGGGCAACGTGCCGATCGAGCGGACCGCGATGCTGATGGATGCACTGCTGGGCGTGGGGGTGTCGACCGGGTTCGTGGCCCGCGCGCTGGAACGCCTCGCCCAGCGCGCGGAGGCCTCCGGGTTCGATGAGGCGATGAAAGCCGCGCTGCGCGCCGAGGACGTCCTGTGGCGCTGATGAGACACCGACCAACGTGATCAGCAAGAACACCGATGAGCACGGCCAACCCCTGCCCGGTCCCCGCACGCGGTCACCATCCAGTGTCCAGCAGTGCGTAGCCCACCTGATCCGCCACGCCAAAGGTGTCCTCGACCTGCACCGTGCTCCGCGAGGCCAACACCGCCGCAGCGGTCGCCACCACCACCGACGGACGCGACCACCTCGACTGTCAGCTCCTCACCGACCTGCGTCAACGCTACGACAAAGCAGTCGCCTGGGGCATCACCACCAACCGCCACCGCGACTGGCCCCAAGGCAACCGCCCCGGCTCGCAAGTGCCGGTCCAGTGCAGCGACCATGTCACCGAGCATTCATCCGACGGCGCCCACTTCCGGCGCCGTGCGGCTTGTTTTCCGGTAAGTGACACACTCGACCCTCCCCTGTCACGGCCGCCCGACTGCCTTCTACTTTAGTTGCCGGTCAACTAGTCTCCGTGCGTGCCGGTGCAGAGAGTCGGCCAGATCGATAAAATCGCCGTACTCCACTCGCTTCAGATAACGCCCGATCACGTGGAGTTGAGAGCGAATACCATCAGGACTGTCCAAGATTTCAGAAAAGGTGTCGTGCACTTTCTTGGCGGTGTCAGGTGCGAGGAGCGATAAACAATATAGGGTGGCAGCGTCGTATCCGGCAGGTGCCGTACCGAAGGACTCCCAATCAAGAATGTTCACGCTCGGCGCAGTGAGGTTCGTCCAGTTCAAGTCGCCGTGCGCCGTTGTCCATGTGGCGATAATCGGATCAACCGCACTTCCAAAGAATGCGAGCAGGCGTCCTGCTATTTTTTCCTGAGTGGTGATCGTGCGATCGGTTTTTTGTGTGGACAAAGTGTCTAGCGCAGCCCGCAGATCTTGCCACCATTTCTCTGGTAGATCAAGTTCTTCCCGGAGTTCTTGAGTCACGGAGCACGTCTTATCCGTGACTAACGTCAGCACTTCAGCACGATTATGATCGCCATCCTCTTCGACCCATTGGTACAGGTCCAACACCACAGGCTTAGGGACACCAACGATGATGAGTGATCCATCCTCATTTCCGGTCCAATAGTTTCCTTCCGCCCATTGGGCATGAGCCCATGACACGCGCAGCCAACACTCGCCATCGGATCCGTTTGCGCGGCTCCCGATGGTCCGATCCCTCCAACCGAAAGTCGGCTCTCCTGTTAGCGTCAACGAAAAATGTTCCGCGGCCAACTGAAGCCGACTCCGCATATCTTCCTGGTGTACCTCATTCGCGGATGTCATTTATCATCCGGATAGTAGTAGGGCCAACATTTCTTGGGATCCGAATGGTACCCGGGCGGGCAATGAGGCTGGCAATCACTCTCCGCAGGATGACACTTAGTCTCGGGTTCGCACTTTTCCTTGTCTTTCCTCAAGGCCACCATGTGCTTCAATCTGCTACACGTCTCCGTCATTGTTGGGCCCGTCAAGATCTCCACCAGTGCCGATTCATGCGCATTTCCTACACGCATCCAACGGGCAAACACGCACGGCCACACATCTCCATTACCGGTCACAGCCACCTTGCCACGTGCACATCCACCGCAGAGCTGCGATGCATCCGGTTGCTGATCGCGCACACCACGCCCGACTTGTCGCAGTCGGTCCATCCCTATATCTGTCACGCCTAGCGAAGTCAATTCGATGCGCGCCTGTCGAACCCGCTGACCATCCTGCACATCGATCAGTCCAACACGCAATGGAATGGATCGGCGTACCGCCTCCACAATGTTTGCACGCGTTCGAGCGTAGCTTCCGCGTCCGCGCGTGATCGACCCATGCTCCCAAGCCATATCCGAATAGTAGCTAGTGGCGAGCCGAACACCTCGTTGGGCGAACACTTTCCACAAGGCCGGTGTCACGTGTACGAGGTTACTGAACACCTCGACCTGTAATCCGCGGCAGGGTATAGCCGATCAAGTCAGGCAACGCCGAGTGCAAGGTAGGCTCGCCTCCGATGAACTGAACCATCCGACCACCCAACCGCGCTGTCTCCTCGATTACACGGCACCAGTCGGTGACGTCCATTGTTCCGTGAGTGCCGCCTGACCCGGAGTCGGCGTAGCAATGCCGGCACAGCAACGAGCATTTACCGGTGATCTCGAACCACACAAAATGCAGATTGTCCACGGTGCGGCCCTTTCAATGTCGCTAGACGATCTTTGTCCGTCATCGATAATTTCATGCATCCACAGCCCGCGCAATCCTCCTTCAGGGTGGCCGCGACCTCATACAGTCACGATTTAACAATTTTTTTTCCATGCTTTCAGGTCAGTATGGGCAGGTCGAGCTTGAACATAGGTGTAATCAAGCATGATTACGCTGTCTCACTCACTGGTGGCTGCGGCTGATTCTCGCGCCACTGACGTTGACGCGGCCTTGGTGTATGCCGCAGGGCTGGCGCTGCGCACCGCGGAGGGCAATACCTATGCGCACGCTCGCAGCGGGACACGCTGGGCCGGGAGCTGCGGCGCATGGCTTACCGGGCGGCCCTGCCGGTGTAGCCGCAGCGGGCAGAGGTCCCACCGACGGAAATTTTTCGCCCACAATTGCCATCTCTGCACATCTGCAACGGATCCACCAGCCTCTCCTGGGACAGCAGGGACTGAAGAGACGAGCCCCGCAATGAGGGCCGGTCCATGAGCAACGAACCCGTCCGCGCGTGCCGGCTCGCGCTCGTGCTCGATAGCTGAGTCCAACCACCGCTTGCTCTCTGTATGTGTCCTCGATGACGCACCAATCAGCCAAATCCTTTACATCCCGGGAGAAGACATCCTGGCCGCAGCCGTCAGTTCAGACTTGCTCGGGTGAGGACTTCTCGGGCGCGGTCGTCGAAGTGTCGTGCGGAGGCGACGCTGCGGTACGGACCGATTCGGGAGCGGAGATCCTGCACCGCGGCAATGCAGCGTGACTGCACGGTGGTGGAGATGTCCACGGTTCGGTGAGCCGCGTGGACTGCAGCTTCCAGGTCTCGGCGGGTCAGCTGGGCGCGGGCCAGTGCCGCCTGGCTGAAGGCTTCTCGGCGGGCACGGTGCTGCTTGGAGATACGCGATACACACCGTCGGATGGGTTCGAGACCTTCCCGCAGCCCGAGCTCACCGAGCGGATGGATCGGGTGGGGCAGGAGCTGGACTCGTTCCGGCGGTCGGTGATGCTGGGACGGCAGTTGGGGCTGACCAAGCTGTACAACCTGGTGCACGATCCGGCCGTCACCGACCAGGAGATCCAGCGGCTGCGGGAGATCCACACCGAGATCGACCAGGCCACCGCGCAGGCGTACGGCTGGCCCGATCTGGACCTCGGGCACGGGTTCCACGACACCCGCCAGGGTCGCCGGTTCACCATCGCCCCGGACGTGCAGGTCGAGGTGCTGGACCGGCTGCTGCAGCTCAACCACGAGCGCTACGCCGAAGAGCTCCGCCAGGGCCTGCACACCAAGAAAAAACCCAAGCGCCCCGCACAGGTCGCCCACCGCCGAGCAACGCCTAGCCGGCCCGAAGGCTCCTTGTTCTGATGTCTCTGCACCGCCAAGCTGAACCCTAGCCTGACCAACCTGTTTAGACGTGACCCACTCATCCGTGGCGAACCGACGCCAACCCGTCATCAGCTCGCGGTCCTACGTGTCCAGCCCACCGCCCTCGTCACTGACTGTAGTAATGCAACGTTCCACCGTGACTTTGGGTGTGAACCGGTAGCAAGATCCGTATAGCGTGTCACGGCCCGGCGCAATCACGCCCAGAGCGCTGGCACCACCCACGAACTGGAACGCTTGCACCCCCGGTGGGCTACACCTTGGCGGTCCGGGGTGGAGCCTCAGAGGTTTCCATGCGCCCGCGAGCGACACACTCTGTAAGTTTGATCCGCTCGGGATCACCACTTGTCGGTTGACGACATCCGCGCGGTGAACCGTTAGACTGCGAGGCCCCACTACGGCTACACAGCTGAGCGAGGGCGAGTTCTTTCTGATCGTGCGTGCCGCCCACCGTTACAAGCGGGACGCCGGGACAGCAGGCGGCCCGACGAAGCGGAGGCAGGCATGGCGAGTCCTAGCTCAGTCCAATTTGCACAAAAGGCCGCGATTGTGGATGGTACTAGGATTCTCATGGTCCGCAAGAGTAACAACGACCCTCATAACCCGGAGCTATGGGAATTACCGGGCGGTCGCTTGCATTTCGGCGAAGGTATTGATCAGCACCTGTCGCGGGAAATCAGAGAAGAGGACGGCCTTGAGGTTGAAGCAGGACGACCCTTGTACATTTGGTCATGGATAATGCGGCGCGAGAGTGAACCACCGATTCAAGTTGTGGCCGTTGTTCGAGTGTGCACTGTCATAAGTGGACAGATTTCGTGTGAAAATCAAGACAGCTCCGACCACATCAGTTCCGTGCAGTGGCATGATTTCGAGAACCTCGACAGTCTACGAGTTATCACCAGCCAACGCGCTGCTATCCAATTAGCCATAAAGGAGGCGGGGCGGCCGTCCTCCGATTTCCGTACGCTGCGCCAGCCGCAATCTTGACCACGTATCGAAAAATCTTGATCTCAGGCCTTACGGCCGCCGGTAAGACAACGCACGGTAAATTGTTGGCCGAGGATCTCGGCTGGGCATATTTCGACATAGCGTCGGTGCGCAAGAGCATCCTGGGCAACAAACTCGATGCGGCAGAACGCTACCGCGAATGGACTCCGGCACACGATAAGCTGCGTGCTGCGGATCCGAGCATCGATCTGCGGGCCGATCATCTCATGACGCGTATCATGAGCGAGCGCGCCAACGTGGTCGTAGATGCCTGGCTCCAACCATGGATATACCGTAGGGACGATGCTTTGCGGATTTGGATAGAGTCGTCAGCAGAGACCCGCCTCATGAAGGCGGAGGTTGCGGCTCTTCGACGAGGCGAAGCCGTCTCGTGCGACATCCGCAATAGCCTTGCAGCGAAGGACGAATTCTCCCGCATACACTTCCACCGACTGTACTCGATCGAATTATTTGGAGATCCCTCGGTGTTCTCTGTCCTGATCGACAATTCCGAGTACATCGACGAGCCGTCAATCGCCAAGTCGGACGCCGGAATTGCGGCGTTTCGTCAGGTACTGTTGGAACATGTTATTGAAGAGTTCGGCCATGCGCGGGGGACCGATGGAAGCTGAAATCCGGTGCTTCTTGTGTGTAGCGGCGAGAAGTTCGTCAGCTAAACCATGGACTGATCGGGTGTTACGCTATGATTCCGGCGTCGGATTTATAATTGCGGGAGTGGGCGCGCAGCGTGTTGGTTACTGTTTGCTTGCCCCAACCGAACACGTTGCGAGCATCTGCGCTTTGACTAGTACTTGTTTGCGGAAATTTAAGAGTTTTGTCGCAACTCAGCTTAACACTTTGACCGCCTGGTATGGGTCTCTCACTTATTGGGAGCACGGAGGCATCCGCGCGGGTAAGCTCACATCAGCGTGCGTTGACCACGCACATCTACATATCTTACCTGGCGTCGTGCCGCTGCACATCGAGCCAGAAGGTCTAGTTCACTATGGCGATATCTCGGAGTGGTGGAGTGACGCGAGGCGCTGGCGTGACCATCCTTATGTCGCGTTTGGGCACAGTAGTACTTTCTGCATTGTAGGCCCAGACCCCGGAGTGCCACAGTACTTCAGGCGGCAGGTCGCAGATTTTATAGGTCGACCTGACGAGTGGGACTATGCAGCTTGTCCGAACTACACGATTGCAAAGCGGACGATCGATGACATAATGAGGCGATCGTCATAACTCGATTCACGCTGCCTGCAAGGCGGAAATATACCTGTGTCGACCTAGCGCTCCTAGACGACAGCATCGAAGGGATAGAGGCGAAGTTTCGCACGCTCCTGCAAGCGGGCAGTCAGGCCAAAGGCTTACCGGCGAACATGAAAGCAGCTGGACAGTATCTCAACAACTACGACTTCACACAGCGAGGCATGTTCGGGACAGCTGCAGCCGTACGCACTATTGTGGCGAGCCCCTTGCACTCGGGCGACATCGAACTCGTCGAGTCACTGATCCGATATAGTGCTGCGCGGGAATCGATAGAGTCGTCACTGGGTCATGAATCAGTGGATGTCGTTCGTACGCGGTTAACGATCGAAAAATCCGACGCCTTCAAGACGACAGACATGGTGTATTCGCTAGCCTCATGTCCGGGTGCTGTGACAGGTTGGGAGACGTTGCTCTCATCACTTCTGAACAGGTTAAGGGACGCAAGGAGGCCGACCGGCGGTTGGTCGGTCGACCTCAATCCAGCAGGTGAGTGCGATCTACTCGCTACCGCACATGCCGTTCGAGCACTCTGGCGGGCTGGAGTGCAGCCGGACGCGGCAGATCTTGGACTGCTCAGTCATGAGTGCTGCGCGAGTAAGGACGGCACCGGCGGCCAGCTCTATGTTCGCTCCTTTGTCCTCTTAGTGTTGATTCGCCTTGATCTTCACCGTGTGCGGCGCGATGCGCGCCGAGCGTTCCGCTGCTTGTTATCGAACTTCGAGAAGACTTTAGGACATACAGTCAGAGGCGAATTACGAATATATCATTGGTAGTCGTCCATATTATGTTCGCATTCCTTGGCAGCTGTACTTAATCGAGGCATGCGCGTGGTTATATCCGTGGACGCGGTTTGTCTCATGGAGATGGCAGAGAAGGGTGCTTAAGGTTATTGAGGCCCTGGACCCTCCGGGCGGATTCGTGTATGAGGCATCGGGAAGCTTTGAATCCACGCGGACCCATGCCATCGTGTCTGACACTCTCCAAGGACTCCGGGAGCAGTATTCGCGATCTCAGTACCTTGGCATCGTAAGTTCGTTGATCAACGGAGTGTCTCGTGCATCTTCGTCTCGCCCCGTGATGATCGCAATTGGCGGCGGGGCGCTCGGCCTTGCTGGTTACTCGACATATGAGTGGTTAGGCACGACCGGGTTCGTTCGCGGACGTGGCGCCGAACTTCGTAGCTAGCGCAGTGACCCTCGTGCTTCAGTACGTTATCTCGAAGCTACGGCGCTGAGGGCGTCGGCAACAGGTATGCGATCTGGCCGCCGGGTCATGCCAGGCGCCGACGGGCCATGTTTACCGAGATGCTTACCGGCCGCCACGGTAAGCGCCTAGACTCCTGGATGGCAGCCGTCGACGCAGATGAGCTGCCCCATCTGCACCACTTCGACACTGGACTGCGGCGCGACTCCCACATAGCCCGCAACGGCCCTTGCTTTCGCGCAGCTCGAGCACCGTGGCTCGAGGCACAGGCTCCGCCCTGGTGTCGCCGCGAGCATCACCAGTCCTGCCCGTTTCGCCCTGCACAGCGAACCCTGTTTCATGGTCGGCTCAGGCACTGAGGCATGTTTCCGGCGCCCCGCCGTCGTTCGCAGATCGGCAAATCCGGTGCTGGTCGTTGTCTCGGCTCATCTGGAACCACCCGCCACGGCCACGGCATAATGCACACATGTCGCACAGCTATGCGACACTCCGCACTGCTGTACAGTCTGTCGTATAACTGTGCATTACCATGTCCGGAGGAGTCGAGGATAGCCGCGTCTGGCGAGTCTGCGACTCCGGAGGGTCAGGTGCGCGCCTGGATCGCCGCGGGCGAGCGCTATGACGTCGAGTTCAAAAGGGGAGCTTCGCGCTCAGCTGAATGATCGTGAACTCGTCGAGGCCGTTGTGTGTCTGGCGAACGGCTCCGGCGGTGTCCTGCTGGTAGGTGTTGAGGACGACGGTACGCCGACCGGTGCACGACCACGCCACGAAAACGGGAAAACCGACGTCCTACGGCTGCAGGCGCTTATCGCCAATAACACGCAGCCGCCAGTGGCCACGAGCGTGGCCGTCGTGGAACTCGACGGCGCGACCAGTTGGAGGTCTCAAGCCCCGGTGGTTTCCCTGAAGGTATCCGTCTTGACAACCTTCTGGTCGCGGCCCCGCAGCCGAGAAGTCCGCTACTGGCGGATGCCTTCAAGCGAACGGGGCTGGTGGAACGGACGGGACGCGGAATCAACCGCATGTTCGCTGAGCAGTTGCGGGTCGGGCGTCCCGCGCCCGACTACGGCCGTAGCACTGACCGACAAGTCGTGGCTGTGCTTCCCGGCGGTCCAGCGAGGCGCACCGTCAGATCACTCGAGCAGAAGCCACCGAACTCTGCGCCATCACACCGGCGCAGGCAAACCAGCTCCTCCGGCGTCTCGCTGCTCAGGGCAAACTTGTCCGGCGAGGGGAGCGACGAGGCAGCTTCTACGAAAAGCCAACTCACCGTGACCGGTAGCCACCGCGAGCGCAGCAGCACGCCCAGTCGGTGAGTCTGCTGGCGTGGGTATCGATCTCGCCTGACATACTGAGGTCTCGATCAGTCGACGTCCGCCGGGACTGCTGAGGATCTGCCATGGCCATGCCACTGCACCGTTCAGGGTCGTTGATGACCCTCGATGAGTGGGTCGTGTTACCGCAGGACAACAGCTACCGGTACGAGCTGCAGGAGGGGGTCCTGCTGGTGTCCCCCCGACCCGGTCGTCGTCATCAACTCGCCGCCCAGCGACTGTCACAACAGCTGGACGAGCAGCTACCTGTCGACTGGGAGAGTGTCCTTGACCTGGAAGTGGTGGTGCGCGCCGAGTATCCGCCGATCGTGCGGGTGCCGGATGTGGTGGTCACCCGGGTCGGCGGGCCGGAGGACCGGCTGATGGCGGCGGATGTTCTGCTCGCGGTCGAGATCGTGTCACCGGGCTCCCGAAATGTCGATCTCCACCTCAAGCCATACGAGTACGCGGAGGCGGGAATCCCGCATTACTGGCTCGTCGACCTCGATCCACCGGCCCCTTCGATCACGGTGTTCCATCTGGGTGCACCGGGTGACGGCTATGTCGAGTGTCCGGCGACCGCGGGTCAGCTCGACACGACTGTGCCATTCAAGCTAAGCATCGAGATTCCCGCGCTCCTTGCCCCCCGAAGCGCCTGACCTCAACGGCCATAGATGGCGCTACCGTCGTCTGCCCGCCGGCTTTGTCGGTCGCGGCGGCTACGGTACGCCGCGTGACTCAAGCAACCGTGCTCGATCTGCCCCGAGAGCAGGAGATCCGGGACGAGCTGCAGCGGCTCGTGCTGGCGGACCTGCACGGTCCACTCGGGGGTGACGACGAGGAGTTCTCCGGCGAGAACCCCATCGACCGCTACCCCCTGGGCCGTCTGGCGCCCCGGGGCGTGGTGCTGGAACCCGATACCCACGACGAGCTCGCCACCGCCGACGCGGGCGATGCGAGCGAGGTCGACCCGGAGCCGAGCGCGCCGAACGTACCCAGCCTCAACCCGTCCGCGGTGGGTCTCACCGCCCACGTCGAGGGTCGGGCAGCCGAGCTGCACATCACTGCGACGTGGGCGCGCTATCAGCTCGGCACCTCCGAGCGGGAGGAGACCCTCGGCCGGCGCCTGTGGCAGCGCGAGCCGCAGGGCGGAACCGTCCGGGTTCGGCTCGCCGAAGGGCTGCTCGCGCCGCTGGCCCCTGATCCTGATCAGCCGGACGTCGTGGTACGGGGCCGCGTTCGCAGACACAACGGGAACTGGCTGGTCTCGGTGTTCCTGGAGAACGGCCAGAGCCAACCCACCCGCGCCCGACACGCACCATCGTGGATCTTCCAAGTGCAGCTGTCCGCAACCGGCCCCAAGGACGCAGCGGTGTTCCTCCCACGCCCGGAACGCCCGAATGGCGGGGACCCCGAGGATGTCGCCGAGCAGCAGCGGCTGGCGATGGCCTACCGGTTCCACCCAGAGTTCGCCACCGGCAGCGGAGCCGCGGTGCACGCCGTCATCGACAAGCACAACCCGCTGCGGGCCAGGCAGATCCACGTCCGCACGGTGCCCGACTACGAGATCCCGGCGACCGACGTGCCGAGCGCCGACACCGATCCCGACCTGGCTGAGCTGGCCGACCTCGAGTTGGGGATGGGGCGGCTGGCCGAGCTCGCCGAGACCTCGGCCGACGCGCTGGCCGCAGCACTGCGACCGCTGGTACTCGGCTACCGCGCCTAGATCACCCGCAAGGCAGCTGCCATCGACGAGCCTGGCGAGCAGTTGGCGGACTACGCCGCCATCGCGAGAGACAACCTCACGGTCGCGGCACGCGCTGCCGATCGCATCGAGGCCGGCATCGACCTGCTGGTCCGTGACGAGACCGCACGGAAGGCGTTCGGCTTCGCCAACCGGGCGATGCACCTGCAGCGCGGGCACACTCAGGTGGCCGCGAGGCGCCGGGAGGACCCGCAGCGCGGCCTGGATGACACCGTGGCCGAGGTCGATGCCACAGACCGGCCGCGCTGGCGACCGTTCCAGCTGGCCTTCGTGCTGCTGAACCTGGCGGCGCTGGCCGATCCCCGGCATCCCGAGCGCTCCGAGGACCGCACCCGGGCGATCGCCGACCTGCTGTGGTTTCCCACCGGCGGCGGCAAGACCGAGGCGTATCTAGGGCTGACCGCGTTCACCATCGCGGTCCGCCGGCTACAACCCCGCTACGGTGACTTGGACGCTGCCGCCGGGGTCGCGGTGGTGATGCGTTACACCCTGCGGCTGCTCACCATCCAGCAGTTCGAACGCGCCACCACCCTGATCTGCGCCGCCGAGCTGCTGCGCCGCGCGGACTCCGCCACCTGGGGTGATCTGCCCTTCCGCATCGGGATGTGGATGGGGGCGCGGGTCACCCCCAACACCACCGACAAGGCCGAGGAGTGGCTCAAGCAGCGCAGGCGTGCCCGCGGTCCGATGGCCAGAGGACAGGGTTCGCCACACCAGCTGTCCAGCTGCCCATGGTGCGGTAGCAAGATCGACGAGGGCCGGGACATCGTGGTGCACAAGGCATATCGACGCACGCTGGTGCTGTGCCCGGACGTCTCGTGCCCCTTCGGCACGGTCCTGCTCGCGGACAACCCGGCCCGACGCCGAGGAACGCCGGGTCTCAGCTGCACCGAGTCCGGGCTGACGGTCGCATAGTCGGTCCAGTCGTCGGGCACGACGACCAAGACGAGGAAGCGGGGCAGCGCGAAGTCCGCTCCGGCCAGCTCATTGAAATGTTTCGCCCGCAGCCGGTATTGCCAGTGCCCGCCCTGCCAGACCGCCCGGCGGCGAGACCAGGACTTGACCTGCACCTCGATCTTGGTTCCGGCGAGGATGACGACGTCTTCTATCGTTGAGGTTGCGCCGCGACCGGCGGCTGGGGACAGCGCGTGGGCGGCGTCACCGATCAAGACCGTGTGATCGCGATGCCATATGCCGTTCGGATCGAGTTCGTACAGCGCGATCGGGCGACTGATCCGGGAGGAAGTGCCCAGCACCTCCTGCACGGGCTGCGGACGGTACATCTTGATTCCACGCCGCCAAGCCCAGCTCTCACCCTGAGACTGTTTCCGTAGGTGAGAGCTGGAGCCGCCGCGGGGAATCGAACCCCGAACCTGCTCATCACGAGGAGGCCGGACCACGCCTAATATGGCTTCTACCAGCAACAACAGTTGCAGATCTCACACCTTTAAGTGCATCAGCGGCACCGTTAGACCTGAGTTCGCACCACGTTTGATTCCACGGGGACCCTCCGGGCGGGCTCGCTCGATCAAGCTACCGACGAGGACGGGGCCAGCTGCACGGTCAGCTCAGCCCCCAACGAGCGGGCCAAGCGCTCGAGAACGGGCAACGTAGGCACTGTGCCACCGGCCTCAAACCGCGCCACGGCAGGCTGCGTCATGCCCGCACGCCGGGCTAGCTCGGTCTGACTCAATCCCTGCTGGACACGCAACTCCCGCACCCGCCGGCCAAGGTCGAAGGCCAGCCGCGCAGCGTCATACGCGTCGGCAGCGCCGGGCTCGGCCATCCGGCGGCTGCGCAGATCCTGCCAGTCAGTCCGCCCCGGCATCGCCATCACTCCTCGCCGTCATCATCCGCAGTGTGTGCTGCAGCAACACATCGCTGCAGCACCCGCTGTGCCCGCTCAATCTCCCGGGTCTCCCGCATCCGGGTCTTCACAAAGACTGTCAGCAACACGATGCGCCGCCCGGAGGCGAGCCAGTAGGTCACCCGCACCGCCTGACCACCCAGGTGGAACCGCAACTCCCGCAACTTCCCGTCGAGTTGCCGCGTGTACGGCTCGCTCAGCAGCGGACCGTGCTCGGCAAGCAGATCGACATAGAAGGCTGCCGTGGCGAACTGCGTTGCATTTAGACCTTCCAGCCAATCACGGACCTCCGGTTCCAGCTCCACGGTACCCCAGGCCATACCACGAATGCTATAGGCCTGGCCGCGTGGTTCCGGCAGGACCCAGCCCGCCACCCCGCACCTCGGCGAGCGCGGCGTGGCTCAATCCCCACCGGCTGTTATGGCCCGGACATGCGTAAGGCCAGGCTCCCGGTCTGCCCCAGGTCACCTGGCCTTGCGGCTTGCCCGGCACCCACGGTGCCCTCCAGCTGACATCAATGCTAACCACTGCACCAGCCGACGTCATCCCAAGCCCGCCACCAAGGCGAACCAGCCCCGGACGGCGTGGCTGACAGCGAGGTATCCGCCGGTCTGGGGGGAAGCACGCCAGTCCGGGCGTAGCGGTGCACCCTGGGGTGGCGCGCCTCCCCACATTCCAGGCAAGGTGCCCTATAATTTCTATTTTCGGAATAGAGGGAGATAATTTCCAGAACGGCGCAGGAAGTACACACCGGAGTTCAAGGACGAAGCGGCGAAGATGGTGGTCGAAACCTCACGTCCGATCGCCGAGGTCGCTCGGGAGATCGGCGTGCACGAGGGCACTCTAGGGCTCTAGAGGCATGGGTGGCGAAGTACAGACGCCACCACGCCGGCGAGGAGCCGCCATTGTCGATCACCGATCGGGCACGCCTCCGGGAGCCGGAGAAGGAATGCCGTGAGTTGAGGATGAAGGCCGATTTCCTGGGAGAATCGTCGGCCTTCTTTGCCCAGGAGTCTCGGTGACCGCGAAATTTGAGTTCATCGACGCGCAGGAGGCAGACTTCCCCATCGTCGAAATGTGTATGTGGGTTGAGGTGTCCACCTCGGGTTATTATGAGTGGCGGGACCGGCCCGCCTCGGCCACCGCGATTCGCCGGGCACACCTCGCACGACTCGTCGAGGCGATTTTCGACCATTCCGATCGCACCTATGGATACCGTCGCGTGCACGGCCGGCTCGTTCGTCAGGGCGAGTGCGTCAGCCCCGAGCTCGTGCGGGAGCTGATGCGCAAACTCGACCTGGTCGCCTGCCAGCCCAGGTTATGGCGACCGACCATCTCCGTACGGAACTGGTGATCGATGCGCTCGCCATGGCCGCCCGGAACTATCCACTCGCCGAGGGCGCGATATCTTATTCCGACCGAGGCACCCGGTATACCAGCGCCGCCTACGCGACCGCAACCGATCGCCTGAACATCCGACGATCGGTAGGCGCCACCGAAGTGTAGCAATTAATCAGCTGTCCGGAAAAGGCAAGGCAGCCCACTGGCGGGCGCCCGCGAACGAATACGAACAAGGCAGAAAAGAGTCGGCAGAGCACTGCTGCAGCACCGACGAGTTTCGCTGCACCAAGAAGCACATAGGCTGAATATGGGACCGGCGGGAACCAGAGGCCGGGTATGATGGTTAAGCTGCCGATGGTTAGTACCTGTGGGATACCGAGGAAGGTCATTCGATGCCACTGGATTGGAGCAGGATCGGCGCAGGAGACAGAGAGCCTTTGCTGCGCCCCCGTGATATTTACGCCGCTTTGCCCAGCCGTCCCTGGCCCTACCTTCGCCAAGAATAAGGCGAGGTGCTGGAGAAGTGGTTCGCCCGCAGGGACGACCGTGACATCGTCATCAAGCAGAACACTGGCGGCGGTAAGACCGTTGCCGGTTTGCTGATCGCTCAGAGCACCCTCAATGAGGGCATCGGTAAGGCGATCTACCTGGCGCCGGACACCTACCTGGCCAGGCGGGTCCGGGAGGAGGCGGCGGAGAACGTCTCCGTGCTGCGTCCGGCCGTGGGCATCAACCCTGCCCAGCTCCGAACAACCGCCGCCCAAGCTCGTACGGCAGCGACGTTCCTGGCCGACAACTACAAGGACAGCGTGTCGCTGGTACTGGGCGTGCGTGCTCTGCTGGACGAGATCGTGTGGGATGAAGAGCGCACCGATGAGGCCGAAGCTGCCTGGGAGCAGCTGGGCTGGCACCTGGGGTTCGCCAGCTCACGCCCGGAGAAGCTATATGGTACTGGATCGGACAATCTGTGGGCGCTCAGCGCGGACCGTCATTTCGTAGTCGAGCTGAAGACCGGGCGCACCACCGCGACGATCGGGAAGAAGGATCTCGACCAGCTTGGCGGCAGCGTCAGATGGGACCAGGAGCAGCACCCCTCCGCAACAAGCCAGCCGATCATGCTGCACCCCTCCCGTGTCCTCGACGAACACGGGACAAGCGTGCCATCCATGCGGGTGGTGACACCAACAAAATTGGAGGAGCTCAAGCTGGCGGTCGTGGCGTACGCGGTCGCCCTGGCCGACGGACAGGGTCGCTGGGATGATGAGCAAGCGGTTGCCGCACAGCTTTCGCATAACCGGCTCGACGGAGGCAACATTTTTCAGACCTACACCGAGACTCCGGCTGGTGCCTCAGAACGTGACCCCGGACGTCATTGCCTACCGGAGCGACGAGGACGAGTTATGGTCACCCACCACCAAGCGTCTCGACATGGCGTGCCGGGATTCCTGTTGAGACTGTCCGCTTCACTGCCGCCAACCACTTGCTTGTCGAACTGGATTACGACGGCCGCACACGACTCATCGAGCCGTATTCTCTTCGCCGCACCCGCACCGGCGGCCTGATCCTCCACGCCGAACGCGTGCCGACGGGAGCGGACACGCTCGTCCCCCGTGCCCGCCACACATCGCGTTCGTCGTCGACCGAAATACTTGTGCGAGTGCACCCGCCGTCACATCTCCGAACCTTCTTCCGTATTGCCCTTCGCTCTTCGCATACTTTGGCGGTCGCGGACCGGGCGGGTACGGCGTCTCCAGCGGGGTGGTTCATGCCGGTCGCGCTGCATGGCACCTTGGGCTGGGTTCAGCAAACCTCAGTTCGTCGGCGTCGCCGACCCCTCGTGCCGTGTCCCGGCCCACCCGGCCTGCGCCCACTCCTTCGCTAACTGCTGGCTGAGGAATGGTCCCAGCAGTTCCTCAAGGGAGTGGAGTCGGTACACCTGCATGAGGGCCAGCAGGGTTTGCAGGCATGGGTTGGGGAACTGCTTTCCTTCCAGCCTGCCGAGTGCGTTTCGTGTGATGCCGGCTGCTGCTGCCGCCTGCGCTTGAGTGAGCCCGCTGCTGTCCCGGCACTGGCGAAGTCGACGACCCAGATGAACAGTTGACTGGTCATCCGAGGGAACAGCAGACGCGCCGTTGGGAGCCGCTCGGCAGCGCCAAGCAGGGCTTCTGTCCTGTTTATCGCGAGGCATGGGCTCTTCTGGTTCGTTGGCGTGCCTGGTTGAGTGTGCACAGTTGACGGTGCAGAATCAAGGCCTCATGGCTACCCGAGCAGACCTAGCGATCGGCCACGGCCGGGGGTTGGATGCAGCTGTGACGGACGTTCCTGGCCTGCTGGGTGTGCCAGGGCAGTCGGTGACAGTGGTCTTCCGGGGCCGCCGCTGCATGGTGGTCGCTGAGCAGCACCTCGGCCGACCGCCGGGATACCGCGAGCCGATCACCGACATCCTCAGCCTAGAGTTGGTCTCGGGACAGGGGGAACAGCCGGACTGGCTACGCCCAGTCTGCCTGCACGCGATCATCGAGACCGGGCGGGATGCGCTCCGGACTGTGCATCGGGCATCCCGCTGGGCCTCCTACGCCGCGCGGGTAGCCGTCGTTCCCGAGGAGTGCCTGACCGAGCAGGCGTGCCTTGACGCGTCGCTGCGGGGTGTGTGGGTGATCGTCGCCGGGCACTCGTCGCGGGTGGTGGTCTCGGGTCAAGGGGGGCCGTCCGCCGGTGCTGCTCGCGGCCTGCTGCATCGTTTGCTGGATGAGGTTGTCGCTGAGGCCCTTGCTAGTGCTGCGGTGAACGGTGCAGAGGCCGTCAGACTGGGATCTGAGTCCAGTTGATCATTGCTTTGGGAGTGTCGAGGTCGACTGCCTCCGTGCTCACCGATTCATGCTCAGTTTGGGACGCCCGCGCCCAGCTCCGCCACAGTCGAGGCCGCGAATCTGGCGCCTGGGCGGTAAGAGCAGCGCGCAACTGGAGGACACTCGCGGTATTGTGCGCGCGGACTTCTCCGAGCAGGGCGGTGCTGAGCCTATCGAGGCGATTACCATTGCACACCGGGCAGCCGCATCTCCAGCGCGGGTCTGATGGCTCGCGGAGACAACATCGTGCAGCAGATCGCTGTAGTGCAAAGCAACACCTGCGGGCCAGACAGCTGACTCCGGCCGCTTACCCCCACCGCCCCCGCCTCCGTTCCGCACGGGATAAAGGTGCCGGAGACTGGACTGGCTCCCGAACGCCGTAGCCACGGCACCATGTGCCAGCAAACCCAGCGCGCTGATGTCGCAACGCAGGGGGATCACGGGAACACCGGTGGCCAGCAGGTCCAGGACCCCGGCGAGAATGCGACGTGCACTAAACGGGTCCGCGCCATGCTCAATCACCAGAGCCAGCGGCGTCGGGTTCTCGCTGACCTCACTGAGGAGCAACCGCAGCCCCGGGCCGTACAGCCACCAGTTCGCAACAGCGAGCAACGCTACCGCGCCGTCGATTTTAGCGGACTCGATCAACACATGCCGCAACCCGACAATATTCGCTTCGGCGACGTAACCGGCATCCGGCAAGATCACCGGAAGCTCCAGCCGACGCTGCCGCGAGATCCAGTCCGGGTCGAAGGAGCGCGTTGTCGCACACCGCGCTTTGCCCTTGTAGAGCTGCCGGTCGGCCAGAAAGGGCTGCCGGTAGCCGCGACCACACGCGTACTCGATCGCATGGATCGCCCCCTTGCCCGACACCACCATCCCACTGCCAGGCCCCTCGGTGACATCGACAAGCGCCTCAACGTCGCCCGGCTCAACCTGAACCAGTACGCGATCGATCAGAGTCCGAACACCGGTCGGCATCGCGCTACGCACTGTCATGAGATGCTCTCCCTCTGTAACCCTTATGGGTCCTACCATGCTAGAGAGGATCTGGGAAGGAACCATGTTGCGACACGCCGTCCCCGGTGAGTCGCCCTCGACAGGCCAGCTTGGATTCGTTACCACCACCCGGCCGGGCACCTCGTCGCCCACCTGCCCAATTACGGCTCACCTCACCTCGGCTCATGCCTGGCGAGGTTGCTGCCTGACCAGCGAACTGCGATCCCACAGGTCTCCGGTGCCGATGTTGCCGAAGTGCCCTCAGTTCGCGTTTATGAGCGGTCCCACAGGACAACACGCGACGCGTGGCATCGGCTGTTCAGGCGGAGGCGTTGAATTTGCATACCCATAAAACCTGACCGCGCCGAGATCCTTGGTGCTTGAGTCGGCCAGCACGGCGACGTGGATCTTGTTGGCACCCAGCAGGGTGACGAAAGTCGAGAGCTTGCGGACCCACCGATGGGAGTCTTGACCCAGCGGGGGTCCAGCTCGGTCCGGCCTTGCTCGGTGAGCGCGTCAGAGAGGACGTCAAGATAAATTAGGTAGCCGACGCATGGCCTTCTGCGCCTGCGCGTGAGCTGCGGGCCCAGCCGGGATGCTCTCTCGCAGATAGTGGCGCCGACCGGTCAGCGGGTCAGTCCCGGCATACACCGAGACCCGCAGCGCGCCGCTCGGTAGCTACTCGACGCTGCCGCCTGGTCCGGCGTACGGAGGGTGCTGACATGGACGCACTGTAGCTTCACTCGCACCACGTTTGATTCCACGCGAGTGCGGCCAGCTCTCAGTCTGAGGCTGTTTTCCCAGGTGAGAGGTGGAGCCGCCTCGGGGAATCGAACCCCGGACCTGCTCATTACGAGTGAGCCGCTCTGTCCGACTGAGCTAAGGCGGCGACGCTACAACAGCGCGATCCAGTGTAAGCACCGTCCAGTGTAACGGCGTGACGGGCACCTGCCCGGCGGGCCTACCCGCTGCTCAACGCGCTGGTCAGCGCTTCGACGGCGATCCGCGGCTTGACGTTGAGCGCCAGCGCCTCGCGGCAGCTGAGCACGGCTTCCAGTTTGCGTAGCAACGCCTCGGGCGGCAGCCGCCCAGCGACGGCGGTGACATCGGCCACGTGATCGGGGTGAGTCAACGCAACCGGAGCACCCCAGACACTCACCAGGGTGTCACGGTAGAAGCCGGCCAAGTCCACCAGCGCGCGGTCCAGCGCGTCGCGCTGGGTCCGGGTGGCCCGGGACTTCTGCCTGCGCTCCAGCTCGCGGAGAGCGCCTTTGGCGCCTCGAACCGCCGCTGCAGCACCCTTGCCGGTTCCGCCGGCCCCCAGAGCCGTCTCCAGCTCCTCGGTCTCGGCCGCATTGCGCGCCGCGGTCAGACCGCCTGCCTCCGACTCCGACGCCCCGACCAGCTCATCAGCCAGGGTGAACACCTCGGCCAAGCCGCGCAGTGCGGTCGGAACCCGCAGCACCGCATCCCGGCGGGCCCGGGCCTCGGGATCGGTGGCCAACCGGCGAGCCCGCCCGACGTGACCGCCGCACACCGAGGCGGCCCACTGCGCGGTGTCGGCGTCCACCCCGTCGCGCTGTACCAGCACCTCGGTGATCGCCGTGGCGGGTGGTGTCCGCAGCCCCACCGTCCGGCAGCGCGAGCGCAACGTCACCGCGATGTCCTCGGGGTGGTCCGAGGGCGCGCAGAGCAGGAACACCGTCCGCGGCGGGGGCTCCTCCACAGCCTTGAGCAAGGCATTGGCGGCGCCCTCGGTGAGCCGGTCGGCGTCCTCGATGAGTAACACCTGCCACCGGCCGGCTGAGGGCCGCCGGGACGCGCTGACGACCAGCGTGCGCATCTCGGCCACCGAGATGGACAGGCCCTCGGGTACCACTTGGCGGACGTCGGCGTGGGTGCCGGCCAGCGTGGTCCGGCAGCCCTGGCAGGCACCACACCCCGGCCCGTTGCCCGGATCGGTGCACTGCAGCGCGGCGGCGAAGGCCCGTGCCGCAACCGAGCGACCGCTGCCGGGCGGGCCGGTGAACAGCCAGGCGTGGGTCATCGCCGCGGCCCCTGGCTGGGCGGCCGCCCGCAGCGTGGCGACGGCCGGATCCTGGCCGACCACCGCGGCCCACACCGTCATTCGCTACCACCCGGGGGAGGTTTGCGCAGCGCGGCACGCAGATCACCCAGCGCCGACCCGTCGAGCCGGTCATCCATCTGGCGGTGCGCGATTAAGCCGACGGTGGCCGCCAGCAGCCCGGCGCACAGCAGCACCGGGCGGGTGCCGTCGACGGTCACCGGCTCACCAAACAGGATGAGGGTGCGCTGCTGGACCAGCCCGACGGCGAGCGGGACCAGAGCCATCGAGGCGAGCAGGTCGAGCCGGACGAGCGACTGGACGAAAGCGATGGTGCGCCCGCGCATCTCATCGGCCACCTGCGCGCCGATGATGGTCAGACCGGTCAGGAAGGCGATCCCCGCGGCACAGCCCACCCCGCCGACGGCGACCAGCGCGGCCACCAGGTGCGGGGCGACCGCGACTCCGATCAGCGCCAACCCGGCGCCGATGATCGCGAGCCCGAACAACCGGCGGTGCCGGATCCGGCGGGCCGCCGGCGGGGCCAGGGCCATGCCCAGACCCAGACCGATGAACAGCGACGCGAACAGCAGCCCGTAAGCGGCGTCGCCGCCACCCAAGCTGGTGGAGTAGAGCTTCGCGCAGGCGATGACGGCCCCACCGGCGGCGAAGGCGCCGATGATCCCGGTGACCAAGCCGCGGATCAGGGGCGTGCCGCGGACGAAGACCACACCTTCGCGCAACATCGCGAGCAGGCCGGGTTGGGGGCCCCGCCGGGCCGCCGCCCGGCCGGAGATCTCCGGGATCCGGATACCGACCACGAGCGCGCAGAATGCGTAGGCGACACCGTTGATGGTCAGCGCCAGATAGGCCGATCCCTCAGCGCCGGGGAACAGCTCGAGCACCGGGCCGAGCTTGGACAGCATGGTGAACACCCCGGAGGCGACCAGCACGGCCACCCCGTACGTCATGATCAGCGCGAGTTGGTTGGCGGTCTCCACCTGGTCGGGGCGGCGCAGCAGGTTGGGGATCGAGGCGTCCTTGGCCGGGATCCAGAACATCGCGCAGACCTCGATGAGGAAGGTCGCCACGAACAACCAGGCCAGCTCACCGACCAACGGGATGGACAGGAACAAGCCGGCCCGCAGCACGTCGCAGACGACCATCACGTGCCGGCGGTCCAGCTTGTCGGCCAGCGCCCCGGCCACCGGGCCCAGCACCATGGCGGGCAGCAGCTTGGTGGCGACCACCCCCCCGAGCGCGAAGCTCTGCGCCTGGTAGCCCGTGGTGAGCTGGGTGGCCAGCGCGGACAGGGCGAGCAGGGACAGCCACTCCGCGGTCGCGGTGAGCGCGGTGACCCCCCACAACCGGCGGAACGCCGGAATGGCCAGCACGCCACGAACCCGGCCCGCGCTGGGACCTGCCAAGTGGTGCTCGGCTGGAGGATCCATACTGCTCCGCGTGGCTTGCTGTGATATTTCCGTATTGTCCCCCCACCGCAATGATACGCACCCGTCACCTGCGAATCGAGTCCATCAGTGTGCCCGCACAGCTCAGCATGCCCCCTCCTCAGACTTTCAGTGGCGGCAGGTTATTGATGACGATCTCGGCGAGCGCTCTGGCCGACTTGCAGGGCTCGTCGCCGCCTTGACCCAGCGACGTGAACCCGAGGACCAAGGTCTGCCGCTCAGCGGCCGCGACCCGGAAGTAACAGGTGGAGCCTTTGACATTGTCCTTGGTGCGGATGGCCGGATATCCCGCCACCTGGGTCAACTCCATGAGCGGAAACGTCTCCCGCTTGGCGTAGACGTTGCGCAGCACGTCGTTGCCGAGGTCCACGAAGGTCCGGACCTCGCGGGTACGCGCCTGGTCGCTCCACTCGCAGCCGGCGGAGCCGAGGACGTTCCTGGGCCGGCCGGGTTGGTCGATCCGGTTGGCCTCGAGTTGCGCCGGGGTCAGCAGCAGGCACGGTGATATCTCGGCCAGGTTCTTGGGATTTCGCACCGGCGGGATCGGTCCATCGGTAGCCGCAGGCACCGGTTCCGCGTCTATCGCGCCATCCTGCCGATCACCCCCCGCGCATCCACCCACCCCGACACCCACCAGGAGAACAACCAACCCCATACGAATCACGCGCAGAGTCTGCCACCCACCCGCGTTGAGCGGGCTCAGCGGGCTTACCGGTACCCCGATAACCCCGCTGAGCCCGCTCAATGCGGACGGGGGTCAGGGAAGGAGTTGGGAGAGGGAGTCGAGGAAGCCGGCGACCACGTAGTACAGGAGTAGCAACATGGTGATCGCCATGGCGAGGAAGAAGACGGTCGCGCCGCCGTTGGAGCCCATCCGCGGCGGCAGGTCGACCTGTCCCCGAGGCTCCCGGTGAAGGCGGCGCCGGATGTCAGTCAGCGGTGCGGATACCCGGGAGATGCCCGCGATCGGCGGCCGGTAGCGCAGCCCGGCGGGCCAACGTGGTTGCGCTGGCGGGATCAGCGCGGACACCGACAGACGTCGCGAGGACGACTCGGCGGGCGCCGGCCTTCCCGCCGCACTCCCGGCCGGCGTCACAGCTGACGCGCCAGTTGCTGCGACCGTGGCTTTCGCAGTCTCAGCCGGTTTCGGGGCCTCAGCAGGTTTCGGAGCCTCGGCCGGTGGCTGCCCAGCCGGGGCCGCAGCCGGCGGGGACGCCGCCGCGGCCGGATCCCGACCAGCGGCACTGGTACCGAGCGCAGTGGCCATCGCCTCCCGCAGCACGCTGGCATCCGGGGCAGCGGGCAGCGGCATCAGTGGCATGGCCGGGGCGTCACGCTGAAACCGCTCGGTCGGCAGGTCGGAGGGCAGCTCAAGAAACTGGGTGCCGTCAAACCCGGACAAGGCATCCGACGTCGGATCACTCATGATAACTATAATCGCAGAAAACTCACGAGGCGGCCTTGGTCTTGCGGCGGCCACCACGCGCCGGAGCGGGGCCCTTGGCGCGTTTCTCGGCGAGCAGCTCAGCGGCCCGCTCATCAGTGAGCGTCTCGACGCTGTCACCCTTGCGCAGCGACGCGTTGACGCCCTCGCCGTCGGTGACGTACGGCCCGAAGCGACCCTCCTTGACTACCATCGGCTTGCCGGTCACCGGGTCCGGGGCCAGCTCGCGCAGCGGCGGCTTGGCGACGGCTTGGCGGCCCCGACGCTTGGGCTCGGCGTAGATCTTGCACGCCTCGTCGAGGGTGATCGTGAACATCTGCTCCTCATCGATCAACGACCGGGAGTCGGTACCCCGTTTGAGGTAAGGCCCGTAGCGGCCGTTCTGCGCGGTGATCTCCTGACCGGTCTGCGGATCGGTGCCCACCAGCCGGGGCAGTGACAGCAGCCGTAATGCGTCGTCGAGGGTCACCGACGCCAGGTTCATGGATTTCAGCAACGAGCCGGTCCGTGGCTTGGACTTCTTCGCAGTGGTCTTGGCGGTGGTCTTGTCTGGGCCCGGGTCGGGCAGCACCTCGGTGACGTACGGCCCGTAACGCCCCTCCTTGGCGACGATCTCGTGCCCGGTCACCGGGTCGGTGCCCAGTGAGCGCCCCTCCATCGGGGTGGCGAACAGCTTCTCGGCGATCTCGGCGGTCAGCTCATCGGGCGGCAGGTCATCAGGCAGGTTGGCCCGCTGCGACTCGCCGTCGACGTCGCGTTCCAGGTAGGGGCCGTAGCGCCCGACCCGGACCACCACGTCGCGGCCCGCGTCGTCGGTGAACAGCGGGATGGAGTTGATCTCACGCGCGTCGATCTCCTCCAGGTTCATCCCGACCAGCTTCTTGAGCCCACCCAGGTGGGCCACCGACATGGCGCGGCCCTGCTCCGAGCCGAAGTAGAAGCCGGTCAGCCAGTCGGTGCGTTGCTGGGTACCGGCCGCGATGGAGTCCAGCTCGTCCTCCATGGCGGCGGTGAAGTCGTAGTCGACCAGGCAACCGAAGTGCCGCTCCATGAGCCCGACCACGGCGAAAGCCACCCAGGACGGCACCAGCGCCGACCCGCGTTTCCACACATACCCGCGGTCCTGGATGGTGTTGATGATCGAGGCGTAGGTGGACGGGCGGCCGATGCCGAGCTCCTCCATCGCATTGACCAGGCTCGGCTCGGTGTAGCGCGGTGGCGGGTTGGTGGTGTGCCCCTCGGGCTCCAGCTCGGTGGCGGTGACCGGATGGCCCTGCGACAGCTGCGGCAGCCGGCGCTCGGCATCGTCGGTCTCCCCACCGGCCTCCTCGTCGACGGTCTCGACGTAGGCCTTCAGGAACCCGGGGAAGGTGATCGTGCGACCGGAGGCCGCGAACGTGCACTGCTCACCGGTGGCGGCCACCCCGCTGATCTTCACGCTCATCGTGGTGCCCCGGGCGTCGGCCATCTGGGAGGCGACGGTGCGCTGCCAGACCAGCTCGTAGAGCCGGAACTCGTCGGTGTCCAGAGCGCTCGCCACCTGGCCGGGGGTCTGGAAGCTCTCCCCGGCGGGCCGGATGGCCTCATGCGCCTCCTGGGCGTTCTTCACCTTGCGGGTGTACTGCCGGGGGCTGCTGTGCACGAACCGCTCGCCGTACAGCTCGCGGGCCTGGTCCCGGGCCGCCGCGATCGCCGTCTCCGACAGCGTCGTGGAATCGGTTCGCATATAGGTGATGTAGCCGTTCTCGTAGAGCCGCTGGGCGATGCGCATCGTCCGCTCAGCCGAGAAACGCAGCTTGCGCCCGGCCTCCTGCTGCAGCGTGGAGGTCATGAACGGGGGGTAGGGCCGCCGGGTGTAGGGCTTGTCCTCCACGCTGGAGACGGCCAGCCGGACATCGACGAGCGCCTGGGCCAGCCGCCCGGCCTGGGTCTCACCGATGATCAGCAGGTCGCTGCCGGCGCGCTTGGGCCGGCCGTCGGGGCCGAAGTCGCGCCCGGTGGCTACCCGGTGGCCGTCGATGCTCACCAGCCGCGCCCCGAAGGTGCGGGGGGTGGCGTCCGGCCCGGCATCCAGCACGGCGGACAGGTCCCAGTAGGACGCGGGCACGAAGGTCATCCGTTCGCGTTCGCGCCGCACGATGATGCGGGTGGCCACCGACTGCACCCGCCCGGCGGACAGCTTCGGCATCACCTTCTTCCACAGCACCGGGGAGACCTCGTAGCCGTAGAGCCGGTCCAGGATCCGCCGGGTCTCCTGGGCGTCGACCAGGTGCTGGTCCAGGTCACGGGGGTGCTCCGCGGCCGCGCGGATGGCCGGCTCGGTGATCTCGTGGAAGACCATCCGGCGCACCGGCACCTTCGGCTTGAGGGTCTGCAGCAGGTGCCAGGCGATGGCCTCACCCTCCCGGTCGGCGTCGGTGGCCAGGTAGAGCTCGTCGACGCCCTTGAGCGCATCGCGCAGCTCGGTGACGGTGGACTTCTTCTCCGGGGTGACGATGTAGAGCGGCTCGAAGCCGTGGTCGACGTCCACCCCCAGCCGGGCCCACGACTCACCCTTGTGCTTGGCGGGCACGTCCGCGGCCCCTCGCGGCAGGTCACGGATATGGCCCCGGGAGGACTCCACCACATAGTCCGGACCGAGGTAGGGAGCTATCTTGCGGGCCTTGGTGGGCGACTCCACGATCACCAGGCGCCGTCGACCACCGGACGCGCCACCCGGACCTGCCGTCTTCGATGTTGCCACGCTTCGACCTACCTCAGTGTGCGACTCCTGATGCCCCGACCCCCGCGCCCCAGTGTGCACAATGCTGAACCCAGGGGCCTGAACTCCGGGGACAGTCAGCGTCGCACATGAACACGCCGTCGACCGCATCGTGGGTCATGCCACGCGGATCGGATCAACCGACCACAGCCCGTTCGAGAGCTTGCCGATCAGCGGGGAGTCACCGCGGGGGGACATCACCGGCGCCCAGCTGCTTGCAGTCCGGCGAGGCACGGAATGCCGGCATCAGCTCCGGGTTGCTGGTGAGCTTCTGGACCTGCACACCGGCCGCACCGAGGTCCGGACCGGACAGGCTGCTGAGCTTCTGCACGAACTCCGGGTCGTTGGGGTCCAACTCGGCGAGCTTGGCCCGCTGGCCGGCAACCGAGTCGGCAGCGCTGCGGAAAAAGCCCACCACGGTGTCATGCACCTGCTTACCGTCGACGATGGCCGGCGCACCCACCTTCTCGAGATTACGAGCGGTGTCAGCCATCGCCCGCTGGGAGCTGTCGGCGAAGGCGAGCAGCCCGTCCTTCTGCCCCTGCGGCGTTGCCTGCGCCTGACCCAGCGCGGCAGCTCCGCTGATGACACCACGCAGGCCACCGCAGAACGCGCCCACCCAGGCCACCGGATCGGCGCCCTGCGGAGGAGCCGGTTTGGCGTCAGCAGGGTTCTTGGCATCGCCGGAGCCACATCCCGCGAGTGCCAGGATCAGGGCCAGCGTGACGACGCCGGACCGGCGACGAGATGCGGACAAGGCTCCTCCTCGGAGACCGTCGGTACCGAACGGACAACTCGACCGCCGGTGACGCTGGGAACATTACTCCGGCCGGCGAACCGAGTAGGCGGTGACCTCCACGGGTGCCGGCTCTACCAGCGAGGTGGACCGCCGCTTGGACAGCACCACCGCGGTGACGATCACCGCCGCCGCCGCCAATGCGATGGCGGTGCCCGGCAGCGCGGAGACGTCCGCGGCTCCTCTGACCGCGACGATCGCCGGCGCGATCAGTACCGAGACCAGGTTCATCACCTTGATCAACGGGTTGATCGCGGGGCCTGCGGTGTCCTTGAACGGGTCACCGACGGTGTCACCGATCACGGTCGCGGCGTGCGCATCGGAGCCCTTGCCGCCGTGGTTGCCGTCCTCGACCAGCTTCTTGGCGTTGTCCCAGGCGCCACCGGAGTTGGCCAGGAAGATGGCCATCAGGGTGCCGGTGATGATCGCTCCGGCCAGGAAGCCGGCCAGCGGGCCGACACCCAGGCCGAAGCCGACCGCGATCGGGGTCAGCACCGCGAGCAGGCCCGGGGTGGTCAACTCCCGCAGCGAGTCCTTGGTGCAGATGTCGACTACCCGGCCGTACTCGGGCCGCACCGACCCGTCCATGATTCCGGGGTTGTCCCGGAACTGCTTGCGCACCTCGTAGACCACGGCGCCGGCCGCCCGGGACACCGCGTTGATCAGCAGACCGGAGAACATGAACACCACAGCGGCGCCGATGGTCAGGCCGACCAAGACGTTGGGCACCGACACGTTGAACGCCGCGTCCAGGTCGAGGCCCGTGGCCGCGTCCAGGATGGCGTCGCGGTAGGAGCCGAACAGCGCGGTCGCGGCGAGCACCGCGGTGGCGATCGCGATGCCCTTGGTGATCGCCTTGGTGGTGTTGCCCACCGCGTCGAGCTCGGTGAGGATGCCCACGCCCTCGCCCTTGACGTCACCGGACATCTCGGCGATGCCCTGGGCGTTGTCACTGACCGGGCCGAAGGTGTCCATCGCGACGATGACCCCGACGGTGGTCAGCAGCCCGGTGCCGGCCAGCGCGACCGCGAACAGCGCGACGGTGACCGACCCGGACAGCAGAAACGCCGCGTACACCGCTGCGCCGATCACCAGAGCGGTGTACACCGCCGACTCGAAACCGATCGAGATCCCGGCCAGCACGACAGTGGCGGCACCGGTCAGCGAGCTGTTGCCGACGTCGCGGACCGGGCGGTGCTCGGTGCCGGTGAAGTAGCCGGTCAGCCACAGGATGATCCCGGCCAGCACGATACCGATGATCACCGCGGTGGCTGCGATGAGCGCCGGGTTGCCGGAAACGAGGCTGATCGCCTGCCCGTCGATCCGACCGCCCTCGACGCCGTTGAGGTCGCCGAAGCTGCCGGGAAGGTAGCCGAAAGCGGCCACCGTGCAGGCCACCGCCGAGATCGCCGCGGAGATGTAGAAGGAGCGGTTGATCGCGCGCAGCCCCGGCTCACCGGCCCGGGCCCGGGTGATGTACACGCCGATCACCGCGGTCACCACCCCGATCGCCGGCACGATGAGCGGGAACAGCAGGCCCTTGAGACCGAACGCCGCGGTACCCAGGATCAGCGCCGCGACCAGCGTCACCGCATAGGACTCGAACAGGTCGGCGGCCATGCCAGCGCAGTCACCGACGTTGTCACCGACGTTGTCGGCGATGGTGGCGGCGTTGCGCGGGTCATCCTCGGGAATACCCTTCTCCACCTTGCCGACCAGGTCACCACCCACATCGGCGGCCTTGGTGAAGATGCCACCACCGACTCGCATGAACATCGCCAGCAGCGCCGCGCCGAAACCGAAGCCTTCCAGCACCCGGGGCGCCTGACCGGCGTAGACCATCACCACCAGGGCGGCACCGAACAGCCCCAACCCGACGGTGACCATCCCGACCACACCACCGGTGCGAAACGCGATCCGCATGGCCTTCTCCCGGCCACCGGACTCGTTGGACGCTGCGGCGACCCGGATGTTGGCCCGGGTGGACAGCCACATGCCCAGGTAACCGATCGTGGCCGAGAACACCGCGCCGACCAGGAAGAAGATCGAGCGCCCGATCTGCTCACCGAGGCTGTCCGCCGGGAGCACGAACAGCAACGCGAAGACGATCACGGCGAACAGCGAGAGTGTCCGGAACTGCCGGTTCAGGTAGGCCGAGGCACCCTCCTGGACCGCCCGGCCGATGTCCTGCATGCGGTCGGTGCCCTGCCCGGCCGCCAGCACCTCCCGGAACAGCACGGCACCGACGACCAGCGCCGTGAGCGCGACAGCGGCGACCACGCCGACGACGGTGTAGTCACCCCCGCTCAGCTCAAGGTCCCCGTACTGGGCGAGGATGAGCCCCGACATCCGTCCTCCTGGTTTCCGTCCTGCCCTGCCTGCAAGTCCACCGCCGTGCGGTGCACTGAATCACGCCGTCACTGAAACGGCGTCAAGGCCGATCATTGTAGGCGTGCCGCGCCCACTCACCTCCGCCGGTGTCGCCGGTGCGCACGTCGCAGTCGACGCCGACGACCTGGAACACCGCACCCCCACCCCTACCCGTGACCACCGCGACGCCAGCCCCGTCACAATGTGTGAGCACGCGACCCCGGCCGTGCGATACGGCACGCAGGTGATGACGCTGGTGCGGTCTCAGACCTCGGATGAAGTTGAGCGAAGATCACCGTTGGGTGTGGTCCGGTTGTGTCGATGGTGTCGGGTTATCAGCTGATACCGACGCTGCGACACCGACGCAC
Organism: Pseudonocardiaceae bacterium; assembly: GCA_050700055.1. GTDB lineage: Bacteria > Actinomycetota > Actinomycetes > Mycobacteriales > Pseudonocardiaceae. The sequence continues at coordinate 31,208 of JBOHGE010000034.1, forward strand.
GAACAGCGCGGCGGGCATCGGGGGACGACGCCTGACCGTGCCGGGACAACTGGCCGTTGATCGCGCACAGCTCCCGCACCATCAATAACGGCGCGGCGCCGGTGGCGAGCGGGGACGAATCAGCCAGGCGGAGTTCATCGCCCATCTCGCTCCGGCACTCGGTGTCGATCCCGACGGACTGCTGCAACGGATGCTCACCGACCTACGCTCGGAGCCGATGGTGGTCAAGGCGGTGGCCACGCTGCGATCCCGCGGGATCAAGGTCGCTGTGCTGTCCAACGGCTGGGGCAGCACGCCCTTCGATCCCTACGAACCCTTCCAGCTCGCGAGCACTACGACGCAGTGGTGATATCCGATCAGGTCGGGATGCGTAAACCGGACCCGGACATGTTCGCGCCGGCCCTGACCCGGCTGGGGCCGCCGGGCCAGCAGTGCGTCTTCGTCGACGACGTGGCGAGCGTCCAGGCGCCGTGCACATCGACCCATGGTGTCGCCTCGATCAGGATCTCGAACGACTCCACGTCCTGCAGGGCCTGCGGGAGATCGGCAGTCCGGAAAGGATGATGGGCCGATTCGCGGCCGTGTTGAGCCCAGACATCACCTCGACGGCCGGTCGATCAGCCGGCCAGCCCGCCCACTGTGCCCGCGGCGATGGCATCGAGTACCGCCTGCCGCTCATCGGCCGGCACCTCGGGCCGACCGCCCAGGCGCTCGGCCGTCCTGGCGAGTGCTTCGTGCCGACGCAGATAGGCAGCCTGGGCAAGGATGACATCACGCAGGTAGTTCTGCGGCGACGTGCCCCGGTCGGCTGCCGCCGACCGGATCTGATCAAGATCATCCCCGGTACGTCGCGGATCAGAACGTTCGACATCCGGGCATGCCACCAACATTGATAGCAACCAGGGCTTCGGCGTCTATCCCGAAGATCACCTCTGGCGCCGCGCAGGACCTCCGCGAGATCGAGGACGCCCTGCGCGACTGACCACGCCGCCATGCGACTGCCCCTGCACGATCCCACTGCCACGATCGGACCGATCCTGTCCCCGCCGAACCGCGCGTCCTCGCCGTCGCCACCGACCACCCGATCGCCGGACGCGAGATCCGGCAGGCCGTTGAGGCGGCCAAGCACTGTGCAGGTGACCGAGAATGTCGGGGGCCCGCAGTGCCGGTTTCTGCAATGCCGCTTCGCCGAGCGCATCGGCTGCTGCTCTCGCCCGGTTGGGTGAACCCGGGTGATGGCTGCCGGAGTGGCGCGGGTTCTGTCAGGGGTCGAACGTATGGTCGATTCATGTCGGCGGCGGTGGGCTCAGTGATCTCTGACGAGGAGATCGTCGATGAGTTGCGCGCCGCGTGGGCTGAGGTGTCCCGGGGCTATGCGCGGTGCTGGGCGGCAATGGCCGAGGTGGCCGCCCGCACCACCTGCGGGTGGGAGACTGCGGAGATCGCCGCGGCGCTGACGTTCACCTCCCGCCGGGCCGATTACGAACTGGGTTGCGCCCAGGTACTCGTCGATCAGCTGCCCCGGGTGCACGCGGCCTTGGCGACCGGCGAATTGGATCACCACAAGGCCCGGGTGTTCACCGACTACCTGGCCGATCTCACGCCTGAGCAGGCCGACCGAATCTGCGCACGGCTGGTCCCGGTGGCACCAGGGTGGACGACCGGGCAGCTCGCCGCGCGGCTGCTGCGGGAGGTGCAGGCCATCGATCCCGACTACACCCGCCGCACCTACCAGCGCGCGGTGCGTGAGCGCGCTGTGCACGGCTACCTCGATCACACCGGCACCGCTGTGCTCACCGGCTCCGGCCTACCCGCCGCCGACGCCGCAGCCGCCGCAGCGCGCCTGGAGGCGCTGGCCGACGACCTGCGTTCAGCCGGGTACCCGGCCACCGTCGGCCAGACCCGCGCCGACCTGTACCTGCGGCTGCTCGACGGCACCCTCGACGGGCTGTCCCACCAGCAGATCCTGGCCACCATGCTGCGCCTGGGTCCCCTCACCCCCGCCGACGGTAACCCCCACACCGAGCGCAGCCAGCAACCACCCGGACACGGCGAGCGGGACCACCAACCCCCGCAGCGCGACGCACCCGAGCAACCCGTACCAGCCCAGCAACCCGCCCAACCCCAGCCCACCCAGCCCCAGCCCACCCAGCCCCAGCCCGAGCGCGCCCCCCGACCCACGACCGGCTGTCCCCCTGAGAACGGGACAACTCGCCCGATGAGGCACGGCATCGAGGTACGCGTGAGACTGTCCACCCTGCTGGGGGCCGACGAGAACCCCGCGGAGCTGCCCGGCTGGGGACCCATCCCCGCCACCGCAGCCAGGGATCTCGTCACCGCACAACACGACGCCGAATGGCGCATCGCGATCGTCGACACCGACGGATATCTACTCCACGGTGATCTCACCCGCCGCCGCCCCACTCGATCCAGCACCCACGGTGACCGCATCGGGGGAATTGTGGAGATCGCCGTCCCGGTGTCGATGCTGGACCGCCTTCCCGCACTGGCGACCGAGCACCCCGAGTGGGCTCGAGTACTGCACGGAATCTCCAGCAGCTGGGAACACCGCGAGCAGGCCCGCGCCGCACTGGACCAGCACCCGAACCGACGCTTCGCCCACGCCGCGCTGCGCCGGCACGTCCAGATGCGTGACCGGTACTGTGTCGGCCTCGGCTGCCGGCGCCGCGCCTCGGCCACCGAACTGGACCACACCCACGACCACGCCCACGGTGGGCACACCGTCACCACCAATAGCGGCCCCAACTGCTCACGCCACCACACGATGAAACACCAGGGCGGCTGGACCCTCAGGCAATCCCGAGCGGGCCACTTCGTGTGGACCAGCCCGCTCGGGCAGATCTACCGCGCCCGAGGTGAGCCGATCATCCCCAACCTCCCCCAGCCACTACCCCGCGACGTCGACCCCGACCCGCCGGGAGTCCCGATGACCTGGGACGGACCTATCTTCTGCCTACCCGAACCATCCCCGCCGCCGACTCGACCGCCACCCGCCAAGCCACCCGATCATCCACCATTCTGACCCCTGGCGGGCACCGCTTGGCGGGCAGCTGGCCATGCCCGCCGAGCGGTCCCCACCGGGGTCACCGATTCCACCTGGGCAGCGACTACGGGGCCCGTGCAACATCGTTGCCCAGAGGCGCCCGGACCCCACCGGGGGCTTGCGGCTGAGCGTGCCCCATGAGGCACACCGACCAACAGCAGGAACACCGCCGAGGTGGCGAACGACCTCAGGGTGGAGTCCAGCCGTCCACAACGATCAAGAATGTCTGAATTATGAGATCACGACCGCCTTGACGTCCTTGTCCGCGAGGGTCTGCCGATTCGGATCCCACAATGGCCACAGGTAACCGATACCGAACGTCACCCAGAGGGTGATCAAGCGGCGCAGGGCCATGCCGAACCCGATCGGCTCACCGGTCTCGATCTACACGAGTTTCGTCCTCGTCACTTGGCGACCGATGCTCTGCCCAGTCGCGCCCTGCCGGTACCCGGAGTTCCAGACGGCGAAGACGATCAGTCCGAGATAAGTTGCCACGACGATGGCGGAGTTGGCGGGTTTCCTGGTCACACCCACAATGACCTCAACAACGATAATACCAATGAAAGCGATCCACGACGCAAAGAAGTCGATCAAGAAGCTGCACATCCGGGCACCGAAGCCCGCTAGCGGTCCGGGTAGCTGACCGATGCCGGGTACACCGAAACCTGATCCCTGGCTAGGCGGTGCGCTCACCCACCGCTGCTGCATCGCGGGTCCAGATCCGGACCTTTCCGGTGAACGCCCAGATCCAATAGCGGCGCTGGGCGGTGGCTGCCACTCAATGGCTGGTGGTAGGGGAGGCTTGGCAGTGGGGAAAGTGGAATCGGGCGGTCGTGCAGGCACCACGGTCGGGACGAAGGAACCTGCTTGTTGGGCAGGAGGGGTAGTTGCCCGCGTTACTGGTTCAGGTGCCTTCTGCTCCTCGGGCTCCGATACATCGGGCGGCTGCGGCAGGATGGACCGCAGTAGTTCTACTGCGGCGGTGGATACCGTTCTGCTGTCCTCGTCGGTGAGGCGCTGGATCTCGTCTCGGACGCGGTCGCGTACGGTGTCGTTACCGATCCGGTAGAGGCGGTTCAGCCCGTCGAGGGCGCCGAGCCGGTCGGTGGCGATCGGGCTGCTGATTGCGTTGTGCAGGTATGCGGGCAGGGTCCAGTTGATGTTTCGGGCGATGGTGGTGCGGCCTTCGACGTTGTCCTGTTTCTTCGGCCGCTGCTGGGGCATCTCCTCGACGACCCGGTCGTAGACGTAGCTGTACAATTCATCGAGAGTGATGTCTCCGTCGCCGTCGAGGTCAGCACTGCCGTCGCGCAGGCCCGCGACGAGGTAGCGGGTGAACACCGCTTGGGTGGCCTCGCCGTGTAGCTGGTTGCCCTCGATGGAGTACTGGGGGCGTCGGAGGCGGTCAGCACGGTTCGTCCCCGGCCGTGGAAACGCTCGAGGGCATGGACGTCGGTGTCGGCTTTGGCGAGTCGGCCGGCGGGAAACGCGCCGCTGTAGCAGCAGTCGAGGATCAGTACCTGCCGGCGTGACGGGCAGCCGGACATCGCGTGGTCGATCTGCTCGGCGGACAGTGCGGTGAACAGCAGGCTGTCGCGCCGGGTGTCGGCCATCGCGAGGTAGAGCCGGCCGTCATCGTCTTTCACGCCGTGACCGGTGAAGTAGAGCAGCGTGAGGTCGTCGCGGCGGCGGTCGCGGTAGAAGTCGCCGATGGCCGCACCGACCCGGTGATGCGGCTCGTTGATCAACGTGGTGACCTCGAAGCCCGCGATGTCCGGATCCCCCAGGACTGCGGCGAGCAACTCCGCGTCATGCGCCGGAGCGGTCAACCGGCGCAACCCGGTGTCCTGGTACTGGTAGGTGGCGATCAACAACGCCAGTCGTCGTCCCATGCGCTACCGGCCGCAATGGCTGCGGATGTAGGCATCGACGAGTTCTCGTTGCTGCCCGGCGGTGGCCCGCTCCAATTCAATGGTGTCACCGTCGATGGTCACCAAGATTCGGTGCCTTCGGGAGTGGCGGTCGAGCCAGTCGCGCATAGTCTCGAGGACCGTGGTGAACACCCCGCCCGACGCGCTCAACGCGACGATGACCGCCCCTAGCGTGACAGGGTCAGTGCCCTTGGCGCCGTCCGGAGCGGTTCCGCTCGCTGCCAGGCGACCGACTCGATATCGAGATCGGCAAGCTCAGCGCACAACTGGTGGGTCAACCGCTCACCCGCTGCCAGGAAAGCAGACCCACGAAAGCAGGCTGAGGGTAGCCGCCTGGCAGCTCGACCAAGCGGCAAATCCGCTCGTCGGCCCGCACTACTTCCCCCGCACGATCGGCGATGCCATTACCGCAGCGGCGACCGCTGCTCGCGAGGAGACCTCCAGTTTGGCGAAAATCCTCCTCAGGTGCGTTTCGACCGTGTTGTCAGTGATAGCGAGCTGGGCAGCAATCTGCCGATTCGTCAGGCCGGCCGCGACCAGCCCGGCAACCTGCCGCTCTCGTATTGACAGTCGTGAGGTGTCCTCGACGTGGTGCACCGGACGGGACCGTCGCAGTCGCGGCATCCCCAGCGCCCGCAGCTCACCCACGGCGAGGTCACGCTCTCGGTCTGCGCCGATCGTGGCGAGGTCAGCTTCGGCCTGGGCCAACGTCCGCACGGCCTGCTCGCGATCCCCCACAGTGCCTTGGACGCGGCCGAGCAGCAGCCGGGATCGACCGATCTCCACCGGCGCCTGGACGGCCTGCGCATCCTCGACCGACGCGGCGGCAGCGGTCAATGCCTCGCTGTGTCGTCCCTGCGCGCGCAAAGCGATGGCACGTGCTCGCTGGGCGTGCAGGCGCCCGCGGGGGAAGGACGCGATCGGACAGTGCATCGCGAGCTCGGCGTACCTCGTCGCCGCCGCCACTTGCCCTCGTGTCGCCTCCGCTCGGGCGAGAAGCTCGTATCCTCGCGGTCGCAACGGGGGCTCGAGTGAGGTGAGGTCGGGTCCGCCGGCAGCAGTCAGCAGCACGCTGAGCGCACGCTCACCGGCACCGAGGTCATAGAGTGCCTCGGCGAGGTAGAGACCCGCGAATGCGGTCGCCATCGCGCTGAGGTCGCGTCCCGCGGCTAAGGCTTGCTCGCCATACCGGGCCGCCGCGACTGGATCACCACTGTCCCGGCAGGCCCAGGTGGCGCAGAGCAATGCCATGGTGCGGAACATGTCGTTGCCTGATAGGCGCGCACCCTCCAGCGCGGTCTCGGCCTCCGCGACGGCCTCAATCAGACGGCCCTGGTGAATCAACGAACGGGTGCGGTTGCAGCGCAGGAGCGGCACGACATAACCCTGTCCGGTGCGCCGGGCAATCGCCAGGGCACGGTCGACGTGGCGCAGCGCATCACGCTCATGACCGAGCACGTTCTCGACATGTCCGAGGTGACTGAGCACCTCGATCCGCCCGGCGAAGACCTGATCCGGCAGTGCGTCACCGATGCCGGCAGCCTCAGCGAGGTACCCCAGCGCCGTTACGCTATAGCCGAGTTGATAATCGGCGAACGCTCGCTGCGCCGCCGCGTCCACGAGAAGCGGCGCGGTGTCCATCAACCGTGCACCATCCAGTGCCTGGCCGGTGAAGCGGTGCATCGCGTGGTAATCCCGGCGCCAGAACGCCACCTGACCCAGCTCGAGCGTGAGCGCCGACACCGTCGGGCCACCGTGATCCGGCAGCGAGGCCAGGGCGGGGTAGAGCAGATCCGCTGCCCGATCATGCTGACCGTGCAGGTTGTACACCCGGCCAGCCTGCGCGACGAGGCAGGCATCGCTGTCCGGATCGCCGGCAGCCCGCACCGACCTGGCTCGAACCAGTGCCTCGGCGGCGTCCGGGAGCCGACCCGTGGCAACCAGCGCATCGGCGTAGGACACCAGGAGCCCTCGGTGTGCTCCGCTGGTGTCCTCCCATTCTGGAACCAAGCGCAACGCAGCCTCGTACCACCGCACCGCGACGGCCGGTGCCCGGGCCAAGCTGGACCTGGCGGCATCGGCGAGCAGCGCTACCGCCGACTCATCTCCCCGCGAGGCGGCGCACTCCACATGACACGCCCGCTCACCGAGCGGTAGGCCACAGGCTTCCAGCACCAAGGCGGTCCGGCGGTGCGCGGCCAACCGCCGGCCTGACGGCACCGAATCGTAGAAGACCTGCCGCAGCACCGGATGCCGGAAGCGCCAGACCCCTGGCACCTCGGTGTCCCGGACCAGGTCACGGACGGCCATCTCGTCCAGCGCGGCGAGCACCGTGTGCTCAGGCAGGTGCGCCACCGCAGCCACGATCTCTGGGCGGACGACCTCGCCGGTCACCGCGGCGAGCAACGCAACATCCCGCCAGGCGACCGGCAGCGCGTCGACCTCACGCTGCAGCATCCGTCGGACCTGAGCCGGCAGGCCCGTACCGACCGGACCCGAAGCGGAGCTCTCGGCACCGGAGGCGAGAGCCAGCAGGTAGCAGGGGTTTCCCCCACTGGCAGCGTGGAGATCCGCGCACGCCACCGGTGACAACGACAGGTCAAGCCGATCGAGCAGGGCAGCCGCCGCGGGGACGGAAAACGGACCGAGCTCGAGCCGGATCACCCCGGGGGTGGTGTCGATCGCCGATGCCAGCGCCGCGCCGACCTGGCGGGGGCGGTACGCCAGGGTGAGCAGCACCGGACCCGCCGGTGGGTGCCGCAACAGGTATCTCAACAGCTCGACCAACCGACCGTCGGCCCACTGCAGATCGTCCAACGCCAATACCAACGGCCGACGTCGAGCCAGCTGGGCCAGCAAAGCTCGCACCGCGGCGAACAACCCTCGCCGTTCAGGTTTTGCCGGTGAGCCGGGCACCATGCGCCGGCCAGGCAACGACGGGAACACCACGGCCAGCTGCGCCTGTTCGGGGGCACCCAGCATCCGTAGGTCGAGGGCCTCGACCAGCGGATCCAGCGCGTGGATGAGCGCGGCGTAGGCGACGTCGCGATCACCCTCTTCGGCCCCGCCACGCGCAACGAGATAGCCCCGTCCCCCCGCGGCGCACGTCAGCTCATCGAGCAGCCGGGTCTTGCCGATGCCGGGCTCCCCGGTCACTTCCAGCACAGCCGACCGGCCCACCGCAAGACGCGCGAGGACCTGGTCGACGGCGCACCACTCCCGGCCACGGCCCACCATCGGGCTGTTCGGAACCACCGCAGGCACTCTCTCAGCCATCCTGGCCCCGTCCGTGACATCGGCCGACGGTCCCCGCGTCAGCCGCGACGGCTCTAGACGTGCCTGCCCAGAAGAGGGCCGCTCGTCCGGTTCAAATACACCCACCGCTGCGGCCACTGCCACCGATCCTTGTCACGGATTTCCGTGAGTCCGCGATCTCACCGGCGCCCGCGACGCTCTCCTGAGACGTCACATCAACACCGCGGAGGACAGCCCTCCGCCACCGGAAAGAGGAGCAACAATGCCTCAGCTCGCACTGAAGAGACTGGACTGCATCAAGAAGCAGGAGGCGCGCGAAGACGAGATCAGAATTTCTGTCGACGGAAAAAAAGTGGCCGGCGATTTCAAGATCGACAAGAACGACCCTCCTATCACCCTGAACGCCAAGGGTAATTTCATCGGCGCGGTCACGATCATGCTCACCGAAGTGGACAAGAAAGGCGCGAGCGAGTTCTTGGGAACCCACGTCGTCCGAGCTACCCAGGCCGGTACCGGCACGCACACCGCCATTTTCAACGATAAGCCGAGCTTCGACTACCGTCTCACGTACGAGGTCTCGGCCTGACGAAGCACACTGGACCCGGCCATCCCTACACATCAGGTGGCCGGGTCCCGTTCTGGGATGCCATTGTCCGGGTCCCGTTCTGGGATGTCATTGTGCCGGGCCCGGCGACACGAAGCCTGTCAAGCCGGCTGGCTCTCGGCAGAACGTCGAGCCGGCCACAGGGGTGCTACCCATCCGGGTCGGCGATCTGCCGTTAGCGTGCCGGGACGAGGATGTGCCGAGCAACCACGGGAGGCGGGAGTCGGTGCAGCGCGGTGACGGGCGCGGGCAGGCCCTGCTACGGCAGCTGCTCGCGCACGTCGACGGGGAGTCGCCGTTGCGGCACGTGGTGACGATTCCGGCCCGGGCGGCGACGACGGTGGCCTGGCCCGGCTGGGTGCCCGAGCAGCTGCGCGAATCGCTCGCCGCGGCGGGAGTGGCGGCGCCGTGGGCGCATCAGGTCGCCGCCGCGGAGCTGGCCCGAGCGGGCCGGCACGTGGTGGTCGCCACCGGTACCGCGTCGGGGAAGTCGCTGGCCTACCAGCTGCCGGTGCTCACCGAGCTGCTGACCGACCAGCGGGCCACCGCGCTGTACCTCGCTCCCACCAAGGCGCTGGGCGCCGACCAGATCCGGGCGGTGGACGCGCTGGGGCTGGCCGGGGTACGGCCGGCCGGCTACGACGGCGACACCCCGATGGCGCAGCGGGACTGGGTGCGCGCGCACGCCCGGTGGGTGTTCACCAACCCGGACATGGTGCACCACGGCCTGCTGGCCCGGCACGACCGCTGGGCGCGCCTGCTGCGGCGGCTGCGCTTCGTGGTGATCGACGAATGTCACGCCTACCGCGGGGTGTTCGGCTCGCACGTCGCCCTGCTGCTGCGCCGGTTGCGCCGGGTCGCCGCGCACTACGGCGCGCATCCGGTGTTCGTGCTCGCCTCAGCCACCGTCGCCGACCCGGGTCCCTCGGCGGTGCGGCTCACCGGCCTGGACACGGTGGCCGTCACCGAGGACGCCTCCCCGTGCGGGGAGCGCACCGTGGCGTTGTGGGAGCCGCCACTGTTGACCGAGCTCACCGGCGAGAACGGGGCGCCGGTGCGCCGCTCTGCCGGAGCCGAGGCCGCCCGCCTGCTGGCCGACCTGGTCATTGAAGGCGCCCGCACTCTGGTGTTCGTGCTTTCCCGGCGGGGCGCGGAGCTGACCGCGCTGGCTGCCCAGCGCGCTCTGGCCGCCGCGTCGGCCGGGGAGCTCGCCGGTCGGATCGCCGCCTACCGGGCGGGTTACCTGCCCGAGGAGCGCCGGGCGCTGGAGGCCGCATTGGACTGCGGCGAGCTGCTCGGGGTGGCCTCGACCAACGCACTGGAGCTCGGAGTGGACATCACCGGGCTCGACGCGGTGGTGCTGGCCGGTTACCCCGGCACCCGGGCGTCGTTCTGGCAGCAGGCCGGACGCGCCGGCCGAGCCGGGTCCGGGGCACTGGTGGTGTTCGTCGCCCGGGACGACCCGTTGGACACCTACCTGGTGCACCACAGTGCGGCGCTGCTGGGCACGGCGGTCGAGGCGACCGTGCTGGACCCGACAAATCCCTACGTGCTACGACCGCACCTGGCCTGCGCGGCCGCCGAGCTGCCGCTGACCGAGACCTGCGTCGACTCGCTGGGCGGTGCGGTGGCGCGGTCCGTGGTCGACGAGCTGGTCGACGACCGGACCCTGCGCCGCCGCCCCGGCGGGTGGTTCTGGGCCACCCCGCGGCAGCGCCCGCACTATGAGGTCGACATCCGCGGCACCGGCGGGCAGCAGGTGGCGGTGGTGGAGGCCGGCACCGGCCGCCTGCTCGGCACCGTCGACCCGATCTCGGCCTGCAGCGCAGTGCACCCGGGCGCGGTGTACCTGCACCGGGGGGACTCGTTCGTGGTCGACGAGCTGGATCTGGACGTCGGCGTAGCGCTGGTGCATCCCGAGGAGCCGCAGTGGCACACCATGGCTCGCTGCACTACCGACATTCGCGTGATGTCGGTAGTGCAGCAGCGACGGGCCAGTGGGGTGTCGGTGGCGCTGGGTGAGGTGGAGGTGACCTCCCAGGTCGTGGGCTACCTGCGGCGGTTGCCGTCAGGTGTGGTGCTCGATGCTGTCCCGTTGGAGCTACCGGCAGCCACGCTGTGCACCAGGGCGGTCTGGTACACGGTGTCCGAGCAGTTGCTCGCCGCGGCCGGGCTGTCCCCGGCCTGCTGGTCCGGGGCGCTGCATGCCGCCGAGCACGCCGCGATCGGCCTGCTCCCGCTGGTCGCGACCTGCGATCGGTGGGATATCGGTGGCGTCTCGACGGCGCGGCACCCGGATACCGGCGAGCCGACGGTGTTCGTGCACGACGGGCACCCCGGCGGAGCCGGGTTCGCCGACCGGGCGCACGCGGCTCTGGCACCCTGGCTGACAGCGACTCGCGACGCTGTCGCCGCCTGCGAGTGCCCCACCGGGTGCCCGTCGTGTGTGCAGTCGCCCAAATGCGGCAACGGCAACGAGCCGCTGGACAAGGCCGGCGCGATCGAGGTGCTCACCGTGGTGCTCGCCGCGCTGGCGCCAGCCGGCGGCCCCTGACCGGTCAGAGCCGGGCGGCTACTGGTCGCACCTCGTCAAGCGCGGCGAGCACCGCGTCGGTCACCTCGTCCAGCCGCGGCAGCTGCCAGCCACACATTCCGGGCTTGACCCGCCAGTGCACGACACCGGGCAGGCAGGGTGACGGCGGCAGCGGCACCCAGTCACCCTCGGCGTGCAGCACGACCTCGGGGTGGTGGTCCAGCTCCCGGTGCAGCGCGCTGCCGCCGAGCACCGGCACCAGCCACCGACCGCTCGGCGTCACCGCCAACGGGACCGCGACACCGACCACCCGCAACCCGATCGCGGTCGCGCGGCCGAGCTCGGCCGGCAGATCCAGCGCGTCCACCCCCATCCCGGTGGCGAGCAACACGCTGAACGGGTGATCCGACCACAGCTGCGCGACCCGCTCCGGACCGCAACCCGCCAGCCGCGCCCAGTCCGGATGCACCGGCACCGAGCCGTGCTGCTCCCCGCCCGCACGCATCGACGGAAACGCGCCTACCCAGTGGGAACCCCGGGGATAGCTCCCCGGGACCACCGGCCAGCCGTGGCAGGCGAAACCAATAGCCTCAGACCGCAGCTCGGTACGGAAGGCGTCCCGCCAAGTGTCCGTCAGGTCCATGTCGCCTCCATCGCCGTGACCGTTTTCCGGGTGCCACTCAACGCCTATTCACGTTGACCGGTCTATTCCAGAACCGCGTGACGTCGCTGTCCGGCTGTTCTGCTGCGTTGAACGTCAACATTGACCGTCGCTTCAGGCCCCCGGCCCGGGCCCCACCGCCCGCTCATCCCTCACAAAAACCCACTCACCGCAACAGCCCACCGAGCCGGCCCGGTCACGGTGCGACCGGGCCGGCTCGGGCCTGAGCGGTGGCGGTGCCGAGAGTGGCCAGCCGGCCGGCTGGCCGTGCTGCCACCTCCACCAGCACGTCCCAGCCACGCGTCCGGCACGACACCAGCCGCACCCGCATCCGGTCGGTCACCCGGCGGGCCTGGGTGCAGGCGTGCTGCTCACCGGCCACCGCCATCCCGGCACCCGCCAACGCGGCCAGATCAGCTGCCGACTCGGCCTGGTGCCGGACGACGACCGCCTGGCCCAGATACACCCCGACAACGGCCACGCTCATCAGCACCGCAATGGCCCCCGCCGCCCACACCGTGGCCATTCCCCGGTCGTCGCCGGCGGATACCCCCGTCACAGCACACCGCCCGGTTCCGCCACCGCCACCGCCTCGGCCCGGACCGCGATCCCCGGCAGCAGCCCAGCCACCGGATCCGCCGACACCCGCGCGGTGATCTCGTCGCCGTGCACGCTGACCTGCACCTGTGCACCGCGTGGTGCGATCCGGCGGGCGATGTCCTCGGCGCGGTGGTATTCACCCCGGGCGGTCAGCCGCGCTGCTTCCCGGGCGGCGTCGACACACCGCACCTGCGCCGCTACCGCCGACACCGCGGCCAGTACCAGCGCGAGCACGACCAGCAGCGAGCACAGGGCCAGTGCCGCCTCGACGGTGACCGCGCCCCGGTCGTCATCAACCGGACGCATCAGAAATTCGCCGACAACGCCCGGGTCACCAGGTCGGTGAGCGCACCGGTCACTGTGCCGCCGGTCACCACCTGGTAGAGAACCGCCGCCAAGGCCGCCGCGGCTATGGTCCCGATGGCGTACTCGACGGTGCTCATACCGGTGTCTCCGCGAAACGCCTGCACCAGGCGTGCGACCATGGTCGGGTTCTGCTTCACCATTTCGGTCTCCTTACTGTCGTCGAATCTTCCGATTACCATTGCTGGGCTAGGCCGGCGGCAAGTCCGATCACCACCGGCACGACTCCGATGGCGAGGAAAGCGGGCAGAAAGCACAGCCCGAGCGGCGCCGCGATCAGCACTCCGGCGCGCTGTGCCTGGGCTTCGGATCGTTGCCGGGCGTCGGCTCGCACCGCCGCGGCCAGCCGGGTCAGCGATTCAGCGAGGGCGGCACCGCTGCGGCCGCTGCGCCGGGCGGCTTTGGCCAGCCGCGCCGTCGCGGCGCACTCCAGCGCCGGCTGCCAGGCCTGTTCCAGGTCGGCGCCCAGGGCGAGCAGCTCGGCGGTGCGGCGCAGCGCGGGGCCGGCCGGAGCGCCAAGTCCCCCGGCGACCGCGTGCACCCCCGCCGGCACCGGCATGCCGGCCCGCAGGCAGGCCGCGAGCAGCTCCCACGCCCCAGCCAGCGCCACCGATTCGGTGTCAGGGCGTCGTGCCCGCCACGCCAGGAATGCCCCGAGCGTGCGCGGCATCGGCGGGCTAAGTCGGCTCACCTTCGCCGGCAGCCTCGACCGGGGGCCCGCCGGTCCTGGAGCGACCAGCACCGCTGCCGCTACCACCAGCATCGCCAGTGCCGACGTGGTCATGCCGGCACCGCCGCCGACACCAGCCGCGCGCTCCACAGCACGCCGGCGCAGGCCAGGCCGGTGCCGACCACCAACAAGACCTGACCCACCGGGGTCTGGCCGAGCACCCGCAGCGGGGCGGCCCCGACCGCGTGGCCCAAGGCCAGGCCGAGCAGCGGCAGCCCGGCCAGCACCGCCGCGGTCGCCCGGGGGCCGGCCAGCCGGGCCTCGACGTCAGCAGCGAAGCGCACCCGCTGCTCGGTGTCGGACCGGACCGCATCGAGCAGGTCCGCAAGCGGGATCCCGTATCGCTCGGCGAGGGCCCACGCATCGGCGAGCCGGCCCAGCCACGGGCGCATCGGTGCCGGACCCGCGCTGCGCAGCACCGCCGGGACGTCACCGCCCAGGCGAGCCGCCGCGGCCGCAGCCGTCAACGCCGAGGTGGCGTTGACGGATCCGTCCGCGGCTGCCACAGCGGCGTCGCTGGGATGAGCACCCACCCGCAGCTCCGCCACCAGCACCGCGAGCGCATCGGAGAGCCCGACCGCCGCTGTGGCCGAGGCCCGGCGATCCCGAGTGGCCCGCCAGCGCACGGCGGCGGTGCCGGCCACCATGGCGACCGCCAGCCCCCCACCCGGGCCGGCCACCAGCACCCCGAGCCCGCTGACCAGAGCTAACAGCAGCAGGCGCCGCTGCGTGACCCAGCGCGGGCCGGACCCGGCTACCTGCCCGCGGCCCGGCTCCGTGCGGGTCAGCGCGGTGAGCCGGGCCCGGCCCGCCCCGGCCGGCCAGCACAGCACCGCGGCAGCCACCGCGGCCACCGCCGGGCTCAGCACGCCGCCCACCCGCTTCGGCCGTCGAGCAGGTCCCGCAGCCGCTGCTCCCCCGGCCCCCAGCAGCCGTTCTGCCAGGCAGCACGAACTCCGACCAGGTCGCCGTCACGCTGCAGCACGCCCACCGCGGCCAGCCGGCGCATCCCGTCGTCTCGCACGACGTGCAGCACCACGTGCACGCCGGCGGCGAGCTGGCTGTGCAATGCCTGACGTGGCATGCCGCCCAGGGCAGCCAATGCCTCCAGCCGCGCGGGGACCTCGGCCGGGGAGTTCGCGTGCAGGGTTCCGGCGCCTCCCCGGTGCCCGGTGTTGAGCGCGGCGAGCAGCTCGCACACCTCAGCGCCGCGGACCTCGCCGACGACGAGGCGGTCCGGGCGCATCCGCAGCGCCTGGCGCACCAGATCGCGCAACGTCACCTCACCGGCGCCCTCGATGTTGGGCGCCCGGGTGGTCAACCGGACGACATGCGGGTGCCTGGGCTGCAGCTCGGGGGCTTCCTCCACGCACACGATCCGCTCGCCGGCCGCCACGCTGCCGAGCAACGCGGCGAGCAGGGTGGTCTTGCCACTGCCGGTACCACCGACCACGAGGAAGGCCAGCCGGGCAGCGATGATGGCACGCAGCAGCTCACCGGCCTCAGCGGGCACGCTGCCGGCTTGCTGCAGCGCGTCGAGCCCGTGGGTGGCGGGCCGCAGCACGCGCAGCGAGATGCAGGTGCAGTCGGTGGCGATCGGCGCCAGCACGGCGTGCAGCCGGACCCCGCCGGGCAGTGGGGCGTCGACGTAGGGCGAGGCGTCGTCCAGCCGGCGGCCCGCGGCCAATGCCAGTCGCTGGGCCAGCCGGCGCACCGCCTCGGCGTCGGCGAACCGCACCTCGGTGCGGCGTAACTCGCCGGCCTGCTCCACCCACACCTGGTCGGGCGCGCTGACCAGCACGTCGGTGGTGGCTGGATCGGCCAGCAGCGGTTGCAGCGGCCCCGCCCCGACGAGCTCGCGCTGCAACTCGCGTAGCGCCGAGAGCACCTGCAGGTCGGCCAGCACGCCATCGGACTCAGCGCGCACCGCGGTCGCCACCGCTCCCGGCGAGATCGGTGCGCCGTCGGCGGCCAACCGCTGGCGGACGCGGTCCACCAGGGCAGTACCGGCCTGCTGCCGGGGCGCGGTCACGCCGCCCTGCCCAGCGCGCGACCCGAGCCGTCCAGCACGTCGAGCACCCGGCGGGCGGCAGTGGCCAGCGGCCCCCGGGCCCGGCCGGGCACCGCACCGCGATCCAGCGCGCCGGCCAGCCCCGGCTGCGGCCGCATGGCGGCGAGCAAGGGCAGGTCCAGTGCCCGGCAGACATCGTGCGGGGTGAGCCCACCCGGAGCGGGTCCGCGCACCACCACCTGCACCGGGATCCCGTGGCGGCGAACCCGGGCCGCCACCGTCGTGGCCGCGGCGACGGCCCGGACCTCGGCCGGCACCACCAGCACCGCCAGGTCCGCGATCTCCAGCACCGCGGCGTGCGGCTCACCCGGGTAACGAGGCACATCGCAGACCACCGTCTCACCGGCCCGCCGCCCGGCGTCACAGACCGTGTGCACCGCTGCCCCATCCGGTCCCGGGCCGTCCCGGTCACAGGACAGCACGGTGAGACCGGCCCGGTGCCCGAGCCGGCGGGTGGGCAGTGCTGCGTGCAGTGCCGTGGCCGGCACCCGGCCGTCACCGAGGGCAAGCCCGGGCCAGCGCAGCCCGTCGGCCTGCTCGGCACCCACCGCGAGGTCCAGGCCACCGCCCAGCGCGTCGCAGTCCACCAGCAGGGCGCGACGACCGGATTCGACCGCGGCCACCGCGACGGCGACGGCGAACACCGACGCCCCGGCGCCACCCCGCCCACCCAAGACGGCCAGCACCCGACCCGGGACGGCCGGCGCCGCCACCGCGTCGGCCAACGCGCCCACCAGCCAGGCTTCTGCCTCCGGCAGCACAGCCACCTGCTCGGCACCCACGGCCACCGCGCAGCGCCAGACCTCCGGATCGGGCGCTACCGAGACGATCACCACTGTGTTTCTGCGGGGCAGGCCGGCGTTCTCGCTGTCCATCGCGGTCTGGGCGTCCAGCAGCACCAGTGGCGCAGTGGTCCACCGTTGCCGGATCTCCGCCAGATCGGTGACCCGGTCCAGCTCACACCCCGCTGCCGCGGCGAGCCGGACCACTTCGTCGGCCAGCTCACCCGCAGCCATCATCAGCAGTGGTCGTCGAGCTGACCCAGCCGAGCTGCTCGCACCCGCAACGTTCATCCCCACGGTGTCCCCTAGCTAGTCCGGCTCCGGGCTGCCCGGAGCGTCCGTGGCCACTGTCGCCCGGCCAGGTCCGATCCGGCGACCACTGCATGATCGACATGTGGACAGCTCAGGTCCTGTGGACAAGTGCGCTAGCCGGCCGGCACCTCGACGCCACGAGCATTGGGGACCAGCGAGAACGTGCGTACGGTCGGGTTCATGACGGTGACGTCCGGGGGGACGTGGGCCCGAGCGCGATTGCGGCTATGGGACGACCCCCGCCAGGGGGGACAGGCGGGGGTCGTCAGCGGCTCAGACCCAGGGGGGTGGGCTGAACCCTTCCGGTTCACCGGACGGTCTCACCTTATCGTTCACGACACTTCCGCACCATCATGGTGCCACTTACCGTTAGTGTGCCGTTGGTGAGATCGACATCGGCGGTTCAACCATCAGCGTCGCAACCCACCGCGCCCGCTCCCGAGCCGGATTCCGCTGGCGTGGCGGCTTTTTTCGACCTGGACAAGACGATCATCGCCAGGTCCAGCACATTCGCCTTCTCCCGGCGATTCTTCCAGGAAGGTCTGATCAACCGGCGCGCGGTGCTCAAAAGCAGCTACGCCCAGTTCATGTTCTTGCTGGCCGGAGCCGACGCCGAGCAGACGGAGCAGATGCGGGCGCACATCACCGCCCAGTGTGCGGGCTGGGATGTCGCCCAAGTGACGGCCATCGTCGAGGAGACCTTGCATGACATCGTGGACCCGCTGGTCTACGCCGAGGCGACTGAGCTGATCGCCTCGCATCGCGAGCGCGGCCACGACATCGTCGTGGTGTCGGCGTCCGGCACAGAGGTCGTGCAACCGATCGCCGAGATGATCGGTGCGACGCATACCGCGGCCACTCGCATGGTCGCCCATGACGGTCGGTACACCGGCGACGTGGAGTTCTACTGCGCCGGGGAGAACAAGGCGCTCGCCGCCCGTGAGCTGGCCACAAAGCATGGTTACGAGCTGCCCCGGTGTCACGCCTACTCCGACTCGATCTCTGATCTGCCGCTCCTGGAGGCGGTCGGCCATCCGACGGCAGTGAACCCGGACCGGGCGCTGCGCCGCGAGGCGCAGCAGCGAGGCTGGCCGGTCCTCATCTTCTCCGACCCGGTGTCGTTGCGCAGCCGGATCCCGGCCCCATCCGGCGCGCAGATCGCCGCGGCGCTGGGACTGGGTGCCGTTGCTGCGGCCGGCGTGGCCTGGTACGGGCTGCGTCGCAGACAGCGCTGAGAAGCTCTGCTGAACGAGTTCTTGCCGTACCGAACGGACTAATTTTGCCAAGTATTTGGACTCTGGGTAGTCAAAGTGTTGTACCTGATCGGGCCTCTTGCTGTGTCCGCCGTCACGGCGTAGACATGACGTCACGGACCTCTGCAAGGCCAGGGGCGGTGCAGTAGAGAAGCACCGTCCTCCCCGAGCAGGGCTCCGCACACGGACGCCAGGCAGCCCACGCGCAGCGCGCCGCGGGAGGCTTGTCGTCAAGGGTCTGCGTGCCGGGTCCTCTGGGGACACCGGGCGCCGAGACCCCGTTTGTACGACATGAGTTGCACGCTTGGTACCCCGGTAGTCCGTGTGGACGGCGGTGCTGCTCGAACCCGCAAAGGTCGAGCAGTGCCGCCGTCTCATTGCACGAGGGTCTCGACACGTCACCTGCGCGCGGTCACTGACTACCCTGGGTGACAGTGTCGGCGATCGATGTGGCCTCCCGGGTCCCGGCGACCAGCGCGGTACAGCAGTGCACGATCCACGTGCCGACCGCCTCCGCACCGCCGGTCGCGAAGCCGGCTGCCGCGGCCCGGTACTCCCGCTCGCGGCGCAGATGATCGACCTCCGGCACCACCAGTCCTTTGGGATCAAGCCCGCTGGCCAACACCGTGAGCCGAGCCGCCGCCCGGGCGACCACACCATTGCTCTGAGCAAAAGGGGCCAGCGCCAGCAGCTCACCGTGCACCACCGCGACGAGCACCGGAGCGGCAACCTGGCTGCCCCCCACGAGCAGCTGGGCCAGCGCGTCGAGCCGGGCAGTGATCTCCGGCGACGAACGTGGCCGGCCCAACTGCGGATCGGGCGACAAGTCTGCCGCGGCGAGCACATGCAGCCGGGCCAGAGCCTGCAACGGAGCCCGCCGCCAGGTGCCCAGCAGCCCCCCCAGCGCCTGCGCCACCCGCAGGGCGCCGGCCAGTACCGGGTCGTCCACCGACCCGTCAGGTGGCAACGCGGTGCTGCCACCGTCCAGCGCGGCCGACGCCCGGGCCGCCCGCACCGACGCCTCAGCCGCGGTCACCGGCCAGCCACGCCGGTTAGCGGGATGCCGGTGCACCCTGGCCACCTCGTCACGAGCGCGTGCGACGGCGTCTGAGACCCCAGACAGGTCCATCAGCGGGGCCAACGGATCTGCGAGCACTCAAGCAGTCTCGCAGTGCGGTACCCGACGGTGTCGTGCTGTTCCCACAGAATGTCGGAGTGGACGGCTAGCCTAAGGCCGATCATGGACTCCCAGACCCCTTCAGCGCGAGACGAGCAGGATGAAGATCTTGAGTACTACCAGCTCCTCCACCTGTGCGGATGTTCTCGCGGCCTGTTGCGCGGCCATGCAGCGCGCCATCCTGATCCGGCGCGTCAGCCGGTCCGACAAGGAGTTCCACTTCCAGAACTGGATGAGCGCTCGCTTAGCCGACGCGGACCTCCGGCATGACTTCATCGGCCGCAACAGCTATCCGGACTTCACCCTTGTGCACCATCCGGAAGGGTACGAGGTCAAGGGCCTCCAGTGGCCCGGTCGCGAGGCTAGCTACGACAGCAACAGCCGAGTGCCCACCGGCAAGCACAACGGGCGCACCATTTACTACGTCTTCGGCCGCTACCCGGCTAACTCTGACGACCCCGAGTACCCAGTCGTTGATCTGGTTGTGTGCCATGGCGACTTCCTCAACGCGGATCACACCTATGTCCACCGCAACACGAGCTTCCGGGGCTTCGGGTCGTACGGCGATCTGCTCGTCCGTGACCGCAAGATGTACGTGGCGCCCACACCGTTCGCTTTGACGAGCGGCACGACCGGCCAGGTCACGCTCATCGCACCTGCTGACGTGCTGCTCAACGGCCGACTGGAGCAGGTTGGCGAGCTAGTAAGAACCGAGACCGAGCACATGGTCGTCGGCTACTGCTTCGATCTGCGGACCAACAAGCTGACGCCCGAGCTTGCGCTCAATCCCTCAGCGGGCCAGGAGCATCGCTTCGCTGCGTACCGCGCGAAGGGCCAGGGCAGCGGCATGGTCACGATGAAAAAAGTCGAGCAGGCCGGTGAGCGCATTACAGTCGGTGATGACGAATGACACTCTTCGATCTGGAACCACTGACTAACAGTCAGCTTCAGCAATGCATGCTGTCTCGCGTTCCCTCAGCGACGGCACTGGAGCGGGATTTTCCCGCGGCCACGCTGAGCCGCATCGGCGAGCATGAGTCATGGCGTAAGGAGATACATCGTCCCGCGACCAGCACACATAAGTGGTGGGCGAAACGTTTGGGCAGCGTCTTCAGGGGAATGCTTACCGCCGCCGTCACCGAGGATCGTGCAACTACTCTCGACGCGTACAACACTGCCACCAGACTGGGTGGTCTGACCGTCTTCGACCCGTTCGCCGGCTCGGGAACGACCGTCGTCGAGGCCGCCAAGCTCGGCGCCAATGCCATCGGCTGGGACATCAACCCAGTGGCCACACTTGTCCAGCGGCAAGCCGTCCAGAAATGGGACATCTCAGAGTTGGAACGTGCCTACAAACTGGTCGAAGAGGGCAGCCGGGCCGAAATCGACCGAGTGCACTCCACCGAACTCGACGAGCCGGTTCTGTACTATTTCTGGGTGACGATCGCGGCGTGCCCGGCTTGCGGTGTCCACACTCGACTCTTCTCAACTCACGTGTTCTCGCAGAACGCTTATCCGAAGCGTGTTCCGGCAGCGAGAATAGTGTGCCCAACCTGTCTCGACATTATACCCGGCAGGTACGACGATGAGCGTCTGACGTGCCGCAACAGACATCGGTTCTCCCGGCAGGGGGCGGTTATTCGCGGCACCATGACCTGCCCGAACGGGCACACGTCGAAGGTGCTCGACGCCTTGGCAGGCGAGATACCGCGCCGGGAGATGTACGCCAAGCTGGTACTCGGCCGCAACGGCAAGAAGCGCTACGCGCCTATCACCGACTTCGACCGATCGCTCTATGAGGAATGCTCCGAATTACTCCAGCAGCGAACGGCAGACCTCGTCCTGCCGCTGGGGGAACTGGACCACGGGGAGAACACTCGTCAAGCGATTCGTTGGGGATTCACCAGTTGGCGAAAGTTCTTCAACGACCGCCAGCTCTACTCGCTCGGGCTGCTCGCCACGACGATCCGGGACCTGAGCACGGGTGCGGCCGAACGTG
Source organism: Pseudonocardiaceae bacterium (assembly GCA_050700055.1). GTDB lineage: Bacteria > Actinomycetota > Actinomycetes > Mycobacteriales > Pseudonocardiaceae. The sequence goes on from JBOHGE010000034.1 coordinate 52,543, forward strand.
AAGCGTTGGTGGCGCTGTTCTCCGGGACGCTCGAGTTCAACAACATGTTCTGTTCTTTCAAGGGAGAAGGAACAGGTGCCGTCCGCCACATGTTCAGCCACCACATACTCAAACCCGAGCGGACACCACTCGAAGCCCACCCATGGGGCACGCCCGCCTCGTCCGGCTCGTTCTCGACTCTTTTCCAGAGCAGGCTGCTGCGTGCGAATTCCTACAAGAAGGCGCCGACCGACCACATCCTCCGCAACGGCCGGGTGGAGCGGGCTTCCGGGCTGTCTCTGCCGACCGAGGCCACGGTTGTGAACGCGTGGCCGACGGAAGGGCTAGCACCTGGAACCATCTACCTGCGCACCGGTGATTCGTCACACACCGATCTTCCTGACGAGTCGGTCGATCTCATCGTGACCGACCCTCCCTACCTGGATAACGTGCACTATTCCGAACTAGCCGACTTCTTCCATGCCTGGCTCCGGCAGCTAGTGCCGTTTGCGCACTACCCCAGCAGCGCCGCGACGACCCGTAGCACCGATGAAGTACAGAGCGCATCGCCAGTGGAGTTCGAGGCCGCGATCACGCGCGTCTGGCAGGAGTGCGCGCGAGTCCTGAAATCGACCGGTCTGCTGGCCTTCACTTTCCATCAGGCCCGGCTGCCGGGCTGGGTCGCCCTGGTGCGGGCACTGGCCGAAGCTAGTTTCGTCGTGACCGCGGTGCAACCGGTCAAAGGCGAGATGACCACCAGCGTCACCAAAGGTGGCATCGAGCCGTCGAATCTGGATGCGGTGATCGTATGCCGGAAGCAGTGCAACGCGCCGCCCTGGGCACTGACCGATCCGAGAATGGCGGCAGAGGTGGGGCAGCGCCAGCTTATCGAGTTGCGCTCGGCCGGAGTGGACGTGGGCGCGGGGGACATCAGATCAGTTATCCGAGGTCACGTGCTCGCCACCTACACAGTGGATCCAGCTGCCGTCGATCTGCCGTCACTGGCCGCACTTGCCGATGACCTGGCCGCCGAACGGATTGATCGGATGGCGACCAGGTGTGAAATCAGTGGGTGAGGGTGGTGAGAAAGGCGTGCCAGGCGGTGGGGGAAACGGTCAGGGCGGGACCGGTGCGGTGCTTGGTGTCGCGGACCAGCACGGCGTCCGGCATGGGGGCGACCTCGACGCAGGCGGCGGCGCCGTTGCTGTAGCTGCTGGTGCGCCAGCCGACCTCGACGCAGGTGCCACCGTTGGAGCTGTAGCTGCTCGTGTGCCAGACAATCCTGTCCGGCTCAGGCGCGGTCATCATGGTCCTCGCGATCCGCGTAGAGCTCGGTTGCCAGGGTGGCAATCAGCTGCCTCGATTCTTCCGCACCCAGCGCGGTCTGCGCCAGTGACGCGAGAATGTCCTGATAGGCGGCGATCTCCACGGGCCTTTCCAGGAACACGCTGGAGATCTCGCTCTCCAGGTAGGCCACCGGCTTGAACTCGGCGAACTCCATGAGAATGAACGATCCGGCGGTCGCAGCGTGCGCACCGAGCGTGGCCGGCAGTACTCGCAGCGTGAGGTAGGGCCGCCGGGACATCCGCACCAGCAGGTCCAGCTGGTCGGCCATCACCGCGGGACCACCGACCGGCAGCCGTAACACGAACTCGTGCAGGTAGAAGGCGAACCGAGCCGGGTGGTCCCGGCTGAACAGGCTCTGGCGGGCCAGCCGGGCGGCCACCCGGTCGTCGATCTCCTCGGCCGGCACCCGCCCGGCCTCCTTGAGCAGCGCGCGGGCGTAGTCGCCGGTCTGCAGCAGGCCGGGCAGCAGCGTCGACTGGAAGTCGCTGATCGCCACCGCCTTGCTCTCGTGGTCGATGTAGGTCACGAGCTGCAGGGGCAGCCGGGAGCCGTGCTGCTGGAGCCAGCCCTGGGTGTGCTGCTCGTCGCACAGCTCCAGCAGCCGCTCGCGTTCCGCGGTCGGCGTCCGGCAGACCGCCAGGAACGCCGCGGCCTGCACCGCGGTAACGTTGCGCTTACCCGAGATCAGCCGGGATACCCAGCTCGGTGACAGGTCGAGCAGCCGTGCGACGTCCTTGCCGGACAGGCCGGCGTCGCGCATCGCCCGGCGCAGGCCCTCGCCCAGCTCGCGGCTGCGGACCGTCGGCTCACGATCTTCCATGGCGACGCATTGTGCACCAGCCCAAAAACCCTTGAGAACTCGGGGGTTGCGTGCCCGGGGGGCAACCGGTTACCTGCCCTGTGGTCACCACGATCCACGCCCTGGTCAAGGACCGGGAGTTCGTCGCGATCCTGCACCGGGCCCACGACGAGGGGCGATGCCTCACTGGCGCCTCATCAGTGCGGTAGCCCCGGCGCGGGGGGCGGGTTAACGTCGGCGGTAGACCGTGACGAACAAGGAGGTCTGCCCCGATGGGCGACGCGAGCCAGGAACTTGACAATCTCCTCAGCGAGAGCCGCGTGTTTCCTCCGAGCAACGAGTTCGCCGCCCAGGCGAACGCCACGTCAGCGCTCTACCACCAAGCCGACGCCGACCGCGAGGCATTCTGGGCCCGCCAAGCCCGCCGGCTGCACTGGCACACCGACTTCGATCAGGTCCTGGACTGGTCAGACGCCCCGTTCGCGAAATGGTTCGTCGGCGGCACGCTCAACGTCGCCTACAACTGCGTCGACCGGCACGTCGCCAACGGCCACGGCGATCAGGTCGCCTTGCACTGGGAGGGCGAGCCGGGCGACACCCGCACCATCACCTACGCCGCCCTGCAACGCGAGGTCTGCAAGACCGCCAACGCGCTGCGCTCGCTGGGCTGCCAGGCCGGGGACCGGGTGGCCATCCAGCTGCCGATGATCCCCGAGGCGATCTTCGCCATGCTCGCCTGCGCCCGGCTGGGCCTGCCGCACAGCGTGGTGTTCGGCGGCTTCTCCGCCGAGTCGCTGCGCCAGCGGGTCAACGACGCGCAAGCCACCCTGGTGATCACCGCCGACGGCCAGTACCGGCGCGGCAAGGCGGCACCCCTGAAGGCCAACGCCGACGAGGCACTCCAGAATGCCTCCACGGTGCGACACGTGCTCGTGGTCAAACGGACCGGCCTCGACATCGACTGGGTCGACGGCCGGGACCTGTGGTGGCACGAGCTGGTGGATCGCCAGCCCGACCAGCACACCTGCGAGCCGTTCGACAGCGAGCACCCACTGTTCATCCTCTACACCTCGGGCACCACCGGAAAGCCCAAGGGCATCCTGCACACCTCCGGCGGCTACCTCACCCAGTGCGCCTACACCCACCACGTCGTCTTCGACCACAAGGCCGGCCAGGACGTCTACTGGTGCACCGCCGACATCGGCTGGGTCACCGGGCACAGCTACATCGTCTACGGGCCGCTGGCCAACCGCGCCACGTCGATCCTGTACGAGGGCACCCCGAACACCCCGCACGAGGGCCGGCACTGGGAGATCGTGCAGCGCTACGGCGTCACCCTCTATTACACCGCGCCGACCCTGATCCGCACCTTCATGAAGTGGGGCGCACAGATCCCGCAGCGCCACGACCTGTCGTCGCTGCGGTTGCTGGGCAGCGTCGGGGAGCCGATCAACCCGGAGGCCTGGATGTGGTACCGGAAGCACATCGGTGCTGATCGGTGCCCGATCGTGGACACCTGGTGGCAGACCGAGACCGGGGCGATCATGATTGCCCCGCTGCCCGGCGTCACGCCGACCAAGCCGGGTTCGGCAATGCGCGCGCTGCCCGGGATCAGCGCCGTCGTGGTCGACGGGTCCGGCACCACGGTGGGTCACGGCCAGGGCGGCTACCTGGCGCTGGACCAGCCGTGGCCGGGAATGCTGCGCACCATCTGGGGTGACGACGAGCGGTACCGGGAGACGTACTGGTCGCGCTTCGCCGACCAGGGCTACTACTTCGCCGGCGACGGCGCCAAGTACGACGACGACGGCGCGATCTGGCTGCTCGGCCGGGTGGACGACATCATGCTCGTCTCCGGGCACAACATCTCCACCACCGAGGTGGAGTCCGCGCTGGTGTCCCACCCGACGGTGGCCGAGGCCGCCGTGGTCGGCGCCGCCGACCCGAGCACCGGGCAGGGCATCGTCGCGTTCGTGATCCTGCGCGGCAACGTCGCCCAGGATGAGGCACAAGGTGCCGAGGCGATCAAGGCGCTGCGTGACCACGTGGCCACCCAGATCGGCGCCATCGCCAAACCCCGGCAGATCATCGTCGTCGCGGACCTACCCAAGACCCGATCCGGCAAGATCATGCGACGCCTGCTGCGCGACATCGCGGAACACCGCGAGATCGGCGACGTCACCACCCTGGCCGACTCCACCGTCATGGACATGATCTCCGCCGGCCTGCAGGAACCCTGACCCGAAGCGCCCCGGATCGCGACAAGCATCCATATCGCGATCCTGAAGCGCCTCGCAACAGCGACAAGCATCCATATCGCGACTGGCGCCCGGAATGCGGGATGCTGAGGGACATGGGTGATGGGTTGCCGATCGTGATCCCGGAGAGCGAGCTGGGGTGGCGCTTCTCTCGGGCCGGCGGGCCGGGCGGGCAGGGCGTGAACACCACCGACTCGCGGGTCGAGCTGGTCTTCGACGTGGCGGCCAGCACCGCGTTCACCGAGCAACAACGGGCCCGCGTGCTGGAGCGGCTGTCCGGCTGGCTCGTCGCGGGGGTGCTGACGATCGTCGCCGCCGAGTACCGCTCCCAGCTGCGTAACCGGGAAGCCGCCCGGATCCGGCTCGCCGCAATGCTTCGCCGAGCGCTGGCCCCGGACCCGCCGGCACGCCGCCCGACCCGCCCCTCCCGGGCCGCCCGGGAACGCCGGCTCGCCGACAAGCGACGCCGCACACTCACCAAGCGGCAGCGCCGGCCGCCGAGGAATGAGCGGGAGCCCGGCTGATCGCCGCGCTGTGGATCGCCACCGACCCCTTCATCGACAGTGACCGCGGCGACCTACACCTCCAGATCGCCGCGACTACACCGAGATCGCTCGACTCATCCCAAATGGACCTTTCCGCTGTGTTGCTCCGCGAGTCACGCCGGCATCGGGCGGAGGCCGAGTGGTGGGGCTGATCGGGTACGCAGACCACAGCGAATCCGGTGGCCAACCACGAAGGAGACCCGCGTGACCAGCGCGCTGGAACGGATCACGGTTCCTACGTCTTCAATCGCGCATTCGAGGACATCCAGAAAAAGATCGAGGAGGAGAACGCCATGGTGCGCAAGGATGCCTCCTCGTATGTCACTGTGGCGCTGCTCGACCTGTTGACGCCGACCGAGACCAGCGCCAAGTCCACCAACAACGTCCGCAACGAACTCGCAGGCGCTTACACGGCGCAGCGTCGGATCAACGACTCGGTCCCGCCCACCAGCTCCGCCCCACAGATCCAGCTGTTCCTCGCCAACGGGGGTCACACCGAAGACCAGTGGAACGATGTGGCCGACCGGCTGAGAGAGATGACCAAAGGAGACCACCCTCTGGTAGCCGTGATCGGCTTGGGCGTCAGCACCACGCAGACTCAACACTGAGCCGAGAACCTGTCGAGCAACGGAATCCCCATGGTCGGGGCAGCGCTCACCGCCAAGGAGCTGGACCACAACCACATAGGCGGCTTTATCCGGGTGTCCCCGACGACTCTGGACTATGCCAAGGCCCTCCGCAGGTATGTGAACGACCATAAAGAACTCAGTTCGGCCGTCATGGTCTTCGACCTGAACTCAGATTCCGCTGGAGACCTGTTCACCAAGTCACTACGGGACGATCTTGAACAGGAGATGCAGCATCTGATAAAGGGGCGCCCGCGCCTGACGTTCGTCGGAGTATCCATTCCCACCGACGCCGGACCAGGCAGCTTCGACGTCACCGTCACGCCCGGCATCTGCTCGACGAAGACGGACGTCGTCCGCTATGCGGGCCGGCTAGTGGATCTCGGCGGTTTCCTCGATTCGCTGGCGAACCGGAGTTGTCGAGAAACCCCGTTGACCGTGATCACCGCGGCCGATATCGGCGAGCTGTTGAGTGAGCGAGAGCCGCAGTTGACAGCGGCACGACTCACGGTCGTGTATGCGGGGACAAGCGACTCCGAAGGGTGGGGACGCGGCGTGGAGGGAACACCGCCGCATTACCGTAACTTCCTATCGGCCTTCAAAGGACATGGATTCAACGACAAGAACCTGGCCGACGGCTACGCCATCCAGATGCATGACGCGCTACTGACCGCCGCAACAGCGGTGCTCCTGGCGAGTCCGGGGGCACTCCCCACCGCAGCTAAGGTACGTAGCGTCCTGCTGGCGCTGACTGATCCACACCAGGTGAAGGGGGCCGGTGGCACATTGCGCTTCAGCTCTCGCACGACGGGCGCTGGCAACCCCGTGGGCGAGCCGGTGCCGGTACTCAAGTTCCCCTCGCCACTCGATGACCCGTTCGGCCAGCAAGTAGTGACGCCGATCTACGTCACACAGTAGTCACCGTGAGCCGCGCCACGACCGACCGACCATCGCCGCAACACTCGTCCCGTCTGTCCCTCCCGCCCCAACGGGACGTCAGTGGATCCGTTGCGGATGTGCCACGGAGCGCAACTTTTGGTCCAAAGTTGCGCTCCGTGGCACATCCGCACGGTGCAACAGTCCTTCCCCCAGACCTCACGACAGACCTCACGACAGCAGAGCGCCCATCGTCGTCGCACGCCGATCGCAACCGCTGCCGCAGCGTAGGACCGCCCAGGCTCAGACCGTGACGACCTCGAGGTCCGGATCGAGCCGGCGAAGGTCATCCGGGTCGGTGGTGACGAGCTGCTGACCGCTACGCCGCGCGCAGATCACGACGTGGACGTCAATGTCGGCGGTACCGCTGGTTGTGAGTAGCCACGCTCACCGCATGCTGAGCCCGGCTCCAATGGCGGCCACGCTCAGCTAGATGCAGCCACAATGAGTGATCGAAACGGGTCGTGGCACCATGTCGCCCGTGACTAGCAGGCAGCCCCGCAGCAACGGCCGGCACGCCAAACCGGATCCACCGTCCGGGGTGCGGTCCTTGCCGCTGTCGCCGGACCCGTACCGTCCGCATGCCGAGGCATCACTGGGCGATCTGGTGCGCGAGGCTGCCACGCACTTCTCCACCCTCTTCCGCGCCGAGGTCGAGCTGGCCAAGGCGGAGGTGACAGCCGAGGTCCGCAAGGGCGTCAAAGGCAGCATCTTCTTCGTCATCGCCCTGGCGATCCTGATCTTCAGTCTGTTCTTCCTGTTCATCGCGGTGGGCGAGGTGCTGGATATCTGGCTTGCGCGGTGGGCAGCATTCAGCATCGTCTTTGGGCTGATGGCGGCGACGGCAACGGTATTCGCTCTGCTGGGCTGGCGCCGGGTGCGCAGCATCCGGAAACCGCAACGCACGATCAGCTCCGTCCGCGACACCGGGGCGGCGCTGGCCCGGCGGCGCGCCCACCGAGCCGGCGAAGATCAGCCCAGCGCCGATCCGCTCAGGGAGTGAGCCGCCCGCCGGATCCGAGCTCAGTCCGATTTCCCGGTCCCTGGGAGCACCAGGAGGTCTCGGCCAACGGGATCCGGTTGCACGTCGTGGAGGCCGGGTCCGGCCCGCTGGTGCTCCTGCTGCACGGCTTTCCGGAGTTCTGGTGGGCCTGGCGTCACCAGCTCCCGGCGCTGGCCGCAGCGGGTCATCGCGCTGTCGCGGTGGATCTGCGCGGCTACGGTGGCTCCGACAAACCACCCCGCGGCTATGACCTGTGGACCCTGTCCGGCGACGTGGCCGGCTTGGTCCGGGCGCTCGGGGAACGCCAAGCCGACCTGGTGGGGCACGGCTGGGGCGGCATCCTCGGCTGGTGCACGGCCGCGCTGCACCCCAGGGTGGTGCGCTCGGTCACGGCGCTGTCCGCTCCACATCCACTGGCGATGGGCCAGGCGCTGCTGCGCGACCCGGCGCAGCGCTGGGCGTCGCGTCACCTGGCCGGCTTCCAAGTCCCGTGGCGGGCCGAGCGCAACCTCACCCGGGACGGCGCGGCCCAGGTAACCCGGATCCTGCGCGGCGGCTGCGGCCCGCGGTGGCTCGTCTCAGCCGAGTTCACCGTGGCGGTCCGGCGCTACCGCGAGGCCATGCTGATTCCCGGCACCGCGCACTGCGCGCTGGAGTACTACCGGTGGGTCGGCCGCTCGCAGTTCAGGTTCGACGGGCGACGGCTGGCTCGGGCCGTGAACCGGGCAGCCCGAATGCCGGTGCTCCAGGTGCATGGCGGCGCCGACCCGTACGTGCTGGAGCCGACCGCTCGGCGCTCAGTCCAGTGGGCCGGCACCAGCTACCGCTACGAGGTGCTCCCCGGCGTCGGCCACTTCCTCCCGCAGGAAGCACCCGAGCACACCACCGCGCTGATCACTGCGTTCCTGGGTAGAACGTGAGTGGCGACGGGACCGATAGCCCACAACACCACTCGCAAGAGAACCTCACGCAGCGCAAACACCGGTGGAGACCTCGTCGTTGCGGCCGGGCGCCGCCGCGATGTCGTCGGCGATCTCGTCGTCGGTCAGCACGAACCCGGTCTCCTCGTTGTCCACCGCTGCCCCGAACACCAGGCCGAGCACCTGCCCGGCCTCATCGAGCAGCGGACCACCCGAGTTGCCGCTGCGCACCGAGGCCCGGACGGTGTAGACGTTGCGGACCACGGTGGCCTCGTTGTAGATGTCCGGGCCCTTCAGCCGGATCCGATCACGCACCCGGGCCGCTGAAGCCGTGTAAGGCCCGTCCAGTGGGTAGCCGAGGACCAGCGCATTCACCCCGTTGGCAGCCGGATTGGGGGCCAGTGCCAGCACCGGTGCCCGCAGCCCGGGAACCTTCAGGATCGCGACGTCGGTGCTGGGGTCGTAGCTGACCACGGTGGCGTTCAGCGAGCGCCCTTTCTTCCCCAATGGCCCGACTTCCACCGACACCTGCTCGGTACCTGCCACCACGTGCGCATTAGTGATCACCCGTTCCGGGGCCACCACGAATCCGGTGCCCTCCAGGGCGCGCAGGCACGACCTCGCCTGGCCGCGGATCTTGAGCACGCTGGCGGCGGCGTCGCGCACCACCGGGCTCTTGAGCAGGACCGGATCGGCCGGGCCGACATCAGTGATCGGCGTGGGATCGAAGGGCGCGAGAACACTGGGCAACCCGGAGATGTCCAGCAGCCTGCTGAGCTCAGATGGCAGCTCGCGCAGCACCTTGGGCATCATCGAGTCGACCACCCGCAACACCGACGAGTCCCGCACAGCGCTGGTCAGCCCGGTATAGGCGGACGACTGGGTCAGGGGGAGAGCGACCAACCAGGCCACCACGATCGCCGCGGCACCCTGCACCACGGCGCCCAGCAGGGTGTTCACCTGGCGCCACGCGTCGGCGTTCATCTGGTCGTGCACCGCCCGGCCCAACCACACGCCCAACGTCTCACCCAGCGCGACGAGCACGATCACGATCGACACCCCGACCGCGACCCGGACCTCGGGAGTCTCGAAACGCTCGATGAACCGGGGGGCGATCCGCACTCCGATCACCGCACCGGCCAGCACACCGATGAAGGACGCCGCCGCGGTGACCATCCCCTGCCGGGCACCGGAGATCCCGGCAAGCAGCGCCAGCACCAGCACCAGCACATCCACCCAATTCACCGGATCACCTCGGTCCGCTCGGCGGGGCGGCTCATTCCACCGCGCCTGGGCTGAGGTGCCGCTGCACGACCGCGCGCACCTGCTCGGGGCTGCGCAGCACCTCGGGTGGGGTGACCTGGCTGACCTGACCGTCGGCGGACACCACGAAACTCAGCGGCAGCACTGCCGGGGCGCCCAGCGCGGCGCGCAGCGCGCCGTCGGGATCGCTGACCGACGGGTAATGCACCCCCAACGCGGCGAGCAGGTCCAGCGCCCCTTCGGGCAGCCGCTGCACCTCCACCCCGAGCACCGCCACCGCGCCGGGCTCGGCGGCGTAACCGGCCAGCGCGGGCAGCTCCTGGGCACACGGCTGGCACAGCGGCCCCCACAGGTTCAGCAACGCCGGACGCCCAGCCAGCACCGCTCCGAGGTCGACCGTTCCCGGCTGCCCGAGGCAGGGCAGCACGACACCGGACAGCACCCCGCGAGCCGGTGCCTCGGATCCGGCCGGGCAGGGCTGCAGCGCCGCCCGGGACCGGAGCTCGTCGAGATCGACGATCTGGGCCGCATCAGCCGCAACCCCAGTGGGGTCAGCGCGCGGCCACAACGCCACGACGAGGGCTGCCGCCAACAACGTCGTCACCAGCACCCAGCGCACCGCAGGCTTCACTGCAGCGTCTCAACAGCTGAATCGGCGGGAAACCCGACCATCGTCAGCAGGTGAGCGGTCTCCGGTCCGCGCAGCAATGCGGCGGCGATCTCGGGCTCGGTGGGTCCGCAGCCGTAGGACGGGCAGTCGCCGGCCACCGGGCACACCCCGCAGGCCGGGCGGCGGGAGTGGCATACCCGGCGCCCGTGAAAGATCACCCGGTGGGACAGCATCGTCCAGTCCCGTTTGGGCACCAGCTCACCGATCACCTGCTCGACCTTCACCGGGTCCTCGTGCTCGGTCCAGCCCCACCGGCGCACCAGCCGCCCGAAGTGGGTGTCCACCGTGATACCCGGCACCCCGAAAGCGTTGCCCAGGATCACGTTGGCGGTCTTGCGGCCGATTCCCGGTAGGGTGACCAGGTCGTCCAGCCGGCGGGGCAGCTCACCGTCGAAGCGCGCCACCAGAGCGGCGCCCAGCCCGATCAGCGCGGTCGCCTTGTTCCGGTAGAACCCGGTGGACCGGATCAGCTCCTCCAGCTCGTCCCGGTCGGCAGCCGCGTAGTGCGCGGCGCTGCCATAGCGGCTGAACAGCTTCGGCGTGATCTCGTTGACCCGTTTGTCCGTGCATTGCGCCGACAGGATGGTGGCGACCGCAAGTTGCAGCGGCGTCTGGAAGTCCAGCTCGCAGTGCGCGTGCGGGTAGGCGGTGGCCAGTACCCGGTCTATCCGGCGGGCTCGCCGGACCAGCGCAAGACGGCTCTCCCCGATGAACGACCGGCGGGATCGGGCCGGCACGCCAACAGCCTCTGGCACTCCACCAGCCTACGGAGGTGCCACCGCAGCCGGTCGCACGGGCCGGGCAGCGTTGACACGCCGAGACGGCCACCCCACGCGCAATCCGGTCGGGTCATGCGGCAGGATCTCCCGCACCATGACCCCCTGGTTCGTCATCGCCATCCCACCGCTGATCATGTTCTTTGCGCTTGCCATGGAGCGCTTGGAGACTCGGCTGCGGCACGTCGCCATCCAGGAGAACGGCTCGGTACCGCAGAACGAGGTCGAGGAGTTCCTCCAGGCGGCCCGGGCCGACGAGGTTCGGGCGCTGTTCGGTAGCGGTATCGGCCGGGCGCTGGAACTGTTCCGGTTGCGCCGGCGCCGCCGCGCTGCCCTGGTCAGGTCACACCGCCCGCGGTAACGGGCTTAGACTTCACCCCATGTGATCAGCGGCACCTGGTAGGCCGCTGGCGTCAGTGGGAGGAGTGCGGTGAACGACCCCTTGGCCAGAGCGGGCATTTTCCAGGGCGTCGATCCGGGTGCGGTGGAAGCTCTGAGCGACACCCTGGAGCCGGTCGACTTCCCCCGGGCACATGTCATCTTCTCCGAAGGCGAGTCGGGCGACCGCCTCTACATCATACTCTCGGGAAAAGTCAAGATCGGGCGGAAGTCGGGCGACGGCCGGGAGAACCTGCTCGCGGTGTTCGGACCATCGGACATGTTCGGCGAATTGTCGATCTTCGATCCCGGCCCACGGACGTCGACGGCGACCACCGTGACCGAGGTCAGCGCGGTCAGCATGGACCGCGCGGCATTGCGGGACTGGATCAACAAACGGCCGGAGATCGCCGAGCAGCTGCTCCGGGTGATCGCGCGGCGGCTGCGCCGGACCAACAACATGCTCGCCGATTTGATCTTCACTGACGTGCCCGGCCGGGTCGCCAAGGCGCTGCTCCACCTCGCGCACCGGTTCGGCACCCAAGAGGCCGGCCTGCTGCGGGTGACCCATGACCTGACCCAGGAGGAGATCGCCCAGCTGGTGGGTGCCTCGCGGGAAACGGTGAACAAGGCGCTGGCCGACTTCGCCCACCGGGGCTGGTTACGCCTGGAAGGCAAGAGCGTGCTCATCTTAGAACCGGAACGGATGGCGCGCCGAGCGCGTTGACGGGACCAGGTGCACTTTCTTTCCATCCGCCGGGTGGGTCAGCGCGGCCCGCTATAGTGGCCGACGGCGAAAGGAGCGCCGTGGACAGGGATAGCGGCACATCCCGTTCGGCATCGCCCGATGGGCCGGCACCTGCCGGGCTCCTGGGTCCTCCAGAGTGGCACACCCTGGAGCAGCGCGGACGTCACCGCTCCTACGAGCGGGGTCAGGTGCTGTTTTTCGAGGGCGACGAGGGCGGCAGCGTGATAGCGCTGCGCAG
>JBOHGE010000035.1:0-64806 GCA_050700055.1 Pseudonocardiaceae bacterium
GCGGGCGGCCACGGCCCGGTACCGGGAGATCGCCCGATCCGGGCGGCGATCACCTTGCCCTCCAGCTTCTCGGCGATCCCGCGGGAGATCTCCTTCCGGTCGGCCTCGGTCGCCATCCTGCGCTCGCTGCTCACCTGGTACTCCTCATCGACGGTGTCACCGACGATCTACACCAAGATCAATTGTTTCGACCGGTTGGGATCAAGAGCCCCTAAACCCGAACTGAATTCGTACACGTCAACCGTACAGATCGAAAGCATTGCGCAACGAGTCGCCCACCACTTGACTGGATGACGAGGGCGGGCACGGGAACCAACCTCAAAACGGGGAAGAGAAATCCACGACACCGCGGATTTCCGCGACGAAGGGGAGAACGCAATGTCGAAGAAGAGCAAGCCTGGCGACGGTATCCGAGGCAAAGGCGTCCGGGGAGGCCGGTTCGCCGTCGATCTGGACACCACGCCGGCCGTGACCTCCATCGAGGAAAACCTGGCCGACCTGGCCACCACCGTGGACCGCAACACCAAGTAATCCTCGGATATATGCAGGGGGACGGCATGTCGGACAAGCAGATCTCACGACGTAATCTGGCACTGTGGCTGGCCTGGCCAGCAATCCGAGGCGAATTCGGGCCGACCCATCCGTTCGTGGGTGGGCCGAGCATGACGATGGAGTCGCCATGGCCGAAGGCGGACTCGAAGGTGCTCGATCTACGTTCGGATTTCTTGGACTCGTTACGGCGTGCCGTCTCCCAGCATGAGTCAGTCGCGGTAGCGACCTCCGGCGGCCTGGACTCGCTGGCCGTGCTGGCGAACCTGATTCATGAGTGCGGGCATGAGCGCCGAATCGTCGCAGTCGCCATAGAGATGATCGATGACTTGGGCCAGTCGAACATCCCCGTCGTGCATCGACTCGTGGACGGCTTGGGCTTGACGTGCGACATTCGGGTCAGGTCACTGGCCGACCGGCCGACCGGGCAGCCCCAGTGGCATCCGGAGGGTCCGCGACTGGATGCACTGCCATCAGCCAACCGAATGCTGGTGGAAGCCGCGCACGATGCCGGAGCACAGGTGCTGTTGACCGGCGATGGCGCGGACGAGTTGCTGCTCAGTCCCCAGTATATGACGCCGGCCCTGGTGCTGGCCGGACGTTGGGGCGCGCTGCGGAAGTACTGGAGGGATCACCGGGGTGAGTATTACCCGACCGCCGAGCTGGAGCGGCTGGCGCTGCGGTCGATAGTCGTGTCAAGCCGGCGGCGGGCCATGTTGTTCATGGCCGGCTCGCATCCGGAGCTGTGTCGCCGTCCGCCGCATGACTTTCTGAACGAGCCATACCGTCAGCTTGTCGATGAGTGGACCACGCAGTGGGTCAGGTCGTTACTACGGCTGCATGAGGACCACCACCCGACGCTGAGCGAGATGGATGCGTGGTCGGCGTTGTATCCACATCAGCGGCTGCGTACGGCTGGTCTGATAGGTAATGAAGATCCGTTCTTGGACGAGGTCTTCGTCGAGGCGGCCAAACGGCTGCCCGTCCATCGCCGGTACGACGAGCGCTATCCGCACGCGTACTGGCGGATGAAGGCACAGGTGATCAAGCTGATGCCGCCGGGCGCGCTGCCATTCCTGCCCACCGCTAAACAGATTTACCGTAGGGCCATCGTGTCTCGGGTCGACGCGAGGACCTGGTCTGCGGACTGCCTGATGAGCAGTGGAATCCTCAGCGAACGAGCGCTATGCGGTGATCTCGACCCCATGGCCGCCACTCGGGTACTGGAGATCGAGACCTGGTTAGCTGAAGCGCTGGACATGGGTTACGAGTTGGTGGACGAGTGAGTGGCGGGGGTAACGGCATGCCGGGCAGGGCGATGCCACGTGATCTGATCGCGTGGACGAAGGGCAGGCGGGCGACGTTGGTCTTCGCGCTGCTGTGTGCCCTGCTCGCGGCAGGGTTGGGGCTTGCCCAGCCAATGATCGTGAACTGGACCATCGAGAGCGCGGTGGCATCCCGGCCGTTGACCCTGCTGCTGGTCATGCTGGCGGGTGCGTTCGCTGCCCAGGCAGCGCTGCAGTCGCTGTCCACCTATCGGCTGGACCAGGTCGGTGAAGGCGTGATCCTGCATCTGCGCCGGAGCATGGTCGATCGGCTGCTACGGCTGCAGATGCCGGCCTATGACCAGCAGCGGCTGGGCGACCTGCTGTCCCGCACGACGACGGACACCACGCTGCTTCGCGATGTGCTGACCTACGACCTGGTCAACGCGGTGACCAGCAGCGTCGTCGTGGTGGGCGGTATCAGCATGATGCTGTGGCTGGATCCCGTGCTGGCGGGGATCGTGCTGGCTGTGGTGATCGGTTCCGGCGCGCTGGTCACCCTGGTGCTTACGGGAGTCCGGCGGGAGACCGAAGCCGCCCAGGAAGCGACCGGAGCCTTGGCCGCGGAGCTGGAACGAGTGCTCAGTGCCATCCGCACGGTACGGATCAGCCGTACCCAAGCCCGGGAGGCAGGTGCCTTGAGCGGTCACGCCGAGAAGATCTACGGCCACAACATCAAGGCGGCCCGACTGACCTCTGTCGTGGTGCCTGCCGTCGAGCTGGGCGTGCAGGGATCGCTCATCATCGTGATCGTGATCGGCCTGACCCGGGTGGCCGCTGGGCATATGGTGATCGGGGATCTGGTCGCCTTCCTGCTCTACGTCAACTACCTTGCCGTGCCGATCGCCGGGCTGTTCGATATCGGTCCCGCACTGCAGACCGGTCTGGCGGCCCTGCAACGGGTGCAGGGGATCCTGGTCCTGCCCGTGGAGACCGAGCGGTCGCAACCGGCAAGCCGCGTGCCGGCAGCCGGCTCCGGCCTGGTGCTCAATAACATCCACTTCGCCTACTCCGACCGGCCGGTTCTGCGGGGCGTGTCTTTCCAGGTGCCACGGCACAGTTACACGGCCATCGCTGGACCGTCGGGTACCGGTAAGACCACGGTCTTCTCCCTGCTGGCCCGCTTCTACGAACCGAACGCCGGCACCATCACCCTCGACGGCAGGGACATCCACACCGAGCATTCGCTGGATGAGTGGCGTTGCCGGATAGGTCTTGTCGAGCAGCACGCACCCCTGATGTTCGGCACACTGCGGGACAACCTCAGCTACTCGGCACCCGATGCCACGGCGGACCTCCTGCACGAGGTGATCGAGATGACGGGGCTGGACGACCTGGTGAACAGGCTGCCGAACGGGCTGGACACGGCGGTGGGCGAGCACGGTTGCACCCTGTCCGGCGGTGAGCGGCAACGCGTGGCCATTGCCCGATCGATGCTGGCCAAGCCCGAGATCCTGCTGCTGGACGAGCCCACCTCGCATCTGGATTCCGCGCACGAGGCCAAGCTGGCTGCGACACTGCGGCGGGTGACCGAGGAGTCCACGCTGTTGGTGATCGCTCATCGACTGTCCACCCTCCGCACCGCCGACCAGGTGATCGTGTTGACCGGTGGGCAGGTCATCGCGCATGGCCCCTACCGCGACGTGCGCGCCACGTTGCCCACCATGCGCACTGCCTGAGACACCAGGTGGCACCGGCCTCAGAGGACGCCGGCAGCTGATGCGGTGACGTCGGCCAACAGCGCGGCGAGCTGGTGTCGGGGCAGGTCGATCAATCGGGATTCGAGCCACTGCGGCTGCCGAACGACGGCACTGATCAGCGCGCGCGCCTCGTTCTTGGTCATCGCCTGGTTGTGCGCCCGGCTGCTTCGGAGCAGGCCATCGCGCCAGACGTTGTCCAGCTTGCCGCGTGCCCGATCCAGCAGATGCCGGACCAACCGCAGGCTTGGTTGCAAGCCATCGGGGTCCACCGCAACGGCCTCGACGACAGCGGACCACCGGTTGGGCACCGAACGCCGAAAGGTCAGCGAGTATTTTGCCGCGACCAGTGCGCTCAGTTCTTGTTGGCCGGTCTCGCTGGCTAGATCGGGGTGCTTGTTGGGCACCAGGACGGCCAGCCGGTCGGCATTGGCGGCCAGGAGGCACCGCAGCAGCCACGGACCCGGGTCTGCCGACAGGTCCGCGGTGACCATGACCGGACGGGTGCTCACCCACTGCGCGGGAAACCCACTGGCGAGCAGCTGGTGCAACGGGGTGTTGTGTGGGTCGTCGGGCTGACCGTTGACCGTGATGACCGGTGCCTCGCTGCCCCCGGTGGCGATGGTGTGCACGACGTGGGTCTCGGTAGCGCAGGCTGGGCGCCGGGTCGCCTCCAGCGACTGCTCGCCATGCGTGTAAATGCGTACCGCGATCTGGTCGAGACGCCGGTCCAGCACCTTCCAGGTATGGGCAGTGGGCTGGCAGACGTAGAGGTCGCTGGCGCTGCCGACCGCCTGCGCACCGTGGTAACGGTTGAACTTCGGCAAGATCGCCTCGATCGCCAGCTCGAGGTCCAGGATCGCCCGCTGCACCTTGACCCCCAGCGCGGGTGCGCGTTCGCTGAATCCATAGGCCAGGATCAGGCGCCCGTTGTCCCGGTCTCGCAGGCCCTGCAGCCCGCGGGCCGAAAACAGCTGGATCCCTTCGGGGGTGTAGGGCGGATCGGTCAGCACCAGATCAGCTGCAGCAACGGCCGCCTCGGGCAGACCGAGTCGGAAATCCCCGTACAGGCAGCGAATGCTCAGGCCGCGCTTTCGGGCGAGGGTGTCGAGGTATTCCAGAACGCGTTCGTCGATGTCGGCAACGGTCACCTCGACCGCCGGGTTGACCGCGCACAGTGCCAGCGAGGTCAAATCATGATCGCCCAGGCAAAGCAGGCGGCGGCCGGCCAAGTCGAAGGTTGCGTCGAGCCACAGCGCTCGCCTCCCCACCGTCGTCGGAGTGGCTGACACGTGGTCGAACGCCGCACGGGAACGAGGCCCGTCTGCGATGTCCGTCCTGATCTGGGCGAGGAGTTGCGACCGCTGGCTCAACTGCCGGCCAACGGCATCGTCGAGCTGCGTACGAGCCAGCTGGTCGTACTGGAACCTGTCCCGATAGACAGGTACCCGATCAGGTCTGATGGCCAGTCCGTGGCGATCTTCGATGACATCGGTTGCGATGGCGCGCAGGAGCTGTTCCACGGATCTGCGGGGTAGCGCCGAGTGACGAATCAGGTCATCGAACGACGTGGGTTCCTGGGACATCCGGGCCAACAGCTCACGGACCCGACGTCCGCGAAGACCTGCTTCGCCGACGACGACGGCCACCGCAGCCAGCGGGGCATCCGCATTCGGCGCGGCTGCTCCACGGTCATCGCTGTGGTCGTCCACATTCACCCCTATTGCTGTCCGGATAAGACGGAATCCCGACCTGGCAGTTTAGTGGGCACGCCTTGGTGTCCATTCACGGGCTGGGTTGAGCTGGGCTGATGTCAGCGAGTTGATCTTAGCGTGATTGGGCATGGTGGTCGGTGACGGCGTGTCGGGTTCGGTGATGGGCCTGTGATCGTCGATCATCACCACCAACCGCCACCGCGACTGGCACCAGGGCAACCATCCCGGATGCACCCTCGCCACACGCCTCCAGAACAAGGCCGACCAGGTTCTTCACCTTCACCCGCAACCTCGCCGTGCCCTGGACCAACAACGCCAGCGAACAAGCCCCCAAAGGGGTCTGTCCAGTTCACGACGCACAATCCCGCGCGGGCACCGGTGTCGGCCACCGTGTGGACCGCCGGGGTGGTGGCCGGCTGGTCGCCGGGAGTCGAGCGTCGGGGGCCGCTCACTCAACCGGCGACCAGCCGGCGCTCTCGGGGACCGGCAGACGCTGCAGCGCTGCGGGTCCGCATCGTGGTGGCCAGCCGGGCAGCCCGCACTCCGGCCCGGCCGGGTCCCGGCGGTTGGATCGTCATCGGACGTTGCAGGGCACGGGGAACCCGCAAACCCGCGGGTGCGGGGTAGCCGACGGTAGGAGCGTCGGGATGGGCGGGGTGCACGAGCCCGAGTAAGGCCCGTAGCGCGTGCTGCGCTGGGCCCTCGTAGGCCCAGACCACGACCTCGGGGGCGAACGGATTCACCGTGCGGTCCTGCGTCGGCACCCGGGCGGTGAGCACCCGGGCGAAGTCGCGGACGGTCAGCAGATCGGCACAGTCATCCCACTCGTAGCAGGCCACCAGCGCCCTCGGCGCCGTCTTGGGTCCGCAACAGTACAGCGTGAACCCGTCCTCGACGATACCGATGAGCAGCTTTTCCACCTCTGCGGGGACGTGGCAGCCGAGCCGTCTCATCTGCTGCCGCCTCCCTCCGCTGCCTGCTTCGGCGCCGGGGAGCGCGAGTGCAGCGCGATCCCCGGCGGACTATGGTGAGTCCGCGTGACCCACCAAGTAACTCTGTCACAGGTTACATGGTTATCGGTGACGTCGTAATTAACCTGATCAGGCTAACTCGACGGGGTAGTCGACGCGCCGCGCTGAGATATCAGGGGCTGGGAGGAACCAACGTGACGACAGCGGGCAGCGCGACGGCACCGAAGCGGTGGATCGCCTTCGCGCTCAAACGAGCCCGGGAGCAGGCCGGCAAGAACCGCCAGGATGTCGTCGAGCACCTCGACTGCACGGCCAGTCACATCTCGCACCTGGAAACCGGCCGGAACCCGCCCAACCCGGCCGAATGCGAGAAACTGCTGGTCTTCTACGGCCTGGGTGAGCGCTGGCCGTTCTTCCGCGAGCTGCTCAAGGCGGCCAAGAAGGGCCACAACTGGTGGCAGGCGCCCGCGTTCTCCGGCGCCGAGCCGGAGTGGTTCGACCTCTACCTCGGGCTGGAGGCATGGGCCAGGGTGGTCGCGTCCTACGACGCCCTCGTGATCCCCGGCCTGTTCCAGACACCCGACTACGCTCGCGCCATCATCCGCGCCGGCCACCCGAGCCTGCCCGATGCCGAGGTGCAGCGCCGCGTCGACCTGCGGATGCAGCGACAGACCGTGCTCACTCGCCAGCCCGAGCCGCTACAGGTCTGGTCCGTGCTCGACGAGGCGGCGCTGCGGCGGCCGGTCGGCGGGCCCGAGGTCATGCGCGCCCAGCTGCAGCACCTGGTGAAGCTCGCCGAGCGACCCGGCATCGACCTCCAGGTGCTGCCGCTGGCCACCGGCGCGCACACCGGCCTGGACGGCACCTTCACCGTGCTGGACTTCCCGCTGGAGCTGCTCGGCGACCCGGGAACCGTCTATGTCCAGACCCGGCTGAAGGGTGTTTACTACGAGAAACCCGCCGAGATCGACGAGTACCGCCGGATGCTGACCCGACTGCAGGCCGAGGCGCTCACCCCGGCAGAGTCCTCGCTCGTGATGGCCCGGATAGCCGAGGAGACGGTATGAACCACGCGGAGGCTGTGATCACCCTGGCGACCGCTCCTGGGTGGCAGACGTCCACCCGAACCTCTCAAGGACAGAACTGCGTCGAGGTCATCACCGCGGTGCGTGGCTGGGTCGGTGTCCGCGACACCAAGAACCGGGCAGCCGGCCTGCTGGCGATCGACCAGCAGCAGTGGAACAACGTGCTCGACGCGATCACTGCGGGGCAGTTCGACCTCTGACCGGCTCTCATTCGAGTAGAGTAAACGCGGGTGGTTGCCATGGACGGGCTGCCATATGCCTGCGCGGGATCGGCGACACCCAGCAGGCCACCACCCTGGGCAACACAGCCGTCGTATCAGCTCGTCGACGACCGGACCGAACTCGACCGTTGAGTTCTGCCGACAATAAGGGCAAAGTTCACCCGTCACGCGGTGCCCTTAGCCGTCACTGGTGTTTACCGTCAATACGGTGGTCTTCGGGGGAGGGAATGGGAGCTTGAACGACGGACTTTCCCGGCTCGGTGTCGGGCATTGGTTGACCAGTCGCCCGGGGACAATCATTGTGCAGCCGACCAGTTTGTGTCCGCTGGCGTGTGCGTATTGCTATCTGCCGCAGCGTCATCTCAAGCAAGAGATGACGCCGGTCGTCGCGGCTGCGGTTGCTGCGGGTATTGAGCCGGACTGGCCACCGATTGAGGTGGTGTGGCACGGCGGTGAACCGGCTGGCGGTCGGACCGGGGCGCCTGGCGGCCCTGTTGGAGGCGTTCGAGCCGCTGCGCCGGGAGGGCCGGGTGCAGCACAAGGTACAGACCGGCGCCACGCTGATCACCGACGCATGGTGTGCGCTGTTCGAGCGGTACGAGATCGGGGTAGGGGTGAGCATCGACGGTCCACGCTTGGCCAACCGTTACCGGGTGGACCGTGCGGGCCGACCGATGTTCGACCGGATCGTGGCCGGTATCGAGACCTTGAAACGGCACCGCATTCCGTTCATCGTGCTCGCCGTGGTCAGCCGAGACGGCACACACCACGCCGGGGAGGTGCTGGACTTTTTGCGGAACCTCGGCTGCCGGTGGGTCGGGTTCAACATCGAGGCGAAAGAGGGCGCGAACGCGCTCGCTGACACGCCCGCCGCCGAGGACGCGCGCCGCTTCTGGCGCGACACCTTCGCGTGGTGCCGGCAGCACCGAGACGTGACCGTACGGGAAGTCCACCGGCTGCTCGGGTTCCTCGGGCTGCCGCCGGCAGTGCGCGCCGCCGACGCTGCGCACGACCTGATTCCCACGATCGCGTGGAACGGTGACGTCGTGCTGCTCTCGCCGGAACTGCTCGGCGTCACCGACACGGCATACCACGATTTCGTCGCCGGAAACGTCGTGACGGAGACGTTGCCGGCTATTCTCCACCGCGCAGGAGAGTTGCGCTATGTCCGCGAGTTCCTACTCGGCCTGGAAAAATGCAAAGCCACGTGCGAGTTTTTCGCCTACTGCCAGGGAGCGCACGCAGGCGACCGGTATTTCGAGCACGGCACATTCACGGCAACCGAGACCGAGCATTGCCGAACGTCCGTGCAGGCGCCGGTGTTGGCGCTGGCTGATTTGATGGAAGCAAGGAGGCAGAATGACGATTCTGGAACGGCTCGTGACCACCGTCACGGCTGATCCCGTGTGGTCCGACATGATGGCCGACTGTGCTCACGACACCGGGGACACACCGACGTGTGAGGATTGGGGACGCAAGGGCGGCAGCCACTACAAAGACGGGGAGTTCGCCAAGAAATGACCACGGACACCGACGAGATCGAGCAGGCCGTTGAGCGACGCCGGGGCTGGTTGCAGAACCAACTCGACGCGGCAGCGCACCGGTTCGGCGTCACGCTGGTCGGCGAGGTGGTGAACACCTACGACATGCGCTCGGCCGGTGCCGCGGCCCGCGACGGCGACCACGACGTATGGCTGCGCGTGGTCGTGGAGGATCCCGACTACCAACCGGCCTGCCGCTGGGACGGCAACGTGGCAGCCAACGCGATTCGCGGGGTCCCCAAACCCGAGGTACTGCGGTGGGCCGACTGGCACCACACCGACACCTACCTCGCGGGTCGCCGACTCCGGGGCGAAGTGATGACCCTGGCCCCGGGATCCACCATCGCCCCGGGCGGCGTGCTGCTCGGCGACCCGCACCTACCCCGATCCTGGTGGGCCGACCTCAATCGCGCGCTGACCACGCTGGCCGCACACCCGGTGACCATGGACGACGAGGTGGGCGCCGTGCGCTACACCATCAACGGCGTCCGCCACCACTTCGGCGTCACCCTGACCGACGACACGTTCGCCGGCCTACGCTGGGCCACCGCGCATGCGGATCTGCACTGGGGAAACCTCCGCGGCCCACAGTTGTGCATCCTGGACTGGGAGAGCTGGCGACCAGTACCCGCCGGATACGACACCGCAACCCTCTACTGCAACAGCCTGCTGCACCCACCCACAGCCCAGCAGATCCGCGCCATGCCGGCGCTGCACACCCGCAACGGCCACCTCGCGCTCCTCTCCGCGATCTGCCGCTACCTCTGGGTCATCGGCGAAGGCAGCGATCTCGACCACACCGAGGAACACCTACGCTCCGAAGGAGCCGGCATCCTCACCCGCCTCACCCACTGATCACCCACGCACCCGAAACGGTGCAGCGTGTTCGGCCAGACCGCGACACCGTAGCCTGGGTGGCCCGCTCTCAATACCCCTCAAGGCTGGTTGAGCGGACCGCTCCACAGTAGCGAATGAACGGAATTCCGTTGAATTGCGTGCGTCCCGGCCCGAATGAAACGTATCCGCTATACGGTTCCGGCGCGCGCGAACCGGCCGGAAGCACCGCGCTGATCCCTCTTCCGGGCGGTCCGACCGGCTGCATCGGATCCGCGAAGAGTTTCGCGGTGAACCGGGACTTGTCCACCCCGCCGGATAGTGCACGTCCCGCCTGATGCCGCCCCGCAGCCAGGCGTCGTTGTACACGGTCGCATTTCCGTCGCAAGTGCCAGGGATGAGGATGTAGTAATGAGCCTCCCGGGCTTGCGCCGTTGACGCCGTCGCACCGAGTAATCCGGCGACGAGCGTCGCGACAACCGCGCCGCCCATCGCGGCTCGTGTGGGTTTATTCACGCGTCGGCACTGGTTGCGCGGCCATTCACGCCACGGCCCCACGACGGCCGGGTCGGGATGTGCCTCACCGGCCAGATAACGGGCGAAGTCACCGCCATCGCTGAGCACGTCGTATTCATCGCGGACCTCCTGCCGGAACTCCTCGACCTCGAAGCGCTCGGCGTAGTCGTCGAGGCCGGCCTCATCGAGCAGCACGGTCACAACTTCGAGCCCAGCGAAGCCGAGATCTCGACCACGTACTCATCGTCCGCCACGTCCCCGACCTCGGCCAACAACTCCGGACCTTCTTACCTACGACGATCCGTGTCCCCCGTGGCCCGCACACGTCAGCGTAGTCAACACGACAGTGGTGTATAGCCTGGGTTCACCGTGGGTCAGGCGCTGTCGCGGGAGTCGAGCACGGCGACCGCCTTGGCGGCGTCCTCGGCCGCTCGGGCCGCTCGGGCGGCCAGGTCACCGCCGAGATCACCGAGCTCGACGTTGAGCCGGACCAGCTCGGCGGCGGCCCGCGCTGCAGCAGCGGCCAGGATGGCCGCGGTGAAGGCGTCACCACGCAGGTTGACGTTGCCCCGCTCGGCGATCTCGACGGCCTCCACCGCGATACCGCCGGCCGCCTCGGCGATCTCAGTCGGCACCCGGGCGGCCCGCTCCAGAGTGCGCCGGATCTGCCGGCGGCGAAGCTCCGGGTCGGGCTCGCGGGGCAGCGCGAACGCGTCGAGCACGGCCTGGTACGCCTCGGCGTCGCGCTCGGCCAGCGCCGCGACCTGGTCCCGGACCCGGTCGGCGTGTGCCGCGCGGCCCGCCGAGTCGACCAGCTGCCCGCTGGAGAACCGCACGGCCATCCCGAGCAGCCCCGCGGCCATCGCGGCGGTGAGCGCCGCCGCGGCCCCGCCGCTCGGCGCGGGCTGCCTCGCGGCGAGATGGTCCAGCAGATCAGCCACCGACCAGTCGAGCAGCGACCGGCTGACAATCATGAGAGGCCGACGATGTCACCGCGGGAGTCGATGTCGATACGGGTCGCCGCGGGGCTGGCGCTCAGGCCCGGCATGGTGCGCACATCACCGCAGATCGGGTAGATGAACCCGGCGCCCACCGAGGCCCGCGCCTCCCGCACCGGCAGCACCCAACCGGTGGGTGCACCCGTGAGCGTCGGATCCGAGGAGATCGACAGGTGCGTCTTGGCGATGCACACCGGAAGCTTTCCGAAACCGTTGCGCTCGTAGTACTCCAGTTGCCGGGATGCCGTGAAGTCGTACTCCACGCTCTGCGCCCCGTACACCCGCAACGCCACGGTGAGGATCTTCTCCCGCAGCGTCGCGTCATCCGGGTACAGAAAGGTGAACTCCGACGGCTCCTCGGCCGCCTCGGCCACCGCTGCGGCGAGTTCGGCAGCGCCTTTGCCGCCCTCGGCGAAGTGCGTGCACAACGCCGAACGGGCTCCCATACTGTCGGCGATCTCCCGGATGGCAGCGTGCTCCGACGGGTGGTCAGTGGGGAAGACGTTGATCGCGACCACCGGCGAGACGCCGTGAATCCGCACATTCTCGATCTGCTTGCGCAGGTTGGCCGCGCCGGCCTGCACGTCGTCGGGACTCTCCGCCAGCAGTCCGTCGGGCAGTGGGCGTCCGGCGATGACCTTGTACCGCCCGGAGTGCGCCTTGAGCGCGCGCACCGTGACCACCAGCACCGCCGCGTCGGGCCGCAGCCCCGAGACCCGGCACTTGATGTTGAAGAAGCGCTCGGCACCCATGTCGGCCCCGAAGCCGGCCTCGGTGATCAGGTAGTCACCGGTGTGGATGCCGATCAGGTCGGCGATCACCGAGGAGTTGCCGTGCGCGATGTTGCCGAACGGTCCGGCGTGCACCAGCACCGGGGTGCCCTCCAACGTCTGCAACAGGTTCGGCTTGATCGCCTCGCGCATGATCACCGTCATCGCGCCGGCGGCCCGCAGGTCCTCCGCGGTCACCGGCTGGCCGGCGTAGGTCTGGCCGACCACGATCCGGCCCAGCCGGGACCGCAGATCGGCCAGCGAGGTGCACAGCGCGAACACCGCCATCACCTCACTGGCCGCGGTGATGTCGAAACCGCTCTGCCGGGTGATCCCGTCGGCCCGGGCGCCGAGCCCGACCACGATGTTGCGCAGGGCCCGATCGTTGACGTCGAGCACCCGGTTCCAGGTGATGCTGTGCGGGTCGAGATCGAGACCGTTGCGCTGGTGCAGCTGGTTATCGATCATCGCGGCGAGCAGGTTGTGCGCCGCGGTCACCGCGTGCATGTCACCGGTCAGGTGCAGGTTGAGCGTCTCCATCGGCACGACCTGGCTGTAGCCGCCGCCGGCCGCCCCACCCTTGATCCCGAAGGTGGGGCCCATCGAGGGTTGCCGGATCGCGACCGTGGCCCGCTTGCCGAGGTGCGCGAAGCCCTGCCCCAGCCCCACAGTGGTGGTCGTCTTGCCCTCACCGAGCGGAGTCGGCGTGATCGCCGTGACCACCACGTACTTGGCTCTGGGCGCTTGCGCCAGCTCCTCGACGGCCGCCATCTTGATCTTCGCCACGTGCTCGCCATACGGCTCGAGCAGGTGCGCACCGAGCCCCATCGCGGCGCCAACGTCCACCAACGGCCTGAGAGTGGCACCACGGGCGATCTCCAGGTCACTAGGAAACGCCACTGCACCCCTCCGGGGGTCGTGAGTGCGTAACAGTGTTATAGCACTCAATGCCACTCACGAGTACGTCTAGTACCGGTAGTGGGCGGGCTTGTAGGGGCCTTCGACGTCGACGTCGAGGTACTCGGCTTGTTCCTTGGTCAGCTTGGTGAGCTGACCACCCAGGGCCTCGACGTGGATCCGGGCGACCTTCTCGTCGAGCGCCTTGGGCAGGGTGTAGACCTCCCGGTCGTATTCCTGGTGCTTGGTGAACAGCTCAACCTGGGCGATCACCTGGTTGGAGAACGAGTTCGACATCACGAAACTGGGATGCCCGGTGGCATTGCCCAGGTTCAGCAACCGCCCCTCGGACAACACGATGATCGAGTGCCCGTCCTGGAACGTCCACTCGTCCACCTGCGGTTTGATCACCAACCGGCGAGCCCCCGACCGGCGCTCCAACCCGGCCATGTCGATCTCGTTGTCGAAGTGCCCGATATTGCCCAGGATCGCCTGGTGCTTCATCCGCGCCATATGGTCGACGGTCACGATGTCCTTGTTTCCAGTGGCGGTGATGATGATGTCCGCCCGCTCGACCACGGTA
Source organism: Pseudonocardiaceae bacterium (assembly GCA_050700055.1). Classification (GTDB taxonomy): domain Bacteria; phylum Actinomycetota; class Actinomycetes; order Mycobacteriales; family Pseudonocardiaceae. Next base: position 13,703 of record JBOHGE010000035.1, read on the forward strand.
TCCAGGGTGTCGACGGTGAAACCGTCCATCATCGCCTGCAACGCGCAGATCGGGTCCACCTCGGCCACCACGACCCGAGCGCCTTGGCCGTGCAGCGCCTCTGCGCATCCCTTACCGACATCCCCGTACCCGCAGACCAGCGCCAATTTCCCGGCGATCAGCACATCCACCGCCCGGTTGATCCCGTCCACCAGAGAATGCCGGCACCCGTATTTGTTGTCGAACTTCGACTTCGTCACCGAGTCGTTGACGTTGATCGCCGGGAACAGCAGTTCCCCCGCCGCGGCCAGCTGGTACAACCGGTGCACCCCGGTGGTGGTCTCCTCGGTGGCCCCGCGGATGCCCGCACCGATCGCCGTCCACTTCCCCGGTGTCACGGCCAACGAGGCCCGCAACAATTCCAGAAACACCTTCCACTCATCGGAGTCGTTGTCGTCCTCAGCCGGCACCACCCCGGCGTTCTCGAAGGTCACCCCCTTGTGCACCAGCATGGTGGCGTCTCCCCCGTCGTCCAGGATCATGTTCGGGCCGCCCCCGTCGGGCCAGGTCAGCATGCGCTCGGTGCACCACCAGTACTCCTCGAGCGTCTCGCCCTTCCAGGCGAAGCACGGCACTCCGCGCGGCTGCTCGGCACTGCCGTGCGGGCCCACCACCACCGCCGCCGCCGCATGGTCCTGGGTGGAGAAGATGTTGCACGACGCCCACCGGACCTCGGCCCCGAGGCTGACCAACGTCTCGATCAGCACCGCGGTCTGGATGGTCATGTGCAGCGATCCCGAGATCCGCGCCCCGCGCAGCGGGAAGACCTCCGCATACTCCCGCCGCAATGTCATCAAGCCCGGCATCTCATGCTGCGCCAACCGGATCTCGTTACGACCGAAATCAGCCAGACCCAGATCGGCGACAGCGAAATCAATACCAGCGCGACTTTGTAACTTCTTCTCAGCGGCCGGCGCCATGGTCATCGAAACGCACTCCTTGTCGGTGAAATTGGAAAGTCATGCACGCACGTGCTCGGCCACCTCGGCCGCGCTGCCTGCTCCGTACGCGTCACTGAACCGCTTGATGAACGTCTCCGGGTCGAGCTGGTGCTCCTGGGTCCCGACCGACTCGATCACGAAAGTGGCCAGCATGCAGCCGAGCTGGGCAGCCCGCTCGTCACGCAAGCCCCACTGCATCCCGGCCAGGAAACCGGCCCGGAACGCATCGCCCACGCCCGTGGGATCCGCCTTGCGAAGCTCCGGCGGCGGGGTCACCGAGACGACCGGCTCGCCCGGCCGTTGCACGGTCACCCCCTTGGCGCCCCGGGTCAGCACCGAGACACCCACCCGAGCCAGGATGTCATCCTCACCCCAGCCGGTCTTGTGCTCGAGCAGACCCCGCTCGTAGGTGTTGGTGAACAGGTACGCAGCCCCCTCGACCAGCTGCTTGATCTGGTCACCGTCGATCGAGGCGAGCTGCTGGGAGGGGTCCGCGGCGAACGGGTAGCCGAGGTCACGGCACTCCTGGGTGTGCCGCAGCATGGCTGCCGGGTCACTCGGACCCACCAGCACCAGATCAGTCCCGCCGAAGCGGTCCACGATCGGCTTCAACTCGATGTCGCGGGACTCGCTCATCGCGCCGGCGTAGAACGACGCGATCTGGTTCTGGTCGGAGTCGGTGGTGCACTGGAACCGGGCGGTGTGCTTGGTCTGCGAGACGTGCACCGCGCTGGTGTCCACTCCGTGTGCCGACAACCATTGGCCGTACTCGGCGAAGTCGGCACCGACCGCACCCACCAGCACCGGCGCCAGCCCGAGACAGCCGAGGTTGAACGCGATGTTGGCGGCTGCCCCGCCGCGACGGATCGCCAGATCCTCGACCAGGAAGGACACCGAGATGTTGGCCAGCTGATCGGGCATGAGCTGCTCGACGAACCGGCCCGGAAAGACCATCAGATAATCGGTGGCGATCGACCCCGTGACGATGATGCCCACCATAGCCTCCTCAGGCGTTGTCAGACCGCTGCCGGCGGGGTGGCGGCGGGCAACCCGGCGGACTCGCGCAGCTCCGCCGCCCGGTCGGTCCGCTCCCAGGTGAAGTCCGGGTCGTCTCGCCCGAAGTGGCCGTAGGCGGCGGTCTTAGCGTAGATCGGCCGGTGCAGTCCCAGGTAGTTGCGAAACGCCGCCGGGCGCAGGTCGAAGTGCTCGCCCACCAGCTTCTCGATGGTCGAGCGGGGCACCTGCTCGGTGCCGAAGGTCTCCACCAGCAACGACAGCGGACGGGCCACCCCGATCGCGTAGGCCACCTGCACCTCGGCCCGATCCGCCAGGCCGGCGGCCACGACGTTCTTGGCCACGTAGCGGGCCGCGTAGGCAGCCGAGCGGTCCACCTTGGACGGATCCTTGCCGGAGAACGCCCCGCCACCGTGGCGGGCGAACCCGCCGTAGGTGTCCACGATGATCTTGCGGCCGGTCAGCCCGGCATCACCGACCGGGCCGCCGATCACGAACCGCCCGGTCGGGTTGACGAACAGGTTCCGGGCCAGCTCCGCCTCGTTGTAGAAGTGGGCGGGCAGCACCGCACGCACCACGTGCTCCCACAGGTCGGCCCGGATCTGCTCGGACGTGACCTCCTCGGCGTGCTGGGTGGAGATCAGCACCTTCTCCACCCCGATCGGCACGTGATCCCGGTAGCGCACGGTCACCTGCGTCTTGCCGTCCGGGCGCAAGTAGGGCAGCGTGCCGTCCTTGCGCACCTGCGCCAGCCGCTTGGACAGCCGGTGGGCCAGCGCGATCGGCATCGGCATCAGCTCGGGGGTCTCGTGGGAGGCGTACCCGAACATCATGCCCTGATCACCCGCTCCGGCGCTGTCCAACTCGTCCTCGGACAGCTGACCGCGCCGCTCCTGGGCCAGGTCGACGCCCTGAGCGATGTCCGGCGACTGCTTGTCCAGTGCGGTCAGCACCGCGCAGCTGTGCCCGTCGAAGCCGAAGCTGCCGTTGTCGTAACCGATCCGGCAGATGGTGTCCCGCACGATCTGGGTGTAGTCCAGCACGCCCGGGGTGGTGATCTCACCGGCCAGCACGACCATCCCGGTGGTGATCAGGGTCTCGCAGGCCACCCGCGAGTTCGGATCCATTGTCAGCGCCGCGTCCAGCACAGCGTCGGAGATCTGATCGGCGATCTTGTCCGGGTGGCCTTCGGTCACCGACTCAGAGGTGAACAGATACTCGATGCTCTCCAGCTGGGCCACGCGGATCACGCTCCTTGTTCGACGGTCGATTCCGACGAAATCACTGGGTGTCTAATCGGTAAGTGTCTGGTCGGTAACACTAGGTATTCAGCCGCAGCGGACCGCGGCAGTCCCTTCTACCATCGCCGCCAGCTTCGATCTCGCAACATCAGCCGGTAGATGGCGCAGCCCGCAGTCCGGATTAATGATCAGTTTATCGGCCGGGAAGGTCTCCAGTGCCCGACGGATGCGCTGGGCGATGAGCTCTGCGGATTCGACCTGCTCGGTCTTGACGTCCACCACACCGAGCCCGAGTGCGCGGTCCCAACCGAGCCGCCGGATCACCTGAAGGTCGTCGTAGCCTTTGCGGCCGAATTCGAGGATGAGCTGGTCCACGTCCGCCTCGAGCACCGCGGGGAACAAGAAATCGTAGTGCCCTTCCCAGGACGGCCGGGCATAGCGGTTGCCGTAGCAGACATGCAGCCCCCAGGTGACGTCCACCCCGCGGGTCACGAGGTTGATCGCCTCCACCGCCACCCCCACCTCCTCGGGGTAGCCGGCCAGGAACGGCTCGTCGATCTGCAACAGCTGTGCGCCCGCCTCGGCCAGTGCCCGAGCCTCGGCGTTGAGCACCCGCGCCAGCGCCCGGACCAGGTCGGCCGACGTGGCATACGCCTTGTTCTGGATCCGGTGCGACAGCGAGAAAGGGCCGGTGAACGAGAACTTGATCGGACGGTCGGTGTACCGGCGGGTGAAGCGGTAATCGTCGGCCAGACCCAGCGGCGGCGGGTCGGTAGGCAACGGCTCAGCCACGACCGGAGCGTCGTAGTAGTCGTAATAGAACGACTTGACGGTGACCGGGATCTGCACCCCCGGGATCCGGGCCAGCAGGTAGTCGATGTCGTTGTCGCGGCGCAGTTCCCCGTCGGAGACGATATCGATCCCGGCCCGCTCCTGGTCCTTGATCGCCGCCTTGATCGCCATGTCATGGATCTCGCCGAGATGGCTGCGGCTGATCCGATTGCGGTAGTAGTCGGTCTTGAGCCGCTCGAGCCACTCGGGAACCGGGTAGGACCCCACGACAGTGGTGGGCAACAGCATCTCAGTCCCTCACCTGGGCGGTCATGGTGACGATGTTGGTGCCGGTCCGATGCGCGAACCGCTGGTAGTCCACATCGAAACCCTTTCGGCGTCCGATGTGCGCCAGCAGCGGGCCGTTGAGCCAGTTCACGATCGAGCCATCGTACTTGCCGGGGCCGCGGAAACCGGTGCGATAGGCGTGCACGTCGGTGACGAACAGGTCGTGGCAGATCAGCCGACCGTAGGGATGCAGCAGCGGGACGGTGTCCACGAAACTGGCCACCGCGCCGTTGTTGACGTGCATCCGGATAGCGGCACCGGATTCCAGCAACGGGCGCAGCATCTCCCCGCTGACCGTGGGCGCGATCTGGTAGAGGTCCAGGCCGGCCAGCGGCACGTACCGTTCCGCCAAGCGCAACGCCGCCCAGACCCGGCGCCAGAAGTCCACCGCCACCTCGACCGAGGGGAAGTGCGCCGGCGCAGCCTCCGCGAGCAGGGCCGGGCCCAGCCGCAGCAGCTTGCGGATCAGATCCGGCACCCCGTCGGGCGGCGCCGAGATCAGCTGCCCGATCTCGACCACAGCGTCCTTGGCCAGGTAAGCCCTGGTCTGCACGAGATAGGTGCGCCCGCTGATCTGCGCGACCTCATCGGTAGGCAGGTTGTCATAGACATTGGAGATATAGACCAGAAACACCTTGTAACGCAGAAAGCCCAGCGCGGTCCGGGGCTCGGTGGCATCCAGCACGAACGAGCTGACGTGCTGCGCGTGGCCGGCGACCGCGGCCCGGGCCAGTTCCAGGACATGCGACGAGTAATCGCACATCAGGTAGTGCAGCCGCCGGTAATAGTCCTTGCCGTGTTTGTGGTCCAGCTCGACGAACTCGTCCAACCAGGTCTTGGCCTGGCCGCCGTTACCGACCCCGAGCTCGACGACGTACAACTCCTCGGGCAGCGCGTTGCGCGCGGCCAGCGCATCCCACCGCGCGAGCAGGTCGGTGATGATCTCGCGGACCGAGTCCCGGTTGCGGGCGTCGCTCTCCCCACCCGGCAGGGCCTGCTCGTAGGCGCGGCCGGTGGCCTGCTCCCACAGGTTCAGCGCCTTCCAGTACAGCGTGTTGAACTCCCAGATCACGCTGGCGCTGGTGGGCAGCCACGGCTCGAGGTGGATCCGGGACGGCTCGGCATCGCCGAAGCGGGCCCGGATCAGATCCCCGGTGATCTCCTTGAGCGGCACGTCACCGCTGCGGCGGACGTCTACCGCGATCTCCATCTCATCCTCGGCGCCCACCGCCACCGGCGCCGAGTCGGTGCTGTGGGCGGCCACGATCGGCCGGATGTCGACGACGTCGCGGAAGCTGCTGCGGTACTGCACCCAGTCGCACACCACCCGGACCCGGGACAGGTCCAGCGAGTCCTCGGCAAGCGCATCCAGCACCGGGCCCAGCGCCGCCGTCACGTTCACGGGTTTGCTGCCGCGGAGCCTGCCGGTGGGGCGGAAATCAACCAGCACGGCCACTGCCCTCCGTCGTCGGTACCTGATCCGGGCCAGGGCTGACCGGCTACCTCGACCTGATCAGGACGCCGCCCGATCGGCATCGGTGACCCGTCGAATGGCGTTGAAACCGGCCCCGCGCAGCCGGGCGATGGTGGCCCGCAGGTGCTCGATCTCCCGGTGCAGTAGATCGACCTCATCCACCTCGGGTACCCGGATGGTGCCCTGGGTGGCCAGCAACGGGCAGCCACAGTGCGGACAGTTCATCTCACGCTCCCTGACGATCACCGTCGACCGGCCCGGCGCTGCGGCAGCCCCGTTGTGAGCGGGACCACACACCCCCAGTGAACGGGTGGACGCGGTCCGGAACAACCGGGTACCAGCACGAAATCACGACCTGCGCATTTATGGTGAGACCACAAAAGAGCCTGCGGGCGGGCGGCCAGTAACCTGCCGGGAGACACGAAGGGTAACGCAGACATGGACGTCTTCCAGGTCCACCAGCAGCTGCTCGCGGACTACCAGGCGTTCACGGCCGGTTTCACCAAGATCCATGACCCGGAGATCCGGAAGCACGTCGACCAGCGCATCGCCAACGGGGACCAATGGCCGGACGCCTACCTGTCGCTCAACCCCAACTTCGCCTCGGGCGGCTCGATCAGCGAACTGGTCAGGCAGGGGATCCTGCACCCGGAGTGCGAACGGATCTTCCGGGTCGGTAAGGAGGAGCCCCCCGCGGCGCCAGGTCAGGTTATCGATCTGCACCAGCACCAGCGGGAGGCGGTCGAGATCGCCAGGGGCGGGGCGAGCTACGTGCTCACCACAGGAACCGGGTCAGGAAAGAGCCTGAGTTACCTCGTGCCCATCGTGGACAGCGTGCTGCGGCAGCGTGCCACCGGCAGCTACGAACCCGGGGTGAAGGCGATCATCGTCTATCCGATGAACGCGCTGGCCAACAGCCAACTGCACGAGCTCACGAAGTTCCTCAGGCACGGCTATCCCGACGGCGGCGAGCCCGTCACCTTCCGGCGCTACACCGGGCAGGACCGGGAAGCCGACCGTGCCGAGATTCTCAGCAACCCCCCGGACATCCTGCTCACCAACTACGTGATGTTGGAACTTCTCCTGACCAGACCCCAAGAGCGGGACCATCTCATCACCGCCGCCCAGGACCTGCGGTTTCTCGTGCTGGACGAGCTGCACACCTACCGAGGTCGGCAGGGTGCGGACGTGGCGATGCTGGTGCGCCGGCTGCGTGACGCGTGCGCGGCCGAACACGTGCAGTGCGTCGGCACCTCGGCCACGATGACCAGCGAGGGCAGTGAGTCCGACCAGCGTCGCGAGGTAGCCAAGGTGGCCACGCGACTGTTCGGCACCCCCGTGACGGAGGCGAACGTCGTCGTGGAGACGTTGCAGCGAGCCACCAAGGGCGATCCCGACGACATCACAGCGATCACGTCACGGATCCGGTCCGGCACGGCGGGTCGAGGCTACGACGGGCTCACTGCCGACCCGCTGGCCGCCTGGGTGGAGGCGCGGTTCGGAGTCGTCCACCGAGACGGGCGCTTGGTGCGGCCACTGCGCCCGTCCACCCTGCCGGAGGCGGCCGACCAACTCGCGAGTCTCACCGGTGAGACGGCAGCCGCGTGCGCCAAGGCCATCCAGACGACACTGCGGGCCGGGGCCGACCTACCGGACCCGCGGACTCGACGTCCGGTATTCGCATTCCGGCTGCATCAGTTCCTGTCCAAGGGGGACAACGTCCACCTGAGCCTCGAACCGGCGGCGGACCGATACATCACCAGCCGGTACCAGACCGTCGTTCCCGACCCCCAGGACACTCACAAGATCCTCGTGCCCGCCGCGTTCTGCCGGCAGTGCGGGCAGGAGTACCTGGCCGTCAGCCGCGTCGAGGAGGCCGGAACTCGCCGGTACACCTCACGTCAGGACGCCGACGCCAGCGGGGGCGACTCGGCGAACGGCTACCTGTTCATCAGCTCCGAGGTGCCGTGGCCGGGCGCATTGGATGTCGCGATCAGCGAGCAGCGGATTCCCGATTCCTGGCTGGTCACCGGTCGCCACGGTGACGTCACCGTGGCGAGCCGCTGGCTCAAGCGGCTGCCCGAGGTGGTCCGCGTCGATGTCGACGGAGTGGAGGTGGACGAACCGGCGGGCACGTCAGCGGCCTATGTGCCCACTCCATTCAGCTTCTGCCTGCGCTGCCGGGTGTCCTACGAGCAACGGGGAAACGACTTCGCCAAACTGGCCTCGCTGGCCGCCGAGGGGCGAAGCTCAGCCACATCCGTCATCAGCGCAAGTGTGGTGCGCAGCCTGCGTCAACAGCCTGGCCTGAAAGACGACGCACGAAAGCTGCTCGCGTTCGCGGACAACCGCCAGGACGCGAGCCTGCAAGCAGGACACTTCAATGACTTCATCCAGGTCACCCAACTCCGCGGGGCGCTGTACCGCGCTCTTGCGACCAAGCCCGAGGGGCTGAGCCATGAGGTGATCGAGCAACGGGTGACGGACGCACTGGGCGTCGCACTGCCCGACTTCGCACAGAACCCCGAAGCGAGGTTCAGCGTGGAGCGCAAAGCCTGGCAGGCCCTGCGAGCAGTCGTGGGTTACCGCCTCTACCTGGATCTGGAGCGGGGTTGGCGGATCACCATGCCCAACCTCGAACAGACCGGCCTGCTCCGGATCGACTACCTCGACCTACCCGATATCGCGGCCGACGAGTCACTGTGGCAAGACCGCCATTTCGCGCTCCGGGACGACGCAGCCGATCACCGCGAGGAGCTCATGCGGCTGCTGCTGCATGAGCTGCGGCGCGCAATGGCCATCGACGTCGACTGCTTCACCGACGTCGGTTTCGAGCAGCTCAAGAAGCTCAGCGACCAACACCTGCGGGAACCGTGGGGATTGGCGGAACGCGAGCAGCGCCCACAGACGGGTATGGCTTTCGCCCGGTCCGGGGGCAAGGGCAGCGCCCGGGAACACCTCTACCTGAGCGGGTACGGCGCCTACGGACGGTTCCTGCTACGCGAGGACCAGTTCGCCGCAAGCACGAGCAAGTTGACCCGCGACGATAGCCAGAAGATCATCAGTGAGCTGCTCCGGATCATGCAGGGATGCGGTTTGCTCACCATCGCTCGCCCTGCCGAGGAAGGTGGAGCGCCGGGTTACCAGCTCAAGGCTTCTTCCATCGTCTGGCGTCCGGGCGACGGTAAGACCGGCGCGGAGGATCCGGTGCGCATCGAGATAGCCTCGGAACTCGGCCCCCGGATCAACCCGTTCTTCCAGCTGCTCTACACCGATGTCGCCGCGACACTGGCCGGCCTGCACTCGCGGGAGCACACCGCGCAGGTGGCCAACACCGACCGGATCCGCCGCGAGGACGAGTTCCGGAATGGGACCCTGCCGGTGCTGTACTGCTCGCCGACGATGGAACTGGGCATCGACATTGCGAACCTCAACGCCGTCGCGTTGCGCAATGTCCCCCCCACCCCGGCCAATTACGCTCAACGGGCCGGCCGCGCCGGCCGCGCCGGGCAACCCGCTCTGGTCGTGACCTATTGCGCCACCGGCAACGCACATGACCAGTACTACTTCCGCCATCGTGACCAGATGGTCGGCGGATCGGTCACGCCACCCCGGCTCGACCTGACCAATGAGGATCTGCTCCGCTCGCACCTGCACGCGCTGTGGTTGGCGGAGACCGATATCCCGCTGGACCGATCCGTGGCCAACATCCTCGACGTGTCAGCGGAGAACTACCCCCTCACCACCGCTATCCAGCGGGACAGCAACGACCCCGGCGCCCGGGAACGGGCCGCGTGCCGCGCCCGCCGGGTGCTCGCCGAACTCGTGGAGGTTGAGCTTCGCGACACCTCATGGTGGCACGATGAGTGGATCACCCGCGTGGTCGAGGACGCGCCGCGGGAATTCGACCGGTCGTTTCAGCGCTGGCGCGAACTGTACCGCGCTGCCTGGGAGGAACAGGCCGAGCAGAACCGGATCATCCTCGATCACTCCGGGAACCAGAAGACCCGCGACATAGCCACCAGACGCCGCCGCGAGGCTGAGAACCAGCTGCGCCTGCTGCGCAATGAGGACACCGAGGACCTGCAGACGGACTTCTACTCATACCGTTACCTCGCCTCCGAAGGCTTCCTCCCGGGCTACTCGTTCCCCCGCCTGCCGTTGCGCGCCTACGTCCCGGGCCGTCGCGGCGTACCCAGGGACGCAGAGTTCATCCACCGCCCCCGGTTCATCGCGATCAACGAGTTCGGACCGGGTGCGCTGATCTACCACGAGGGGCTGCGCTATCAGGTGAACCAGGTACAGCTCACCCCGGGCGAGCAGGGCGGCAACGGTCTGGACACCAACGCGGCTCGGCGGTGCAATGCCTGTGGCTACCTGCACAGGCAAGAACTGGGCATCGACGTCTGCGAGTCGTGCGACGGCCGGCTCGGGCGCACTATGCACCGCCTGCTGCGGCTGCAGACCGTCAAAGCTGCTCGACGCGACCGCATCTCCTCAGACGAAGAGGAGCGCCGCCGAGCGGGATTCGATCTGGTGACCTCGTACCGGTTCAACGATCACGGAGCCCGACCCGGCCGGATCGACGCGACGGTCGACTCCAGCCGAGGACCGGTGCTGCAACTCCGCTATGGCGATACGGCCACCGTCCGGGTCACCAATCTGGGCCGGCGGCGCCGCAAGGCATCCGGGGACAGCGAGGGGTACTGGATCAATGCGCAGACCGGCTACTGGCTGTCGCAGCGCCAGGCCCCCGACGCCACCCCCGACACGGCGGAACTCGACGATGCCGGAGCGGTGCAGCGCAAGCAGAAGGTCATCCCCTATGTCGAGGACCGCCGCAACATTCTGATCACCCGTTTTGCCCGCGGGCCGGTCGACGAGCAGACCGCGCTGAGCGTCATGCACGCGCTGGAACGGGGGATCGAGGCGGAGTTCCAGCTGGAGGACAGCGAGCTGTCCTGCGAGCTGCTGCCCGACGATGGTCAGCTCGGCCGGGCGCTGTTCATCGAGAGCGCCGAGGGCGGTGCCGGGGTGCTGCGCCGCCTGGTCGACGCGCAGGACAACGGCCTGGCCCGGGCCGCCCGCCGGGCGCTGGAGATCTGTCACTTCGATCCGGATACCGGCAAGGACCTGGGCGGGATTCTGGACGACCGGACCGCAGAGCGCTGCGCCCGCGCCTGCTACGACTGCCTGCTGTCCTACCGGAATCAGGGCAATCACCTGCTGATCGATCGGCACCTGGCGCGTGACTTACTGCTGGCCTGCGCCACGGCCCAGACCACCCGCAACGGCCCGCAGCGCAGCACTGAAGACGCCTGGGGCGCCGTCGACCTCGTGCCCGACGGTCCCTGTGCCGGCTTTGTGCGGTGGCTGGAGGAGATGGAGTACCGCTGCCCGGACGAGATCGATGTCGAGCTCTCCGATGTCGGCGCCCGGCCCGATCTGGTCTACCGCACCCCGACCGGACCCGTCGGAGTCTTCGTCGACGGTCCGGACGATACTGACGCGCCCGGTCGCGACGAGGATGCCGCAGATGATCTTCGCGATGCGGGCTGGAATGTCATCCGGATCCCGTACGGCGCGACCTACTCGAAGATCACCCAGAAGTACCCCAGCGTGTTCGGAACCAGTCGAAGGGCCGGTCAGTGAGTCAGTTCGCGGCGGGGTCGTTGGTGCGGGCCCGGGGTCGCGAATGGGTCGTGCTGCCCGGTTCGGATCCCGAGCTGCTGGTGGTGCGTCCGCTCGGCGGCTCTGACGACGAGATCGCCGGCATCCTCACCGGGATCGAGCAGGTCAGCCAGGCTGAGTTCCCACCCCCGCAGGCGGCCGACGCCGGGAACGCGGTGAGCGCCGGGCTGCTCCGCACCGCCCTGCAGATCGGTTTCCGCAGCACCGCCGGGCCGTTCCGGTCATTGGCCGGTCTCGCGGTGGAGCCGCGGCCCTACCAGCTGGTGCCGCTGCTGATGGCACTACGTCAGGAGACGGTGCGGCTGCTGATCGCCGACGACGTCGGCATCGGCAAGACGATCGAGGCCTCGCTCATCGCCGCCGAGCTGCTGGCGCAGGGCAGCGCGAGCCGGCTCGCCGTGCTCTGCAGCCCGGCGCTGGCCGAGCAGTGGCAAGCCGAACTGGCCGGCAAGTTCCGGATCGACGCGGAACTGGTGCTCTCCAGCACCGTGAAGAAGCTGGAACGGGGCCTGTTCGACGACGAGTGGATCTTCGACCGGTACCCCTACACCGTCGTCTCGACCGACTTCATCAAGTCCCCGAGGCACCGGGACATGTTCATTCATGGCTGTCCCGACCTGGTCATCGTCGACGAGGCGCACGGCTGCGTCGCCGACGGTGCGAGCAGCCGCAGCCGCACGCTGCGCTATGAGCTGGTGCGCAAGCTCGCCGCAGACACCCAGCGGCACCTGCTGCTGGTCACGGCCACCCCGCACAGCGGGCAGGAGGAGGGCTTCCGCAACCTGATCGGCCTGCTCGATCCCGAGCTGGCCGACCTCGACCTCTCCGCAGCGAAGGGGCGCGAGCGGCTGGCGTGGCACATGGTCCAGCGCCGGCGCAGCCACATCCGCAAGTTCCTGGAGCAGGAGACCGCCTTCCCGTCCGACCGGCTGACCCAGGAGCAGCGCTACTACCTCACCGACGACTACCGCAAGCTGTTCGACTCGGTGCTGTCCTACGCGCGGGAGACCGTGCGAGACAGTTCGGGGGGCCCGCTGCGGCAACGGGTGCGGTACTGGTCGGCACTCGGGCTACTGCGGGCACTCGCGTCATCTCCACGGGCCGCGGCGGCGACCCTGCGCACCCGGGCGCGGACCGTCGACGCGCAGACCCTGGAGGAGGCCGACACCCTCGGCCGTGCCACGGTGCTCGACCTCGCCGAGGCTGAGGCCGCTGAGGCGCTCGACGTCGTGCCCGGCGCGGACGACGCCCCCGAAGGCGCAAGCCCGGAAAGACGCCGGTTGCTGGAGTTGGCCCGGCGCGCCGACAAGCTCGCGGGCGAGCCGGACGCCAAGCTGGCGATGCTGGACAGCGTCGTGCAGGGGCTGCTGGCTGAGGGGGACGACCCGGTGGTCTTCTGCCGGTTCATCGACACCGCGGAGTACCTCGCCGAACGTCTGCGGATCTCGCTGGGCCGCAGCGCCACCGTCGACTGCGTGACCGGTGCGCTGCCGCCCACCGACCGGGAAGCACGGATCGCCGAGCTCACCGACACCGACGGTCGGCACGTGCTGATCGCCACCGACTGTCTCTCCGAGGGGGTCAACCTGCAGCAGCACTTCCAGGCCGTCGTGCACTACGACCTGGCGTGGAACCCGACCCGCCATGAGCAGCGCGAAGGCCGGGTGGACCGGTTCGGCCAGCCCCGGGACGTCGTGCGCGCCGTGACGATCATCGGGGCGGACAACCAGATCGACGAGATCGTCATGCGGGTGCTGCTGCGCAAGCACGAGGCGATCCGCAAGCAGCTGGGCATCAGCGTGCCAGTGCCGGACTCGGCCAACTATGTGGTCGAGGCGGTGCTGGAGGAGCTGCTCGCCAGGCCGCAGGCTGATCAGCCGGTGTTGGAGGGGATGGATGAGCTGATCCGGACCCGGCGCGCCGACCTGCACCGGGAGTGGGACAGCTACGCGCAGCGAGAGAACGCCGCGCTCACCAAGTTCGCCCAGACCGGGATCAAGCCCGATGAGGTGGCCCGCGAGCTGGCCGAGATCCGTGCCAGCCTGGGCGCCGGGCCGCAGATCGAAGAGTTCACCCGCGAGGCTCTGGATGCGCTCGGCTCCTCGCTCGCCGACCGCCCGGGCGGCTTCGAGGCCGTCACCGCCACTCTGCCGCCCGCGTTGCGCGGTGCGCTGCCGCCGGGGCACGCCCAGCCACTGCCGTTTCACCGCGAGCTGCCCGTGCCCCGCCGGCACGCCCACTTGGACCGCACCGACCCGAGTGTCCGCGCCGTCGCCCGATATGTGTTGGAGAGCGCGCTCGACCCCAAGACGCCCGGCCCGCGCCCGGCCCGGCGGTGCGGGGTATTGCGGACCGACGCGGTGGCCCGGCGCACCACGCTGCTGCTGGTGCGGTTCCGCCTGCACCTGACCCTGCCGGGCCGACAGGGTCCACGGCCGATGGTCGCCGAGGAGGCCCGGGTGCTGGCCTACCGCGGTCGCGCAGGTGACCCCGACTGGCTCGGCCAGGACGAGGTGGAGGCCGTGCTGACCGCGGAGCCGACCGGCAACGTGGCCCCGGAGCTGGCCCGCGAGGATCTGGAACGGGTCATCGGCCAGCTCACGGCGTTGCAGCCGCATATCGACGATGAAGCGGACGCGATGGCGCAGCGGCTGCGGGAGTCCCATGTGCGGGTACGGGAAGCCACCAAACGCAGCGGCACCAGCAAGATCACGGTTGCGGCGCATCGGCCGTCCGACGTGCTCGGCGTCTACCTCTACCTGCCCGCCGTCGTCGGCGGCGGCAGATGAGCCGATTCCCGTTCCCCGCGCTGCGGGTCGCGGGCGGGTTGCTGCCCGCTGACCTGTTCGGCCGCGTGGTGGAGGGCAAGGACCTGCCCGGCTGGGGTTCGGCGGACTACGGGCTGGCGCCGCACGAGACCGTCCGGCAGGCCGCCACCCGGGCTTTCGACTATCTGGGCGGCGCCTGGCAGGCGTTCACCCGGGAACGCGACAAGGCGCAGGCCGAGGGTCGTCCGCTCACCGGGCTCACCCGCGAGCGATGGCTGCTCACCGTGTTCCGCGCGCTCGACTACGGGATCCTGTCCACCACACCCACCGGCGGGCTGGTGGCGCAGGACAAGGCATTCCGGGTCAGCCACCTCTGGGAGCACGTGCCGATCCACCTGCTCGGCTGGGGGGTGGACCTGGACCGGCGCACCAAGGGCGTCGCGGGCGCTGCCGAGGCCGCGCCGCAGTCCATGGTGCAGGAGCTGCTCAACCGCACCGATACACACCTGTGGGCGATCGTCTCCAACGGGTGCACGCTGCGGTTGCTACGTGACTCGCGGTCACTGGCCGGGTCCGCCTACGTAGAGTTCGATCTCGAGCTGATCTTCAACGAGCAGCTGTTCCCCGATTTCGTGCTGCTGTTCCGGCTGCTGCACGCCTCCCGGCTGGCCGTGCCGTCGGGTGCGCCTGCGACCGGGTGCTGGTTGGAACAGTGGCGGGTCAATGCCCTCAAGCAGGGCGAACGCGCTCTGGAACGGCTACGCGGCGGCGTCAGGCAGGCCATCAACACCCTCGGCACCGGGTTCCTGCAGCACCCGGCGAATCACGAGCTGCGCCACCGGCTCGCCGCAGGCACCCTGGCCCGGGACGACTACAAGCGCGCCGTGCTGCGGCTGGTCTACCGGCTGTTGTTCTGGTTCGTCGCCGAGGACCGCGACGTGATGCTGGATCCGGACGCGTCGATCGCCGCCCGAGCGCGGTACGGCCGGTTCTTCTCCGCCCAGCGGCTCCGGGACCGCGCTCGACGCGGCAGCACCGACCACCACGAGGACCTGTGGGAGGCCGTCCGGCTCGTCTTCGACGGCCTGGGCCTCGGGCCGGGCCGCCCGGAACTCGCCCTGCCCGGCATCGGGGGACTCTTCGAGCGCATCACCTGCGACCAGCACGGCGAACCGATCGAGCCCACGCTGCCCGACGAGCTCGACGAGCCGCTGGAGGGCCTGCTGCTCACCAACGCGGCGCTGATCACCGCGGTGCGCCACCTGGCGATCGTCGAGTCGGACGGTCAGCGCCGGCCGGTCGACTTCCGCAACCTCGACTCCGAGGAGCTCGGCAGCGTCTACGAGTCGCTGCTGGAGCTACACCCGCAGTACGACCCGCTGGAGCAGGCATTCACGCTCGTGGCCGCTGCGGGCAATGAGCGCAAGGAGACCGGCTCCTACTACACACCGACATCGTTGACCGAGGCGCTGCTGGACAGCGCGCTGGATCCGGTGCTGAACGAGGCCGCCACCGTGCCCGGGGATGCCGAGGCGAAGGTCGGCGCGCTGCTGGGCGTCACCGTGTGTGATCCGGCCTGCGGGTCGGGGCACTTCCTGGTCGCGGCGGCGCGGCGGATCGCCCGCCGAGTCGCCCAGCTGCGCAGCGGCGAGCACGAACCCTCACCGGACCTGGTGCGCTCGGCGACGCGTGAGGTGGTCAGCCGGTGCATCTACGGCGTGGACATCAACGAGATGGCGGCCGAGCTGGCCAAGGTGTCACTGTGGCTGGAATCCGTCGAGCCGGGCAAGCCGCTGGCGTTCCTGGACGCCAACATCCGGGTCGGCAACTCCCTGCTCGGCACCACCCCGGCGCTGATCACGGCCGGTATCCCCGATGACGGCTTCGCGCCGATCCAGGGCGACGACCGCGCCGCCGCCAAGACCATCCGGGAGCAGAACGCGAACGAGCGCAGTGGCCAGTTCGACCTGTTCTCCACCGGCGGGCTGGAACTGACCAACGACTCCCTCGCGATCCAGACCCGGGACATGGCGCACTCCTTGCCGGCGAGGCTGGGCGATATCGCCGTAGCGCACCGCAGGCTGCGCGAGATCGACGCGCAGCGCTTTCGCCTGCGGCGGGTCGCCGACGCCTGGTGCGCCGCGCTGGTGCAGGAGAAGGCCACGGACAAGGCGCTCACCGCGATCACCGACCGCGTCCTGAAATGGATCGCCACCGGCCCGACCAGCCTTTCCGAGCAGTTCGTGGCCGAGCGGGTGCAGCGGCTGGCCCGTGACTACCGCTTCTTCCACTGGCAGGTCGAGTTCCCGCACATTTTCGCGGTACCCGAGGGCGGCGACGTCGATGCGGCGACGGGCTGGCGCGGCGGCTTCCACTGCGTCGTCGGCAACCCCCCGTGGGAGCGGGTGAAGCTGCAGGATCAGGAGTTTTTCGCCACCCGACGCCCGGACATCGCCGGTGCCCGCAACGCCGCGGCCCGGCAGAAGATGATCGCGGCTCTCGGGGGCAGCGACGACCCGGTGGACCAGCGGCACTACCAGGATTACCGGGCAGCGCTGCGGCACGCGGACGGCTGGAGCCATCTATTACGCAACAGCGGCCGTTACCCGCTGACCGGACGCGGGGACATCAACACCTACTCGGTGTTCGCGGAGACCGGCCGGACCATCGTGGCGCCCCGCGGCCGAGTCGGCATGGTGCTGCCCACCGGCATCGCCACCGACGCCACCACCCAGCTCTTCTTCAAGGACCTGATCACCAGCCGCACCCTGGTCTCGCTCTACGACTTCGAGAACGAGGACAAGGTTTTTCCCGATGTGCACCACTCCTATCGCTTCTGTCTGTGGACCGCAGCTGGCCGTTCGGCGCAGCAGGACCGGATCGACCTGGCCTTCCGGCTCCGCCAAGTACCCCAGATCGCCGCGCGGCGCTACACCCTCACCCCCGAGGACATCACGCTGCTCAACCCCAACACCGGCACCTGCCCGGTGTTCGACTTCCGCCGCAACGCCGAGATCACTCTGAGCATCTACCGCAAGGTCCCCGTGCTCTGGCAGGATACTCCGCAGAAGAACCCATGGGATCTGTCGTTCCAGGCCATGCTGCACATGTCAAATGATTCGGGTCTGTTCCACGACCGCGACGAACTAGAGGCTGATGGCTGGACGCTGGACGGCAATGTGTTCGTGCGTGGTGACGACCAGATGCTGCCGCTGGTCGAGGCGAAGATGGTGCACCACTACGACCACCGCCTCGGCACCTACCAGGACCAGACCCAGGCCCAGCTGAACAAGGGCACCCTTCCGCGCCTCACCCCCGACCAGAAGGCCGACCCCCGATACGCAACCTTGCCGCGATACTGGGTCGCCGAGAGCGAAGTCGCCGACCGACTTGCCCGCAAGAAGTGGGATCGAGATTGGTTGCTCGGCTGGCGCGACATCTGCCGCAGCTCCGACGTGCGCACGCTTATTAGTTCGCCACTGCCCCGCACAGCGACGCCCGACGGCACCCTCTTGATCCTACCCCGACAACCGCGCGCAAGTTGCCTCGTTGCCAATCTAAGCGCGTTCGTTCTTGATTACGTCGCCCGGCAGAAGAGCAGCGGAACGCATCTCAAATACTTCACGGTCCGCCAGCTTCCGATCCTCCCTCCCGACGCGTACGACAAAGACTGCCCGTGGGACTTAGGTCAGCGGCTCGGTGATTGGATCACCTGCCGCGTGCTGGAACTGTCGTACACCACATACGACATGGCGGCGTTCGCCGGGGATCACAGGGACAACGGACCGCCGTTCCGGTGGGATGAGCAGCGGCGGTTCTGGCTGCGCGCAGAGCTGGACGCCGCCTATTTCCACCTCTACGGCCTCCCGCGCGACGACGTTGACTACGTAATGGACACCTTCCGCGCCTTCCGCAACAACGACCCGGACCGCTTCACCCGCACCAAGGCAGCAATCCTCGGAATCTACGACACCATGGCCGCCACCCTGCACAGCGGCGACCCCTACCACACCGACCTCGACCCCCCTCCCGGTCACGGCCCCCGCCACCCGGCTCACTGAGCCGCCGACATGAATCTCGCCTACAAATGATGGAAACCAGGATATGGGAAGCCACATCGACGTACCGTAGAATATCAGAGTTCCACGCGGGGACGTTCGTCATCAGTAACACCGAGAATCGTGCGTATATCCCCCTCGGGAAGTCCAGCTCGACGGACAAGATCGCTTAACGCCAATCCATTATCGGCCGCTACGTCAATTGCGCGCCGGAGCAGAACGGGCGATTCTGCGAATCCGAGGTCACCGGGTTCGCGTTTACGCCACCCGCGAGCGGACATAACCTTCATAGCTTGAACATATACGTGTTCATCCATGATCTCCAAGGTTTTCGCGCGCATCAGCAGGGCCGCAATAGAAACCTGCCAGGTATTCTTCAGCTTAAGTAGGTGTGACCAGTCGGCACAGGACGGGAGCTGATCCTTGATGTCACCGGCGGGCATAAGGAATGCAGCGGCGAACTGGTGCGCTTGCGTCTCGATCATTTTGCTTCCCGCCTGACCAGAAAGATGCATGACGAGATGGCCCAGCTCATGAGACCCGTCGAATCTTGAGCGGTCACGCCATCCCTTGTCTGCGCCGAGTGTGACGACAGGATGATCTGAAAACAGGACGGAGAATGCATCGATCTGGTCCAGTTCAACCCGGAACCTAGTGGTCACGATACCGTGCCGCTCCAGTTCACGGACTACATCTTTAATGGGACCTCTGGGAATATTCCAACATTCTCGAACGTCCGCGGCGATTTGCTCGATATGATTGCGAGTGGTTTCGCCGGAGATGGGAGTGCCCAACCGCGGCAAATCCAGTTCCGGCAGGGCGACGTATCGTTCGAGCTGCAACGTGAGTTCGTGGACGAGGTCAACGTGCGCCAGAGCTTTCAGACGATCCCGCGGTATTGTTGATCGCAGGCTACGGAAGAATCCCTGGGTCTGCTGACTCTGGGGTAGACGACCTGCAGTGGCAAAGAAACCGACTGGTACGCGTAACACGATGGACAAACGGCGCAGGGTCGTGGGTGAGGGTCGAGAATGTCCGTTCTCGAACTGGCTCAGCGAGGCAGACGTCACCGTGCCCACGTCTCGGGCGAGTTCCACTTGGGTGAGCCCCCGAAGCTCACGGGCGATCCGCAGCCTGTTCCGGTCGAACAGGGCTGCGACGTCGGCCGGCTCCAGCTCGCCCTGGCTCACGTCTCTCATTCTTTGATCACCCACCTGCGCCGACGTGGTGGACGTCCCGATCTTGGTCAGTCCCCGCGGCATCTTAGGGGTACCAGCGTGACCTGCTCGTAGGGCGCGGGCTGACACACCGGAGCGACCAGTCAACTGTGTCGGTGTTGTCACGTCTCCCACGCCGTGTAGTCTACCGGCCAGCAAGAAGTTGATGTACATATCTGAGGTAGCCTGCCGGATGGATGGAGCAAGATAGGTGAAGGTTCAAGAGTGTGTGGTCGCGGACGATGTCGTACGTGACCACGGTGATGGCGAAGCTCTCTGGGATTCGATCGTTGTGCCAGACGGCGTCAAAGTTCAGATCAGGAACCAGTGCCTGCTTGCGCTGCTGATACGACCGCAGCTGCCGTTCGTTGCAACCGCCTTACACGGCCTGTGCACCCTCCATGGGCCACCCGGCACCGGCAAGACCACGTTGGCGCGGGGTCTGCCTGCGCAGATCGCCCCCTACGTCCCCGCGCGGACGGTCCGTCGGATCGAGATCAACCCCTACGGGCTGATGAGCGCAGAGCACGGGCAGTCACAGCAGCGGGTCACCGAACTGCTAGCCGAGCACGTGCCGGCTCTCGCCGCTGACGGCATGCCGACGATCGTGATTCTCGACGAAGTCGAGTCCATGGCGGTGGCCCGATCGGAGGCTTCCCTGGCAGCGAACCCAGCCGATGTGCACCGGGCGACCGACGCAGTCCTCACCGCGCTGGACCACAACGCACATGAACACCCCCATCTGTTCTTCATCGCCACGAGCAACTTCACCACGGCACTCGACGAAGCGTTCCTATCGCGATCCGACGCCGCGATCCTCGTCCCTCTTCCTGGCGCAGCAGCCGTGCGGATGATCATGCAGTCCACTCTGTTCACGCTCGGCGAGAAGTACCCGGCCCTGCTTGACCTCGCCCGAGCACCGGGATTGGCCGCGATCGCGGAACGTGCGGAGGGCTTGGACGGTCGGCGCGCGCGGAAGGTTGTCTTCGAGGCCCTCGCCCGCCGCCTGGACACCGTGCTGGACCCCGGTCAACTCACCGAGGATGACCTCGCTGCAGCCGTTCAGTCCAACCTCGACCAGGCCAGACCCAACACCGTGGAGGACCCCGATGGTGCGGTATAGGACTGTCGTGGCTTCGCCGCTGCGGAGTGCGACCGCCACCTGGCAGGTCATCACCGACCTCGTGGCCGACACCATCGCGAAGTCGCCCAACCTGTCCCGTGACGATGCCGAACGTGCTATGTCGGTGGCCGCGCCCGTCGGTCGGATACTCATCGCTGGCGGTCACCTCGACCGGTGTCCGGTCATCCTCATCGCCGGGACGGTGCACTGTGAAATCACCACGATCTCGGGCACGACAGCGCTGACTGCCGAGGAGAACCTCAACGCCGTCCCGGGTGCTGCAACCGCAAGCACCTACACCATCCACCTGCCGGCCCCCGACCCGCTGCAGGCAGCGGTCGCGGCGGCGGTCTCAGGCCATGACCGTCTCTCCGACGCCGAGCCGTCACCCGCCCACACTCACGCGGCCAGTGTCAGCCCGCTCATCGACACCGACGCCCTCCGCAAGGAGGTAACAAAGCAATGACCTCGACCTTCACCTACGACTACGTCCGCACCCACACTGCCACGCACCTCACCGAAGTGATCCTGGGGACAATCGCGAACATCCTCGCCGACCTCGGCATCACCCTGGACCCGCTTTATCGCGACTGGGAACAGGATGAGAACGCGATCAAGGCGTGGATCGATGAAGGCTCGCTCGCGCAGGTCATCGTGGAGTGCCACCAGCCCTCCGGGACGGTCAACCCGGTGTTCGAGTTCCCGGTCTCCTACACCGCGTACGGTACGGGCGACGCGGAGTTCACGGCGTCCCGAGCTCGCTTCGCGCGGTTCCGCGCCAAGCTTGACCGCGTGCCTGCTGGTACCACCTACCGGCTGTTCTGCACCTTCAATGGCCCCCGCACCCCGCAACCCGGGTGGAGTCCCGGGTCGAGGGCCAGCACCGAGGGACTGCGCAGCATCACCTTCGGCACGCTCGGCGCCGCACCGCAAGCTTCCGCCGGAATGCGCTACCTCCACGGGTAAGGAGACGACATGGGATACATCGACGACGCCTTCACGAATTTGAAGAGCAACCTGGAAATCACCAGGACAGAAGAGAAACTCGCCTCTCAGCGCCACACGACCATCCGCGAGTACGTGCTTGAGCATTGGCAGCTCGCTGATGACTTCCTCACCGGAAGTTATCGCCGCGACACCAAGACGAAGAAGCTGAAGGACGTCGACATCTTCATTGTCATCCTCGCGGATGGACCGCAGGGTGACTACCGCACACAGGCACCCATCGAGGTGCTCAACGCGCTGGAGAACCTGCTACGCGGCCGATGGAGCGCCGCTTATCGCGACGGCATGGCTATCGTCATCCCCTACGGAACTGACGACGAGATCATATCCATCGAGGTCGTGCCGGCCTTCAAGCGCGATGGTGGAGGTTACTTCATCCCCAACCCCGACGCCGGCACCTGGATCGCGACCAACCCGAAGCGCCATCACGAACTGAGCGCCGCGAAGAACACCGACTGCGACGGCAAGTACGTCCCGTTCGTTAAGATGATCAAGGGTATCAACCGAGAGCTCGGAGAGCCTGTCTCGCCCTCCTTCCTACTGGAGGTAATGGCCCAGGACCTAGTGAAGACGCCGTTCGGCCGCTACCAGGACGAGATCGTCCTCTTCCTGGCCACCGCGGCGGACCACATTCACGAAGTCTGGCCGGATCCCGCCGGGCTCGGAGGCGATGTCAACACCGTCATGGACACAACCGAGAAGCAGTTAGCCGCCCATGACCTGCGCCGCGCGCAGGTGATCGCGGAACGGGCTGTAGACTTGGAGGACGAGGACCAGGAACGCACGGCCTACGACGAATGGAAGAAACTGTTTGGAGATCGGATGACCAGACCGTGAGCGATGGTTCGGTGACCAATTCGTCTGCTCCGCGCGGCGTGCCGGAACGGGCGATTCACGAACGACAGTTCGACGAAGACATGCTGCGCCTTCAGCGTGCCGCAGCGGCGAGCCATCGCCAGGGACAGACAATCGAGGCGTTGCGTCTCAGCGTTGCGGTGGCGCTGGCGATCGGTGGCGTCATCGTCACACTCACTGGGAACGGTCGACCAGCGTGGTCGATAATCGGAGCCTTATGGTTCGGCATCTCGGCTTTCCTGCTCAGGAACGCGGCGGAGAAGACTGCCCGCCAAGGCGCTCTGCTCCAGGAGATGTTTGATACCACACTTTTCCACCTTCCGTGGCGCTCCACCGTGGCGGGCGACCCCGTCCCCGAACCCGATGTCGCCCACCTCGCCCGCAAGCTCCCGCGTCGCGGTGCCAAGGAGGAGCGAATCGTCGCTGGCTGGTATGACCCCACAGGGGATATACACCACCCCTACGACGTGCTAGTCGCCCAGGAGCAGAACCTCGGTTGGGATGCGCGCCTCCGCCGCCGATACGGTTACTGCGTCCTCGCCGTCGCGATCAGCTGGAGCCTTATCGGCCTTACGGCCGGTATGGTCATCACGAACGCAACCGTCACCGACACCTTGCTCAGCTTCTTCGTACCCTCATTGGCTGGTTATCAGATTGCCCTCGAAGTCTGGGCCGGCCAACAGCGGGTAGCCACCGAACGCGAGCGCCTAGCCAAGATCGTTAACGCGGAACTGCGTCAGGCCAGACGTGGACCTCTCAGCGATGCCGACTGGTGCCGACTTCGCGAACTTACCCGCAACATCCAGGACGGAGTGCTCAGCACCCGCTGCAACGTCAGCCGGGTACCAGAATGGTTCTACAAGCTGTACCGCGATAACGACGAACGCGACTTCGCCGACACCGCTGAAGGACACCGCCGCCGCCTCGCTGACGAAAGCATCGACTGACCGCGAGATGCGATCCCGGCTTGAGACAACACCACTGTCAAACTCGGCACACCCAGAGCCGACCGGCCCAATCGCAGCTTCACGACCGCCCTGGGGGGCAAGTGCCTGACAAGCTCCACAAGGATCCGCATGTGCGGAAAGCGATCGAACAGTTGATCGACAAGGGCTGGCGGATCCAGAGGCAGGGGCATCTGTACAACCTGCTGTGTCCATGTGGCGAGGGTCGCGTGCGAGTGGACGGCACTCCCGCGAACCCCCAGAACCACGCACGACGGATCTTGCGCGAAGCCGCGCGGTGTCCAGACCGCCACGATCTTGACCGTAGGCCACACCCGAGATAGCACCAGCTTGCTGTTTCGCATCGGAAACATGGATGCTAGTCTGGCTGCAGGCAGGACGAGGAGGTGGGGACGGTGACCCAATACGAGTGGATCTTCGCGGTTGATGACCTTGCCGACGACACCATCGATGCGGTCTACGAGACATGCGACGCGCTCGTCTCGCACCACGGTGGCCTCACCCTGCTGACCGTCACCGCTGAGGGCGGCACAGCCGTGGAGGCGGCGAAGACCCTCGTCACCCAGCTCCAGCGGGACAGACAACTCGTCAGAGTTCGGTGGGCGTACGAAGACCTGGTGACGAAGGTTGATATCGCATCGCGGTGTCACACGACTCCACAAGCTGTAGGACAGTGGGTCCGCGGGAAGCGGCTGCGCGAGTTCCCGTTCCCCGAATACTTCAGCTTGACCGCGGGCGGGATATGGCTCTGGGGTGACGTGAATGACTGGCTTCGCCGAACGGGAAAATCTGCGGATGACATTGAATACCCCCACAGAGAGGACTACGCCGCGGTGAACTACTGGGTTTGCGAGGAGCGCCGCTGTCTCGTATGACAGCCACGAATATGGACTCAGCCGCTCTCCGCTGATCGGCAACTCGCTATCTCAGCCACGAGCGGCCATGTGAGCAGGTCGGGGGTCGTCGTTACGCAGGAGCGCTCGACGTCAAGCCGTGCGAGCCCGCGTCTTTGGTGGTCAGTCCCCTTTCCAGAGCCTGGCCAATGGCGAGTTCGACCTGTTCAGGCTGCGTGCCGGCGTCCAGCGCATCCACGATGCTGCGCTCCGGTGAGGTGGTTGGCATCCCGCGCACGCTGCGTACCTCCGACGGCTCCGGTGGCCGCTCCAGCGTGTGTAACCGGACCCCGGGACGAAGGCGCTGCCCACGCTTGGTCCGAGGCAGCGAGAGATGCACCACCACCGGAATCACGTCCGAGAGGCCGTGCAGCTCCAGAGCGCTCTCGTGCGAGACGACCGCGCCCACCTCCCACAGTGGGATCCAGGCCGCGACCACGTGCTCATGGGAGCTGGTGGGGAAGTGCCTAAGCCGATACAGGCCCCGCCGTACCCGCTCATACCGACCCCCCCGGACGGGCGTGGTGACGCAGCGTGCTGCGATCCATCCCTGCCGCCAGTGCTTGGCGCGCCGTGAAGTAACCCGCCTGCGCCTCGGCGAACCGGTACAGCCCGTCATGGTCCACAGCGTCCGCGATGGTGTGCACGGGCGGCGGAGGACAGCATCATTGCAGTCGCGTTATGCCACTACCATTACTTCCATGGCCTTCCAGCGGATCGTCGCCGATCATCGAGTCATGGCGGGCGTGCCGTGCATCCGGGGGACGCGCATCCCAGTCGCCACCCTGATTGGCCTGGTCGCGGAGGGCATGACCGCCGGGGAGATCCTCGTCGACTATCCCCAGCTCACAACCGATGACGTGCGCGAAGCGCTCCAGTTCGCCGCTGCAGCTGTCGATCAGGCCACGTTGCCACTGCCCGCCTCAGCGTGAGATTCCTGGTTGATGAGTCCTGCAGCGTCACGTCGCCAACCGGCTCGTCGACAACGGGCACAACGCCGTGCACGTGTCGGATATCGGGCTTCGTGGCGCACCTGACGAGACAGTCCTCGCCGCCGCCGATGCGGACAGCCGCATCCTGATCACCGCAGACACCGACTTCGGCACGCTGCTCGCTCTCAGCGGAACCGCCCGACCCAGCGTGATCCTGCTCCGCCGGCCCGGCCGCCGGTCCACCGAGCGCGCGCAGGGTGCGAGAACTGCCGATCAAGTCGTGAGATTTCAGATCCGCCTGCAATGGTGTGCGCAAGCGTGGAGCAAGACCACGGAGGTGGCTCGGCCGCTAGCCTGGACGGAAAGTGGAGCAGACGAAGGAGGCTCAGCCATGACATCAGAGTCTTCTGCAGCGCTGCCCGAGCCGCCCGAGCGTGCGGGCAAGGACTGGGACGAACGGCGGCGAACGGCGGTCGAAGCCTGGAAGCTGGGGCGCAAGACAATGAAACCAAAGCTGCGGAGGCCGGTGCCGCAACCCCGGACGGCGGCCCGGCGGGCCTCCTAGCGCCGCGGCCCGCGTGCACCCCGATACCTCGCGGCACGACGATCGCTAACTGTCTGTATCGAACCTGCGTTCGGGTCGGGTGCGGTACCCGTGCGCCAGCGAAGTAGAATCTCACTTCTGTAATTCGTCTCTGCCCTTGAGGAGCCGCCGATGGCGCGCTCGACCGACGCGGTCACAGTGCCGCTTCGCTACCCCACCGCTGCGATCTTCGTCGACGAGAGTGGCTCGAAGTCAACTGCGGGCGGCCAGTTCTTCGTCGTCGCGGCCGTCAAGGCCCGACAGCCCGGGCGGCTAGCTCGCACGATCCGCGAGGTACGCGACCGAACCGGTTACAGCAGTGAGCTGAAGTTCAGCAGCATCACGCGTGGCAGCTTGATCGTGTACTACGAGCTCATCGCAGCACTTGAAGCGTCGGACGCCAGCCTGGCGGCCTGTGTCGTCCAGGGGGACGTGTACAACCCGTTCCGGCAGCGTCGAGAGGTCTGGAAGGTCCATGCTGAGGTCACGTCCCAGCTGCTCGTCGGGTGCATCAACCGCAGGGAACTCGTCGGAGTGCATCTGGACGGCATCTCTACGCCACTGGGATGCTCCCTTGAGGATGAGGTCCGCCGGATGACCAACCGACGTCTCCGCGCCACCGCGGTGGTCTCGTCGGTCTGCCTGGACTCGAAAACCAATGACCTCTTGCAGGTGGCTGACCTCGTGGCAGGAGCGATCTTCCATGAACGTCGTCGCGCCGCCAGCGGCGAGACGGCGCCAAGATCGAACAAGGGCAAGGTGGCGGCCCGTTTGGCGACTGCCTTTGATCGGTCGGGGCTGGTCGACGGACGCGACAGACGAGTGAATATTGCCACCTACCGGGGACAGGGAGCGACCTCACTTCCGCTCAAGGTTATCCACCGGTCGGCGTCTGTAACGTGACACACCACCGTGTACCATAGGGGGCGGTGTGGCCGGAGCCTCAGGTTCATAGCTGCGCCCTCGGTCCGAGCCTCAGGTTCGCAGCCGAGTCAATGCGGTAGGCGATAGCCACCAGTACATCACATGCAGATGCGAGCACCCCGGGTCGATGACCCGGGGTGCTCGCCGGTTGTTGTGGCTGCATGGCCAGGGATTCATCGCGTCGAGATGCCGGCGGTGCCAGCCTGACCGGACCTCGCTGCATCGCCGCACGCCGACGAGCGGGCCTGTGGCATGATCGCGGACCGGAGGCCGCGATGAACCCGGAACCACCGGTGCGGCGCGGACTGCTCGCCCGCACCTTGTTCGAGACGCTGCGGGATGCGGGCGAGCCGCTGGCACCCAAGGACGCCCTGGCCGGCGTGGCCGGCCGGGTGCCGCCGAACAAGCAGGAGACCAGCCACAACACCAGCGGCTTCGCACGCTACGAGACCTACCTGCGCTGGGTCTCGACGTGGAGCAGCGCGATCGGCTGGATGGCCAAGCGCGGCGGCTGGTCGATCACCGAAGCCGGCGTGGAGGCGATCGCGGAGTTCGCGGGTGATGACTTCGTCAGCGAGCTGACCCGGCGCTACCGGCTGCACCGCAAGCAGCAACAGCAGAAGCAGTCCGGTTACAGAGACCCTCGCTGGGGGGAAGTCGTCACGGCGCTGGGCTACGTGGAGGCCGGGTGGTGGACGACCTACGGCGATCTCGCGGCACTCACCGGGCTCGCCGCGCACTCGGTCGGGAAGTTCCTGGGGGCTGAGAAAGTCACCAACGCCCACCGGGTGCTGCGCGCCAACGGCACCATCGCTCCTGACTTCCACTGGCCCGACCCCGACCTCAGTGACGACCCACAGCAGGTACTGGAGAGTGAGGGACTCCGGTTCGACGAGTCCGGACGGGCCGACCCGGACCAGCGGATCACCGCCGACGACCTGCGGGAGCAACTGGCCGAGCTCGGCGCCGACGGTGCGACCGAGTCGCCCACCCGCCGGGCCTGGCTGGTCCGGGGATCCTCAGTGGACGGTCACGACCTGGTCCCGGTGTGGCTGCAGAAGGGCTCAGCTTCGCTGGCCGCCGCGAGCCTGCGTCCGATCGACCCTCCGGTACCGCTGGCCACGCTGAAGGCGGCGGTAGAGCAGGACTACCAGCACAAGTCCTACGCGGTGCGGGAAGGCAAGGTCGCCGAGTTCGACGCCTTCTGCAACCGGATGCGGGTGGATGACTACCTGCTGACGACGTCGCAGGGCAAGACGTACCTGGGCCGGATCGCGGGGGAAGCCACTTACACCCTGTCGTCTGATCGACGATCCAACCTGCGCAGAAAGGTCGAGTGGTTGAACACCACCCGGCCCGTGCCGTTCGCAAGCCTTCCCCAGCCACTGCCGGCGAAACTGCACAGCCAGGCCGATGTCGTCGAGCTGACCAACGAGATCGCGGCGATCGAGCAGCTGCTGGAAACCCTTGGCGTCGCCGACCGGCAACCCGACCCGGCCGCGACCAGAGAGCTGCGGTTCCCGAAGATCGACCAGGATCTAGCCGACGAGCTGCTGATCGACCAGGAGTGGCTGCAGCAACAGGCTGATCTGCTGTGGGAGCGCAAACAGCTGATCTTCTCCGGTCCGCCGGGCACCGGGAAGACCTACCTCGCCCGCAAGCTCGCCGGCCACCTCGCCGAGCCGAGTGCGGTGAAGCTCGTCCAGTTCCACCCGTCCTACACCTACGAGGACTTCTTCGAGGGTTTCCGCCCGATGCAACGCGATGACGGCCAGCTCACCTTCACACTGCAACCCGGACCGTTCCGGCGACTGGTGGAGGCCGCCCGCCAGCACCCGTCGGATCCCTATGTCCTCATCGTCGACGAGATCAACCGCGCGAACCTGGCCAAGGTGTTCGGTGAGCTGTACTTCCTGCTGGAGTACCGGGACGACGCGATCGGCCTGCTGTACTCGCCGGAGTCGGACTTCGTCATGCCGCCCAACGTCTTCTTCATCGGCACGATGAACACCACGGACCGCTCGCTCGGACTGATCGACGCCGCGATGCGGCGGCGCTTCGGCTTCGTCGAGTTGCACCCCTCAGAACCACCTACCGCAGGACTGCTGACCTTCTGGCTGCAGCGGCTGGTGAAGAACGAGAACGTCGAGCACAACCTGGATGCCCCCGCTGTGCTCGAGACGCTCAATGCACGTATCGACGACCACGAGTTGGCGTTCGGCCCGTCCTACCTCATGCGCCCGCAGATCTACCGGAGCGAAGACGGGTTGGCGCGCACGTGGGAGACCTCGATCCTGCCGCTGCTGGCCGACCATCACTACGGCGCCCCACCCGCCGTCCTCGACAAGTACCGGTTGGCCGCGCTGCGGGCAACGTTGGCTGCGCAGCAGCCCTCCGCAGGTGACCCGCAGGTATGAAGCGGGTGGAGATCGGCGAGAACCACCAGGTGGAGGTCCGGCTCACCGCCGAGCAGGGCCACGCGCTCGCGGCATCGGGCATCGTGACCGCAGTACCCTCGCCGCACGATCCGCAGCTGTGGAGAGTCAAGCCGAGCGGCCGGGTGGTGGGGGTCGCGCGAGTGGGCGATGTCGAGATCTGGATCACCCCGAAGCTGCCGATCGCCCGGCTGCTGTTCCTGGCGGGCTACGCGGTGAACCCGCGCGGCTGGCGCGAGGAGAACGTCGCACTCGACGTCGCCGAGGGGCTCGTACCGTCGGTCGCACGGTCGTTGAGTAGCCAGGCTGAGTACGCGCTACGCCAGGGGCCGCTGCGGGGTTACCGCCCCGTCGAGGAGTCGTCCTCGGTATTGCGCGGTCGGCTGCGGGAAGCCGACCAACTGCGCAGGCATCACGGACGCGCCATCCCCATGGAGATGCGGTACGACGACTTCACCATCGACGTGCCGGAGAACCAGATCCTGCTCGCTGCGATCATCCGGATGGCCGGTGTGCCCAGGGTCGGCGAGGAGCACCGCCGCCGGCTCGCCGCCGTGCGGACGGCGCTGGCTGGGGTCACCGCACCCGTGCGTGGTGCGGGCCTGCCGTCTTGGCACCCGAACCGCCTCAACCAGCGCTACCACACCGTGCTGCGCCTCGCCGAGGTCATCTGGCAGGCCACCTCCCCCGAGCACACCCGCGGCTCGCTGCTTGCCCACGGGTTCCTGTTCAACCTGTGGAAGATCTTCGAGGATTTTCTCATTGTCGCGCTGTCCGAGGAGTTGCAGGCCCGCCACGGGGGACGGGCCCGCGGCTACCCCTGCCGCCTCGATGAGGCCGGCGCGGTGGAGATGAGACCTGATCTGGTCTGGCAGGTGAATGGGCAGTCTGTTGCGGTCGTCGACGCCAAGTACAAGCAGGAGAAGCCGAGCGGCTACCCGTACGCGGACCTCTACCAGGTGCTGGCCTACTGCACCGCGCTGCGCCTGCCCCGGGGCCACCTCGTCTACGCCCGAGGCAATGCCACCCCAGCCCGCCACGTCGTGCGATATTCCAACATCGAGATCGTCTGCCACGCTCTCGACCTCATGCTCCCGCCCGCGGCACTACTCGCGCAGGTCGGCGACATCGCCGACGAGCTGGCAGCAACCTGAACCATCCCTGCCGTCCGCATTCAGCAGGCTCAGCGGGGTTATTCGTGCCTCTTTTACCCCGCTGAGCCCGCTGAATGCGGTGGGGCCGCGTAGCGGCGGAGGGTTGCTTCTACGGTGGTGGGTTCCACGTGATTGGTGGTTGCCCAGCGGCGGTGGGCATTGTTGATCTTGACGGTAAGGCTGTCGACCAGCACGTGCTGGGGGTCGACGAAGGCTTGGGAGTAGCGGACCGTGTCGACGATGGCGGATTTGACCTGTTCGTGGGCGAGGTAGACGTCCAGGTCGGGTTCCCAGCCTGCGGTGTGCTCCGGGGGCAGCGCCGCCTGCCAGAGCTGCACGACGTGGTCACGCTCCGCGGGCGTGTAGCCCATCTTGTGGAAGTGCACGGCGAGCTCGTAGACGGGGTCACCCCAGAGGGCGAGCTCCCAATCGAGGAAGTGACTGACCCCGTCTTTGATGATCATGTTCTTGCGATGGATGTCGGCATGGACGCACACCAGCGGTCGCCGGGTGAGTAAGGGCCAGGCCGCCTCGATGGGCCCGAGCGGATCGCTGGGAAAGCCGAAAGCCTGGAATTGCGGGGCGTAGTGGTCCCGGCACGTCGCATAGACCTGCTGGGTCAGCCCGGATAGCCGCCGAGCGAAGGTGATCGTGTCGTCACCGTGCGGCCAACCGGTGGGCGTGGCGGGCAGTCGCTCGCGGGGGATGGTGGTGAGCTCGGTGAGCAGCGCTACGACGTCAGCAGGCACGTGCAGAGGAACGGAGACGCCGCGCGGGGCGATGGCGTTGAGGACCGGTCCGTCGATGAATCCGTGGACCTGGTATCGGGGCTCGGTGCTGGCATGGAGCAGGGGGGGGGGGCGTGCCTCACGTAGCCGGCGATCGCGGGGAGGATCTCCTCCTCGGGCCACAGGCGCAGGTCCATGACGTCGGCGTCACGGATGGGGATACGGACGTTGACCGGTCCGGTGGGCGTGTCGACCCGGACATTGTTGTTGTAGTAACCGGCGGCGGCTTCCAGATGTGCGGCGGCCGTGGCGTACATCTCCTGCCACATCACGGTCACCACTCCAGCCTGCCCGAGCATCGCGGCGATGTGTTCCGCGGCACGCTCCTCGAGGTCGGTGATCGAGTCGAGGGGTTCGATCTGGGCGCGTGCGATGCCGGCGGCTCGGGTGATGTGCGGGTCGGCCTGCCCGAGGTGGTCGAGGGCTCGGGCGGCCACCACGATCAGGGTCGGGTACACCTCGGCGGCGACGAACTCGTCGACCGCCCACCTCAGGGCGGCGACGGCCCGGCCGAGGTCACCTCGGCGGGCGAGCAGAAAACCGCGGAAGAACTCGGCGCGAGCCAGCCCCGATCGGTACCGGGCACGCTTGAGGTAGGTCTCGGCGGTCTCGAACGACACGGTCGCCGCGGAGTGATCGCCCAGGCGCATCTGAGCGATCGCGATCGCGGTGTGGGTCTTGCCGAGCTCGTGCAGGGCGCCCAGCTCCTGCTGGGCCGCCAACGCGCCCGGCGCGGCGGTGAGCGCGGCGGCCGGATCGGTCCAGGCCAGCAGCTCGACGTGGTTGGTGGTGATGTTGGCCAGCCCGACCACAGCACCCGACCGCTGGTAGCAGTCCCGAGCCTGCTGCAAGGCGGTGGCGGCAGCGTCGAAGTCGAGGTGGAACCGGTAGCCGAGATGCATCAGCCGGATGACATCGCCGCGCAGTTCCTGGGCACCGGAGTCAGCGGAATCCAGGATCTCGCGGCAGAGCGCGAACGCGGTGCCGAAGCGGCCCTGCCACATGTGGATATCGGCGACCCACAGGCCGGCGGTGTGCCGGGCTGGGCCACCGTGGTTGCGCCAGACAGCGTCATAGAGGTGCCCGGCCGCGCTGGTCGCCCCGGAGATGCGACGGGCGTGCGCGGCGGCAATCGCCAACCGGGCATCGGCCGACCGGGTCAGGTCCGGCCAGGACCCGCCGGCGGTGACCCGGTTGGCCGTGGCGGCGTCGCCCATCAGGATGGCGGCCTCGGCCGCCAGGCACTGGGAGGTCGTGGCCAGCTCCGGATGCGCGCCGTCGTGCAGGTACTCCCGCAGGTCGACAGCCATCCCGTCGGCGGCTTGCTTGCCACCGTGGCAGACCGCCCGGTCGGCGTAGCCCAGGATCTCCTCGGCCGGCATCGTCGCAGCCCGTACCCCGTGGTAGACGGACTCCCGGAACCCACGGACATCAGCGACGACCCCGTCCCGGAGAGTGCGCCGGTCCCACAGCTCCCGGAGCAGCACGTGGGCGTCCCGGACGACCGGCGGTGACAACCGTTCGCGCAGCGCGACGGCCATCAGCTGATGCAGCCGACGCTCGGTGTCCCCGGCCGGGTACACGAAGGAGTACGCCGTCAGCGATTCCCAGGTCATCCGGTCCGAGGGCAGATCGAACGCACCCGCAAGCGCCTTGAAGATGCCGAAGTCAAAGATCCGCGCGATGCTCAGCAGCTCCAGGCACCGCACCTCGGTGGAGGCGACGTGCTGGAGAAACCGTTGCAAGATCTCCTCCGACGACACCACGCTCGTCTCCCTGCGGCCGGACGGGGCGCCGGTGTCGATCGCCAGATGCAGGTAGAACGGCAGCCCCTCGCTGGCGCGGGCGATCGCGCGCTGCTCTGTGGCGTCCACGAAGCCCGCGTCGGTCAGCAACTCGAAGCGTGCCTCGACCGGCAGACCGCCCACCGGGCAGTCCCGGATGACCTCAGCCCATTCGGTGTCGTGGATCCGCCAGCCGAGCGGTTCCCGGCTCGCGACGACCACCAGACCCCGGCCGAGCTGGCTGATCAGATCGCGCAGCCAGGCGTCGGCGGCCGAGGAGCGTCCGCCGCGGACCGGGGTGGGCACCAGCGCCTCGTAGGCGTCCACGAACACCACGAACGGCCGCTGCGCGCTGGCTGATCGCAGATCCTCGGCGAACAGGTAGGTCACCGCGTCCAGCATCTCGGTGTTCTCCAGCTCGTCGAGCATCTGCAGCACCTCGTCGGCCTGCACCGTTCGCTTGCGCCGGATCCACGCGGTCGCCCGCTCGGCGAGCGTCAGCAAACCGATCGCCGTGCCGAACACCGGCACACCCGAGGCGTCATCCAAGATCTTGGTCAACACCTCGCTCTCCGCCGCGAACGGCAGATCCCGGCTGTTGATCCGCAGGTTCGGGTGCAGCCGCTGCCACAACACCGCATAGGCGATATCGAACCGGTCGAAGGAGACCTTCTGGCGACCGAGCTCGGTCCGCAGCACCGCCAGCGCGTCTTCGTGCTGCCGCATCGCCGGAACCTGCAAGTCCAGCACCGCCGTACGGCACGCCGCGGACTCGGCGACCCGGTTGCGCAGCTCGCGCAGCAACCGGGACTTGCCGATACCACCCACGCCGGTCACATTCAGCACCCGTGGCCGGTCACCCACCCGGCCCAGCTCATCAGCGAACGCCTCGAGCGCACGCTCCCGGTTCACGAAGCGCCGCTCCAGAGCAGCGACCCGCCGGAATCGGGGGCTGAGCGGCATGCGGATCTCCCAAGGACACAGCGGCTGCGATCTGGAGC
The DNA here is from genome assembly GCA_050700055.1 of Pseudonocardiaceae bacterium. GTDB lineage: Bacteria > Actinomycetota > Actinomycetes > Mycobacteriales > Pseudonocardiaceae. Next base: position 47,707 of record JBOHGE010000035.1, read on the forward strand.
GGCTCGACAGTGCGCAACGCCGCCCGGATGCACGGTACGGCAGAACCATGCAGGCAGGCCGTCGCGGCAGCGAGCCTATCGAGCACGCGCGGTGCGACCCCCATCGGTTGTACGCCCACTTGATCAGGAGGTCGAGCGGCGCGCACCGGGGGCTGACTCGCGAAGTCGGTCGACGTCGCGGACCAGCCCCGCGGAGTTCGCGATGAGGTCGCGTAGCTGAGAGCCGTTCACGGTGATCGACTCGAGGGACTGCCAGGGAGGTTCCCTCTTGGGGCTGCGTACCGGGCGCCATCCGTAGGCGCCGTCGATGCCGGGTGCTGGCCAGATGCTGTGCACCACGGCGTTGCGGGAATCCAGCGCAGTGCGCGCCCTGTCGAGCACGGCGCGCGCGGTCTCGGCGAAAGCCGGGTCGTAGTCGTCCAGCCGCTTGCGACAGCCGTCGATCAGCTGCGCGGCCGACTCACCGGCGTGCTCATCCTGCACTGCTCGCTCCAGCTCGGTCCGGAGATCGAGGAGGCGCAGCTCCAGGAGCGCCGTGACCATGACGATTCGCCCGAGCATCCCGAAGAACGTCTCGGGGACCTGCCCGAACATGTTGTCAGGGATGCCGTAGGCGTCGCTCATGTGATTCGGTGTGCCAGTGGTCTGACCGGGTTGGCGCGCAGCACGCGGATCGACCGTTCCAGGCCAGACCTCAGGCTGCCGTTGGACACCGTAGAGCCTGAGGTCTGGCCAGTAGGCCGCGGTGAGCGGCACCGCTACCATTACTCTATGGCCTTCCAGCGGATCGTCGCCGACCATCGGGTCATGGCGGGCGTGCCATGCATCCGGGGGACCCGCGTCCCGGTCGCCACCCTGATCGGCCTGGTCTCGGAGGGCCTGACCACCGGGGAGATCCTCGTCGACTACCCCCAGCTCACAGTCGACGACGTGCGCGAAGCGCTCCAGTTCGCCGCTGCAGCCGTCGATCAGGCCACGTTGCCGCTGCCCGCCTCAGCGTGAGATTCCCAGTCGACGAGTCCCTGCAGCGTCACGAGCATCCGGATAGCGATCGGCTCGTGCCGCTATAGCCTTCGGCCGCCGGAGAGAAAAGGACCCCGCCATGCACGACAGCTTCCCCGATGCCGGCTGGTACGTAGACGATCGCTGCACGAACTGCGACGTCGCCCGGCAACTCGCCCCGGGACTGATCGACGAGGTCGACGGCCGCTCGGCGGTGGTCCGTCAGCCACGTGACGAGGCAGAGATCGGGATGTTGCACGTCGCCGCGTACGCCTGCCCCACCCGGTCGATCCACCGCAGCTCCGCACCGTTGGACTCGACGCTGGATCCCTTCCCCCTACGCCTGGACGATCGCGTCTATCTATGCGGGCACAACTCGTCGCACACCGCGGGGGCCAACTCCTCTCTGCTGCGCCGCCCGGCTGGGAACCTGATGGTCGACACACCTCGCTGGAGCGTCCAGCTGGCGGCGAGGTACGAGGCGCTGTGCCCGGTGACCGACGTCGCGCTCACCCACCGAGACCATGCCGCGCAGCGCGGTCGGCCGACTCCGCTTCGAATGGCTGCTGCCGGGACACGGGGACCGCAAGCGGCTGCCCGCCGAGGAGATGGCGCGACGGCAGCGGGAACTGGCGCTGCGCACCCAGGAGCTCCGGCCCCGGCCCGTGGACTTCTCCGCCATCCGCCCGACTGCGCTCGCCGACCCGGCGAGGCACCGTTCGGCAGGGTGAAAGTGATAGTTTCGGCAGATCGAAAAACTAGCGTTCGGCAGATTGAAAGCCGTCAGCTAGGGTCGGGGGATGCGAGTCGCTGGCGACTACCTCCCCCGACGAGCGGCCGAGTTCATCCGCGACGCCCTCGACGACACCCGCGTCGTCATCCTGACCGGCGCTCGGCAGGTCGGCAAGAGCACCCTGGCCGAGCTGGTGCTCCGCCAGTACGCCGGCGGCACCGCGCGATTCCTCGATGATCCAGTGACTCGAGCGGCCGCCGGCGAGGACCCGGTTCGGTTCGTTCGCCATGACGGATTGATGCTCATCGACGAGGTCCAACGTGCCCCAGATCTGTGGCTGGCGATCAAGCACACAGTTGATCGGGACCCACGTCCCGGACGGTTCCTGCTGACCGGCTCCGCCCGGCTTCTAGCGCTGCGCACCATCCCCGACGCACTTCCAGGCCGATCCGAGACCATCGAGCTCTGGCCGCTGTCCCAAGGCGAGATCGACGCAGCCGCGGACGGTTTCGTCGATGCAGTCTTCGAGTCCGGCGCCGAGCTGCGCGTCGAACCCGAGGAACTGAACCAGAAAGATTACCTCGCCCGCGCCACCCGGGGGGGATATCCGGAAGCGGTCCGCCGCGCCGCGCCGCGGCGCCGCGCGCGATTCTTCGACAGCTACCTCTCCGACATCTTGGCGCGCGATGTCAAGCAAGTCGCCAACATCGAACGCGCCAGCGACATGCGTCGTCTCATCTCGCTGCTCGCGGCCCAGATCGGCGGGTTACTCAACACCAGCCGACTCGCCGACGACCTGAGGATCTCCGCACCCACCGTCCGCAGCTACCTGGAGATCCTAGAGACGATCTACCTGGTTCGACTTGTTCCAGCCTGGTCAGCGAATGCCACAACGCGCGCGATCGCCACCCCAAAACTGATCTTCGTGGACAGTGGCATGGCGGCCCACCTGACTCCAGGGGCACCAGAGGACTCCCGAGGTGGCCTGCTGGAGAACTTCGTGCTCGCGGAACTGTCGCGCCAACTCACCTGGTCACACACGTCAGCCAGGCTCTACCACTATCGAGACCGTGACCAGTACGAGGTCGACGGCGTGCTCGAGGACAACACCGGCCAGATTGTGGGAATCGAGGTCAAGGCAGCAGAGACCGTGCGCGCGGACGACTTCCGAGGACTCCGGCTGCTCCAACGCCGAGTCGGCTCCCGCTTCCGCGCCGGCCTCGTGCTTTATTGCGGCACCCAGCAGCTCAGTTTCGGAGCGGCATTGAGCTGCCTCCCGATCTCAGCATTGTGGACAGCTCAGGGCTGACCACCGACCACCACCGCGACGGTGACCGCCACTGCAGCCGGTGGTGATCCTCGGCACTTTCCGGATCGCCGGAGCAAGTCCTTGATCGGATGCGTGGCCGTAGGAGACGAACGCGTCGTAGCAGACAACCGTTTTTCCGACTTCCGGCGGTGGTCCCGCTATTCCTTCATTTGCCCTGGACAGCGGCCTCGTGTCTGGTCCGTCTCTCCGGAACACAGGCCCACTCCTTGGTTCCACGCGTAGCGCAAAGATCGCGACATGGTCACGCTGTTCGTTCGGATGATCTCTTGGACAGCGGCCACCACCGCCCCGCCTTCTGTGCAGGATTTCGATCTCGTTGGGGCACCAGGTGTCGATGGGGTGGCGGTGACACGAAGAGGGCTGATCGCTGGGGTGACCCGCTCGGCGAACGCGCCGAACTGGCTCGTCCGCTGCGCAGTCATCCTCGATGGGGTACCTTATAAGGGTGTCTAATTTGACTACCATCAAGATTCCCATCCAGGTACGGGATCGCTTCGCCGCTGCCGCTGAGGTTCGCGGGATGACAGTGCGCGCACTGCTCGATCAACTCTCTCATCAAGTAGCCGACGCGGCGCTGATGGAGCAGGCCGCCCAGCAGATGCGCCAGCTGCGCGAAGCGGACCCCGAGGCGTGGGATGACTACCTCACCGAAGGTAGCCACTGGGAAGCAGGAACGATCGAGCGGCTGGATGCCTGACCGCGGCGAGGTCTGGCTCGCCGCCCTCGACCCTGTCGCCCCACGAGAACAAGGCGGCACCCGCCCTGTTCTCGTGGTCTCGACTAATGTCTTCAACTCCTGGCCGGTGGGATTGGTCATGGTCGTACCGATCACCACCCGCGACCGGGGGTTCGCCCACCACATCCGGGTCGCCGGAGGCGGCATGGAACGGCCATCGTTCGCGATGCCCGAATACCTACGGTCCATCACGCAGCGCCGGCTGCAACGCTGTCTGGGAACCGCCGAAGCATCCACCCTCGCCACCGTCGACGACTGGTTCCGCCGCCTCACCGGCCTATAGCAGCCTTTCCGTAGGTCGTCGCAGCTGGGATGGGGTGACCTGGGGGGGTCAGGGACGCTCCGCCTCAGGGGCGACTGCGCGTCTTAGTCCGCAGTGGGCGCCATGCGCGGTCCGGGATCACCGCGGATCTCTACGGGCACCTGACGAAGGAGTCGGTGTTGGCCGCCGCGGAGTCGGCGGACGAGCGGTCGGTGCCCGCTGCGACCGCATTTCGACCGCATTTCGACCGCACAAGCATCCCGCAAGAGTTAACTTCCACCGGACAGCGGGCCATACTGCGAAATATGCGGTTTGCGCTACACTTCGCAGCATGGCATCGGCGTCGGTGCGGCTATCAGACCTCACCGAAGGCCAATGGGGAAGCAGATCGAGGAATGGATCCGCACCTCCTACAGCCTCATCGCGCCGAAGTCGCGTTGCTGGCGCGGGCGAGCCGGTTGATCGGAGTGGTCGGCAATAACGACGGGCCGGCATTGTTCGCAAGATTGCCGGAGATCAACCCCGAACGGTCTGCGACTGCTCAACCCCGGCTCCCCGACCGACCGGCGCCGCCAGCCGACCTGCAGTTGGATGACCGCCGAGATCGATGACGGGCACCTCGACCGGGTACGACTGCACCGGCTGGCGAGGAAGGAGTGAACACATTGGCCTAGACCCCGACCGTTCCAGAAGCCAGGCCATATCCCGTCAACTGGTCGTCCAGTGCCGAGACAGCCTGCGTGCCCTGCCACGGCTGCATCCGGGTGCGCGTCGCGCGCAGTTCCCGCACCAGCCGTGGTGAGCGGGTCTTGGCGGCAAGCCGGGCAGCGTCGCCGACAACCCGCGCCGCCTCATCGATCTCACGGGATTGCAGGAGAGCGTTTCCTAAATGAAGTGTACAGACGGCGTAACCGTCCACAAATGATTTATCGTACAGCATCAGTCCCGTTCTGGCACTGGCTGCGGCCTCCTGTGAGCGCCCAAGCCGCAACAGGCATTCACTCTTCCGGCGGGCGAGATACCCTTCATTGAGGAAATAGCCCGTCGACCCAGCCAATACCTGCCCGGTTGACGCCAGACCATCCTGGGCCCGTTCGATTTCGACCAGACACGCTTGATACTGGCCGTCGACCGCGTAGGCGCTGGCAGCCCGAAGCGCTGCACAGACCCGCATGAGTGAATCCTCGGTCTTGTCGGCCAGGCACTGCGCCGCCGCAGCGAGGTCGATGGCAGCCAATGCCTTACCCTGCCACGAAGAATGGTCGCTCATCTCGCACAGTGAATAGACGCCGAGCTCAGCATTGCCCGCATCATGCGCCGCCACCCGTGCCCGATCACAGTAATACCAGGAATTATCGAAATCGTTAAGATCGAAGAAGTAATATCCGATGGACGTCGACATATCACTGTAGACTGAGAGCAAACGGGATCGAAGACCATCCGGGCACTCCGCCAGGAGACCACGGACCAGATCTCGTTGCGCAAGTGCCGTGTTCAGCACAGCACGAGAGCCCAGGGCGTCATCCTGCCGCTTGCAGTCCTGGAGCATTGTGTGGAGGTGGTCGATAACCTGCTCGTCTACCCGACTGGGCGAGACGATGGCTCGCGCCAAACGTTCCTGCTCCTCGATATCCAGACTGTTCACTACGGGCGAAGCAGTGACGGCAACCGCCCACCCCAGTAGCTGGAGTAGTTCCCGACGATTCATCGCTCCCACCCATCCACACAGGAGTCTCACAAGCTGATCGATTAGCTGGTCTCCCCCGTCGGTGGATATTTCATCGGACGTATCACCCGCGCGCTCGTCGGCCGCGCGCAGTAACTGCGGGACAGTCGTGGCGCGCAGTGACTCGGCCTTGGCACGCGCCTCGGCAAGTTGCGCTTCTCGGGTTCGCACCTCGTGGTCCTGCTTGGCCGCTTCCCAGCCGTGAAACGCCGCTAGCAGCGCACCGTCGGCACCGCAGCGCTCATCGGCGACCGTCCAGAACCGGTCATCCCCGCGGGATCGGCCCTTCTCGATATGCGCCACCGTGGAGCGATCACAGAACGTGATCCTGGCCAGCTGCTCCTGGGTCAACCCCGCCGACCGGCGGAACGCAGCAAGCTGTGCACCCAGAACACGGCGCATCTCGACCAGCTCTTCCGGCTCACGTGCCACGGCCTCAGCGTAACCGCAGCGTGGCAAGCCGGTGGGAACGGTGTGCGCACAGTGATCCACGGACCAGCACACCGAGTTAAGTGCCGTCTGGACCCCAGAGCCGGGCACGAGCACCAGGCTGGCTATTCCGAGACTGTCCGGTAACTCCCCGCCCTGGGCACCTGCCAGTAAGAGACCAGCACACCAGAGAGGTTACGAACATGGCAAGCATCGCCGGCAGGGGTCGGCCGTGATCCGCGAGGACCGGGAGCTGTTGGCGGAGTTGGCCCGGCTCAACAGTGACATAGCACCGTTGGCTCTCCGCATCATGGAAGGCAGCGCCAGCGCCGCCGAACAACAGCACTACGCACAGCGGCTGATTACCGCCGGCGAACGGTTGCGGCGCCGAGCAGACGAGGAGGGTCGATTCATCGTTGTCGGGGAAGTTCTTGTCGAGGAGTTGCTCGCTCTTCCCGCGAGTAGGATCGAGCCTGACTGGAACCGTGAGCAACGTCCATGAGGTGCGTCGACGGTTGCTCCAGGAGCAGTTGAGAGACGGATACCGGAAGGTGCGGGATCAACAGACCGAGCAGCTACTCAACGGTCTACTCCTCGACGAGGACACGGAAAAGCTCATGCGGTTGATCGGGTTCGCGTTGACGTTACTCGAACGGCATGCAACAGATGCTAAGGGGCGATGCTCGGTACCCGGATGCTCGCTGCGACGATGGGCGCCGTGGCGGAAGTGGCGGACCTGTCGAATATTCGTCACCGCGCAGTTCTGGGTGGAGCAGCCACTCGGGATCGTGCAGCGAGCAGAGTTGAAATGAATGTGTCTGCAGTCACGCCGTGTCCATCCGGATTCCGATCGATGTGCGCGGGGTGCCGGTGGGTCCGCCGACCGAGTGCATCGGCCGTCCGTCCGGGTCACCGGCCAGGCCCGGACCGCGGAGCAGCACCAGGCTGCCTTCGTCGGCCTGCCAGGTCCGGATCGGGTCGCCGTCGCGGTTGTGGCACAGCGTGAACGGCGCCGACCCGGCGACCGTGACCACGGCGACGAGCTGGGCGTACCGGCGCTGGTCCCGGTGTGGCGTGATGCCCACGGACCCGGGCGGGTAGCGCTGCACCGCAACCTCGTTGGGCACCCACTCCGGTATGCCACGCCAGTGCACCTGCCGGGTGAGCTCGGTGCACAGGCAAGTGAGCGCGGGGTAGGAATCCAGCTCAGTGGCGGACACCACGAACGACTCGGCCTCCTGCCGGACCTGCCCGACCAGGGACTCCACCGGCTGGTACGGGCCATCCCGCAGCTCGACCACCAGCTGGTCGCAGAACTGTCGGCGGACGACGTCCCCCGCGAACGCCGCGCCCTGCTCGATGACCTCACCCAGCAGCGTGGGCCAGTCCAGGCCGAGGGCCAGCGCACGCATAGGAGTCAGCTCTTGTCGGGCGCCCAGTAGGCGAGCATCTCGGCGAACGTCTCGAAGGCCGGCGCCGAGACACCGTAGGGGGCCTCGAGATGGATGCTCAGCGGGTAGCCGAGGTCGGCGACACCGTCGATCACCCGCTTGTACAGCTCGAGCATGATCTTGCGCTTGGCGTCGGCCTCGCTGCCGGCCAGCTTCGTGACGATGGCCTGCTCCTGCGCGACGGCGTCGTTGGCCGGGTCCTTGATCAACCAGTTGATCAAGCCCACCCGGTTCTCGAGCTTCGGGACGAACCCGAAGGACAGCAGGATCTCCGGCCGATGCTCGGTCTGCCGGGCGAAGTCGGTCAGGAAGCCCACGATCGCGTCGGAGTACAGCAGCTGGGTCATGCCGAACGTGGCGCCTTGGTCGCACTTGAAGGCGAACCGGCCCTGCTCGCTGTCCCGAGTCGGGATCAGGATCACGCCGCGGTGGTCCACCAGCTGGTCGTACAGCGACAGGGCGTCGGTGGGTGCCACCCCTGACCCCTCGCCGTCTTTCATCGTGCGCGGGACGCCGACGAAGATGATGCCGTCCATGCCGGCGGCCCGCAGGTTCGCCAGGCGTTCGGCCAGGGTCGGCTCGTCCATGAACGCGGTGACCTGGGTGCACAGCCCGCTCACCCCGGGCAGCTCCGGCTGAAGGACCGACCAGAAATCCAGCACGTCGAGCTTCGGCTTCATCACGACCGGCCGGTCGTCGTCCTCCTCGATCAGCCCGGGGATCATCACGTGCCCGATCCGGCCGTCGAGACCGAACGCCGTGGCGTGCTCCAGCACCTTGTGCGCCTCGTCGAGAGCCCGCTGCCGGCCGTCCTCGACGTTGGTCGGAACGAGCTCGAGTGCGATGGTGTTGAGCGCCACGGGTTGTTCCTCCGTCTCCGGCCAGCTACCCGATCTCGGCGACAGCTGCCGAGACAACAGTCTGGTCTCATGGCAGGGCGAAGACAATGCGGAGTGCGTCGTCGACTGTCGACTGCTCGTACAGGTCGCGGTGCTGAGCGAGCCGAGCCGCAATCCCTGTCACCAAGCTTGACTGATGCCGGCAAGCGGTATTTCGGGATGGTCGGAGATCGCGGGTCCCCGGTAGTACTGGTGCCGGCGCAACGGCGTGAGCTGGGCCACGATGCGTTCCGCGGCCATCCGCGCGCCGATCAGGTTCCGGGCGAACGGGCCGATCTGCAGGCTGGCCAGGCCACCCATCACGTGCAGCTGGGTGCCGGGCCAGCGGCAGGCACGGTCCAGCATCGGCAGGCCCTCGGTGATCTCGGCCGGCCGGGTGGCGGCGAGCCCGCGGAGCAACGGCTCGGCAACGACGGACTGGGTGGTTCCGGTGGCCAGCCAGATCCAGTCGGTCTCCAGGATGCGGCCGGCCTCGGAGGTGTGGCCGGCCACCGTCACCTGCCAGTGGTCACTTTTCCAGCGTGCCGAACGCACCGTGACGCCCTCCAGCAGGTTGACCGTCCGGGCCGCCGGGCCGGCCGGCTGGCGCAACGCCTCGGCGACCGCCGGTGTCATCGAGCCGCCTGGTTTGGCCGTCCGAAGCAACTCCACCCGGCGGGCGGCGACTGGCTCACGGTGCAACTCCCGCAGGCAGGCGGGCACCTGCCAGCAGCCGCTGACATCGAAGACGCCGACCCGCAGTGCGCTCCGGCTGGCCAGCACCACGCCGGCACCCTGGGCCAGAGCACCGAGCGCGAGCTGCCCCGCCGTCAATCCGGCCCCCAGAACCAGTACCCGCTGATCCGCCAGCCGTAGCCCCCGCACGTCGAGCTGCTCGCTGTGCACCAACCGGCCTGCCGGGGCCTGCCCGGCCGCATCCCAGGCCCACGCGGGCAGCCGGGGAACACCCGGATTCGTGGCCAGGACCACCCGGCCCGCGCGCATCGTCTCGCCACTGGCGAGCCCGATGCACAGACCCGCACTGGCCGGATCGATCCACTCCGCCCGCTCAGGACACACCACCTCATCCAGCCCCAGCTCGGTGACCAGCGATCGACAGAAGTCGGCGAACAGCGTGGCACCGGGCGTGTAGTGCACTCGCAGCCGGCGCTGGAGGTGGCTGCGGGAGAACCGCCACAGGGCATACGGGTCCGGGTGCGGATGATCGGTGTAGTGGGAGCGGAGCGTGTCGATGCCCAGCGCATCCAGCCGGTGCTGCCAGCGCCGCAGCCAGCCTTCCGGATCGATGATCACCAGCCGTTCCCGCAGCTGCGGGCGCTGCCGCAGCAGGTAGGCGCAGAAGGTCAGCGCATGCGGGCCCGCGCCGATCACGGCAAGGTCCTGTTCTTGGCCCACGCGAGCTCCTCGCCTCCTGACGCACCGGCCGTTAGGGGACCCGTACGAGCTCACCGCACGCCTGGAGAGACCTGCACTGCGGCCCGTTGCGCCGAAGCCGGCCAGGCATGGACCCAGCCAGCGGCCGGTGGATCGACACCGTGCTGATCTCATAGATATGAAAGCCGTCGGCAGCAGCGGTCGCTTTCTCGATCTGCAGCACGCGCATGGTGCCTATCGCTGCCCCTAACAGCCCATGCCACGCGCCCAGGAACGTAGGATCCCGGGCGGAAGGAATCGGGCGCTCGGGTATCCAGCCGGAGGATATATCGGGGCCCGGCAGAATCGCGTCCGGGTTTGATTCCAGGTCGGTGACCAGCGAGACGTACCGACCGAACATTCGCATTCCGCTGGCAGCTCCCTGCACGATGAGTGTGCCACCGTCCACCGACTCGAAAAACGTCAGCTCCGCAGAGACACCGCTGTTTCCCACCGGCTGGAGGTAAGCCCGTGCCATAACGACCACGGGCTCATGCCCCCGGCACGATCAGACCGCATGCCCTGAGCTGGAACACCTGCGGGCGGATGTCCTTGAGAATGTTGAGGTTGGTGATGTCCGGGAGGGTGGCTTGACGGATCGACACCGTCCTGATCTGCTCGAGACGCACCCCGGTGGGTGACGCGGTGGGCTTGGTCACACTCAGGCTCCGGTTACTGCCGAGGATGGGCACCCCCAGGATCCCTCCCCAGACTCCCACCAGCATGCGGACCGTGGCGACCGGGCTGAAGGTGACATCACCCGGCTTGTTACTGACGATGATCGGCGGCTCTATATTGAAGCTGCGGTCATCGGCGCAGGGCGGCCCTTGGCCTTCGCCGATAGCTGTTGATCCCAGCCCGTAAACCAATGAGACATAGACCGCACCCAGACCGAACCCCGATGCGTTTCCACTGACGGTCAATGTGTCGCCGTCATCTGACTGGCTGAACGTCAGCCGCCCGCTGATACCACTGTTCTGGAATGGTTGCAGATCGGCGTGTGCCAAGGTTGGCATTTTTTCTCCCTGATATGCGCGTGTGGCCCCCCGGTGGCCGCATGCCTGTCGCGACCACCCGGCGCTGGGTAGCGATACCTAACCCGCGTAGCAGTAGACCACGGTATACGTGTGCCTGTCATGAGATTTTCCAGAGTGCGGTGACCATGGGACTGCGATATGATGCGTCACACGAGAACGGCCACTCGCGGGGCACAGCCACTACTCCCATTCGATGGTGCCAGGGGGTTTGCTGGTCACGTCGAGCACCACCCGGTTGATCTCGGGCACCTCGTTGGTGATCCGACCGGAGATGCGGGCCAGGACCTCGTAGGGCACCCGGGACCAGTCCGCGGTCATCGCGTCCTCGCTGGACACCGGGCGCAGCACCACCGGATGCCCGTAGGTGCGCCCGTCACCCTGCACCCCGACGCTGCGCACGTCGGCCAGCAGCACCACCGGGCACTGCCAGATGTCGCGGTCCATCCCGGCCGCGGTGAGCTCCTCCCGGGCGATCGCGTCCGCGGCGCGCAGCGTTGCCAAGCGGGCGGCGGTGACCTCGCCGATGATCCGGATCGCCAGGCCGGGCCCCGGGAACGGCTGGCGGTGCACGATCGTCTCCGGTAGCCCGAGCTCCAGCCCCACCCGGCGCACCTCATCCTTGAACAGCGTCCGCAACGGCTCGACCAGCTCGAATCTCAGGTCCTCGGGCAGCCCGCCGACGTTGTGATGGCTCTTGATGTTGGCGGTGCCGGAGCCGCCGCCGGATTCCACCACATCCGGATACAAGGTGCCCTGCACCAGGAAGCGGATCGCCTGACCGTGCCGACCAGCCTCGTCCCGAGCCGCGGCCTCGAAGACCCGGATGAACTCCCGTCCGATGATCTTTCGTTTTTGCTCCGGATCAACCACCCCGGTCAGTGCCTCCAGGAACCGCGCCCGGGCGTCGACGGTGACCAGCCGGACACCCGTGGCGGCCACGTAGTCCCGTTCCACCTGAGTGCGCTCCCCAGCCCGCAGCAGGCCGTGGTCGACGAACACGCAGGTCAGATCGTCCCCGACGGCTCGGTGCACGAGCGCGGCAGCAACCGCGGAGTCCACGCCCCCAGACAGCCCGCAAATCAATCGGCTGTCCTGGGCTTGCGCCCGGATCGCCGCCACCGTCTCGTCGATGACGTTGGCGGTGGTCCAGCTCGGCCGGATACCGGCGAGCTCGTGCAGGAACCGGCGCAACACCTCCTGGCCGTGCGGCGAGTGCACCACCTCAGGGTGATATTGCACCCCGGCCAGCCGCCGGGTGGTGTCCTCGAAAGCTGCCACCGGGGCACCCGCCGACCGCGCGGTGACCGCGAACCCCTGCGGCGCGGCAGTCACGGCGTCGCCGTGGCTCATCCACACGGGGCCTCGCGCGGGCAGCTCGCGGTGCAGCACGCCACCACCGTCGAGCACTTGCAGGTCGGTGCGCCCGTACTCCCGGGTGCCGGTCTGTGCCACGGCACCGCCCAGCGCGTCAGCCATCGCCTGAAAGCCGTAGCAGATCCCCAGCACCGGTACCCCGGCCCCGAACAGGGCCGGATCGACGCGGGGCGCACCCGGCGCGTACACACTGGCCGGGCCCCCGGAGAGCACGATCGCCGCCGGCCCGCGGGCCAGCAGCGCCGAGACCGGCGCGGTGTGCGGCACAACCTCGGAGTACACCTGCGCCTCGCGGATCCGACGAGCGATCAGCTGCGCGTACTGCGCCCCGAAGTCCACCACCAGAACAGGTCGTGAGTGGCAAACAGTGTTATAGCGGTACCCCATTTTGTTACCTACACTGCTGGTATGGGCGCACGTGGTGATCGTAGGGGTGAGGGGTCGGGGCGTCGGCTGGTGCTGGACTCCTATGCGCGGTTGTCGCGCAACGTGTCGGGTGAGTTGGAGAAGGTGGAGGAGCAGCACGCGGACAACCGGCGGGTGATTGACCGTCTGGGTGGGGTGTTGGGGGTGGAGCTGACTGATGATGATCTGTCGGCGTGGAAACCGAGCGTGCGGCGTCCGGATTGGGAGCGGTTGCTGGGGCGGTTGGCGTCGGGGAAGTCCGATGGTGCGGTGGTGTGGCATGTGGACCGGTTGTTGCGGTTGCCGCGGGATCTGGAGCGGCTGTTGGAGTTCTCGGATCGGGGCCTGACGCTGGGGTGCGCGCATGGCCAGTGGGATCTGGCTGATCCGAATGATCGGTTCATTTTGCGGGTGGAAGTGGCTCATGCGTGCCGTTCCTCGGATGATGCGTCGCGGCGGATCCGGCGGCGGTTTGAGACGTTGCGGCGCAACGGGGTGGCCCACGTGTCCGGCCGGTCGTTCGGGTTCTCGGGCCGGGAGCGCCTGCCGGGTGCGGACGGCGCCCGCACGGAGGTCCCAGTGGAGGTTGTGGCGGCGGAGCGGGCCGCGATTCGGGACGGGACGGCGGCGGTGCTGGCCGGGGCGCCGTATGCCAGTGTGGCGGCGCAGTGGAACGCGGCGGGGTTGCGCACGGCGGGGGGCAAGGTGTGGATCCCGGTGCTGGTGCGTGCGGTGCTGTCCCGAGCCCGTAACGCGGGGTTGGTGGAGCATGACGGGGTGGTGGTGGGGCAGATGCCCGGGGATCCGATCGTGGACCGCCGTGATTTTGAGCGGTTGCGGGCGATGTTGTCGGGGCGGCGGCGGGGTCGCCCACCGGGTGAGCGGTACACCGCCTCGGGGGTGCTGCGCTGCGGGCGGTGCGGGCGCGGCTTGACGGGGCGCCCGCACGCGGGGACCTACCCGGATGGTTCGCCCCGGCGGCAGTACCACTGCAATAAGGACTCTGGGGGTTGTGGTGGGGTGGCGGCTGATGTCCGCCGGGTGGATCGTGAGCTGCGCTCGTTCGTGATGCGCCGGCTGTCGGACCCGAGGCATGCGGCGGCGGTCGGGGCGGCCCGCGCCCGGGTGGCCGACCGGCTCACGGCGGTCCGTACGGAGATCGCGGAGTGTGAGGCGATCGGGGAGGCGTTGGCGGATCGGCTGGGTCGCCGGGAGATCACCCTGGCGGCGTTCGACAAGGCCAACCAGCCGATCGCTACCGATCTGGCCCGGTTGCGTGCCGAGCGGGACGGCTTGGCGGTGGGGGAACCGGCCGGGCCGGTGGCGGTGCTGGACGCGGCCACGGTGGGCGCGCAGTGGGACGCCGCGGAACCCGCTGAACGCCGGGGTTTGCTGGTGGCCGCGCTGGGGTCGCTGCGGCTGGTGCTCGATCCCGCCCCCAAGGGTGGGCGGCGGGTGTTCGACCCCGCCCGGGTCCGCGTCGCCGACCCGAACACCACCCCGGCCGCCCCCAAGGGCTGATGTGCCTGCCGGCGGGTGCTCAGGCGGCGCGGTGCTGGCCGGGGGTGTCCGGGGCCGGGTGTCGGGGCGCGGGGTGGATGCGGCGCAGCACGGTGCCCAGGGTGGCGATCTGGGTGCCGCTCAGCGGGGGCAACGCGGCGCAGATCACCTCCCAGTAGTCGGCGTTGTCGCCCGGGTCGCTGGTCGTGTGCAGCGCGGGGGGTGAGCAGTCCAGCGCCTCGGCCAGCGCGGTCACCAACCGGGGGCACGGGCTGGCTCGGCCGGTCTCGATCGCGGCGATGGCCTCAACGGTGGCGGCGACGGCCCTGGCAAGCCTGGCGCGGTCCCAGCCGCGCAGGTGGCGATGCGCGCGCAGCCGGGCCGGGCAGAACACTGCCACCGGGAAGGACGGGGTCACGGTCGACCACCAGCCCCGCTGGGTCGCTGTCGTCGCCTTCCTCGTGACAAGTTCCTGCTGGGTGCCGAGTCGGGGTACGCCCAGGACGGGTCCGCAACTCGCTGAGCAGCATCGTTGTCGATAGCAGTCCCTTCCCGCCTAGACGGAAGCCGGGCAGGTAACTCGGCGGGAAACTCGGCAGGTCGGTGCGCGCCACCGTGGAGCGCACAGCGGGGCGCGGGCGAAGGACAGGAACAAGGCGGGGGTGAGGTCACGAGCTACGGGCCTTTCAGGGGTGGGTGTGCGGCTCACCTCTGAAGTCCAAATATAACGCCGTTATTCGACCCTGCGGCCGGGCTCATCTCCCTCGAAGGACTCAACGGCGTCAGCAAGACCTACCTGACCCGACGACAATCTCGGGCGGTGCCTGCTGCGCACCCTGGTCACCGCCTCCCACGGGGAGCGATTCCTGCGCGCCGGTTTCCACGGCGGCTAGTGATCTGTTGGGCTCTCGAGAGCCCCGGGTGAGACTCCACACGGCACGCTCGTTGAGTCGTTGTCGATTCGCGGGCTGGTGGGGGCAGGTTTGGGTTTCTTGTCTGAGCGGCGTCGCTTGTCGCGCGCGTAGATGACCGCTGGTTTGCCCTCGCCGGGGCTGCGGCGGTCCAACTCGAACAGCGTGGTCGCGGCCAGTAGTTCGCTAAGTTTGGCGTAGCCATAGTTGCGCGAGTCGAAGTCCGAGCGTTGTTTGGTGATGATGTGGCCGACGTTCGCGAGCGGTGCCCAGCCGTCGTCGTCGGAGGCCGCGTCGATGGCGTTGCGCAGCTGGTTCACCAACGCGGTGTCTGCTTTGAGCTGCGCGGCGGAGGTGGCTGGTTTTGGTTTGAGCGCCGCGCCTCCTGGCGCGGTAGGGCTTCCGGGATAGGCGAGGTTCTCGGTGTAGATAAACTTGTCGCAGGCCGCGACGAAGGGTTTGGGTGTTTTGCGTTCGCCGAATCCGTACACGGTCAGGCCGGACTCGCGCAGACGCGCGGCCAGTCGAGTGAAATCGCTGTCGCTGGAGACGATGCAGAACCCGTCGAAGCGCCCGGAGTACAGCAGGTCCATCGCGTCGATGACCATCGCCGCGTCGGTGGCGTTCTTCCCCCTGGTGTAGGCGAACTGCTGGATGGGCTGGATCGACTGGGCGAGCAACTGGTCTTTCCAGCCTTTCAGGCTCGTGCCGGTCCAGTCGCCGTAGGCGCGTTTGACGTGCGCGGTGCCGTACTTGGCGACCTCAGCCAACAACCCCTCGGTAATCGTTGGCTGCGCGTTGTCCGCGTCGATGAGCATTGCGAGCTTGGCGGCGTTCTCGCTGGCCATGACCATGTTCCCCTTTGTCGTCGGACACTGCTGACTGGGACAGTCGGGAATGACGGTCAGGCGTCCCCGACCCACCGCGAAGGCGTTACCTGTTCCGCGAGTTCGGGAAGCACGACATCGCTGCCCCGGGCCCAATGTCACCATGTTGCTTGTTGGCACGGGAGTCTGGTATCACAGCGGATCCTCTTACGTCCGGTCCACGCTGGCGTTTCGCCGGGTGCTGGGGGTGGTGCTCTAATCGGTACCCCAAGTTGATCCCCCAGGTGCTCCCCAAGGTGAACCACCAACGGAAGTCACCCTATGCGCACCCGATCTCCCCATTCGTGACCCAGGGTAGCAATGACGTCGTCGGCGTGTGCGGGGGAAGGCAGACGTTCGGCCGTGTACCGGATGCGCGGTTGCCCCAAGATGCGTACTCGCCGACGGCGAGCTCGACCAGGTTGTTCCCGAGAACCCCGCGGGTGCTGCTGTGGTCCCCCATCGTCGTGAACAGTTCCCGCGGGGTAGCGAAGTTGGGTATATCTAGGAGGGGCCAGCAACCCGTTGAACAGCGCTGATGCTGACGACAGCCCCTTCCCGCTTAAGCGGAACCCGGAGGGGAGGATCCGGGGAAGCTCTGCAGGGCGACGCGCGCCCCCGCCACAGGCTGGGCAGCATGGCGGCGTTTTCCGCTACTACGAAGGTGCACCGATCTACTACGGCGATACTACGGCTGGTGCATCATTGCAGCTCAGGGGCTACTACAGGCTCGTGTGTGGTGAGGCGTTATCCCCGGTTTGGTGATCTTGGTGCTGGGTGGAGAGGCGAGGGCAGTCGCGGTCGTTGGCGTGCCCGGGGCTGGTGGCGCGGCGTAGTGCGGTGGCTGCGGTGGTGATCTCGGTGTGGGTCAGTGGTGGTAGGGCGGCGCAGATGACGTCCTGATGGGCCCTGCGTTTTCCGGACAGCTTTCTTGGTGGTTATTTCAGGCTGCGTATTGCCGGTTCAGGTACTCGTCGCGGACCTCGCGTGGGGTCTTGTAGTCAAGTCCCGAATGGAGACGTTGAG
>JBOHGE010000036.1:0-60681 GCA_050700055.1 Pseudonocardiaceae bacterium
CACCCAGCTGTTCGCCCAGGTCACCAACCCTCCGCTGGACGCGATCCGGGAAGAGCTGGTGACCTCGCTGCAGGTGCAGCTCGGTGAAGAGCCCAATTTGCTGGAGGCGGGTGCTGACTCCTGCCGGCGGATTGTGCTGCCGTTCCCGGTGCTGGACAACGACGAGCTCGCCAAGATCGTCCACATCAATGACGACGGTGACCAGCCGAAATACCAGACCTTCACGGTCCGGGGCGTCTACCGGGTGCGCGGCGGCGGGAACGCACTGGTCACCCGGCTCACTGAGATCTGCGTCGAGGTCACCGAAGCTGTCCAGAACGGAGCTCGGCTGATTGTGCTGTCCAACCGGGGCATGGACGCTGACTATGCCCCGATCCCGTCCCTGCTGCTCACCGGTGCGGTGCACCATCATTTGGTGCGGCAAAAGACCCGCACCCAGGTCGGTTTGGTGGTCGAGGCCGCGGACGCCCGTGAGGTGCACCACGTCGCATTGCTGATCGGTTACGGCGCAGCCGCGGTCAATCCTTACCTGGCGATGGCCACCGTAGAGGACCTCGCCGAGCGGGGCCTGCTGGGCGGTATCGACGCCAGGACCGCCACCCACAACCTGATCAAGGCGCTGGGCAAGGGTGTCCGTAAGACGATGTCCAAGATGGGCGTGTCCACCGTGGCCTCCTACACCGGTGCGCAGATCTTCGAGGCGATCGGGCTAGGACATGAGGTCATCGATCGCTGCTTCACCGGCACCACCTCCCGGCTCGGCGGGGTCGGGTTCGACACGCTGGCCGAGGAGGTCGCGAGGTGGCATCGCCGGGCCTTCCCGGCCGACGGGGTGCACGCCCCGCACCGAGAGCTGGCGATCGGCGGTGACTACCAGTGGCGCCGCGAGGGTGAGCCGCACGTCTTCAGCCCGCAGACGGTGTTCAAGCTGCAGCACTCCACTCGGGCGGGTCGCTACGAGGTGTTCAAGGAGTACACCCGGCTGGTCGATGACCAGTCGCAGCGGCTGATGACCCTGCGCGGGCTGTTCACCTTCCGCCACGGGGTCCGCGAGCCCGTCCCCCTTGACGAGGTTGAGCCAGTCGAGTCGATCGTCACGCGGTTCGCGACCGGCGCCATCTCCTACGGGTCCATCTCCCAGGAGATGCACGAGACGCTGGCCATCGCGATGAACCGGCTGGGTGCAAAGTCCAACACCGGTGAGGGCGGCGAGGACGCCGACCGCTACCTCCCGGACCCCAATGGGGACCTGCGCCGCTCAGCGATCAAACAGGTGGCGTCCGGGCGCTTCGGAGTGACCAGCGAGTACCTGGTCAACGCCGACGACCTGCAGATCAAGATCTCGCAAGGGGCCAAGCCTGGCGAGGGCGGGCAGCTGCCCGGCACCAAGGTGTACCGGTGGATCGCCAAGACCCGGTACTCCACCCCCGGGGTGGGGCTGATCTCACCGCCGCCGCACCACGACATCTACTCCATCGAGGACATCAAGCAGCTGATCCACGACCTGAAGAACGCCAACCCGCGGGCCCGGGTGCACGTCAAGCTGGTCAGCGAGGTCGGGGTCGGCACGGTGGCCGCCGGGGTGGCCAAGGCGTACTCCGACGTGGTGCTCATCTCCGGGCACGACGGCGGCACCGGCGCCTCGCCGCTGTCGTCGATCAAGCATGCCGGCACACCCTGGGAGCTGGGCCTGGCCGAGACCCAGCAGACGCTGATCGCCAACAAGCTGCGGGACCGGATCGTCGTGCAGACCGACGGCCAGCTCAAGACCGGTCGCGACGTGCTGATCGCCGCTCTGCTGGGTGCCGAGGAGTACGGCTTCGCCACCGCTCCGCTGGTGGTCTCCGGGTGCATCATGATGCGGGTCTGCCATCTGGACACCTGCCCGGTAGGGGTGGCCACCCAGAACCCGGCACTGCGCGCCAAGTTCACCGGCAAGGCCGACTACGTCGTCAACTTCTTCGAGTTCATCGCCCAGGAGGTCCGCGAGTACCTGGCGGCGCTGGGGTTGCGCACCCTGGAAGAGGCGATCGGGCGCACCGAGATGCTGGACACCCGCCCGGCCATCGATCACTGGAAGGCCGCCGGGCTGGACCTGTCACCGATTCTGTATCTACCGGCCGACCTGGACGTCGAAGCGCCCCGGCACCGGACCGTGGCCCAGGACCACGGGCTGGACAAGGCGCTGGACAACACCCTCATCGCGCTGGCCGAGGGCGCCCTGGCCGGCGGCGAGCCGGTGCGGCTGGATCTGCCGGTGCGCAACGTCAACCGCACCGTGGGCACCATGCTCGGCTATCAGTTGACCCGGCGTTGGGGTGGCACGGGGCTGCCCGACAACACCATCGACATCACGCTGACCGGAACGGCCGGCCAGTCCTTCGGCGCGTTCCTGCCACGGGGTATCACGTTGCGGCTGGTGGGTGACGCCAACGACTACGTCGGCAAGGGCCTGTCCGGTGGACGGATCACCGTCCGCCCGCATCCCGACGCGCAGTTCACCGCCGAGCAGCACATCATCGCCGGGAACGTGATCCTCTACGGCGCCACGTCCGGGGAAATGTTCCTGCGCGGGATGGTCGGTGAGCGTTTCTGCGTGCGCAACTCAGGTGCGCTGGCCGTCGTCGAAGGGGTCGGTGATCACGGTTGCGAGTACATGACCGGCGGTCGGGTGGTGGTGCTCGGGCGGACCGGGCGCAACTTCGCGGCCGGGATGTCCGGCGGGGTCGCCTACCTGCTCGACCTGGTGGTGGGCCGGGTCAACCCCGAGATGGTCGACCTGGACCCGCTGGACGATGCCGACCGCGCGTTCCTGGCCGACGCGGTGGCGCGGCACCACGCCGAGACCGGGTCGGTGACGGCTTACGCGCTGCTGGCCGACTGGGACGTGTCGGTGGAGCGGTTCGGCAAGGTCATGCCCAAGGACTTCAAACGGGTGCTGGCCGCCCAGGCGGCCGCCCAGCGCGACGGCCGCGACATCGACGCCGCGATCATGGAGGCCGCTCATGGTTAGGCGTTATGAGCCGCGTGCGGCTCATAACGCTCGTGAGTGCGTAACAGTGTTAGAACACTGTTACGCACTCACGACCCTCCCGGTGGGAGGCTGCCGTGGGTGACCCGAAGGGTTTCCTCACCACAGGGCGGCAGAACTCGCCGCGCCGGCCAGTCGACCTGCGATTACGGGACTGGCGAGAGGTCTATGCGGACTTCGACCGGTCCGCGGTCGAGCAGCAGGCCGGCCGGTGCATGAACTGCGGGATCCCGTTCTGCCATCAGGGTTGCCCGCTGGGAAACCTGATCCCGGAGTGGAACGACCTGGTCTGGCGGCAGGACTGGGCCGATGCCGCCGAGCGGTTGCACGCCACCAACAACTTCCCCGAGTTCACCGGCACGCTGTGCCCGGCGCCGTGCGAGGCGGCCTGCGTGCTGGCCATCAACGACGACGCGGTGACCATCAAGCAGGTCGAGATCGAGATCATCGACCGGGCCTGGGCCGAGGGCTGGGTGCGGCCGGTGGTCTCCGAGGTCCGGACCGGCCGGAAGGTCGCCGTGGTCGGGTCCGGTCCCGCGGGGCTGGCCGCGGCCCAGCAACTGACCCGGGTCGGGCACGAGGTGGTGGTCTTCGAGCGCGCCGATCGGATCGGCGGGTTGCTGCGCTACGGCATCCCCGAGTTCAAGATGGAGAAGCACCGGCTGGACCGACGTCTGGACCAGATGCGTGCGGAGGGCACCGAGTTCCGGGCCGGCATCGATGTCGGCGTGGAACTCAGCGTCGACGAGCTGCGCGCCGGCTTCGACGCCGTGGTGCTCGCCGGTGGGGCCACCGCGTGGCGGGATCTGCCGGTGCCCGGCCGCGAGCTGGCCGGCATCTACCAGGCGATGGAGTACCTGCCCCCGTCCAACCGGGTCCAGGAGGGCGACCTTGTGCAGTCGCCGATCAACGCTTCGGGCAAGCATGTGGTGATCATCGGTGGTGGTGACACCGGGGCCGACTGCCTGGGCACCGCGCACCGCCAGGGCGCGGCGTCGGTGACCCAGCTGGAGATCCTGTCACTACCGCCGGAGCAGCGTCCGGTCTCGCAACCCTGGCCCACCTACCCGATGATCTACCGGGTCTCCTCGGCGCACGAGGAGGGCGGCGAGCGGCTGTTCTCGGTGAGCACCCAGCGGTTCCTCGACGACGGCGAGGGCCGGGTGCGGGCGCTGCGGCTGGTCGAGGTGGTCTTCGAGTCCGGCAAGTTCGTCCCGGTGCCGGGCACCGAGCAGGACCTTCGTTGCGATCTGGTGCTGCTGGCGATGGGTTTCGTCGGTCCGGAGAAGGGCAAGCTGCTCGACGGTCTGGGCGTAGCGCTCGACGCCCGCGGCAACGTCGCCCGCGACGGGTCGTTCATGACCTCTGTGCCGGGCGTGTTCGCCGCCGGTGACATGGGCCGCGGCCAATCGCTGATCGTCTGGGCCATCGCCGAAGGCCGCTCCGCCGCCGCCGGCGTCGACCACCGTCTCACCGGCCGCACCGTCTTGCCCGCTCCGATTGCGCCTACCGACCGGGCTTGGGCCTAGCGGCCCCCGTGAGTGGCGATGCGAGCCAGTGCCCGCATCGCCACTCACGGGTTATCCACAGGTCGGGCGGATTCACAAGTTGATCAACCAGCACGGGCTCATCAACACCGATCAGTTGCGGCTGCTGGATTGGTTCGGCTACGCCGACGGCGGCAGCATCATCGACGTCTTCATCAGCACCGAGCCGTTCCCGATCCGCCTGCAGCTGACCCAGCTGCCCCCACCGGTTTGCGACCGTGCAGGAGCAAGAACGGCGGGCGGCGACGTTCCATCTGGTAGTCCCAGGCTTCCAGGTCAGTCGGATCGGCCAACCCGGATGCCTCGGCAAGCAGGGGTGCCTCGGGCCGCAATTCGATGAAGCCGACGTCGCTCAGGATCTCCTCATACGTGCGGGCCGACCAGAAATAGTCCTGCAGCTCCAACCATTCGCCAGTGGTCAGCAGCAGTCGAGCCCGGCGCGGGTCCCCGTCCTGGTAGGTCACTCCTGGCTCCCCGGAGCGGAAGGAGGAGAACTGCACGCCGACGTGGTCGGGGTGCGGGTCGAGAATCACGAACCGCCCGCCCGGGCGAAGCACGCGCCACACTTCGGCGACGATGTCCCCCAACTGCGCGCGGGAGGGCACTACGACGAGAACGAAGCACGTCATCGCCGCATCGACACTCTCGTCAGGCAGGGACGTGGGCTGATTCTCCGGCACCCGCAGGTAGCTGACTCGGGGATGAGCGTGCCGCTGCCTGGCGATCGCCAGCATCTCGGCCGAGGGATCCACGGCGACGACCCGCACGCCGTGCCTGCGGGCGACCCGCTCGGCGACCTTTCCCGGCCCGCACCCGTAGTCCAGGACGGTCTCGGGTGCATCGGGTCCGCCGACGCCGAGCGCGCGTAGCGCGAACGGGTATCCCAACGCCCAGCCGGCTCTGTCATCGACCTCGGCGTAGCCGGCCGAGGTGGGCGCGTCGTAGGCGGTGTGCCGGTTGGAGTCCATCTGCCGAGTCCTCTCGATCGGTTCTCCTGGACCTCGACCGGCGCTACTGCGGGGTGTGCGAGTGGCGCCGGCGTAAGCGAGTGAACAACCCGATTGCGCCACGAGCAGAGACAGGACCAGCAGCAACCGTAGCGGCCCGATGCGGTCCCCCCAGCCGGCCAGGATGATCCGCAGCAAGCTGGTGATGTCAACGTGAAAGCATCGTGAAAGAACTTCATGCTTACCTGGTTGGCATGAAAATCGAGTCGGTGAAGGTGAGCAGTGGACGGCGCTGAGGTCCGGAACGTGCTCGACAGGCTCCGAACCAGCCGAGTTCGTCCGTATCCGCGCCGAATGGGAAGCCTTCACCGCCGGCGTCCGGCTCGACGCTACGCGCCTCGTGAGTGCGACAGTGTCTGATTGCCGGCTCCGCCGGCGGTGTCATGACACTGTTACGCACTCACGAGGGTGACGGCGGCGGAGTTGGGGTCGACCCGGTCGGCCAAAGCCTGCTGGCCCTCGGCGACCAGGGTGGGATCGCCGTGCCAGGCTTTCAGCGCCGGGTCGACCAATGCCCGCCCGAAGGAGAAGGTCAGTGGCCACGGGGTGCTGTGCTGCTGCATCGCGGCCAGGTTAGCGGTAGCCACCTCCGGTGACTGGCCACCGGACAGGAACGCGACACCGGCCAGCGTGTCGGGCAGCACTGCCAGCAACGTGGCCACCGTCGCCTCGGCGACCTCCTCGGGGCTGGCCTGCCGGCCCGACGTCGAGCCCGGCACGACCATGTTGGGTTTGAGCACGGTGCCGGCGAGATCGACGCCGGCGTCGTCGAGCTCGAGCATCAGATGTCTCAGGGCTTCCGTGGTGACCTCGGCGCACCGGTCGATGGTGTGGTCACCGTCCATCAGCACCTCGGGCTCGACGATGGGCACAATGACGCTCTCCTGGCACAGCGCGGCGTAGCGGGCCAGGGCATGGGCGTTGGCGCGCAGCGCGCGGACCGACGGCATGGCCTCCCCGATGGTGATCACCGCGCGCCACTTGGCGAAGCGGGCCCCCCGGGCCGCGTAGTCGGCCAACCGCTCCCGCAGCCCGTCCAGCCCTTCGGTGATCTTCTCGCCGGAGGTCAGAGCCAGTGGCTTAGCGCCGGTGTCCACCTTGATCCCGGGCAGGATGCCCAGCGCGTGGATGGCCAGCGGGAAGGTGTTGCCGTCGGAGAGCTTCTGGTTGAACGTCTCGTCGGAGAGGATCACTCCGCTGATCCCGCGGTGCAGCCCCGGGGTGGTCATCAGCAGCTCGCGGTAGGCCCGCCGGTTCTCCGCGGTGGCCTCGACCCCGACTTTCTCCAGCCGGGTGGACATGGTGCCGATGCTCTCGTCCGCCGCCAGGATGCCGCGCGGCCGGCTCACCATCGCCTGGGCTGTCGCGTGCAGCGCCTCGATCATGACTCTCCCTCCACTGCATTACCGGGGGCCTGTTCCGGGGGCGGGCCGGTGCACGCCGCCACTACCGACCCTAGACCGGGGTCGGCGCGGCATCCCTCCCCCGGTGGGTGGAGCAGGTGGGGGGGCCGCAGCGGGTGTCCGCCAGCCGGACGCCCGCAGATGTGCGACGAAAAGCCAGGTAGCGGCACCGGAATAGGTGCCGACGACCGCGTGCCACGGTCGCCGCATCGGGGTGCCCGGGGCGGGCACCTCGACCAGCCGACCATCGGCGACCAAGTCGGCGATGGCGTCGCGGGAGACCAGCGTGGCGCCGAGCTCGGCCACCGCACCGGCCACCACCGCACCGTTAGAGCCCAGCACCAGCCGGGGCGGTGTGACGTTCTCGACCTTCAGGTAGGCCTCGACCGTGGTCCGGGTGCCCGACCCCTGCTCGCGCAGCAGCCACGGGGTCGTCGCCCAGTCGAACGACGCAGCCACCGACGGCGCCGCCGCGACCACCAGCGCGTTGGGTTTGGTGGCCACCACCTGGGCCTCCACCCCCGACGGCGGGCGTCCGGCGATGACCAGGTCGACCTCGTGGGCGCTGACCAGATCCCACACCTGCGCGCTGGGTGCCACCTCCAGCGCCAGCGCGACTCCGGGATGCCTGCGCCGGAACGCGGCCAGCAGGGCGGGCAGCAGGTGCTCCCCAGCGGTGGTGACAGCGGCCAGGCGCAGCCGACCGCGCTCCGGGTCGAGCTCCTGGACCGCGGCCGCCGCGCCCTCGTCGAGCAGGCCCAGCACCCGGCGGGCGTACCGGGCGTAGACGGCGCCGGAGGCGGTCAGCCGCAGCCCCCGGCCCACCGGCTCCACCAGCGGCACGCCGAGCTCGCGGGCCAGTGCCCCGATCGAGGCTGATACGGCGGACTCGGTGACCGTCAGCCGGCTCGCGGCGCCGCGGACCGATCCGGTGACTGCCAGGGCCACCAACGTGCGCAAACGCGACTCGGTCATCACAGCGCAACCTCTATGTCACAGCGACCGCTGAGCGATCGCTGCACAGTCGTCGGCAAAGACTTGATGGACAGACTGATTGTCTCCCGCCAAGCTCGGTGGTGACCAGACAGCGGCCCCAAGGAGGCCCAGCGTGACCGACACCGACGTCAACGGCTCACCGAAGAAGGCAGATCGCTGGTCGGCGGGAGTCATCCCCTATGCCGAGATGGGCTACTGGGAACCCGACTACCAGCCCAAGGACACCGATGTGCTGTGCGCGTTCCGGATCACCCCGCAACCCGGGGTGCCGCCGGAGGAGGCCGGCGCCGCCGTCGCCGGGGAGTCCTCGACCGCCACCTGGACGGTGGTCTGGACCGACCGGCTCACCGACTACAAGACCTACCAGGCCAAGTGCTACCGGGTGGACGCGGTCCCCGGTTCAGAGGGCCAGTACATCGCCTACATCGCCTATGACATCGACCTGTTCGAGGAGGGGTCGATCGCCAACCTCACCTCCTCGATCATCGGTAACGTGTTCGGGTTCAAGGCGCTCAAGGCGCTGCGGCTGGAGGACATGCGCATCCCACTGCACTACGTCAAGACCTTCCAGGGACCGGCGCACGGGATCATCACCGAGCGCGAGTACCTGGACAAGTTCGGCAGGCCGCTGCTCGGCGCCACCACCAAGCCCAAGCTGGGCCTGTCGGCCCGCAACTACGGCCGGGTGGTCTACGAGGCGCTGCGCGGCGGGCTGGACTTCACCAAGGACGACGAGAACATCAACTCCCAGCCGTTCATGCGCTGGCGAGACCGCTACCTCTACTCGATGGAGGGCGTCAACCGGGCTTCGGCGGCCACCGGTGAGGTCAAGGGCCACTACCTCAACGTCACCGCGGCCACCATGGAGGACATGTACGAGCGGGCGAGCTTCGCCAAGGAGCTCGGCACCGTCATCATCATGATCGACCTCACCATCGGCTACACCGCGATCCAGTCGATGGCCAAGTGGGCCCGGGCCAACGGCGTGATCCTGCACCTGCACCGGGCCGGGTACGCCACCTACTCGCGGCAGAAGAACCACGGGGTGAACTTCCGGGTGCTCGCCAAGTGGATGCGCATGGCGGGGGTGGACCACATCCATTCCGGCACCGTGGTCGGCAAGCTGGAGGGCGATCCGAACGCGATCGCCGGCTACTACGACACCCTCCGGCTGGGCAGCCTCAAGGCGAACCCCGTCAAGGGCCTGTACTTCGACCAGGAGTGGGGCTCCATGCCAGGAGTCATGCCGGTGGCCTCCGGCGGTATCCACGCCGGGCAGATGCACGACCTGCTGCATTACCTGGGCGAGGACGTGGTGCTGCAGTTCGGTGGCGGCACGATCGGCCACCCGATGGGTATCGCGGCCGGGGCCACCGCCAACCGGGTCGCGCTGGAGGCGATGATCAAGGCCCGGAACGAGGGTCGGGACTACCGCAAGGAGGGCGACGACATCCTCAAGGCGGCTGCCAAGAAGAGCCGTGAGCTGGACGTCGCGCTGGCGACCTGGGGCGATATCAGCTTCAACTACGAGTCGACCGACGTGCCAGACGTCGTCGAGACGCCGACTTCGATCTGATCGGGGGCCGACCATGCGTATCACCCAGGGCACCTTCTCCTTCCTGCCCGACCTGACCGACGCCGAGATCACCGCGCAGATCCAGTACGCGCTGGACAACAACTGGCCCTGCTCGGTGGAGTTCACCGACGACCCGCACCCCCGCAACATCTATTGGGAGATGTGGGGGCTACCGATGTTCGACCTCGCCGACGCGGCGGGAGTGCTGGCCGAGGTGAACGCCTGCCGCAAGGCCAAGCCGGAGTACTACGTCAGGGTCAACGCCTACAACGCCGGCTACGGCAAGCAGACCGTCGCGCTGTCGTTCATCGTGGCGCGACCGACGGATGAGCCCGGCTTCCGGCTGGAACGCCAGGAGTGGCACGACCGCACCATCCGCTACACCCTGCATCCCTACGCGGCCGATAAGCCGCACGGCGAGCGTTACGACGCCAACAGCTCGCAATGAGCGCTAATAACCGCCCACGCGGTGGTCCGCAACCCGGTGGCGAGACACCCGCTCGCATCGGGTTCGGTATGTCCCGGCCTGGCCGCAATCCGGCCGGGTCGGGCCCACCGGAAGAGGCCGCCCAGGAAGACCCGGCGCTACCGCCGGACGCCTTGGTCGATCTCGCCAAGGAACGCGCCGAAACCGGGATCGATCAGGTCTTCACCTCACTGGACGCCGACCTGATCGGACTGGCCCCAGTGAAGAACCGGATCCGGGAGATCGCCGCGCTGCTGCTGGTGGACCGGGCACGGGCGAAGTTCGGCCTGTCCACCTCCCGGCCCAACCTGCACATGTGCTTCACCGGCAGCCCCGGCACCGGCAAGACCACCGTGGCGATGCGGATGTCGGACCTGCTACAGCGGCTGGGCTACCTGCGCCGGGGCCACCTCGTCTCGGTGACCCGGGACGACCTGGTCGGCCAGTATGTCGGGCACACCGCACCGAAAACCAAAGAGGTCCTCAAGCGGGCGATGGGCGGCGTGCTGTTCATCGACGAGGCCTACTACCTCTACCGCGCCGACAACGAACGCGACTACGGGCAGGAATCCATCGAGATCCTGCTCCAGGTGATGGAAAACCAGCGGGAAGACCTGGTGGTGATCCTCGCCGGCTACAAGGACCGGATGGACTCGTTCTTCGTCTCCAACCCCGGAATGGGTTCCCGGATCGCCCACCACATCGATTTCCCCGATTACACCCTCCAGGAGCTGGATGACATCGGTCAGTTGATGATCCGCGCGGAAGGCTACGGCTTCACCCCCGAAGCCATCGAGACCTTCCGGGAATACCTGAAGCTGCGCAAGGAACAACCCCGCTTCGCGAACGCCAGAAGCGTCCGCAACGCGATCGAACGGGCCCGGCTGCGCCACGCCAGCCGCCTGATGGACGCCAACCAAGCGGTCAGCAAGTCGGAGCTCACCACCCTGACCCCAGACGATCTACGCACCAGCCGCGTCTTCGACGCCCCGCCGGCCCGGCCCGCCTCTGACTAACCGAGCAAGATCGCTGTTCGGGTGTCGAGAACGACAGATTTTGTCACTTTCGACACCCGAACAGTGATCTATCAGGGGGCCGATCCCCCAGTGGGAGGTAGCCGCCGGCGGCTGGGGGCGAGTCATCCGGCGGGAGAGGATCTACAGTGGGTGAGAGGTGATGGTGCGTCCAGCGTGGGCATCGCGAGTGGTGCGAGAGGCTGCGGCTGCCGGTGAGGTGGCGTGATGGCGTCCACTCCGCCCTCATCCGCATCCGCGGTGGGTTTTGACAGGTCGCTGATTACGGAAGCTCCGTCTGGCTGACTGGCACGCGTAGCCCGGCGCGTGCCGGCGATCGGTAGATCAGCTGGTATCGGTCCGCAGCACATCGGAATCGAATGATGGCACAGATCGCCACTGATTGATGAAGTTGATGACGTCCGACCGGTAGTGTCGGGTCCCGCGGCTGAGCAGGTGATCGTAGTCTTGTGCGGTGCGCCGGAAGATCGCATGCCGTGTCGCACTGAATCTTTCGGCAGCGCGGTGGACGAGGTCAGTAACGATGGTGACGCTGTCGTTGGTCGTGGCGATGGATGCCAGCTCTTCAAGGAAATCGATCTGAGCGTTTTTGTAGCGTCGCGTGATCTGGCGGAATGTTTGCCGTTGCCAGTCTTCCACATCTCGTCGTTCGCGGATATTGTTCTCGATGTAGGGATTGTAGTATACGTCCTTGGTTGTGCCGTGGAAGAACTCGATCACTTTCCGGATGATTTCAAGACGGTCGTCTGCGCAGCGGTAGGCGTAGGTGTATCCGTCGGGATTGAGTTCGCCGACGATGCCGAGCTTGCGGGCTTGCTGCTCGTAGGAAGTGTGGCGTTGGATGCGCATGGTCTTGAATGGGGTGGCGATGCTGTCGAGGAGACCTTGTTCGGTGATGCCCAGGACCTGCTGCCGGAACTCATCGGGAGTGGACATCGGATCGAGTGTGATGAACCCGGCGGCGACGAAGATACCCTGGGCGCGGAGCAGATCGATGACAGTCTTACCAGGATAACCTTTTCCGTAGATCGCGCGTTGGCGGCCGACCAGGCTTTCAATCCCCACGTATACGGCTCTTAATCCAGCGGTGTACAGCTCGGGCAGCCTATGACTCAGGCGCCGGGCGGTGGACAGCCGCATATCGCAGCGAAAGGTGAAGTCAAGGCCACGGTCGCGGACACCCGTCAGGAACTGCTCAACGTAGGCGTCGGTCTCGAAGGCGGAGTAGTCGGAGAAGCTGACATCGGTGACATCGTACGTGTCGATCAAGTAGGCGATTTCGTCGAGAAGGTGCGCTATCGGGCGTGGTCTCCACGTGGTATCGAGCGCGGGAGTGGACAGGACGCAGAATGAGCAGTGCAGCGGGCAGCTTCTGCTTGCCTCGACCCAGACGGTGCCACCGGCTTGGACGCTGCGCGCGGTGGAATGCTGGGCTGGCATGGCGAAGGGTGACAGTGTGGTCTTGCGTATGGTTGACCGGAGCTGGGGTGCATGCTGCGCGAGGCGGTCCAGTATTCGCGGCCAGCCGGCTTCGGCGTCACCACTCCAGGTCAAGGCCGGCGCGGCGGACACTTGGCCCTCGGCGGTGTAATGGGTGGTGCCCCCAAAAACCACAAGGGGGGATCCCAGCCTGAGGGATGCCCGGGTTGCGAGCGCCTGGTTGAGCCGGTTCAGCAGGACTGCCGCTCCGGGCCGCAGCGCGACCAGGAGCAGGTCGAGATCGGGTGTTGTCTCGATCGGCCGCCAAATCCTTTCTGGTGGATCAAAGGACATATCGTGGTGGAAGGCGCAACAAAGATCATGCGATTCGATAAGCGCGTGCAGGATATCCATGGCGATGGAGCGGTCGGCAACCCCTGTTGTCTCCAGGCCGATGACACCGGCCGCGTAGGGGCGGGTGGCGTCGTGTGTGCTCATAGCGGGCTCCGGCTAGGCCAGAATGGCATAGGAAATGGCAGGCGCATACTGAAAACGCTGGATGGTCATCTGGTGGCGATGCTCGAGCCACGCGGCGGTTTCCCCAGGAAAGAGTTCACTGCCTAGCTCATCGAAGACGATGACCGCTCCACGGGGCATCCTGGGGCGAAGCAGCTCCAGGGCACACCTGGTCGCGCCGTAGGTGTCCGCATCAAGATGCAGCAGTGAGATGACAAGGTGTGGATTGGCGTCGAGATAGGGCGGCAGCGTGTCTTCGACATCGCCGACGACCAGCTCAACCTTGGGCATGTGACCAAGGTAGCGAGTGGTGTCGTGCATTCTGGCGGCACGGTCGATGTCGGTGGCCATGTGCTCTTCGACGGCGAAACCACCGAGATGTAATTGCTCGCTGGCGGCGGGGGCGGACTCCTCCAGTGGGCTGAGCCGTGGTATGCCCGTGAAGGTGTCAAAACCGATGACCTTGCGGGTATAATTGGACGGCTCGTAGATCGAGGAGAGATGTAGCCAGGTCATGAGACTGGCTCCGCGCCCGACGCCGATGTCGGCCACGCTGCCATGAACATGGAGTTGCCGGGCAAAGACGTCATTGCGGGCGAGAAACTTGGTTAAATCTTCCCGCCGGACATATTTAGTGAAGTTCTGAAGTTTTGCAGCGATACTTCCCGAACTATCATTCCAGTATTTTTCCTGCGCGGCATGAAATTCATGGTTGGCCACTGACTGGTTGCGCGTTTCACCCAGAAGCATTAGTGATCCTCCCGGTTAGCTGGCTGCTAGGCTTCGGACCCTGTCGTGGGCCCCCGCGGCTGTTATCCCGACTACCCGAGACAAGGATGGTGGTGACGTGAGCCCTGGTACCCGCAGTGCCGAGCTTCCGCCGGAGTGGAGCCGCAGCAAGCTTGCTGTGGTGATCCCGACCTACAACGAGGCGGACACCCTCCCTGTCCTGATGAAGCATCTGTTCGAGCTGCCCTTGCCCAGGCTGACGGTCATCGTGGCTGACGACAATTCTCCGGATGGCACCGGCGCCATCGCTGATGATCTCGCGGCAGCCGAGAACCGGCAGGGTCATGAACGCATAGTCGTCCTGCACCGGCCCGGTAAGGGCGGTATCGGCCGAGCGCACGCTGCGGGCATGATCGTCGCGTTGGAGCGGGGTTTCGACTACGTCGCCCAAATGGATGCGGACATGTCGCATCCTCCCGAGGCCATCCCTGGCATGCTGGGGACCTTGCTGTCGCTCGATGCGGGAGTCGTCATCGGCAGCCGCTACGTCAACGGGGGCAGTCTGAGTCGGGATTGGGGGCGCAATCGACGGTTCCTGTCCGCATTCGCCAACTTCTACGTGGACGCAATCCTCAAGCTGCGTATCAGGGATGCCACAGCGGGATTCAAAATATGGCGAGCGGATGTCCTGGCTCAGATCGGTCTGGACGGCTTGCGCAGCAACGGATACAGCTTTCAGGTCGAGATGAATTACTGGTGCACGAACCTGGGGTACGTGGCTCTCGAGGTGCCCATTCATTTCGAGGAACGCTTGACCGGGAAAAGCAAAATGGGCTTGGTCGACAAATGGGAATCGATGAGGCTGCCGTTCATTCTGCGCCGCCAACACCGTCATCAACATTCAAGCCCCCAGCCCTAGCTCGTGGACGGCACGACAAGTCGCCGGGCACGACGCCGGATGCAGCGAGCCGTGTGAGATAAGTTCATACAGGTCAGCGCCGGTGTCGATATCCATTGCCGACACGGTGAAGCCGACCGAGTACCCACGCTGCGTGGCGGTCACGACCAGATCGCCGAGAACGTCACGCGAACCCATATCGAGGCCCGCCACCAGATCCCAGCCTGATCGCAGCCCAAGCAGGTAGTAACCGCCATCGGTGGCCGGCCCTACCACGACGTCGTTGTCATCCAGCAATCGGAATGCGTCGAGCAGCACGCCCAGCTCAACGTGTGGAGTGTCCGCGCCCATGATGAGGACCTGGCTAAAGCCATCAGACTCGACGGTCAACAGCTGGTCATGCTGCTGGCCGGTCAGGTCTTGAGTGTCGTAGCCGACGAACGAGAAATCAGCGCTGGTTCCAGGCGCGACCTCCTCCAAAACCTCAGCGAAGCTGGGAGTGGACGGGGTGTGAACCCAACGGACATGCACGCTCAGACGCATCTGCAGCTGATAAGCGCGGGATGCGACGTCCGCGAGGAATGCCCGATACAGAACATCTGCGGCATCTAACCCGACATCAGCGGCGAGCCGAGTCTTCGACCACTCCGGCTGTGGTTGCTTGGCGAAAATCAGCAGTAACCGCGTGATCATGACTTGCCTGGGATCGCTACGAACGGTGCCCCGCGTTCGGCGCTCATCGGCGGTTCCTTGTGGTGTAGTCAGCGAGGGGTGACGCTCTCGCACTTGGGAGTAGCTAAGGCCGCGCTGCGCTGTGCTCCCAGCGCGAGACCGACGCAATTACTGCGCATAAATTGCGCGCAAGGGAGCCTGACCTGCGTAAACGTCCCCGACCGGCAGATCGTTTGACTCACCTCGGTGTGGGAGGATCTCGCCATGGTGAGACGGATGCGCTTTGCCCGAGTACGCAAGACGGCGGGTTTCACCCAGGAGTCGCTTGCGGAAGTGTTGGAGGTGGATCGCTCCACCGTCGCGCGCTGGGAAGCGGGACATCATGAGCCGTGGCCGTACCTCCGGCCGAAGTTGGCGCGCTTGCTGAAGGTCTCAGCGGAGGAGCTGAACGAACTACTGTGGTCGACACCCTCGGTGCACGTCGACGGCGTGGTGTCGGCGGTTCAAGCCGAGCCCGACGACTCCGTGTCCGCACAAGCTGGTCTGTTGTTGCCCGTGGTGATCGATGGCCATCCGACATTCCTTCGGCTCGACACCAGCGCACTGATCGAACAGCGAGGCTGGGCCTCGATGGACGGCAGCCTGCACTATGTGGGGAGACTGGATAGCACGCTTCAGGCGATTGTCGGGCTGTCGGGAGGGGACTTGAGACGACGGGACGTTCTCCCAGGGGTTGTCTTTACCGCGGCGGCCTTCGCTGAGCCGGCGCTGTTCGCGTTGACCGCGCCACCAGTGTCCGACGTGTCGCGACAGGCAGGCAGCAGACGTATCGGCATGACCGACGTGAAGATCTTGTCCGACAGCGTTGCGCACCTGCGGCAGATGGACTTCCGTTACGGATCACGCCAGCTACGGAACGCAGCCGTGCGGTTGCTGCATCAGTCGGCCACCACGCTGTTACACAGTAGCTACTCGGATTTGACCGGTCGAGCGCTGTTGACCGTGGTGGCGCAGGCAGCTCGGCTTGCGGCGTCGATGGCAGCCGACACGAGCCGTCACGCCTTAGCGCAGCGCTACTACATCCAGGCGCTCGATCTGGCGATCAAGGCGGGTGACCGGCTATTCGCGGCGAACATGCTCAGCGACATGAGTCGGTTGACGATTCAGAACGCGACCGGGCAACGCTGCGCCCACCAGGCATTAGCGCTGGCACGAGCGGGGATGAGGGTGGGGGGGAAGGCAACGCCGACGTTGGCAGCCCAGCTGAGTGCGGTGGAAGCACGGGCACACGCGCTGTGCGGGGACACCAGCGCTGCCCGGTCCGCCGTGCTGAAAGCCGAACGACATTACGAACGCTTCCGTCCCGACGGCGAACCGGCGTGGCTAGGTTTCTATACCGAAGCCGAGCTCGCTGCTGACCTCGGCCGAGCACTCCGGGACAGCGCTGAACCCACGCACGCCGCACAGTTGATGACCCGTACGTTGGGTGGTTACGAACCGTGGCGCGTGCGAAGCCGCTGTTTTGTGCAGACCGATCTCGCCGCTGCTTACCTGATCGGAGGCGACCACGAGCATGCCGCAGCGCTGACCCGCGATGCGCTGAGCACAGCAATCCAGGTCAGCTCCAGTCGCACGGTCAGCCGCATCCGGGCACTCCGGCAACAGATCCGGCAACTGCGCTGCGCTGACTTAGCGGAGCTGGACGAGGAAATCACGGGTTTCCTGCGCAGCCACGGCAAGAGGGCATCATGAACGTGAGCAGTGACGGCATCGATTTCAGCGGGGCACGGGTCTACGCGATTCCGATGACGACCCGGTTCCGGGGGATCACCGTCCGGGAGGGGATGCTGATCGAAGGGCCTGCCGGGTGGGGGGATTTCTGCCCGTTCCGGGAGTATGACGACCGGGAGGCGGCGAGCTGGCTGGCCACCGCGATCGAGGCTGCGACAGTGGGCTGGCCAGCACCGGTCCGGGATCGGGTCCCGATCAACTGCACTGTTCCGGCGGTAAGCCCGCGACGGGCCCACGAGATCGTCGCCGCCTCCGGGTGCGGGACGGCGAAGGTGAAGGTCGCCGACCATCCCGGCTCGCTCGGGGAGGACCTGGCCCGGGTCGAGGCGGCCCGGGATGCGCTGGGCCCGCGGGGCAAGGTCCGGGTGGACGCCAATGGGGTGTGGGATACCGATACCGCCATCGCGGTGATTCCCCAGCTGGACAAGGCAGCCGGCGGGCTGGAGTACGTGGAGCAACCCTGCCGCACCATCGATGAGCTAGCGGCTGTTCGCCGGAAGGTCAGCGTGCGCATCGCCGCAGACGAGTCGATACGCCGCGCCGAGGACCCGCTGCGGGTCGCGGTCGCCGGTGCCGCCGACATCGCGGCGATCAAGTGCACGCCGCTGGGCGGTGTGCGCCGCGCACTGCGGGTCGCCGAGGCCGCCGGGCTGCCCTGCGTGGTCTCCTCCGCGCTGGAGACCAGTATCGGGCTGGCTGCCCAGCTGGCTCTGGCGGGCGCGCTGCCCGAGCTGGAACTCGCCTGCGGGCTGGGCACCCTGTCCCTGCTGCGCGGGGACGTCGTGCCCGATACCGACTCGCTGCGACCCGTTGACGGCTACCTGCCGGTACCACGCACCCCACCCGCACCTGATCCCGCTCTGCTCGATGCCCACGAGCTGGCGGGCCACGAGCAGGCCGCCTGGTGGCGTGACCGGCTGCGGCGCGTGCACCGCGAGCTCGCTCGGATCCAGTCGGATCAGTCCCCGTGGTAGGTGCGGTCCGCCAGGGTGGGCAGCCGGGTCCATCCGGCGCGCTGCTGGGTCGTGACGTGCAGGTCGACTGAGCCGACGGGGTGGTCGTAGACCACCCGCTCGACCCGACCCCAGGGCAGGGTGGGCGGGCCGGTGGGTACCAGCCGGCTGGGCACCCGCACGGTGGTTGCCGAGCGGGCCGTCGGCACCTGGGTGCCACCGCGGAAGACCTCGAACGCCAGGTCCAGGAAATGCCGGGGGAACTCCTCGTCGCCCAGCACCAGCACCTGTGGGGCCCGCGCGATGCCGTGCTCGACCACGACCTGGTCGGCGCAGGGCAGCACGGTGGCGCTGACCTGGTCGACATACACCGACCGGCCGGCGATCAGGGTCGCCAGTGGGCGCCAGCCGGCCAGCCGCGGTTGGCCTACCGCGAACCGGCTACCGGCGCTGGCCAGCAGGTCGACGATCACCAGCCGGACGCTCGACGGTCGGACCCGGCCGAGCCGGGTGAGCTCGACGGTCGCCTGTTGCCACTGCGTCTTGGCCACGGTCGGGTCCACCGGCAGACCAACGCTGCCGGCCACCGCGGGGGCCGGCCCGGCGGCAGTGGCGTACTGCAGGGTCATCCACTGGGTACTTCGGGCACCGAGCAGTGGGATCAGCAGGTGGGTGCCACCGGCAGCGGATCCGCTGCCGGGCAGGGCGAACCAGGGCGTCACGAGCATTCCCGGCTCCGGCCCGCCGTGCCCTGCCTCATGCCAAACCAGCGTGCCCGGCACCGGCGGTGGCCGGCCCACCGCGGCAGCGAACGCGCCGGTAGCGACAGCCGGCCCCGCGGTGGGGACCGGCTGCGCCGCGGTCTCGACGAGCACCTGGGCATGCCTGGCCAGCACGCAAGGGTCACCCGTTACGCCATGAGCTGCCGACAGCGCCACCGACCAGCCGGGATATTGCCGCAGCGGTGCCCAGGTGAAGACGGCGAGGGTCAGCACCACGATCGTGGTCGAGCCGACCAGCAGCACTGCGTGGTCCGGGGCCAGTGCGCTGTCCCGACCGCGGTGGCGCCGCCACCACACCCAGCAGGCCGCCGCGAGCGCGACCGCGGCCCACAGGATGGGATTGGCCAGCTGCACGGGCCCCAGGGTGGGCCGCAGACCGGCGAGATCGGTCCGATCCAGCGCCGCGGTGAGATGGTCCCCGAAGGGCTGGCCCCGATCGGAGTAGGGCCGCCACAGGTTGGGTCCGGCGAAGCTCAGTGACACCGCACCCACCAGCACCGCCGCGGCGACGATGGCTCCGATGCCACGGCGGGTGCAGGCCCGCAGCGGTGACCCGCAGCCGTGCCCCAGCAAGGCTGCGGCCAGGAGCACCGTAGGCGCAGCTGCTGCCGCGCCGAAGTGGTTGACCCACTTGGTCGGCGTCGGTGCGAGTAGGGCCAGCGCCAGCGCCGAGCAGGCCGCGCTGCGTAACAGCACCGGGTTGTCGCCGGTCCGCCGGCCGGCCACCCTGCGCACGACGATGACCACGAGCACCGCAAGGGTGAGCACGACCGGAGCCCGCCGCGCCCACTGGCTGGAGTCCTTCAGGCCGAGCACCGTCTGGTAGTGCAGGAACTCCTGGTACCAGGAGAAGGTCTGGTAGTACCGCTGGTGCACCGCGGTGGACTCCAGGAAGTCACCCAGGGTGGCGTCGGCGAAACCCACCAGCACCAGGCTGGTGGTGGCCGCGGCCAGCACCAGCACCGCGGCTACCCGCGCCGGCGTGTCCTGGGCGCGCAGCCAGGACCACAGCCAGGGCAGTGCCACCACCAGCGCGGCCACCGCCACCAACCCGGAAGGGGAGACCGCCACCGCCAGCGCGGCCGTGGCGGTGGCCGCGCCCAGCGCACCGATCGAGCGGCGGGTGCGGGCCAGCTCGGCCAGCAGCAGCGTCGCCGCGGCGAGCAGCACGATCAGCGGCTCCGGGCGCAGCGTCATCCCGTAGGGCAGCCACCACAGCAGGTGTGCCACCAGCAGCGCCCACACCGCCCGGCTGGTGCCCAACTCCCGGCCATGAGCCGCGAGCAGCAGGCGCAGCAGTACCCAGGTGAGCAGCCCGTAGCCCAGCGGCACGCACCGCATCCAGACCAGCCCCCAACCGCCGAGCGCTCCCCATGCCTGCAGCACGTACTGGCTGGCCACGAAGGGGTTCTCGGTGGCGTTGAACATGTAGATCGCGTTGCCGACCGAGCCGGAGCTGCCGGCGCCGCGGGCCATCAGCAGATACCACGGGTCGTCGAAGTTCGTCGGCGCCAGCAGCACCCACACCGACGAGACCGCCAGCAGTACCGCATCAGCGACCCGGAGTCTGACTCTTCGCCAGAGGAGTACCCGGCGACGGCCGGCCCACCATCGCCAGGCCAACCCGAGCAGCAGCACCAAAGCGATGCCATGCGCCACCAGCAGGCCGATCTTCAGTGCGGTCGGTCGGGACTCGTAGCGGGCATCGGTGTGCAGCGACACCGCCAGACCTCGGGCGGCGGGCCGGCCCTCCAGGTCGGTGGCCAGCTCGCCGACCTCGGGGACCTGCAGCTGGGCGGCAGCCCGCGGTAGCCCGTCGCGCAGCACCCGCACCCAGCCGGCGCCGGCGATGATCCGGTAGGTGCACCCACCAGCGGGCAGTGTCTCGCGCAGCACCGTGGCGCCGGACGCGGTGATCAGCACCATGCCGCGGTGCGCTCCGACGGCCAGGCCCTGGTCGATCCAGCCCGAGGTGTCGGGGGTGACGGGCGGGGGGGGCAGGGTGCGTAGCGCGTCACCGCCCCCGGTCCGCCAGCTCAGTGCGGCCAGCGCCGCGCACGGCACCTGGGCGTCCACGCTCAGCGGGCGGTAGGGCACCAGCGGTAGCACGGTGGAGCGGGGTGGCTGGCCGGCGCGGGGCCAGCTGACCACCGGATCGTCGGCGATCACCGGGGCGAGCAGCACCCCGACCGCGCAGACCAGCGCCAGCACGGCCAGCCCGGTCAGGGTAGCCACCTGCCAGCTCAGCGCCCGGCACGCCGCGGGCGGTTGCGAACCGGAGGCAGCGGCCACGGCCGGGAGGGTAACGGGTGACCCGGCCGGTAGTCTGCACGGACCTGACCACCACCGATGAGAAGCGAGCACGGATTGGCCGCATCCCAGCTAGCCGGCCGGCTGAGCCTGACCACCCAGCTGACCCGCTTCGTGCTCGTCGGCGGTGTCGCCGCACTGGTGGACTACGGCAGCTACCAGGCACTGTTGGCTACCGGACTGTGGGTGCACGCGGCCAAAGCGCTGGGGTTCATCGCCGGCACCAGCACCGCTTACCTGATCAACCGCCGGTGGACCTTCCAGGGTCGGGGTGGCGGCGGGCAGCTCGTTTCGGTCATGGCGCTGTACGGGATCACCTTCGTCGTCCAGGTCGGGATGAACGCGGTGCTGCTCGCGGTGCTACCGCCGATGCCGGGTGAGATCACTGTTGCGTTCGTCGTCGCCCAGGCTATGGCCACCACTATCAATTTCATCGTGCAACGCACGGTTATTTTTCGGAACTGAGCGCCACAGATTGCCACCGGGCACCACTGACTCGGACGAGTGGCGGCTGCGGCACGCCGGGGAAAAAGCTCTCCGCCACGCCGGGGGATCACTCGCATGGATGAGTCGCGAAGTGGCACAATGAGGTGCGGGTTCGGGACCCCCAGCCGGATCCGCCGCCCCTCGCGGAACACCTCCCCCTCGTTTCCGCGGGGGGCCCTACTGATCTCGGTCACGTAGCGACTGCTGAGGTTAAGCAGCCCAGATCAGCGGCCCAACTGGGATATCTCCGCCGTCTGGCTCCCACTGCGCAGCGGCCCCGGTGACCACCAGCCGCTGCGGACCACGGTGGCGGTGCGCAGGGTGGGTTGCTCGGCGTCGCGCACCCGGGGCTGGATGACCATGAGCTTGCCCCAGTCGGTGGCCCAGTTCTCCTTGAGGTAGGTCGGTACCTCCTGCTCGGTGGCGACGATCTGCAACCAGCCGATCGGCCCGCCGGCGTCTCGCGAGGACCAGTTCTTGCTGTAGTCGGCCAGCATCTCATCGGGTAGCAAGCGGTACTGGGGTATCTCGGCGATGCCGTTGCGGATCTCGACCGGGCGCACGCACGGGTGGACAAAACCCACCGGCCAATCCAAGAACACCGGCAACTGCGGCGTCACCAGGTCGGTCATCGAGCTCAGCACGGGTACCCGAGGTGCGGAGAACGACAGCCAGCCCTCCTCGGTGACGTCGGCATCGGTGGCGATCAGGCGTACGGTGTCCGCTCCGGCGGCGGGCCGCCCAGCCAGCCCGAGCCGGTAATCCCGCCATCCCGGCTCCTTGGCGGTGGCCCGGCCGTTGATCGGAATCTGGTCCACGACCTGGAAACCGCGCTCGGTGCGGCGGGCGAACTCGGCCACCAGCGGTGTGGTGGGGGACAGGGTGCCGGCTGCCGAGATCACCACCGGTGCGCGACCCTGCCCGGATCCGCTGGGCAGCGCGTACCAGGTGGTGCGCATGTCCCCGGTGCCGGGGCCGTCGGCGGAGAAGCTGCTCCAGATCGGGATCTCGTCGCCACCGAGTCCAGAAGGCGGGGTGTCGACCGGGTTGTTGCCTTTCGAGGCGGGAATGCGGTCACCCCGGACCTCACCGCGTTGCTCACCGGTCTCGGCGGAAGGGATCCGGTTGAGCTCGAAGCCACGCTGCAGCGGGATGTCGGCCAACAGCACACCGCGCACCGGGCGCAGCGCACCGGCGCCGCGTTGCGGCTCGACGGATACCGCGTCGGTGAGGTTGCAACTGTGCCCGGTGATATGGGCGACGTTGGCGGCAGCCATGCTGTAGCCGTCCCGCTGCTTGTGCATCGCCTTGAACATCGCGCTGATCTCGGCCAACACCAGCAGTCCGCAGAACACCGCCAGCGGGGCCGAGCCGATCAGCAGAGCCCGGCGCCGCCCGTTGCCCCGGTCGGGCGGGGGTGGTGGGGGTGTGCCCGGCTCGTGTCGCAGGCTCTCGATCACCGCGATCAGCGCAGCGAACGCCGCGCCCAGGATGAGCAACGTGCTTGCCTGGAAACCCTTGATCGACGGAGGTTTGTCGAACCAGGGCACCCCGTACTGCGAGACGTACCATGGTGCGTTGGGACCGGTGGAGGCCAGCGCCAGGATCACCAGCAGCCCGGACAGGAACCACCACCGGTTGCGGGCCGAGCGCAGCACGCTGGAGCTGGTGGCCAGCGCGGTGAGCGCGGCCAGCGCGGCGCCGATCGAGGCCAACGCCCCGAAGTGGTGGGTCCACTTGGTCGGAGTCAACGCCAGGAGCACCAGGGACACCCCGGCGGTGGCGATCAGCCGCCGGCTCGGGCCCAGGCCCGCACCGGGAATGCCTTCTCGACGTAGCAGCACCACCAGGCTGGTTCCCAGGCACAGCAGCAACAGCAGCACCGGGAACCGGCGGGCCAGGGCACCGTCCGGGGTGTCACTGAACAGCCACTGGTAGCGGGTGGGCTCCTGGAACCAGGACATGCTGGGACCGATCTCGGTGCGGATCCGGGTGGCTTCCAGCACCCCTTTCAGCGTCTGATCCGCGAAGATCACCACCAGGACCAGCAGCCCGGCACCGAGGATCGGCCCGAGCACGGCGGGTCGACCGGCGGCGCGGACGTGCTGGCGCAGCATGCGCACCAGCGGGCGTACCGCCACCAGCAACGGTGCCACCGCGATGAAGCCGGTCGGTGTCGCGGCGACGGTGAAAGCGGCTGCGAGCAGGCCGAGTGCCAGCGGCAGTGTCCGACGGGTGGCCACCGCGCGTTCCACCGCGCACAGCACCAGCAGTGAGCCGATCGCCACTACCGGCTCCAGCCTCAGCCCGTTGTTGTAGGGCAGCCAGAAGGCCAGGAACACCGCGGCGGCGGCCCAGCCGGCGGCGGCGCTGCGGCGGACTTCCCGGCCCAGCCGCGGCATCACCTCGCGGCTGATCAGCATCCAGCTCACCACCCCCATGGCGAAGGAGGGCAGCCGCAGCCAGGGCGGTGCGGTGCTGAACTGCGCCCACGCCGTGTACAGCTCGTAGGGCCAGCCGAAGGGTGCCTCGGGGACGTTGAGCCACCGGTAGTAGTTGCCGACGTACCCCATCTCCGAGCTGGTCCGGATCATCGTGAGGATGTAGCCGTCGTCGGAGGTGATCCCACCGATGACGACCCACACCGCCAGCACCGCGGTGACCGTGGCGTCGCGTCCGGTGGGGCGCCACCAGCCCGACGGCAGCAGCCGCGGTGCCCGGCGGCCGATCCGCCCGTCCAGCCGATGCAGCAGGATCAAGCTGGTCAGCACGGCCAGCGCGGCGAGCAGCATCGCGGCGAGCTTGATCGGATGCGGGGTGGACTGGAAGCGGGTGTCGGCGGTGATCTGCACGGCCAGCCCGGTGACCGGGTCGAGGTCGTCGTCGATGACCGAGTAGATGCCGGTCACCTGGGGTCTTACGTCCTGGTTGACCGTGACGAACCGGGTCGGGCCGGCTGAGGCCGTGGTGCCGGTGGCGTCGGAGGCCACCTTGATCAGGCATTGCGCGCCGGAAGCCGGGTCCAACGGAGCTGTGCCCAATGCCTGGCCGCGGCTGATCAGGGTCAGCTGCCCGTCGGCCACCTGGAGCACCATTCCCACCGCCGCGCCGTCGGGCGCACCGGGCGGGGTGGTGGTCAGCAGCGATGCCGGCTGCGCGGAACGGGCATCCACCGAGGTGGCTGCCGCGCACGGGATGGTGGCGGTCAGGCTCTGCGGCTGGAAGGTGACCAGTGGTGCATTGACCGGGGCGATACCTCCCGGGCGCGGCCAGGTGATCACGGTGGTGTTCTGGACCACCGGGAGCAGCGGTACCACGACGGCGAGCAGCGCGCCGAGCAGGCCGAGCACCGCGGCGGCGAGCCGCTGCCTACGGTCGCCTCGCCGGTAGCGACCGCGGATGCGCTCGATAACCTCGTCGCCACTGCTGGGCGGGCGGCGCGAGGTCTCGGTGTGCCCGAAGGTCAGCACTCGCAGGAGGCTAGTGCACACCGACCGGCGCCGTGGCACCCGTCCCGGATCTTGATCTCAATGCCGGTAGAAGCGTTCGGCCCGGCCCTGGCGGACCAGGCGCAGCCATTGCGTGAAAGCTCGCGGGTCGCGTTTGGTGCCCAGGAAGTACAGCCCGAACCGGAACACCTCCAGCATCCCGATCAAGCGCATCCCCGGTTGGGACAGCAGGTAACCGCGGTTGCGGTAGGTGTAGTACCGCTTGATCTCGTCAGCGGGATCCTGGGCGTGGAAGCGCCCGCGCAGCATCGGCTTGAACTCCGCGGTGCCGTCGGGGTGGGCATAGGCGGCCTTGAGGGTCGTGCCGAACCGCAGCCCGGAGCGGACCACCCGGCGGTGCACCTCCACCTCGTCGCCGCGGACGAACAGCCGGTAGTCCGGGACGCCGACGACGTCCAACGCATCGGCGCTGAACAGGGCACCGTTGAACAAGCTCGCGATCCCGGGCAGGAAATCGGTGCCCAGCTCGCTGCGGTGGCGCTTCCAGGTCAGGCCCCGGCGCAGCGGGAACGCCAGCCGCTCCGGATCGTCGATGTTGACGACCACCGGGGAGATCACCGCGAGGTCGCGCCGCTTGGCCTCCTCGAGCAGGGTCTGCAGCACCCGGACGTCCGCCGGGCGCCCGTCGTCGTCGGCCAGCCACACCCAGTCCGCCCCCAACGCCAAGGCGTGCAGGATGCCCAGCGCGAACCCGCCGGCACCCCCCAGGTTGCGCCGCGACAACAGGTAGGTCGACGGGATCGGACAGTCCGCCACGACGTCCCCAGCCGGATCGTCAGCCCCGTTGTCCACCACCACCAGGTGATCGGGCACCCGAGTCTGCTCCCCCAACACCGCCAACGCTTTACCCAATGACTCCCGCCGCTGCCGGGTCACCACCACCACCACCACCATCATCGGCCAACCACCGCATTCAGCGGGCTCAGCGGGGTTAAAGCGAGCCCGATAACCCCGCTGAGCCCGCTGAATGCGGTGTGGGCGGTGGTGGTCATCGGGTGGCCTCCTGGAGGTGGGGGGGTTTGTGTTTGTAGTGGGACAGGACGGTGTGCAGGGGGCCTTGCTCGCGTATCTCGCCGTGGTCCAGCCACAGTGCCTTGGTGCACAGCTCGGTGAGGAACTCGTCGGAGTGCGACGCGAACACCAGGATCCCGGATCGCTCGACCAGCGCGGTGAGCCGGTCCCGGGCCTTCTCCAGGAACGCCGCGTCCACCGCGCCGATACCCTCGTCCAGCAGCAGGATCTCCGGGTCGATGCTGGTCACCACGCCCAGCGCGAGGCGCACCCGCATGCCGGTGGAGTAGGTGCGCAACGGCATCGACAGGTAGTCGCCGAGCTCGGTGAACTCGGCGATCTCCTCGGTGCGGGCCTCCATCTGCTTGCGGGTCATGCCCAGGAACAACCCGCGGATGATGATGTTCTCGTAGCCGGAGATCTCCGGGTCCATGCCGACGCCGAGGTCGAAGACCGGGGCGACCTTCCCGACGATCCGCGAGCTGCCCCTGGTCGGCTCGTAGATCCCGGACAGCAACCGCAGCAGGGTG
Source organism: Pseudonocardiaceae bacterium (assembly GCA_050700055.1). GTDB lineage: Bacteria > Actinomycetota > Actinomycetes > Mycobacteriales > Pseudonocardiaceae. The sequence goes on from JBOHGE010000036.1 coordinate 26,667, forward strand.
GACTTGCCGGCCCCGTTGTGGCCGATCAGCCCGACCCGGTCGCCGTGGCGCAGCGACAGGGTGATGTCGCGCAGTGCCTCGATGATCGGCACCCGGGAGTCGATCCCGATCTTGCCGCCGGCTCGACCCACAGTGCCCAACAGAGCCTTCTTCAACGACCTGGTCTTCGCATCGAAGATCGGGAAGTCGACGCAGGCGCCGTTGACGTCGATGGAGACCATTGTGTTATCACACCCAGTAGGAGACTCGGGCCCGGTAGTTGCGCAGGACCAGCAGCGCCACCGCCCACCCCACCACAGTGATAACCAGGGTCACCACCCAGTGCCGGATTTCGAAGGACTCGCCGATCATCGGGCGTCGCAGGATCTCGACGTAGTGCAGGAACGGGTTGAGCTCGGCCAGCCGGGCGCGCTCGCCGACCGTCCCGGGGGTGCCCTTGAGCTGCTCGTAGTCCCACACGATCGGCGTCATGAAGAACATCAGCGTGACGATGCTGGCGGTCACCGGGGGGACGTCGCGGTACCTGGTGGCGATGATCCCGATCAGGATCGCCACCCAGACCCCGTTGAGGACGATCACTGCCAGCGCCGGGAATGCCAGCAGCCCGCTCCACCCGAAGGCCCGCGGGGGTTTCGGAGGGAAGATCAGCATCAGCGCGGCCCACACCAGCACGTTGTGCCCGAAGAACAGCAGCTGCCGCCAGGCCAGCCGGAATACGTGCACGCTCAGCGGCGCCGGCAGGTGTTTGATCAGGCCTTCGTTGCGGATGAAGACCTCGGCGCCGTCATTGATACAGGCGGCCAGGAACTGCCAGATGATCAGCCCGACCGCCAGGTAGGGCAGGAAGTCGTGTAGTTCCTGGCCGAACAGTGCCGCATAGAGGATGCCCATCCCGATCGCTTGGACGGCCAGGCTGATGGTGATCCAGAACGGCCCGATCACCGAGCGCCGGTAGCCCTGCTTGATGTCCTGCCAGCCCAGATGCCCCCACAGCCGGCGCTGCCGCCACCCCGCCGTCAGATCGCCGACCGCCCGAGACCAGGTGCGCGACGAGAACTCCCGGCCATCCGTGATCTCGGCAGTATCCCACACGATCCGCGAGGGTACTCGGGCGATGGCCGGACCGTCGGTCTGCGGGTGCGCCACCTGGCGCCACGTCCGGGTACCGGCCTCGGCGAAGCCGCCGGCAGGACGGTTATTGCGTGTTGTTTACAGCCGGCTTGCATCTCGCTGCTTAAGTCATCGAATGCGGGCCACCGCAACTGGATCCGACGTCCAGCGCAGGGAATACGAATAGGGGTGACGACCGTGGCCGGGGTGCGTTTGGCTGCTACCGCGCCATTGGTTTTGATGCAACCCACCACGCTGTGCAATTTGGACTGCACTTATTGCTACCTGCCGGACCGGGCCCGGGCCCGGGTGATGCCGGTCGAGGTGGCCGATGCGGTTGCTGCGGCCGTCGCGACCTGGTCGGCGGTCCATCCGGTCCGGGTGCTGTGGCACGGTGGGGAGCCCCTGGCCACCGGGCCGGCGCAGTTCGCCGCCTTGCTCGGGCGGTTCGGACCCGGCCGCGGCCACCCGGTGCGCCACGGCGTGCAGACCAACGCGACGCTGATCGATGACCGCTGGTGCGAGCTGTTCGCGAGCACTCCGGTCGACGTGGCGGTGAGCATCGACGGGCCGGCTGCGCAGAACACCGCCCGGGCGGATCGCGGCGGCCACGACAGCACCGCGCGCACCCTGCGCGGGATCGAGCTACTGCGCCGCCACAAGATCCCGTTCGGGGCGATCGCGGTGGTGTCCGATCCCACCCCGGCTCGCGCGGTGGCGCTGTATGACTGGTTCGCCGAGCTGGGCGCCACCAGCCTGGGCGTCAATATCGAGGAACGCAAAGGCGTGCACCGAGACGGTGCCTGCGCCGGCGACGAGGTGGCCGAGTTCTGGGCCGCCCTGGCCCAGCGCTGGGCGGCCGATCGGCGGCTGCCGATCCGGGAGTTCGCGCACGCCTTCGGCTATGTTCGGGACGCCTTGGCCGGGCGCGGTGCCGTGCGGGCGGACCGGCCGTTGAACCCGATGCCGATGATCACCTGGGATGGTCAGGTGGTCCCGGTCAGCCCGGATCTGGCCGGGTTCTCCTCTCCCCGGCTGGGTCCGTTCACCGTCGGCAGCGTGACCGATGCACCACTGGGGGAGCTGCTGGCCCGTGCCGCGGAGGTGCCGTGGGTGGCCGAGGTGCTGGCCGGAGTCGCGGCCTGCCGGGCGACTTGTGATCATTTCGCCTACTGCCGCGGCGGGCAGGCGGCGAACAAGTACTTCGAAAGTGGCCGGTTGGACGTCACCGAGACCAATTACTGCCGGAATTCAAAGATTGCCCTGATGAAAGGAATGATCCAGTATGCTGACCACGCCCATGCCTGAGACGCTCGATCAGCGGGTGCACGATCACCGGGAGTCGCTCATCGAGTTCATGGCCGCCGCCGGCCGCTGCGAGGACGTCTCGAGCGGTTTCATCATCGACACCGACGACATCCTCACCGATCCCTGATTCTTGAGTGTGCTGGATCGACGCCGATGACCAGCTGTATCCAGGGTCGGCGGGCTGGGTGGGAGAGATGACGCCCGGTCCGCCGACTCCGACTACTACCCACTGACCGCCGATGCCGACCCGGTTGCGCGCCGGCCGCCGGTGGCGGCGCCCGGACACCTTGTGGGGCAACCGGGACTTCGTGCTGCTGTGGTCCGGTCAGACCGCCTCGATGCTCGGTTCCCGGGCCTCCGCGCTGGCCTTTCCGCTGCTGGTGCTGGAGCTGACCCAGTCCCCGGCCCGGGCCGGGGTGGTCGGCTTCGTCGCCGGACTGCCGGTCCTGTTGGGCCAGCTCCCGGCCGGGGCGTTGGTGGACCGCTGGGACCGCCGGACCGTGCTGATCAGCTGCGACCTCGGCCGGCTGCTGATCATCGCCTCCATCCCGGTCATCGGCTGGCTCGTCGGGATCAGCTATCCCCAGCTGCTGGTCACCGCGTTGCTGCACGCCACCCTGTCAATGGTCTTCGGCCTGGCCCAGCGCTCCGCCCTGTCGCAGGTGGTCGACGCGGCCGCGCTGCCCGCCGCGGTGGCCCGAAACCAGGCCACCATGCAGGGCACGGCGATCGCGGGCCCATCGCTGGGCGGGGTGCTGTTCGGGATCTCCCGGGTGCTGCCCTTCGTCGTGGACGCGATCTCCTACCTGGTCTCACTGCTCACGCTGGTGCTCATCCGCACGCCGCTGCAAGACCCGTTGCGCCAGCCCCGCAGAGCCCTGCACCGGGAGGTCGCTGACGGGCTGCGGTTCGTGTGGGCGGACCGGTACCTGCGGGTGCTGTCGTTGGTCTCCGCGCCGATCACGCTGGTGATCGCCGGCTTCCCGCTCGCATTGATCGTGCTGGCTCGTCACCTCGGCGCCACCCCCAGCCTGCTCGGGCTGATCCTCGGGATCAGCGGGGCCGGCGGCCTGCTCGGCGCGCTGCTGGCGCCCTGGCTGGTCCGCACCATCCCGGCGGGACGGCTCAACATCGCCGGGATGTGGATCTGGGGGATGCTGCTGGCCCTGCTCGCCCTGATGCCCTCGCCGTTGGCGCTGGCTCCGGTCACCGCCGGGATCGCGGTGATCGGCCCGGTCCTGGCCGTCATCGCCCAGACTCGCCGCGCCACCCTGGCACCACCCCACCTGCTGGGCCGGGTCTACAGCGTCAGCCTGCTGATCAGTAGCGGCACCGCGCCGCTGGGCTCGCTGCTGGCCGGCTTCCTGCTCTCCTGGCTAGGCGGCCCAGCAACCTGCGCCGTGTTAGGCGCCGCCCTCCTGCTCATCGCCGCAGCCGTCACCACCAGCCCCACCATGCGCCACGCCGACCTACCCGGTTCGGCCCGCGATATGGAGACTTGTCGCGGTGAAAGGGAGCCGGCTAGCCGCGATAAGTCTCCATATCGCGCTGGAGGTAGTCGAGGAGGGCGCTGAACTCGGGGGTTTGGGTGGTGTCTGATGCGGTGAGGACGTGCTGGTGGGTGCCGTCTTGCACGGTGATGGTGTAACTCATCTCGTCTGGGGCGCGGCAGGGTCGCGCTTTCGCGGGTGTTCCGGCGGCTTTGGCTGCGGCCACGAGCCGGGCCAACTCCTTCGCCCCCGGTCGGTCCAGGGTGTCGGCGTCGACAACCCATGGCGGGCGGCGGAGGTTGATCCCGGCCGCTAACCCGCCATGTGTTGCCAGCGTCACCTTCATCCCGGGACCGTCCTGTCTGCTCCCGGCTGAGGTTACCTACTTCTGTGCAGCGAGGCCCCGGACGTCCTCGCTCAGTGCTTGCACCTGGGCGGACAGGGCGTCGATCTGCTTGGCGAGCGTGGTCAGGCCGTCGTCGCCCACCCGAGTGATCGTCGCCGGTGGCGCGCTGCTGATCCGGATGCCGACTTCGTGCCAGGCGGCCTGGACCGCTTGCTGCTCGGCGCTGCCGGAACCGTACAGCTCCTCGGCTTTGAAGTAGGTGGTCTCCGCGAACTGCTGGAACTGGGTCCGCGCGCTGGATGCCTTGAGGGTCTCGTACCAGATGTGTCCCGGAGCCTCCCACGCGAAACCGCCGACGCCCACCGCGGTCAGGTAGAACGCCTTGTTGGGGATGCCGGAATTGATGTGCACACCACCGTTGTCCCCTTCGTCGGTGTCCGGGAGCTTGACGAACCTGCTCATGTGGTCGGGTTGTGGGTCCTTGCCGAAAGTGCTGTTGTCGTACGCCTTTCCCGGCGCCTTCAGTGACCGCAGGGCGTCCGCGTCGATGTCCGGGGTGAATATCTCACTTCCGATGAGCCAGTCCGCCTCCGCGGCCGACTCCTGACGTGACCACTGTTTGACCAGGCACCCGAAAACGTCCGAGATGTGCTCGTTGAGGGCACCTGACTGGCCGTGGTACTCGAGCCCGGCGGTGTGCTCGGTGACTCCGTGCGTCAACTCGTGAGCGATCACGTCGAGGGATCCGGTGAAGTCGGTGAAGACCCTCCCGTCGCCGTCGCCGAATACCATCTCTTGGCCGTCCCAAAAAGCGTTGTTGTAGTTCCTGCCGCGATGCACATACCCGTCCAGTCGCATCCCTCGGCCGTCGATCGAGTCGCGCTCGTGAACGTCCTTGTAGAACTGTCGCGTGGTCCCCAACCCGTCGAATGCCTGGTTGACCGAGTTGTCGGTGGACTCGGCTCCGTCCTCTGCTCGGACCAGTACCGCCGACGGGAGGAACGTGCGGTGCTGGCAATCGAAAATAGTGCGCCGACCACCGGTGGGAGCGGCGACGGCGAATGCCGCCCGCACGGAGCGTTCGCCGCGCAGCCGGGCGTTGCTCAGCAGGGTGCTCAAGGCGGCCTCGCGGATGGCCTGGTCAGCACTTTCCAGGAGGTTATTGAGAACATGCGGGGGTGTGATGCAGTTGACGGGTCGGAAGGTCCTGCTCATGAGACACCTCAGATAGATAGCGATATGGTGGTTTAGAGGTACTGGCCGGTGCCTCGAGTTCCCGGTTCTGTGGGTTGTCCAGGTTGTATTCCGGGCGGGATGGTTCCCGCGGGTAGCCCGCGACGCATCTGTTCCAGCTGCACACGGGCAGCCATCTGCTGGGCGAACAGAGTGGTCTGGATGCCGTGGAACAGGCCTTCCAGCCAGCCGACCAGCTGGGCCTGCGCGATCCGCAGTTCGGCGTCGCTGGGGGTGGAGTCCTCACCGAACGGCAAGGACAGCCGCTCCAGCTCGTCGCGCAGCTCGGGGGCCAGGCCCATCTCCAGCTCGCGGATCGAGGACTGGTGGATCTCCCGCAGCCGGTTTCGGCTGGCGTCGTCCAGCGGCGCGGCGCGCACCTCCTCCAACAGCTGTTTGATCATGCTGCCGATCCGCATCACCTTGGCGGGTTGCTCGACCATGTCGGAGACGTCCGCCCCGATGTGGTCGTCGACGGTGCCGGCGGCCACCGGCTGGCCGTCCGGCCCGATCACGATGACCTGCTGCTCATCCGGTTCGTTCATGACTCCATCCTCCCCCACTCGTGATCCACTCCCAACATTGGCGCGCCGTGCTCCTGTGCCTGATTTGTCGTGCTCCTGTGTGTTGTACGGCTATGCCAGGTCGCTGTCCAGCCAAAATCATTCCGTGACCAGACGAGTTCGCTCCGGTGTCCAGAAGGATCCCGGTCCGGTGTCCAGAAGATCCGGCTCAGCTGCGGGTGGTGAGCAGGATCTTGCCGACCGTGCCACCCGCTTCGAGCATCCGGTGCGCCTGCGCGGCCTGCGCCAGGGCAAGCGTCGCGTGCACCACGGGCTTGACCCGACCGTCACCGAACATCGGCCACAGCCGGGCGACGGCGTCGGCGCAGATGGCAGCCTTTCCGGCCGGGCCGGCCACCGGCCGGGCGCGTAACCCGATGGCCGCGACGCTGGTCCGCTTGGGCAGCAGCGTGGCGAGGTTCAGCTCCGCGGTCGTGCCACCTTGAAAGCCGATCACCACCAGCCGGCCGTCCGGGGCGAGTGCGGCGAGATTGCGGGCGAGATACCGCGCACCCATGTTGTCGAGGATGACGTCGGCGCGGCCGTTGAGCAGCTCGGCGAAGTCCTGCTCGCGGTAGTCGATCAAAATCTGTGCGCCCAGCTCGGCGCAGCGCGGCAGCCGAGCCGTCGCGGCCGTGGTCGCGACCTGCGCGCCCAGCGCCCGGCCGACCTGGATGGCATGGGTGCCGATGCCGCCTGACCCGCCGTGCACCAGCAGCAGCTCCCCGGCGGCGAGCCCGGCGTGCATCACCACCGTCGACCACACCGTGGCGGCCACCTCGGGCACGCCACCAGCGGTGACCAGATCGATGCCGGGTGGTAGCGGCATGACCTGCCCGGCGGGCACGGCGACCCGCTCCGCGTAGCCCCCGCCGGCCAGCAACGCACACACCTCGTCACCGACCGCTAACCCGGAGACGTCCGCGCCGAGCTTGGCCACCGTGCCGGCGCACTCCAGGCCGAGGATCTCGCTGGCCCCGGCTGGCGGGGGATACCGGCCCTGCCGCTGCATCAGGTCGGCCCGGTTGACCGAGGTCGCGGCGACGTCGATCAGCACCTCGCCAGGGCCTGGCCGGGGTTCGGGCTGTTCGGTGATCCGCAGCCCCTCCGGACCGCCGTACTCGGTGATCGTGATGGCGCGCATGGGGCCCGACGCTAGCCGGTCCAAGTGAGAAGTGGAAAACTTTGATCTACCCCCTTGGACGCTAGGCGCTTGAGCCGAGTTTTGCAGACGTTTCCCGCGATGGTCGCCCGTCGCACATCTCCCAGACGCTGAGTCTGACCGGCCGCTTCGGGATGGCACGGTCGGTCGCTTCGGGTGAGCCGCCATTCTGAGCCAACGCCGTGGGCGCTGCGCGCCACCCTGAGCGAGTTGCTGCCGATCATGATCATCCCTACCTCGCAGCGACAGCCCTGCATGCGCCGAGTGCGACACCAGAGCTGTCAGGGCGGCTGCGGACAGCTCTCATGTCGCACTCGGTGACACCAGAGCGCAATGTCGCGGTCACTCGTATCTCGAAGCGAATAGCGGTTTACGTCGGGTTACCGATCGAGGGGGCCCGCGTCTCGGCGGTCCGAGGCGTGGACTCGGCCGCGGGTCGTAAGCGGCGTTATGACTCTTTAGTAAAATTTGCCCAAGATGCCAGACTTGAGAGAAAAGTGCTGTTCGGTCACGCCGAACCACGTAGTTGGAGTCTCGATCGCGCAGGTAAGGAGACGTCATAGTTGGACGCCAGCCAGTCTCCCATTTACCGCCCATGAAACGTTCATCGGGGCATCCGGCCCAAGCTGGCCGTTAGGCGCTGATCGACTCGGAGTTCTTCGTCCTGTTAGCCTCGCCTCGTGCTGCGGCATCCGAGTCAGTGCACCGAGAAACTGTTTGGTGGCTGGCTCACAAGCCTCATCAATGCCTGCTGATTGTTTTGACCGACGGCGAGATGAAGTGGGATGGGGCGGCCGGAGACTTCGACTGGACTGTCTCGACCGCATTACCCCTAGCCTGCAGAGGACATTTGCTGATGAGCCTCGCTGGGTGGGCTTGCGGTGGGCACGTACAGTCGAACAGGTGCCGCTGCGCCACCCCCGGTTCCGCGATGCGGTGGCCGATCTGGCCGCGCCGTTACATGGTGTGGCCAAAGAGCAGCTGGTCGGCGAAGACGTACGCCAGCAGCGGCGAACTGTTCGCTGGCGCAATTCAGCTATTGCGGCTCTCGTTATCCTGTCACTGCTCGCCGGAATATCCTCTGTGCAGTTCTTCCTGCAACGGAACTTGGCACGGGATCCACGAGACCTAGCAATCTCGCGACAGCTAGCGGCCCAGTCGAGCAGGATGGTCGAGACCCGACCGGAGGCTGCCATCCTTGTTGGGTTGGAGAGTCTGAGAATGGCCAGTGCTCAGAACCCACAACCTCCGGCCGGGTTTATCACCGGACTTGCTCGTCTGAACCATGCGTCCCATCGCTATGGTAGCATCAGCGCCGCTATCTCTGTGGCGTTCAACCCAGATGGCAGCCTTCTAGCCTTCGGCGACGAAAGCGGATCTGTGCAGATATGGAATGTGGCTGCCCAGCGACCTGAGGGTGAACGATTAGTTGGCCACACTGGTTCGGTGCAAGGCGTGGCGTTCAGTCCCAACGGTCAGATGCTTGCTTCGACCGGAGATATGATCGTTCAGTGGTGGTGAAGTTGCCAATGCGGTAGCTTTTAGTCCGAGCGGGAAGTTACTTGCGTCGGCCGACGGGGCTGTAATTCGATTGTGGGAAGTTCCTTCTGGTCGCCCGCATGGCCCACCGTTAACTTCGCCGCGGTCAACTCTGTAGATGGTTACGCCGGGACAGTCGAACAGTTACTTTTAGTCCGGACGGAACACTGCTCGCATCTGCTGGAGATGATACTACTGTACGGTTGTGGAAGCCAGGGTTCGGATCCTGGGTGACCTATGGATGTCTGATTGTGAACCGAAACCTGTCAATGACTGAATGGGAGGAGCTGATTCAAGGGCTTGAATATGAACGAACCTGCCCCAATCTGCCTTCTGGTGAGGGTGCCCCAGCGGATGCTCCGGTTGCTCACTACTAATTTTGTTGAGTTGTTGGGTCACCGGTATCGACAAGAAGGGCGGCTACGTGATCGGTTAGCAGGGCCAGCCGGCGACGGCGTTCGGCGAGTACCGCTCAGGTGACGACCACGTTCACCAGGCGGCCGGGCACCACGATGATCTTGCGGATGGTGCCACCGGCTTGCGCTGCGCGGACGATGTCGCTGTCCAGAGCGGCCTGCTTGACGGCATCTTCCGGGGTGTTCGACGCGACCACCAGCTTGCCACGATTCTTGGAATTGATCTGCAGTGCCAACTCGATCGTGTCCAGCTGTAGCCAGGTCTCGTCGACGACCGGCCACGACTGCTTCCACACGTGTTTGCCGGTCAGCTGGTGGTATGCCTCGCTCGCGATATGCGGCGCGAAGGGCAGCAGCAGGGAGGCGATCGTTTGCACGGCCTCGCTCAGCGTCTCACGCTGGATGCCGTCCTGAGCGGCTCGAATGCAGCTGTTATTCAGCTTCATCAGTGCCGCGATCGCGGTGTTGAACGCGAAATCACCACCGGACATGTCTTCGGTGACTTTTTTGATGGTGCCGTGCAGCTCACGTCGCAGCTCGTCCTCGCGCGCTTGGTCGAACGCTTCGCCGATGACGACCTCCCGGCTGCCTGCCACGTCGACGGCCACCCGCCACAACCGCCGGAGAAAGCGGTAGACACCCTCCACGCCCTCGTCGGACCAATCGCCGCCGGCTTCCGGCGGGCCCATGAACAGCACGTAGCAGCGGGCGGCGTCGACACCGTACCGGTCGATGATGGTCCGCGGCGAGACGACATTGCCTTTCGACTTCGACATCTTGGCGCCGTCTTTGGTGATCATTCCTTGGGTGAAGAGCCGTTGGAACGGCTCCTGCGTCGGCAGGTGTCCGAGATCGCTCAGCGCTTTACAGAGGAAACGGGAGTACAGCAGGTGCAAGATGGCGTGCTCGACACCGCCGATGTACTGATCAATCGGCAGCCAGGTTGCGACGGCCGGCTCACTCCATGGTGCTCCCGCATTGTTCGGATCGCAGTAGCGGATGTAGTACCACGAGGAATCGACGAAAGTGTCCATGGTATCGGTCTCGCGACTGGCCGGCCCGGCGCATCGCGGACATCGGGTGTGCACCCAATCGGTGGCTGCGGCCAGTGGCGACTTCCCCTTGGGAGCGTAGTCCTCGACATCGGGCAGCGGTACGGGCAACTCGTCTTCGGGTACCGGCACCAAGCCGCATGACCCACAATAAATCATCGGGATGGGGCAACCCCAGTAGCGCTGGCGGGACACCAGCCAGTCACGCAAGCGGTAGCTCGTCGAGGCCGCGCCGGTACCTTGCTCGGCGAGTGTGGTGATGATGCGCCGGGCCGCTTCCGTCGACTCCAGGCCGTCGAATTCGCCGGAGTTGGTCGTCACGCCTTGCGGCACGAACGGCAGCTGGTCGATCGATCCGTTTGCCGTCTGGACCACCTGCCGGATCTCGAAACCAAACGTCTGGGCTGCCTCGTAGTCGCGTTCATCGTGGGCCGGTACGCTCATGACAGCGCCGGTGCCGTACTCCATCAGCACGTAGTCCGCCACCACGATCGGTATCTTGACGCCACTGAGCGGGTGGATTGCGTGCCGCCCGGTCACAATTCCGGTCTTAGCGCGATCGCCACCACGATCGGCATGGCTTTCCCGGCGAACCTGGTTGGCGTACTCCCGTACCGCCGGCTGCGCTGATGTCCCGGCGATCAGGCGGTCAAGCTCGGGATGCTCCGGCGAGACGGCCAGGAAGGTCACACCGAACAGCGTGTCGGGTCGGGTCGTGAAGACCTCGATGTCGAAGTCGACCTCGGCGCAGCGGAAGGTCACGCTGGCGCCTTCGGAGCGCCCGATCCAGTTTCGCTGCATGGTCTTGACGTGTGGAGGCCATTCCAGGCCGGCTAGATCGTCCAGCAGCCGGTCGGCGTAGTCGGTGATCCTGAAGAACCACTGCTCCAGGTTCTTGGACTCGACCAGAGTGCCGCAGCGTTCGCAGTGGCCGTCGGTGACCTGCTCGTTGGCCAGGACCGTCGCATCCTTGGGGCACCAGTTGACCGCCGATCGCTTCCGGTAGGCCAGCCCGGCGTGGTAGAGCTGCAGGAAGATCCACTGTGTCCAGCGGTAGTAGCCGGGATCGTGGGTGCTGATCTCCCGAGTCCAGTCGATCGAGATCCCCCACTGCTTGAACTGGTCGCGAAACGAGGCGATCGATTCGTCGGTGGACACCCGGGGATGCTTTCCCGTGCGTATGGCGTGGTTTTCCGCCGGAAGCCCGAATGCGTCAAATCCCATGGGATGGAGTACCTGCTTGCCCTGCCGGCGCATGAAGTGGGCGATCGCATCGCCCACCGCGTAGTTCTTGAGGTGGCCGACATGTGGTTCACCACTGGTGTACGGAAGCATCTCCAGGACGTAGACCGAGTCCGCCGCGGTAGCCTCGTTGCCCACGACCCATGACCGCTCCGTCTCCCACACCTCCGTCCAGTACGCGTTAATTGCGCGTGGATCGAATTCTTGTGGCGTAGCAGTCGTGACCATCGGGGACTCTCTGCTTCCTCTGACTTTCTCAGGATTTTATCATAGCGGAACTGCCTGTAGTGTGCGTAGTATAGCGGCGCGGAGGCTGCGGACTCGATCGGGGGCTGTCGCGATGCGTTATCAAGTGAGACCGTAATTGGCCGGGAGGATGTCGAGTCTTCTTGGTGTCATCGACGCCCTCCCGGAGTGATGACGTACAGCAGCTCCTTTAGGGTGCCTGGTATGGCCCATCTCGACGATTTCAGAGTGACATCTATCTGGACGGGTCCTGATGCTGCCGAACTCGGGGATCCGGTGCGGCGTTGACGTGCTGATCGCGCTGGCGCTCGGCGCTGCGGCCGTGCTGCTGGGACGACCTGGTCTACGGGTTGGCACTGGCCGGCTAGCGCGATGTGGACCACGTGCTGCGCGCAGTCATTCGGTGATCTCGATCTCACCTGGCGCTGGCCGGTTACGCCGTCGGCGCAGGTCAAGGCCCGCAGCGTGGTCCGAGACGGTTGACCCAGCATCGTGATCAGTGTCGGTGTGGTCGATTAGCCAACGGGTCAGCAGCCACCTGGTCGGGCGCTGACCCAACCCCTCCGGTCGGCCTGCCCCCGAATGGCGTAGTAGGTTCGCCCAACCAACCCGGGCGGGGTGCGCGGGCCTCACAGTATTGAGTGGTGGAGTTCATGACAGATCCGGCAGCAGGGGTAACGGCCAACCAGTTAGGGGCTGACGGCATGGCAGCGGACGCCACGGTAAACGATCTGGAGCGCGCGCTGTCCGGGCAAAGCCCGGCTCCGCCACCGCCCCAGCTGCGGGTGCCCGGCCAGGTGCCCGAGCTCACGCCCGACACACCGATGCAGAAGGTGGTGCTGCCAGGTCTGGTTGAGTTGACCTTGGGCAACGTGGTGGTGCCCGATCGGTTCAACCCGCACCGGATCGCCGGGTTCGTGACCCGGCTGGAAGACGTCCCGGCGAGTTCGTCGGCCGAGCTTGTCCGGCGCTACGGGCTTGATCAAGTGCCTGGCTGGCCGGTCACCGACGAGCTGTACGTGCTGCGCTTCTACGCCCACCACCCGCAGCTGTACGTCGCCCCTTTCGAGCGCAGCGTCTACCAGGTGGATCTGCTGGAGCTACCCGCCGGTACCGAGCTGTGGTGCATCGACGCCCATGGCGGCGAGCAGCGGGTCGGTGCCTACCTCAACCGGCAGGTCGGCTGGGTGCGGACTGCTGCACCGCAGCTGGGTCCGGGGAGCTGGAATCGGCCGCCGGTACCGCTGCGGCCCACCGTGCGCCGCGGTCTGATCGCGCAGTACCGCGGTGGCGATTTCGATGCCGACTTCGGTCCCCACCCGGGCGAGGTCACCCTGCACCCGTTGCCGGCCAAGCGCCCACCTGAAGAGTTCATCGAGCAGGTTGGCGCCTACACGCTGCCAGTGATGATCGACGAGCTCGATTCCCTGGACTTGGTGCGCTGGCGTGCCGGGTGGAACGGTTTGCCGGTCGAGCTGGTGGAGTTCGAATCGGAGTACGCCGTGATCCACTACATCGGGGAGAACGGTGCGCGAGCAGCTGAGTTCGGCCTGGCGGAGGTCGACTACCGGGTATGGCGCGGGGCGGTGCCGCACGGTGAGCTGGCCGACGTAGCCGAGCAGCGGGTGGATCTGCTCTGCTCGTGAGTGGCGTTGAGTGCCCTGGCACTCAACGCCACTCACGAGCACGCGCTAGCGTGCACGATGGAAGCGTGGCAGAGCGGTCTAATGCACTCGCCTTGAAAGCGAGCGTGCCGAGAGGCACCGTGGGTTCGAATCCCTCCGCTTCCGCCGCCTCTGACCAGCACTAACACTGGCCGACGGCGGTAATCGGACCGATCAAGGTGACCCGCGTCTCGGCGGTCCGAGGAGCGCCGCACTGGAGCAGCTGTCCCTGGCGGCTGCTCAGCCGTGGCCTACGGGTAAAGCTGCTGTCGAGATGGTGGGGTACGACATGCACATCCAGCTGCCGCCGGACATCATTTTCAGTCAGGATTGGGGCTTGACGAGATAACCGATGTCCTCGTAAGACTTGCTGGCGAACCCGAACGCGCCGAAGTTGGCGAGATTCGAGTTCGACGCCACGATGTCCGGCCGCTGGAAGAGGGGCAGGGAGTGTACCTCCTGCCAGATTTTCCCGTCAATGTCGTTCGCGAGTCGAACGGTCTGGGCGGGGTCAAGTTCCGTGGTGGCCTGATCGAACAGTTGATCGATCTCGTCCGAGCCGACCCGGGCGACGTTCCGCTGGATGTCGAGTCGACCGTCCGGGCCGGGTTTTGGGTTGGCGTAGACCGGTTTCGACGAGCTGATCGGGAACGGTGAGCCCAACCAGACGAATTCGGTGATATCAAAGTTTCCCGGCGCAATGAAGTTGGTGAAAAAATCTTTACCCGGCACGGCTTCGATAGTCACCTTCACGCCGATTTTGCTCAGCATACCCTGGACAAGCTCAGCTGTCTGCTCGTGCTGGGTGATCTGTGCGGGAACCACGTAGCGGAGGATGAGCTGTGTACCATTCTTGGTCCGGCCGATGCTGCTGGATGTCCATCCTGCTTCATCGAGTAGCTTGCCGGCTCGTTGCGGGTCGTAGTTGCCCAGATCGCCGGAGTTGTCCTGATAGCCGTTCTGGTTAGTCAACAAGATGTGGTTGCCAAGCGGTGTCGACGCCACCCCGAGCGGCGCGATCTGGGCTTGGGCAATCCGCTGCCGGTCGATGCCCAGTGCCAACGCCCGACGTACCCTGAGGTCATTGAGCACCTCGCTCCTGCTGTTGAGCGTGAGCTGGGCGTAGTCCGCTGCGCCGGCCCGGCGCACGGTGACACCCGGAATTGCTTGAGCACGCTGGAAGCGGTTCAGGTCCGACCCGACGGCGATGAAGTCGATCTCACCGTTCGCCAGCGCGTCGACCTGCGCTTCGGGGTCGATGACCCGGTAAATAATCCGCTCGAGCTTAGCCGGACGGCCCCACCAGCGCTCGTTACGCACGAGCGTGATGGTCTGGGCGGTCTGGTCGAGGTTCTGCAGCTTGAACGGGCCCGCTGTGGTCAGCGGCTGCTGCCTCCACCCATCGTTGAAGATGTTCGGATCAGCGTTTGTTGAGGCTGGGTAGATCACGCTGAATAGGGCACGCCAGTCAGCATAGTGAGTCTTGAAGGTCACGACGACTTCGCGCTCGTCGCGGCCGGCGGCCACGTTCTCGATCTTATCGTAACCCTGGACCGAGGCGATCCGAAAGGCGGGATTGCTGCCGTTGAGCGCTTTCCACTGGGCCTGGAAGTCCGCCACGGTGATGGGCGTGCCGCCGTACCAGATCGCCTTCGGATTGATCCGGTAGGTGACGACCTGCTTCGGCTCGGCCGAGGTAAGCTCGGCCGACTCGAAGTACTCCTTCCTCAGGATCGGCTGAGAATTGGCGCTGAATGCGAACGTTCCGGGCAGCAGACCCCCCACGACTGCGGCGTTCTCTATGTCCTGCCCGTTGAGCTGGTAATAGTTGTAGTTGGGTGGGAGCCGCGACAGTGGCCAGCTCATCGTCCCGGTGTCGGCTATCCGGTCCCGAGCGGCTGGATTGATATCATTCGTGGTCGATGACAGATCGCTGCCACGAGAACCGATTCCACCCGCGCCACCGCAGCCGGCCATGAGCATGAGGAGGACCAACGCGATCAGTGCGGAGAGGATCATCCCTGACGGGCGGGTACGCATCACTCCCCCTCGGGTACTGAGCTACGTCCGCGGTGCGGTGTGGCGCGTGAGGGTACCACCCTAGGATAGTTGCGCCTGGGTGATCGCGCGCAGTCTGGTGCGGGGACGGTGTGCGCACTACGCGGGTATGGCGGCGGGTGCTGGGAGTCGGGCACACGGTGGACTTGGAGTCCGACGGGCGGGGTGGTGGTTGGTCTGCCACCTGAGACTGCTCACCCGATGGGGCTTGGTGGCCGTTCACCTTCGCAAACTTTTCGAAGAGCCGGTATCCGGATCCAACGCGTCCCGTAACCCGTCCCCTACTACGAAGACCGCCAACACGGTAAGGACGAGCAGGCCGGCGGAGAAGTAGAACAGCCACGGGTAGGTCAACGCCGATGGGGTCCCATCGACGATCAGCGTGCCCAACGACACGTCCGGGGGCTGCACACCGAACCCGAAATAGGACAGACCTGCCTCGGCCATGATTGCGCTACCGACATTGACCGTCGCATTGATAGTCAGAAAGGATGACATGTTCGGTAGCAGATGCCGAAAAATGATTACAACCGGTGACACACCCATGAACCGGGCCGCCTGTATGAACTGGCGCTCCCGAAGACTCAACGCCAGCCCGCGCACCACCCGCGCGGTGATCATCCAGCCGAACGCGGCGAGCAATGCCACGAACCACAGCCAACTGGCGCCGCGCAAACCAGGACTGAGGACTGAGATGATCATAAACGCCGGCAACACCAACAGCAGATCCACCAGCCACATCAGGACGCGGTTCACCCACCCGCCGAGATAGCCGGCGCACGCCCCCACCACCGCCGCGATTCCGGTCGAGAACACCCCGACCAGCAGCCCGATGACGAGTGATTTCTGCAGCCCGCGCATCGTCTGGGTGAAGACGTCCTGGCCGATCTGGTTGGTACCGAACCAATGCTGCGCCGACGGGGGCGCAAGAAACGCGGCGAAGTCTTGCGCCCGGTACTCCCACGGGGACAACGACGGTCCC
This sequence comes from Pseudonocardiaceae bacterium, assembly GCA_050700055.1. Lineage (GTDB taxonomy): Bacteria > Actinomycetota > Actinomycetes > Mycobacteriales > Pseudonocardiaceae. The sequence continues at coordinate 43,078 of JBOHGE010000036.1, forward strand.
ACGAATGCGAATACGAACAGTCCGCCGAGCACGACCAGCCCTGCCATCGCCACCCGCTGTCGGGCGAGCCGCCGCAGCACCAGACGGCGACGCGACAGGCAGTACTCGGCGTGCGCGTGACCTGATCTCGGAGCCGGCGAGATCGACTCGCTCGCCGGGGCAGAGGGCCCGCTCATCGAACCCGTACCCGCGGGTCCAGTGCGGCATAAGCAAGGTCGGCGAGCAGCCCCGTCACTAGCACGAGTACCGCCGCGAACAGCGTCACCGTCGCCACCACATTCACGTCGCTCTTGGTCACCGAGTCGATGAACCACTCACCCATACCGTGCCAGGCGAAGATCTTCTCCGTGAATGTGGCGCCGATCAGCAACAGGCCGAACTGATAGGTGAAGAACGTCACCACCGGGATCAACGCGGTCCGCAGCCCGTGCCGCAGCAGCGCCCGCCGCCGGCTCAGCCCCTTGGCCCGGGCGGTGCGGAGATAGTCGCTGCCCAGCACGTCGAGCATCGCGCTGCGCTGATAACGGCTGTACAACGCAACTCCAGGGAGACCGACCGCCAGGGTCGGCAGGACCAGATGCTGCACCCGATCAATGGCAAGCTGCCACCAAGCGCCGGTCAACGTGGGTGTGTACTCACCCGCGTTGTAAAAGATCGTCGTCCCGACGGTCTGGTTCAGGTACAGGCCGCCGATCTTCAGCAACACCGCGAGCAAGAACACCGGCGTGGCCAGCAGCACAAACGAGATCAGGGTGAGCGAGTAATCGGTCAACTGGTACTGCCGCACCGCGCTGACCACCCCGGCGAGCACGCCCAGAATGCCACTCAGCAGCGAACCGAGTAGCAGCAACCGCAGGCTCACGCCCATCCGCCGGCCCATCTCGGCGGCCACGGGGTCATCGTCCACGGTCTTGCCAAAGTCGCCATGGGCCACACCGTTGGCCCACGTCGCGAAACGCTGCACGATCGGCGTCTTGTCATTGAGATTCAGCTCGTACAGTGCTTGATCGACTACCGCTGGGGGAGGCGCCGGGTCGCGTTCCTCGAACCTCGCCCGCGGGTTGAGGCTGGCAGCAGCCAGGAAGTACCCCACGCTGGTGGCCACCAATACCAAGACCAGGTAACTGAGGAACCTGCGCAGCAAGAAACTCGTCATCGCCTCTCCCACGTCACCGATTTCCTGGCAGGATCCGCGACAGCGTCCAGCCGCCACACCAGCCAGCCGCCACACCAGGTAGTGACACCACCACCGCCGCACACCGCAGCGTCTGCATCGGCGTGTCCGACGCGGGGTGAGGTCAGCACCCGCACACGGCCTGCCGAGACGTCGCGGAAGTCACCGCCAGCCCCGGCAGGGCAGCCGAGACCGTACCAAGCGCCAGCACCCCCGGCCACGCGCCCACGAAGCACACCCGCCAGCACCGCGGTCAAAGCCCGGAGGCATTCTCGGCGACCGGGTGCGCTGAGGCCGCTTGCGCCGCGCTTGCGCCCTACGCATAGCCTCGATTTGATTGTGATCAAGAGGATTCGCAGGTCGAGCGGATTCTAGAGAGGAAATCTCGAGGCAGGGTCCGGCTGACCGTTGACCACCTTGCAAATTTTTTACCCACTCGGGGACTGCCCGCAGCAAGCGCGGAAAGGAGCCAGACGTGACCATAGAATCGAGAATTCCGGTTGGGTCGGGTGAGCTGGACGCGCTAAATCTCGCAGATCCACGGATGCATACCGACTATGATTTGTCCGAGGTATGGCGCCACCTCAGGGCCAATGAACCGGTGTACTGGCACGCCGAAACTCCCCGGCAGCCCGGTTTCTGGATGTTCACCAGGCACGCCGATGTCTCCTCGATCTACCGGGATTTCACGAGGTTCACCTCGGAGCGGGGAAACGTGCTCGAGACCCTGCTCCAGGGGGGCGATTCCGCGGCCGGCAAAATGCTTGCGGTCACCGATGGCCCGCGGCACGCAGAATTGCGGAAAACCTTACTGAAACCGTTCTCTCCGCGCGCCCTCGAGATGATCGTGAAACGCGTCCGTCATTCCACGAACCGGCTGCTGGTAGACGCGATCAATAACGGAAGGTCGGACTTCGCCGGGGATGTGGCCGCACGCATTCCGCTCGCCACCATCTGTGACCTTTTGGGGGTGCCTGAGGGGGACAGAAATTACATATTGAGCCAAACCTCATCGGCCCTGAGCTCGGCGGAATCGGAACGAAAAGCCGCGGATTCGTGGTCGGCTAAGAGTGAGCTACTACTGTACTTCGCGGATCTGGTGCGCGCTCGACGCGGCGCACCTCAAACGGATCTCATCAGTCTGCTGTCGGCGCACCAGGTCAACGGTGCCGGTCTCAGCGATGACGAGATCATGCTCAATTGTTACAGCCTGATCCTGGGAGGTGACGAGACAGCGCGACTGTCGATGATCGGGGCCGTACTCGCCCTGGCCGAAAATCCGGCACAGTGGCGCGCGCTCAAGCACGGAAATGTGACACTCGAGTCGTCGGTCGAAGAAGTCCTGCGCTGGACCACACCCGCAATGCACTCCGGGCGAACAGCGACGGAGAACGTCACCATCGGCCACCGAACGATCAAGAAGGGTGATATCGTCACGATCTGGAACGTCTCCGCGAACCGGGACGAGCGAGAATTCGATACTCCGGACCAGTTGCGACTGGACAGGTCGCCGAACAGGCAGCTGAGCTTCGCGCACGGCCCACATTTCTGCCTCGGCGCATATCTGGCCCGTATGGAACTGGGCGCGCTGCTGGACGGGTTGCGAACGTTCGTCTCCGATATCACGGTGACGGGACCCGCGAAAAGGATCTACTCGAACTTCCTCTGCGGTTTCAGCAGCTTGGTGGTGGATTTTGTTCCCGATAAGCAAAATATCGAACTGACGAGTCGAGCGGAAATCGTAGGATGAGCACGGGAACACGGCCTTTCAGCGCTGTCCTGATCGGGCAGGGCTCGATGCCGGTGGAGTGCGCCAGGCTGTTGCTACGCCGCGGGCATCACATCCGCGGCGTCGTCTCGCCCACTCCGCAGGTCCGTGAGTGGACGACAGAGCAGGGCTTGCCGGTGACCGACTTCGGCTCTGGCCTGCTGGACTTTCTGATGGCCCGTTCCTTCGATTACCTGTTCAGCATCGTCAATCCACGGAAGCTTCCCACCGAAATCCTGGAGCTACCACGGGAGTTGCCGATCAACTTCCACGATGCGGTGCTGCCCCGGGACGCCGGGATGTATGCGAGCACGTGGGCCATACTCAACGGCGCGCGGCAGCACGGAGTGACCTGGCATGTCATGACCACCGAGTTAGACGGTGGTGACATCCTCAAACAACGCACGGTGCCCATCGAGACCACCGACACCGGCTACACGCTCAACGTCAAGTGCCTGCTGGCCGGGATCTCCTCGTTCACTGAGTTGATCGACGAACTCGCCGAGCAGCGTGCGGGGCGTACCCGCCAGGACCCGAGTTCACGTACTTACCACACCAGGACCACCCGCCCGCCTGGCGCGTTGACCATCTCCTGGCAGCGTTGCGCGCAGGAGATCGACGCCGCGGTGCGGGCCACGGATTTCGGCTCGCACCCCAATGAGTTCGGCACCGTCAAGCTCTGGTGCCCTCCCGGGTTCGTCGTCGTGCGCGAGAGCGAACTATGCGCCCAGCTCTCCAGCGCGCCCCCGGGAACAGTGGTCTCGATGTCTCCGACGGGTGTGACCGTGGCGACCCTCAGCCACGACATCCGCCTGAGCAGCCTGAGCACCCTCACCGGAGCGGCCTTGCCGCCGCACGCCCTTGGGCTGCGTCCCGGCTACCGGTTACCCGAACTCGATCATGAGCACACCGAGACTCTGACGGCGGCCTACCGGGACGCAATGCGGCACGAGCCGTACTGGGTCGAGCGCCTCGCGGATCTGATCCCGCTGGACCTGCCGCACCGCGAGACATCAACCGCGACGGTGGGGTATCACACGCTGCCGGTCGAGACGCCGACCAGATACCCCGCCGAGACCCTGCTCGCCGCGACGCTGGCGTTTCTGGGCCGGGTGACCGGCGAAGCGGACCTGGGTGTCGGTCTACGCCGGCACAGCGAGTCCATGATGTTTGCTTCCACCGTGCCGGTGCGCCTTCCCGCCTCCGCCGGGGATTTCACCGGCTACTGCGCCGAGGTCGGGCGGCGGGTCCGCGAGGTGCGCGAGCACGGGACCTACCTGCGTGACATCGTCACCCGCTACCCGCGGCTGCACGACAACCGATGGATCGGCGAGGGGCTGCCGATCACCGTCGAGCTCGTCGATGAGCTCGACACGCCCGCTGCGCCTGATCCCGCGACCGTGCTGCTGGTGCGGATCAGCCGCGAGGGTGAGTGCCACTGGTTGCTCGCCGACCCGGTCCTGTCCGGACGTACCGCTGCGCAGTGGTGTGCTGCGTTCGCCACCTTCCTGCGCGGTTTGGACGGACCCGACCTCGCGCAGATCCCCCTGATCTCCTCCGCGCAGCAGCACCTGCTGGCCAGCTGGAACGACACCGACCAGCCAGTGGTCCAGGCCTGCCTGCCGACATTGTTCGAAACCCGGGTGCACGCCACTCCTGAGGCGGTGGCGGTGGTGTTCGAGGACACCACCCTGACTTACCGCCAGCTCAACGCCCACGCCAACCGGCTCGCCCATGCATTGATCGCCCGCGGTGTGGGCCCCGAGCAGATCGTCGCGCTGGCCCTGCCCCGCTCACCAGAGCTGATCATCGCAATTCTGGCCGTCCTCAAGGCCGGCCCTGCCTACCTGCCGGTGGACCCGGACTACCCGCCCGCGCGGATCGCCTTTATGATCCACGACTCCCGGCCGATGTTACTGCTGACCAACACCCAGGCCGGAGCTGGTCTGCCCAGCATCGATCTGACCGCCCAGTTAGTGCTCGACCACCCTGACACCACTGACATGGTGGACGGCTGCGCAGACACCGATCCCACCGACACCGATCGCTGTACCCCCCTGACGCCGCACCATCCAGCGTATGTGATCTACACCTCAGGCTCCACCGGCCAACCGCATGGCGTCGCGGTCAGCCATGCCGGCATCGCAAGCCTGGTCGCGAGCCAAATCGACCGCTTCGCGGTCGGTGCCCACAGCCGGGTCCTGCAGTTCGCCTCACCCAGCTTCGATGCGTCGTTCTCGGAGCTGTGCCTAGCCCTGCTCTCCGGCGCGGCGCTGGTGGTGGCCCCCGCCGAGCAGCTGCTGCCCGGACCCGCGCTGGCCGCGCTGGCCGAGCGGCAGCGGGTGACGCATGTGACGTTGCCGCCCTCGGTACTGGCAGCACTGCCTCTCCAGGATGGTCTGCCACCGGCGGTGACAGTGGTCGTGGCCGGTGAACCGTGCCCGCCGGAGCTGGCCACCTCCTGGTCGGCGAGTCGACGGATGATCAACGCCTACGGCCCCACCGAAACCACCGTGTGCGCCACGATGAGCGGCGCACTCTCCGCTGCCACGCCGATGCCCCCGCCGATCGGTCGGCCGATCTTCAACACCCGGCTGTACGTGCTCGACGCCGGTCTGCAACCGATGCCTCCGGGGTTGGCCGGTGAGTTGTATATCGGCGGGGCCGGGTTGGCCCGGGGCTACCTGCACCGGGCGGGTCTGACCGCTGGGCGGTTCGTCGCCGATCCGTACGGCCCGGCGGGGACCCGGATGTACCGGACGGGGGATCTGGCGCGCTGGCGTGGCGACGGGAACTTGGAGTTCGCCGGGCGCGCGGACGATCAGGTCAAACTTCGCGGGTTCCGCATCGAGCCGGGCGAGGTCGAGACGGTACTCACCGCACATCCTGATGTCACCCAAGCAGCGGTGGTCATCCGCGAGGACCGGCCAGGTGACAAGCGGCTGGTCGGCTACGTGGTGGCGGCGAAGCGCCAGCAGCTCGACGAGTCGCTGGACCCGGCCCGGGCCAGCAGCACGCTGATCAGCCGGCTGCGCGAGCAGGTGAGCCAGCGCCTGCCCGGCTACCTGGTCCCCGCCGCGCTGGTCCGGCTCGACGCGTTGCCGTTGACACCCAACGGCAAACTCGACCGTGCTGCGCTGCCTGCCCCAGAGTTCGGTTCAGCTGGGACCGGCCGGGCACCCAGGACACCTCAAGAAGAGCTGTTGAGCGAGCTGTTCGCCGAGATGCTGGGTTTGGCCCACATCGGCATCGACGATGATTTTTTTGCTGTGGGTGGGGACTCGCTGCTGGCCACCCGTTTGATCACTCGTGCCCGCGCCACGTTGGGCGTGGAACTGCAACTGCGTACCCTGTTCGAGGCGCCGACCGTGGCCGGACTGGCCGCGCACCTGTACGACGCCGGACAAGCCCGGCTGGCATTAAAGCCGGGTAAGCGTCCCGACGTGGTGCCGTTGTCTTTCGCGCAACGTCGGCTGTGGTTCCTGCACCAGATCGAAGGCCCCACCAAAGCTGGATTCAGCCCCATCTACAACATCCCCTTGGCGTTACGCCTGTCGGGAGACTTGGACTGCACAGCGCTGCATGCCGCACTCGCGGATGTGGTGGCCCGTCACGAGAGCCTGCGTACGGTTTTTCCGGACATCTCGGGAGTGCCGTATCAGCTGGTCTTGGACGTCGACGTGGCTCACCCTCAGCTACCCGTCACGCACATTGACGAAGTCGCGCTGCCTGAGGCGTTAGCGGTGGCGGCCCGGCGCGGGTTCGACCTTGCCGTTGAGCCACCGGTCCGAGCCGAGTTGTGCACGCTCGCACCCGACGAGCATGTGCTGCTGATCGTGATCCACCACATCGCCGGCGACGGCTGGTCCATGGGCCCCCTGTCCGCCGACCTGGCCGCTGCGTACACAGCCCGCCACCAGGGCGAGGCGCCGGGGTGGGCACCGTTGCCGGTCCAGTACATCGACTACACCTTGTGGCAGCACCAGCTGCTCGGCGACCGCAACGATCCCGGCAGCCTGTTCGCCACCCAGGTCGCCTACTGGACCGGCACCCTGGCCGGCCTGCCCGAACAACTGCACCTGCCCACCGACCGGCCCCGCCCCGCGATAGCCTCCTACCGCGGCGATCATGTGCCGGTCCGGATAGCCGCCCCGTTACACCAAGGACTGGTAAGCCTGGCCCGTCAAGGCGCAGCCAGCCTGTTCATGGTGTTGCACGCCGGGTTGGCCGCGCTGTTATCCCGGTTAGGTGCGGGCCACGACATTCCCTTAGGCAGTCCCATCGCCGGGCGCACCGACCAGGCGTTAGACAGCCTCGTCGGGTTCTTCGTCAACATGTTGGTGCTGCGCACCGACACCTCCGGTGATCCGACATTCGCCCAGCTGATCGCCCGGGTCCGGGGGACCGCGCTGGCCGCCTACGCCCACCAAGACGTCCCGTTCGAATACCTCGTCGAGATCCTCAACCCGGAGCGGTCGCTGGCACGCCACCCGCTGTTCCAGGTCACGCTGGCGTTGCAGAACACTCCGTTGGCCAACTTCGAGTTATCGGGGCTGCGTATCCGTCCCGTCTGGGCGGGGACTGGGACCGCCAAGTTCGATCTGTCCGTCAGCCTGACCGAGCGGCACAGCGTCGACGGCAGTCCTGCAGGGATCGATGGGTTCGTCGAATACGCCAGCGATCTTTTCGATGCCGGCACGGTTGAGCTGATCGTGGCGCGGTGGATGCGTTTGTTGGAGGCGGTTCTCGCCGATCCGGACCGGCCGATCCGCCGGATCGATGTGCTTACTGCCGCAGAGCGTTCTCGATTGTTGGTTGACTGCAACGATACGGCTCGCTGGTGGGCACAGGCCTGCCTGCCGGTGTTGCTCGAGGCTCAGGTGGCGGCGACGCCTGAGGCGGTGGCGGTGGTGTTCGAGGACACCATGCTGACGTATGCGCAGTTGAACGCGAACGCGAACCGGTTAGCGCACGTTCTGCTCAGCCGGGGCGTGGGCCCTGAGCAGATCGTCGCGCTGGCCCTACCCCGATCAACGGAGCTGATCGTCGCGATCCTGGCGGTCCTCAAGACCGGCGCTGCCTACCTGCCACTGGACCCCGATCACCCGCCCGCCCGGATCGGCTGCATGCTCCACGACGCCCAGCCAGTGTTGCTCCTGACCACCACCCAGACCAGCAATGATCTCCCCCACATCGGCCTGACCGCCCAGCTGGTACTCGACCACCCCAGCACCACCGCCATGGTGGATGGCTGCCCGGACACCAATCCGGCCGACACCGACCGCGCGGCGCCGCTGCGCGACGACCATCCGGCGTATGTGATCTACACCTCGGGGTCGACTGGGCAGCCCAAGGGCGTGGTGGTCCACCACCGGGCAGCGGTCAATCACATGCTGTGGATGCAGGACGCGCTGCCTCTGAGCGAGCACGACACGGTGTTGCACAGAACGTCGTTCACGTTCGACGCCTCGGTGTGGGAGCTGTTCGCACCGCTGATGGCGGGGGCGCGGCTGCTGCTCACACCCCCTGACGCCCATCGTGATCCGAGCGCGCTCGCTCAACTGATCGTCCACCATGGCGTCACCGTGCTACAGGTCGTGCCCGCCCTGCTCGCGCCGCTGCTCCAGCAACCGGCTGCCGAGCAATGGCCTGCCCTGCGGCGGCTGTACTGCGGTGGCGAGGCTTTGACCGGCCACCTCTGGGCCCGATGCCGTAGTCAGCTGGCATCGACCACCGTTTACAACCTCTACGGACCCACTGAGACCTGTATTGATGCCCTCTTCCACACCTGCCGCGACACCGATGCCACCACGGCAACGGTCCCGATCGGCCGGCCGATCACCAACACCCAGGTATATGTGCTCGATGCCGGCTTGCAACTGGTGCCCCCGGGTGTCGCGGGTGAGCTGTACATCGCCGGAACCGGGCTGGCCAGGGGCTACCTGCACCGGCCTGGCCTGACCGCCGGGCGGTTCGTCGCCAATTCCTATGGTCCACCGGGGACTCGTCTCTACCGCACCGGCGATCTGGTCCGCTGGCTCGCCGATGGGAACGTGGAGTTCCTCGACCGGGCCGACGATCAGGTCAAGATCCGTGGGTACCGCATCGAGCCCGGCGAGATCGAAACCGTGCTCGCGGCGCATCCGGATATCGCGCAGGCCGCGGTGATCGCGCGGGAAGACCGGTCCGACGGCAAACGCCTGGTCGCCTACCTGGTAGCAACGCAGGACGCCGGGTCAGCCCGTGACGAACACGGGGAGCAAGACCAGGTGGGTGAGTGGCAGCAGCTTTATGACTCGCTGCACGCAACACCAAACCCAGTGGCGTTCGGGCACGACTTCACCGGCTGGAACAGCAGCTACGACGGAGCACCCATCCCGGCTGAGCACATGCGGGAATGGCGGGAACAGACCATCATCCGGATCCTGTCACTGCACCCTCGCCGGGTACTCGAGATCGGTGTCGGCACCGGCCTGCTGCTTTCCCACCTCGCCCCCCACTGCGACGCTTATTGGGCCACCGACTTCTCCGCTCCCGCCATCAACGCTCTGGCTCATCGGGTTGCGCAGGATCCGCAGCTCGCCGAGCGAGTAGTACTGCGCACCCAACCCGCGCACGACACCACCGGGCTCCCGGTCGGGCTGTTCGACACCGTGATCCTCAACTCCATCGTCCAATACTTCCCCGCCACCGACTATCTCATCGACGTTCTCACCCAACTGTTGCGACTGGTCGCCCCGGGCGGGGCGGTGTTCCTCGGAGACCTGCGCAATCTGCGGCTCCAGCGCCCGCTGGCCACCGCTGTCCAATTGCACCGGGCCGACCCCGCCACCAATCTGGCGATATTGCGTCGCGCAGTGGAACAAGCCATCCTGCTGGAAAAAGAGCTCCTGGTCGATCCCGAATTCTTCCCCGCGCTCCAATGTCACATTCCGGACATTGCCGGAACGGACATCCAAATCAAACGCGGCCACCACCACAATGAACTCACCCGCTACCGTTACGACGTCATCCTGCACAAACGCCCGATCGCGCCGTTGTCCCTGGATCAATCCCACTGCTTGGGCTGGCTCGATCACGTTGATGGGCTACCCGCATTGGGTGATTACTTGACCGATCATCGCCCCGCTCAGCTGCGTGTCACCAGCGTGCCCAACGGCCGCATCACCCAAGAAACCGCCCTCACTCAGGCTGTGCGCGACGGCAGCCCGCTGACCGAGGTACTGGACCAACTCCACACCCCCTACAGCACACCGGACCTACCCGACCCCGAGGCGTTTCACGAACTCGGCCGGCACCACGGCTACTGGGTCGGCATCACCTGGTCCGCCACCACCCCGCACGCCTTGGACATCGTCTTCGCCGACATCACCCACACCAGCTCAGCCGTCCCCGTCAACCTCTACACACCCACCAGCATGACCGGGACACCCCTGTCGTCCTGGACGAACAACCCCATTGCCGCCCGTGCCACCAGCACGCTGATCAACCAGCTGCGCGAATATCTGCAGCAACGCCTACCCGATTACCTGGTGCCCGCAGCGTTCGTGGCGCTGGCTGCTTTGCCGCTGATGCCTAACGGGAAACTGGACCGGGGCGCGCTACCCGCTCCCGACCTGACCCCGACCACGTCCAGCCGCGCAGCACAGTCGCCGCAGGAGCAGATTCTGTGCGAGCTGTTCGCCGACGTGCTCGGGTTGGACCGGGTGGGTGTCCTGGACAGCTTCTTTGCGCTGGGTGGGGACAGCATCATTTCGATCCAGCTGGTCAGCCGGGCGCGCCGGGCTGGTGTGGTGATCAGTGCCCAGGATGTGTTCGAGCACAAGACGGTGGCGGCGCTGGCGGCGGTAGCCAGGGACACCTCCGCAACGATGCTGGAGGCACCTGACGCTGGAGTCGGTGCGGTGCCCCTGACCCCGATCATGCGCCGGCTGTGCGAGCGGGGCGGTCCGATCGACGAGTTCAGCATGGGGCTGGTGCTGCAGGCGCCGGCCGGCCTGGACCCAGACGGTCTGACCCGCCTGGTCCAGGCATTGCTGGATCGCCACGACCTGCTGCGCGCCCGTCTGGAGTACCCGCAGCGCGATGATCAGGCGTGGACACTACGGGTGGAACCCACCGGGTCGGTGAAGGCCTCGGACTGCATTATGCGGGTGGCGGCCGCCGGGCTGGACGACGAGGACCTGCGAGGGGCAATCCAGACGCGGGAAGCGGCGGCGGCGATAGCCAGGCTGGCTCCGCAAGCGGGGGTGATGATCCAGCTGGTGTGGCTGGACCGGGGCCCGGTCCAGCCCGGCCGGCTGCTGGTGGTGATCCACCACCTGGCGGTCGACGGGGTGTCGTTGCGGATCCTGGTGGAGGATCTGGCGACCGGTGGGGCGCAGGTGGCGGTGGGCGCAGCGCCGGTGCTGCAAGCGTGTCCCACGTCGTTTCGGCGGTGGGCGCAGCTCCTGGCCGCCCAGGCTCACAACCCCATCCGGGTGCATCAGCTGGCGGCGTGGGCCGCGACGCTGCGCGGTGCTGATCCGCCACTGGGGCAGCGGGCGCTGGACCCGGCCCAAGACACCGTCGGCACCTGCCGGGAGCTGTGGCTGGCGTTGCCGACACCGACCGAGCCGCTGCTGACCGAGGTGCCGGCGGCCTTGCACGCCGGGGTGGACGATGTGCTGTTGTGCGGCCTGGCGTTGGCGTTCGCGTCGTGGCGTCGCCGGCAGGGCCACCATGACGGGCCGGGCTGCCTGCTGGTGGATCTGGAGGGCCACGGCCGTCAGGAGCAGGTGGTCACGGGTGTGGACCTGTCCCGCACGCTCGGCTGGTTCACCACCCTGCACCCGGTGCGCCTGGACGTCGGCGGGATCGACCTGGGCGAGGCGCTGGCTGGAGGGCCGGCGGCGGGACAGGCCCTCAAACGGGTCAAGGAACAGCTCCGCAGCGTACCCGATCATGGTGTGGGCTTCGGTCTGCTGCGCTATCTCAACCCCGAGACAGCGCCGATCCTGGCCGGGCTGGCCACCCCGCAGATCGCGTTCAACTATCTGGGCCGCTTCGCCGTCCCCGACGCCACCGACTGGGCAATAGTCCCCGACTCCGTTGTGCTGCGGGGGGGCAGGGTCGACGCGGCCCTGCCCGCGTCCCACGGTTTAGAGATCAACGCGTGGACGCAGGACCGGCCAGGCGGGCCACAGCTGCACGTCAGCTGGTTGTGGCCGGCCGGGTTGCTGTCCGAGAACGCGGTACGCGAGCTGGCCCAGAGCTGGTTCCAGGCATTGGACGCACTCACCAGGTACGCCGCGTGCCCCAGCGCGGGGGGCTACACCCCCTCGGACTTCCCGCTGGTCGGTCTGTCCGAGGAGGAGCTGGATGACCTGGCCACGGAAGGAATGCCGCGATGATCGAACGATCCGATCTCGAGGACGTGCTGCCGCTGGCGCCGTTGCAGGAGGGCCTGCTGTTCCACACCCTGCTGGATGCCCACGGTCCCGACCCCTACACCACCCAGGCCATCCTCGACGTGGACGGCCATCTCGACGTAGCCACTCTGCACACCGCCGGCCAAGCCTTGCTGGACCGCTATCCCAACCTGCGGGCCGCATTCCGCCGCACCAACCAAGGCCGCGCCGTGGCCCGCATTCCCCGCCAGGTGCGCTTACCGTGGCAGATGGCTGATCTGTCCACTCTGGACGCTGCGACCGGCCATGCGCAGGCGGACCGCTTGTTCGCTGACGAGCAGGCCCGCCGGTTCGACCTTGCGCGGCCACCGCTCATCCGGCTGCTCTTGGTGCGCCTGTGTGCCGGGCGGCACCGGCTGGGGATCACCAATCATCACATCCTGATCGACGGCTGGTCGTTTCCCATCCTTGTTCAGGAGCTGTTCGCGCTGTACGCCAGCGGTGGGGATCCCGCTGCGCTGCCACCGGTCACGCCCTACCGGGACTATCTGGTGTGGCTGGGGGCTCAGGACCGGCTGGCGGCGGAGACCGCGTGGCGGGACGCGCTGGCCGGATTGGACGAACCCACTCTGGTGGCGGGCGCGGACCGGCAGCGGGTGCCGCTGATCCCCGATCAACTGGCGGTTGAGCTGTCCGAGGAACTGACCGCCGCACTGATCGGCCAGGCCCGCCGGCTGGACATGACGCTCAACACTCTGGTTCAGGGGGCGTGGGGCATCCTGCTGGGCCGCATCACCGGCCGTCGCGATGTGGTCTTCGGTGTCACCGTGTCAGGCCGGTCGGCCGACCTTGCCGGCGTGGCGTCCATGGTGGGGTTGCTCGCCAACACGGTGCCGGTACGGATCCAGCTGCGGCCGGGCGAGCCGGTAGGGCGGTTCCTGGCCCGTCTCCAGGCCGAGCAGGCCCGGTTGCTGGCCCACCACCATCTCGGCCTGGTGGACATTCAACAACTGGCCGGGCTGGGCCAGCTGTTCGACACCCTGGTGGCCTACGAGAACTACCCCGTCGATTCCAGCCGCTGCACCGAAGTCGCGCCCGGCCTGCGGATCACCGCCCAAGAGGGCCACGACGCCACCCACTACCCGCTGACGCTGGTAACCGTCCCAGGGCACTGCCTGGCGCTCCGGCTCGGCTACCGGTCGGATGCGATTGATGGGATGGCTGCGCAGGAGATGCTCGGGCGGCTGGTGCGGGTGCTGGAGCAACTGGCCACCGATGCCGGTCGGCCGGTCGGCCGGATCGACGTCCTCGATGCCGCGCAGCGCCATCAGATCCTCGTGGCGTGGAACGACACCGCTGTAGAGGTGCCGGAGACCACGTTGCCGGCGTTGTTCGAGGCTCAGGTGGCAGCCACACCGCACGCGGTGGCGGTCGTGTTCGAGGACACCACGCTGACCTACGCGCAGCTCAACGCGAGAGCAAACCGACTTGCCCGCACGCTGATCGCCCAGGGCATAGGTCCCGAGCACATTGTGGCGTTGGCCCTGCCCCGCTCACTCGAACTAGTGGTGTGCCTCATGGCCGTACTCAAGGCCGGGGCGGCCTACCTGCCGGTGGACTCAAGTTATCCCACCGCGCGTATCGGGTTCATGCTCGACGATGCCCGACCAGTATTACTGCTGACCAGCACGCAGACACTGGGTTGCGTCCCCCATGACGACGCCACGCCACGGTTGGTGATCGACGATCCCCGCACCGTGGCGGTGGTGGGCGAGTACCCGGACACCGATCCCACCAACACCGACCGAACCGACCGGCTGCTTCCCCAGCACCCGGCATATGTGATCTACACCTCAGGCTCCACCGGTCAACCCAAAGGCGTGATGGTCTCGCAGCGGAATGTCACCGATCTGGTGGAGTGGGCGGTCGCTGATATCGGAACACGGCGGCTGTCTCGTGTGCTGGCCTCGACGTCGTTGAGTTTCGATGTGTCGGTGTTCGAAGTTTTCGCACCTTTGGTTGCCGGCGGCAGTATCGAAATAATATGTGATCTATTGGCACTGGTGGGGCGCCGGTGGTCGGGGAGCTTGATCAATGCTGTGCCGTCAGCGTTGTCCAATCTAATCGGCCACGGTGGTGCCGATATCGATACGCAGATGGTGGCGTTGGCGGGTGAGGCTTTACCGGCGCGGGTGATCAGTGAGATCCGTGCGGCCTTGCCGGGTTGTCGGCTCGCTAACATCTACGGTCCAACCGAGGCCACAGTGTATTCGACGGCGTGGTATTCGGATGGCGCGGTGGAGGGGGCACCTCCGATTGGCCGGCCTATCAGTAATACCCGGGTGTATGTGCTGGATACCGGTTTGCAGCCGGTGCCACCTGGGGTGATGGGTGAGTTGTACATCGGCGGGGTGGGGTTGGCCCGAGGTTATGTCGGCCGTCCCGGGTTGACGGCGGAGCGGTTTGTGGCGGATCCGTTCGGCCCGGCGGGGACGCGGGTGTACCGGACCGGGGATCTGGTTCGCTGGCGTGCTGAGGGTGATCTGGAGTTCGCCGGCCGGGTAGACGATCAGGTTAAGATCCGAGGGTTCCGGATCGAGCCCGGAGAGATCGAAACCGTGCTCGCCGGGCACCCCGATGTCACGCAGGCAGTGGTGATCGCCCGCGAGGACCAGCTCGGAGACAAGCGCCTGGTCGCCTACGCCGTGGCTGTCAGCGACGAACCACAGCCCGACTCGCTGCGTGAGTTTCTGCGGGATCGGTTGCCCGAGTACATGGTGCCCGCCGCGGTGGTCATGCTGGAGGAATTGCCGTTGACGCCCAACGGCAAGCTGGACCGTGGCGCGCTGCCTGTCCCCGAGCTCAGCGCAGCCGGGACCGGCCGGGCCCCCAGAACTCCCCAGGAGCAGCTGCTCGCCGAGTTGTTCGCTGAGGTGCTGGGCTTGGCCGGAGTCGGTGCCGGCGACGATTTCTTCGGCCTGGGCGGGCACTCCCTGCTGGCCACCCGTCTGATCGCCCGGATCCGGGCCAGCTTCGGGGTGGAGGTGGAGCTGCGCGAACTCTTCGACAACCCCACGGTCGTCGGGATGGCCGCCCGGCTGGACGACGCCAGGCCCGCGCGCCTGACCCTGGCCGCAGTCGCGCGCCCGGATCCGATGCCGCTGTCCTTCGCGCAACGCCGGCTGTGGTTCCTGTATCAACTGGAAGGCCCCACCCAGAATGGCTACAGCGCCACCTACAACATCCCGCTGGCACTACGCCTGTCCGGGGAACTGGACCGTCCGGCGTTGCACGCCGCGTTGGGCGATGTCACCGCCCGGCACGAGAGCCTGCGCACGATCTTCCCGCAAGCCGACGGCACCCCGAGTCAGCTGGTCCTGGATATCGAGGTTGCCCACCCGGCGCTGCCCACCACGCACCTGAGCGAAACCGACCTGCCTGAGGCGTTGGCGGTGGCAGCCCAGCGCGGGTTCGACCTCACCACCGAGGCGCCCCTGCGAGCCGAGTTGTTCGTCCTGGCACCGGATGAGCACGTACTCCTGCTGGTGGTGCACCACATCGCCAGCGACGGGTGGTCCCTGGGGCCGCTGTCCCGCGACCTGGCTACCGCTTATACGGCGCGCTGCCACGGTGCGGAGCCGGGATGGGCAGCACTGCCGGTGCAGTACGCCGACTACACGCTGTGGCAACACCAGCTACTCGGTGACAGCACCGACCCCGACAGCCTGTTCACCCGCCAGTTGGCCTACTGGACTGAGACGTTGGCCGGGCTGCCCGAACAGCTGGAACTGCCCACCGACCGGCCACGACCGGCAGTGGCGTCTCATCGCGGTGGGCTGGTCGAGGTGCACTGGGACGCGCAACTGCACCGCGGGCTGGTGAGCCTGGCCCGCCGCGGCGGAGCCAGTGTGTTCATGGTCTTGCAGGCCGGGCTGGCCGCGCTGCTGAGCAGGCTGGGTGCCGGTGATGACATCGCGGTAGGCAGCCCCATAGCCGGGCGCACCGACCACGCGCTCGATGACCTCGTCGGGTTCTTCGTCAACACCCTGGTGCTGCGCACCGACACCTCCGGTCACCCCACCTTCCGGCAACTGCTGGCCCGGGTACGGGAGACCGCGCTGGCCGCCTACGCCCACCAAGACGTGCCCTTCGAATACCTCGTCGAAATCCTCAACCCCACCCGTTCCCTGGCCCACCACCCATTATTCCAGGTCATGCTGGCACTGCAGAACACACCCCAGCCTGATTTTCCCCTACCCGGACTGAATACCAACCTCCTGCCAACACCGACCGCTACCGCCAGATTCGACCTGTCCATCAGCTTTCATGAACAACGCGGCCCACACGGAACCCCCGAAGGAATCAACGGGATCATCGAGTACGCCAGTGACCTCTTCGATCCCATCACGATCGAGACACTCATCACACGTTGGGCGCGCATCCTCGAAGCCGTGACCACCAACCCTGACCAACCTATTAACCGCCCCGACATCCTCGATGCCGCGGAACGCCTCCACCTCCTCGTAGACCGCAACAACACCGCCGTAAAAATGCCACAAACCACGCTGCAGGCATTGTTCGAGGCTCAGGTGGCAGCGACACCGTACGCGGTGGCGGTTGAGTTCGAGAACACCACACTGACCTATACGCAACTCAACGCGAGAGCGAACCGGCTGGCACATTCGCTGATCGCCCACGATGCAGGCCCCGAGCGGATCGTGGCATTAGCTCTGCCCCGCTCACCTGAACTGCTCGTGGCGATCATCGCGGTACTCAAAACCGGGGCAGCTTACCTACCCGTGGACCCAAGCTATCCGGCCGCACGAATCGGATTCATGCTTGATGACGCGCAACCAATACTGATACTCACCAGCGCGCAAACATTAGAATCCGTCCCCTACCCAGACACCAACCCCACCAATACCGACCGAACCGCCTCGCTCCTGCCTGAACACCCCGCATACATGATCTACACCTCCGGCTCCACCGGCCAACCTAAAGGCGTGGTGGTAACCCATCGGGCGGTGGTCAACCACATGCTGTGGATGCAGCGGTCGGTGCCGTTGAGTGAACGGGACACCGTGTTGCATCGGACGTCTGTTGCGTTCGACGCTTCGGTGTGGGAGCTGTTCGCGCCGCTGATCGCGGGTGAGGGGTCCCGGATCTTCCGGACAGTGAACCCACTAGGGTTCCCTTTCCGGAAGAGAGGAATTACGTGCCGAAGAATCGTCGGTCGTTCACTCCTGAGTACAAGGACGAAGCTGCGAAGATGG
>JBOHGE010000037.1:0-59867 GCA_050700055.1 Pseudonocardiaceae bacterium
CGGTCCCGGAGGGCCCACCTCCATCACCAACACAGCACCACACACGAAGACCCAGACCTCTACATCCGAACCTCCCTGCATGCTCGTGGCACACCCCAAACAGCGATCACCACCCCGAGGACCACCACCCACCAAGATCACCTTGCCGTACCACGGCCGCCCTGCAGGCCATCCGGTCACCACGACATCCCCACCGTCGCTTAACCAAGTGGCATTGGGGGCCGGACCCGGGTGCCTTGGCACTCCGGACAGACCTGCTCAGGATCAGGCGGTCCGATCAATGCCGGGCCGCCCGAACGCCATGCCCGCAGTGGCGAGAACTCCACGCCGCACACGGCCAGCACCCGTCCACGGCGCAAGTGCCCACGACGGGTGTCATGATCATTCAAGGATTGTAGGTACCAGGTCATCCCAGCCACTCCTTGAGCAGATCGAAGAGCTCCGTGGCAGCAGTCTCATCGAAGCCGAGCACGCAGGAACCGCCAACGTGCGGGTCCAGCACGATCTCACCGTTGACCTTGCTGACCCGGAGATTGCAGAACCCCCGGGCACCGTGGATCCGGCAGGTGACAGGAATAGTGCGGTACTCAGTGCTCATGACGTGCTCGATCTCTGATTCGGAATTAAGACACCGGGCCATCAGTGGTTCTCCGTACCCGCACAATGACGCCCAGTGTCAGTTCCGGCTGGCCGTTGTGCTCATGCTTCACGTCTGCAACCTGCCCCGTCTGTGTGCTGGCTCATCACTACGTGGGAGGCACCCAGGACCGGGGCAAGCCACCTCGATGCGGGGCAGGCGCGGTTCGGAGTTAAGTGCCGCCGGTGTTGTTGCTTTCCGCCCTCCGAAGAGGACAACGCAGACCGGCGGGCAGACAACGACCGCGCCCGATGACTTGTCAGCCCGATCCTGGGGCCTTGATCACAAGTTAGGACGTTCGCACCGGTGGGAGCCACAGCATCGGTAAGGCACATCGGCCCGTCCGAATGCCGCACCAATGCCGCATCGCGTGATCGACCTGCAAGGATGAACGGGACGCAGGCAATTCCGATCGATGTCCTGCAGGCCACTACGCTGGATACCTCGGACCGGAGGAGCCTTACCGTCATGACTGTGAAGCGCCGCGCATTGGCTGATCGCCGCAAGGCGGCCGGCCACACGCAGGAACAGCTCGCTGCGTTGCTCGAAGTCGAGCGCTCCACCGTGGTGCGCTGGGAAGCAGGCGAGACAGCACCGCAGCCGTGGTGCCGGGCGAAGTTGGCCAAAGCCCTGGCCGTGTCTCTTGATGTCCTCCATGAGCTGTTGGCTGAGCCTGCGGACCTCCAGCGTCACCCCGGCGACGCACTCCTGCTGGTATCATCGCCGGGAGGCCTGACATCGAAACAGGTTGGGGCACTTATGGAACGATTCTCGGCAATGGATATCGCCAGCCGCCGCGACGTACTGCAGAAACTTACCATTATGTCGGGCACCGTTCTGTTGCAACCGGTTCACCGTTGGCTGGCACAGGCATTGGCCGATGTTCCGCTCGTCTCCCCGGAATCCGTGAGCAGCGACGCGCTCGATGCGCTCGAACGCGCCCTGACGCTCTTCAGGCAGTGGGACGCCTCAGGCGTAGGCGGACTCCACCGGAAAGCAGTGGCCGGGCAGCTGAATGCCGTGGCTGAAACGCTTCACGAGTCATCTACTAGTCCGCAGATGAGCCGGCGGCTGTTCCACATCATGGCCGAGCTGGCGCAGCTGGCCGGCTGGATGGCCTACGACCAGGACTTGCCCGGCGTCGCGCAGCGCTATTATTTGCTAGCCCTGAGCGCCTGCCAGGAAGCTCGGGCACCGGCCCTCGGCGCCAAGATCATAGGCGACATGGCTCATCTTTCCACGAGATACCACCGCTACGAGGACAGTCTCGACATTTCTCGCACGGCACTGTACATCCTGCCTCGCTACGATAGTGCTCTGGTTCGTACCGAACTTCTCGGAGTGGAGTCCACAGCACACGCGCGTCTCGGGAACCAGGCGGCAGCCACCCGTGCCGCCGAAGCCTGCGTCGAAGTCTGGCAGGAGGCCCGAAGCGAGGTGGCGCCGGGCTGGCAGTCATACATGAATCAGGCCGAGGTCGATTGTCTTGCGGCCAACACCTACATCAACCTGGCACTCCGCACCGAAGACAACAAACGGGTCAGTACTCATGCCGAGCGGGCCGAGCAGCACGTCCTCAGCGCCCGAGCCAGTCGGGCGCACAACTATGTGCGTAGCCGCATTTTTGACGAGATCAGGATCGCCAAGGTCAGGCTGGCGCAGCGTGACGTCGTCGAGTCGGTCACCGTTGCGCAGACGGCACTGGAGCTGGCTGCGCCGACATCCTCAATCCTGGTCTGTGACTCGCTGATCCGTTTTCACGGCGAGCTGACCGCCCGATACCCCCATAATACGCACATCACACCGTTCAGTGAGCAGCTGCGCGAGTTCGTCAAGCGAGCTGCGCCACATAAGGAGCGGGAAGTCACCGCCACCTGAAGATCACTTTCGGGATTGCCGACGAGGCAGCGTGGCACGTGGATGATCGGCTTCGGTGTCACTCTTGCGCCGCGACCCCGTGGTGGCTACGGCGAGGTCACCGTGATCACCGGCGACGGCGCGCAGGCCCACCGCGAGAGTCGTTCATGCCGCTGCGCGAGCAGCGGATCACCCGCCCCGGGTCGCCGACGTGGTACGCGACACGCCGGACGGGCAGCGGGTCGAACTGACCGGCAGCGCCCCCGGCGAGCAGCCGGCGGCCCACGTCCACGATCATGAGTAGCCATGTCGGCATGATGGGCGCCGAGGACGTGAAGTGAACGCAGGACACATCGCTTCGGGTGAGCCGCCATGCGGAGCCGAATAGCGGTGCACGGCCGCTATCGAGCGCCATTCGGAGCCGAATGGCTGATTCGGCAAAGGAGGTGGAGCCAGTTCATGATCGGCATGGTTCTTGCCGCCGGAGTGGGGCGACGGCTTCGCCCGTACACGGAGACGCTGCCCAAGGCGCTGGTTCCCATCGATGGGCAGACAACCATCCTGGACATCGTGCTCGGCAACCTCGCTGAGGTCGGGCTCAGTGACATCGTCATCGTCGTCGGTCACTGCGCGGGGACAGTCGAGAGGCGCAAGGCGGAGTTAGAGAGCCGGTACGACATCACCATCACGCTGGTACGCAACGACAAGGGCGCGGAGTGGAACAACGCCTACTCGATGTGGCTGGCCCGCGACTACTTCGCTGAGGGCATTCTGATGGTCAACGGCGACACCGTCCACCCGGTGAGCGTGGAGCGCACGCTGCTCGCCCACCGCGGCCCGGACGTTTTGCTCGCCGTCGACGACGTGAAGACGCTCGCCGAGGAGGAGATGAAGGTCATCGTCGACGGCAACGGGTATCTCCAGCGTATCTCGAAGCTGATGGACCCAGCGCGGGCCTACGGCGAGTACATCGGCATCACCCTCTTGGCGCCGACCGTCGCCGATTCGCTCGCTGACGCACTGAAGGCAACGTGGGAACGCGACCCGAGCCTGTTCTACGAGGATGGTTACCAGGAGCTGGTCGATCGCGGTGGCAAGATCTCCGTCGTGTCCATCGGTGCCATCGAATGGGTCGAGGTCGACAACCATGACGATTTGGGCAAGGCCCGTCGGATCGTCAAGGGATACTGATGCGACGCCACCGACTCAATGTCACTGTCCGTGACAGTCCAGGGGAAGGACTATCGCTGTGCGCGGATGTGCCACTGCCCCCCGAGATCGGCCCAGGTGAACTGGGCCGGAGGGGCTCGTGGTGGTCAGGTCGCGGGGCAGGGATCAGCGGGCGCCGCAGTGAGTGGCAGTCGCGGCGGCGCCTGCTTCTCGAATCCGAAAGGCTCGAGGTGGTGATCCAGGATGCCGTCGAAGGCCGCCGCGATGTCCTCGGTCGTCCAGGTGTCCCGGTGCAGCTCCGGGTCTTTGAACGCCGGCTGGCGCACGATCCGCAACGCGTCCCCGGTGAACCGGATGAGCTGCCCGGTGATCCCCTCAGCGCGGTCGGAGAGCAGGTAGGTGATCAGCGGGGCCACCCGGTCCGGGGTGCGCTGCGGCGTGACACGCGCCTGGATGGCGGGGGTGGAACGCTCCACCATCCGGGTCCAGGCCAGTGGGCAGACACCGTTGACCCGTACCCCCATCTCCGCCAGGTCCAACGCCCAGGAATAGGTGACAGACGCCACCGCGCCTTTGGCGGCCGAGTAGGCCCCGGCGCAGCGCGACCCGAGCGACGAGCCGGACGCGATGTTGACGATCGACCCGGCGCGTTGCCGGCGCATCACCCGGGCCGCCGCGATGCCGCAGTACAGCACACCCAAGACGTTGACCTCGATGAGCTCGCGGACGGCGTGCACATCCTCTTCCCAGGGCAGTGCCCGGTAATTGAGTGCGGCGTTGTTCACCAGGCCGTCGATCCGGCCGAACTCCGCCAGACAACGGTCGACGACTCCGCCGGCCTGGTCCGGATCGCGGACCGACTGCGCGCTGGCCACCGCGTGGCCGCCCTGTTCGACGATCCGCGCGGCGACCGCTTCGGCGAGGTCGCCGTCGATGTCGTTGACCACGACCCGGGCTCCGGCCCGAGCGGCGTGCAGCGCGTATGCCTCCCCCAGCCCGCGGCCAGCCCCGGTGATCACGACTGCCTTGCCGTCGAGGATGCTCATGGCTTCTGCCTTTCGCTGGCCGGGTGCTGGTGGCCCGGCGATGCCCCCAGTCTCAGGCGGGCAGGCAGCCAGCGGAGATCAGGGTCAGCGAAGGGTTGCGGCATATCGCCGGACGGGTAGCACTGTTCGGCGCAACGAGTACTGCCGCGCTAGTCAGCCGAGTACCGTCGCGCTAGTCAACCGTGAGCACCAGCGGGCCGTCGTCGGTCACCGCTACCGAGTGCTCCCAGTGCGCCGCGCGGGACCCGTCCAGGGTCACCACGGTCCAGCCGTCGTCGAGTTCCTCGGTCTTGTCACTACCCGCGGTGAGCATCGGCTCGATCGCCAGCGCCATGCCGGGCACCAGCCGGGGCCCGCGGCCCGGACGGCCCATGTTGGGCAGGAACGGCTCCATGTGCATGGCCGTACCGATGCCGTGGCCACCGTAGTCGGCCACGATCCCGTAGGACACCCCGTCCGCGGCGGCAGCGGCCAGCGCCGCACGCTCCACCGCATGAGAGATGTCGGTCAGCCTGCCACCGGGTCGCGCCGCCGCGATCCCGGCCTGCAGCGCGGCCTGGCAGGCGGCGGACAGCCGGAGGTCGGCGCCGGCACCGGTCCCGATGTGCACGGTCACCGCGGCGTCGCCGTGCCAGCCGTCGAGGATCGCGCCGCAGTCGATGGACAGCAGGTCACCATCGGTGAGGATCTGGTCCCGACTCGGGATCCCATGCACCACCTGCTGGTTCACCGAGCTGCAGATCGATCCGGGAAAACCGTGGTAGCCCTTGAAGGACGGCACCGCCCCAGCATCGCGGATCGACTGCTCAGCAAGCTCGTCGAGCTCGCCAGTGCTCACCCCGGCGACGGCGTGGCCGGCGACTAGCCGCAGGGTACGGGCCACCACTGCGCCGGCGGCGCGCATCGCCTCGATCTCACCCGGAGACTTGATCTCGATGTTGGTCTTGCCTCGCAAGCGCCGCACCACCGCGCGCACCCCGCCCCCGGTCATCGCTCGTCACGCCCGCGTCCGTAACGCGTCCAAGGCCCGGCCGGTCACATCATGCACCGAGCCGGCCGCCGGCACGGTGACCAGCAGCTCGGAATAGAAGGCGAGCAGCGGCGCGGTGTCCTCGCGGTACACCCGCTGGCGGTGCCGGATCACGTCCTCGGTGTCGTCATCGCGACCGCGGGCCAGCAGCCGCTGCACCACCACGTCCTCGGCCACCTCGAACTGCAACACCGTGTCGAGCTCGCAGTCAAGCTCGCGCAGCAGCTCGGCGAGCATCTGCGCCTGGTTGACCGTGCGGGGAAACCCGTCGAGCAGGAACCCGGCCCGGCAGTCGGTCTCGATCAGCCGTTCCCGGACCATCTCATTGGTGATCTCGTCGGGTACCAGGGCACCGGAGTCCAAGTACTTCTTGACCTGCCTGCCCAGCTCCGTCTCGTCGTCGACATGAGCCCGGAACAGCTCACCGGTCGAGATGTGCGGTACGCCGAGCTCGGCGCTGAGCACCGCGGCCTGGGTACCTTTGCCCGCGCCCGGCGGACCGACGATGAGGATTCGCACTAGCGCAGGAACCCTTCATAGTTGCGCTGCATCAGCTGGCTCTCGATCTGCTTGACAGTGTCCAGTCCCACCCCCACCATGATCAGCACTGCGGTGCCACCGAAGGGGAAGTTCTGGTTCTGCCCGTTACCGGTCAGGTCGAGGAACAAGTTGGGCAGTACCGCCACGGTACCCAAATACAGCGAACCGGGCAGGGTTATACGGTTGAGCACGAAGCCCAGGTACTCGGCGGTCGGCCGGCCCGGCCTGATGCCGGGGATGAAACCGCCGAACTTCTTCATCTCCTCGGCGCGCTCGTCCGGGTTGAAGGTGATCGCCACGTAGAAGTACGTGAAGAAGATAATCATCAAGAAGTACAGCGAGATGTGCACCCAGCTGGACTGGTCGACCAGGTAGCGGCTGATGAACGTCTGCCACCAGCCCGGCTCACCGGTCTGCGAGGTGGTCAGTCTGGCGATGAGATCGGGCAGGTACAGCAGCGACGAGCCGAAGATGACCGGGATGACGCCGGCCTGGTTGACCTTCAGTGGCAGGTAGGTGGAGGTGCCGCCGTACATCCGGCGGCCGATCATGCGCTTGGCGTACTGCACGGGGATCCGGCGCTGGCCCTGCTCGACGAACACCACGCTGGCGATGATCGCCAAACCGAAGAACAAGACGAACACGAACACCAGCGCACCGTTCTGGTCCAGGATGTTCTTGCCCTCGGCCGGGATGCGCGCGGCGATCGACGTGAAGATGAGCAGCGACATACCGTTGCCGACACCCCGCTCGGTGATCTGCTCACCCAGCCACATCACCATCGCGGTGCCTGCGGTCATCACGATGACGATGACGACCAGATTGAATACCGACTTGTCGGGGATGGGCTCCTCACTACAACCGGAGAACAGCTGACCGCGCACCGCCAAGGCCACGATCCCGGTGGCTTGCAGCACGGCCAGCGCGATCGTCAGATATCGGGTGTACTGGGTGAGCTTGTTCTGACCGGACTGGCCCTCCTTCTTCAGCTGCTCGAAGCGAGGGATCACCACGGTGAGCAGCTGAACGATGATGCTCGCGGTGATGTAGGGCATGATCCCCAGCGCGAACACCGCCAGCTGCAGCAACGCCCCACCGCTGAACAGGTTGATCAGCGAGTAGATGTTCTGGTTGTCACCACTCTGCACCTGGTCCAGACATTTCTGGATGTTCTGGTAGGAGACCCCGGGCGACGGCAGCGTAGCGCCGATCCGGTAGATCACCACTATGCCCAGGGTGAACAGGATCTTGCGGCGCAGATCCGGCGTCGCAAGGGCCGAGCGGAAGGCGCCGAGCACTCCTACCTCCTGGGCACGGCCGTGGTAAGGCCGTCGATCGTGGACCAGCAGTCGCAGCGCAGGGGGCAGCGACCGGGTGAGGCGGGCGAACATGGCGACGCATGCCAGCCAGTTCATCCACGCACTCCGGCCGACTCTAACAGCCGTGCCCAGCGGTTATCGCAGGGCCTGGGACTGTGGCCCGCCTACAGCTCGGTGCAACCGCCGCCCGCCGCGGCGATCTTGTCTCGCGCGGAACCGGAGAACGCCTGGGCGCTGACCTGCAACACCACACCACCGAGGTCGCCGTTGCCGAGCACCTTCACCGGCGATCCCTTGCGCACCGCACCGGCCGCCACCAACTGCTCCGGCCCCACGGTCGCGCCGTCGGGGAACAGCCGGGCCAGGTCACCGACGTTGACCACCTGGTACTCGGTGCGGAAGCGGTTGCGGAACCCCTTGAGCTTGGGCAGCCGCATGTGGATGGGCATCTGGCCGCCCTCGAAACCGGCGGGCACGTTCTTGCGGGCCTTGGTGCCCTTGGTGCCGCGCCCCGCGGTCTTGCCTTTGGAAGCCTCACCACGACCGACCCGCGTCTTTGCGGTCTTGGCACCGGAAGCCGGTCGCAGATGGTGTACCTTGATCGTCACTTCGAGTCGACCTCCTCGACCGCCACCAGGTGGCGAACAGTGGCGATCATGCCACGAACCTGGGAGTTGTCTTCTCTGACCACAGACTGTCGGATCTTGCGTAGCCCGAGAGAGCGCAGGGTCTCACGCTGGTTGCGCAAGCTGCCGATGGTGCTTCGAGTCTGGGTGATCCGCAACTGCACCACGTCAGGCCCCCTTCGCGGCGGCACGTGCCCGCAACATGCCCGCCGGGGCGACGTCCTCCAGCGGCAAGCCGCGCCGCGCGGCCACCTCCTCAGGACGCTGCAGCCCCTTGAGCGCGGCTACCGTGGCGTGCACGATGTTGATCGCGTTATCGCTGCCCAGCGACTTGGACAGCACGTCGTGCACGCCGGCGCACTCCAACACCGCACGCACCGGACCACCTGCGATGACCCCGGTACCAGGCGACGCCGGGCGCAGCAGCACCACACCTGCGGCCGCCTCACCGGTGATCGGATGCGGGATGGTGCTAGCGATCCGCGGTACCCGGAAGAAGTTCTTCTTGGCTTCCTCCACGCCCTTCTGGATCGCCGCCGGCACCTCCTTGGCCTTGCCGTAACCGACACCGACCATGCCGTCACCGTCGCCCACCACGACCAACGCGGTGAAGCTGAAGCGCCGGCCGCCCTTGACGACCTTGGCCACCCGATTGATCGCGACCACTCGCTCGAGATGCGGACTCTTCTCCTGCTGGGCCGCCCCGCCGCGACCACCATCCCGGCGGTCCCGACGATCACTGCGCTCGCCTCCGCCTTCTCGCCGCATGCGTCCAGGCATCAGGCGTTCCTTCCCTTGCTCAAGTGGCCGTGTGTCATCAGGCCCCGTGTCATCAGTCAGAATCCAGGGTCATCAGTCAGAATTCCAAGCCGGCCCCGCGGGCCGCGTCGGCCAGCGCCGCGATCCGACCGTGGTAGTCGTGACCGCCGCGGTCGAAGACCACCCGGTCCACCCCGGCAGCCTTGGCCCGGGCGGCGATCAACTCACCGACCTTGACCGCCTTGGCCTTCTTGTCCCCGTCGACGGCCCGCACCTCCGGCTCGACACTCGACGCCGCCGCGAGCGTGTGCCCGGCCAGGTCGTCCACCAGTTGCACGGCGATGTGCCGAGACGAGCGGTTGACCACCAGGCGCGGGCGCGCAAAAGAACCGCTGATCCTCTTGCGCAGCCGCTGGTGGCGCCGCATCCGAGCCAACCGACGCCGGGTCGAGGCGTCCTTGCCGACCCGCGGACGCGCTACCGCCGTGGTGCCCACCGCGTTCGTTACTGCCTCAGCCATGATCACTTACCTGTCTTCCCGACCTTGCGCCGGACCTTCTCGCCCGCGTAGCGCACGCCTTTGCCCTTGTACGGATCCGGACGACGCAACTTGCGGATGGTTGCCGCCACCTCGCCGACTGTCTCTTTGCTGATACCCGCCACCGAGAATCGCGTCGGGCTGTCCACCCTGAAGGTGATGCCCGCCGGCGCCGGCACGGGTACCGGATGGCTGTAGCCCAACGAGAACTCCAGATCAGCACCTTTGAGCGCCACACGGTAACCGACGCCGTGGATCTCCATCCGCTTCTCGTAGCCCTGGCTGACCCCGATGACCATGTTGTCCACCAGAGTCCGGGACAACCCGTGCAGCGACTTGCTCCGTCGCTCGTCATCGGGCCGCGCCACCACCAGGGTCCCGTCCGGGGCCCGCTGCACGGTGATCGGCTCGGGCACGGTGTGCGACAGGGTGCCTTTAGGCCCCTGCACGGTCACGGTGCGCCCGTCAAGGACCACCTCGACACCGGCTGGCACGGTGATCGGCTGCTTGCCGATACGCGACATTCGCCTGCTCCCCTCTCACCAGACGAAGGCGAGGACTTCCCCGCCCACGCGCTTCTTGGCGGCCTGCCGGTCGGTGAGCAGCCCGGTGGACGTGGAGATGATCGCCACTCCCAGCCCGCCGAGCACCTTGGGCAGCGACGTCGACTTCGCATACACCCGTAGCCCGGGCTTGGACACCCGGCGCAGGCCGGCGATGCTGCGCTCCCGGTTCGGACCGAACTTCAGATCGATCACCAAGGACATACCCACAGTCGCGTCCTCGCTGTGGAAGCCCGAGATGTAGCCCTCCCGCTGGAGGATCTCGGCGATATGCACTTTGATCTTGGAGTGGGGCATCACAACCCGGTCGTGATAGGCCGAATTCGCGTTACGCAGACGGGTCAGCATGTCTGCGATCGGGTCGGTCATCGTCATAGGGGTCTCCTACCAACTGCTCTTGCTGACACCGGGCAGCTCACCGCGGTGAGCCATCTCGCGCAGGCAGATCCGGCACAGGCCGAACTTCCGGTACACCGCCTTGGGGCGCCCGCAGCGCTGGCAGCGGGTGTAGGCCCGAACGGCGAACTTGGGCTTGCGAGCGGCCTTGATGATCAGCGCCTTCTTCGCCATCAGCTCTCCTTGAAGGGAAAGCCCAGACGGCGCAGCAGCGCCCGGCCCTCCTCGTCGGTGGTCGCGGAGGTGACCACGGTGATGTCCATCCCACGCTGGCGGTCGATGCTGTCCGGGTTGATCTCATGGAACATCGACTGCTCGTTGAGCCCGAACGTGTAGTTACCGTTACCGTCGAACTGAGCCGGTGACAATCCCCGGAAGTCCCGGATACGGGGCAAGGCAATGGTCAGCAAACGATCCAGGAACTCCCACATCCGATTACCGCGCAAGGTCACCTTGGCGCCGATCGGCATCCCCTCGCGCAGCTTGAACTGTGCTACGGACTTGCGGGCGCGTTGCACCAGCGGCTTCTGGCCAGTGATCGTCGACAGGTCGCGCACGGCGCCGTCCATGAGCTTGGCATCCCGAGCGGCGTCACCGACGCCCATATTGACCACGACCTTAACCACTTTGGGTATCTGCATCGGATTGGGATAGCGAAACTGCTCACCCAACGCGACAGCGATCTCTTGGCGGTACCGGGCCTTGAGCCTGGGTATCTTCACTTCTACGGTCGTCATCTCAGATGTCCTTGTCGCTGCGGCGCGACACACGCACGCGCTTGCCCTCGTCGTCGGTGCGGTAGCCCACCCTGGTCGGCTTGCCGTCGGAATCGACGACCATCACGTTCGACACGTCGATGGTCGCCTCCTGGGTGACGATCCCGCCACTCTGCGCGCCGCGCTGGGTACGGCTGACCCGGGTATGCTTCTTGATGCGGTTGACGCCCTCGACGAGCACCCGGCCGGTGTCCGGGTATGCCTGGATCACCCGACCCTTGGCCCCCTTGTCCTTGCCGGCGATGACCAGGACCATGTCGCCTTTGCGGACTCTCATGAGCTACAACACCTCCGGAGCCAGCGAGATGATCTTCATGAATCGCTTGTCCCGCAGCTCTCGACCCACCGGACCGAAGATCCGGGTACCGCGTGGCTCACCGTCGGGCTTGATCAGCACCGCGGCGTTCTCGTCGAAACGGATGTAGGAACCGTCCGGACGGCGTTTCTCCTTGACAGTACGCACGATGACGGCCTTGACCACATCGCCCCGCTTGACGTTGGCACCGGGAATGGCTTCCTTGACGGTCGCCACAATGATGTCACCGATGCGGGCATAGCGGCGCGAGCTGCCACCGAGCACCCGGATACACAAGATCTCCTTGGCACCCGTGTTATCGGCGACCCGCAGTCGCGACTCCTGCTGGATCACGTCGACTCCTTCTCGCGCCGCAGGCTGCTGCTCGCGCAGTCGATCACTTGGCCTTCTCGAGGATCTGGACCAGCCGCCACCGCTTGGTCGCCGACAGCGGGCGGGTCTCCATCAACAACACCCGATCACCGACACCCGCGCTGTTGGCCTCGTCATGCGCTTTCACCTTGGTGGTGGACCGCAGCACCTTGCCGTACAACGGATGCTTCTTGCGGTCCTCCAGCGCCACCACAACCGTTTTGTTCATCTTGTCCGAGACGACGTAACCCTCCCGGACCTTTCTCTGATTTCGCCCTTCGGGCTGGGTCGCCTGATTTCGCCCTCCGGGCTGGGTCGTTTGAACGGTTTCGCTGGTCTCGCTCACGCCGCACCCTCATTTCCGGCAATGGCGTCCGGAGACACCGACAGACCCAGCTCACGCTCGCGCATCACGGTGTAGATACGGGCGATGTCGTGCCGGATCGTGCGCAGCCGACGGTTGTTGTCCATCTGTCCGGTGGCCATCTGGAAGCGCAGGTTGAACAGCTCT
Source organism: Pseudonocardiaceae bacterium (assembly GCA_050700055.1). Classification (GTDB taxonomy): domain Bacteria; phylum Actinomycetota; class Actinomycetes; order Mycobacteriales; family Pseudonocardiaceae. Next base: position 12,436 of record JBOHGE010000037.1, read on the forward strand.
TCCTTGGCTTCGCGCAACCGCAGCACCAATTCATCGTCGGTGAGCTCGCGCAGTTCACTCGCTGCGGTGGTGGCTACCATCAGAAGTCCACCCCCTCGCGGGTCACGATCCGGCACTTCATCGGCAACTTGTGGATCGCTCGGCGCAGTGCCTCGCGGGCCACCGTCTCATTCGGGTAGGTCATCTCGAACATGACCCGTCCCGGCTTGACATTGGCCACCCAATATTCCGGCGAACCCTTACCCGAGCCCATCCGGGTCTCCGCCGGCTTCTTGGTCAGCGGCCGATCCGGGAAGATGGTGATCCACACCTTGCCGCCACGACGAATGTGCCGGTTGATCGCGATACGAGCAGACTCGATCTGCCGGTTGGTTACGTAGGACGACTCCAGCGCCTGGATCCCGTAGTCACCGAAGGTGACCTGAGTACCACCGCTAGCCATCCCGGTACGTTTGGGTGAGTGCTGCTTGCGGTGCTTGACCTTGCGTGGGACGAGCATGCCTCAGCCCTCCCCGTGTCCTGCGGTATCAGCCTCGCTGATGTGGGTGACCTGCTCCGGCGTCGCCGCGCTGGGCTCGGGCGATGCCGGACCGGTGACCTCGGTGGCAGCCCGGTCCGACCCAGCGGCCACCTCAGCCGCCGCGGCGCGACCCGCGTCGGTGGAGGTACCCGTGGTCCCGGCAGCACCGGAACGACGCCGGGCCGGGCGCTCCCGCCGGGGCGCTCTGGCAGCGGCGTTCGCTGGGCTCTCTACATCGCGCTCACGCCGACCGGCGACCACGTCACCCTTGTAGATCCAGACCTTCACGCCGATCCGACCGAAGGTGGTACGGGCCTCGAACAGTCCGTAGTCGATATCGGCCCGCAGCGTATGCAACGGCACCCGGCCCTCACGGTAGAACTCCGAACGAGACATCTCAGCACCACCCAAGCGGCCTGAGCATTGCACCCGGATGCCTTTGACCTGGGGTGAACGCATCGCCGACTGGATGGCCTTACGCATCGCCCGCCGGAAGGCGACCCGGTTGGACAACTGCTCGGCCACCGCCTGGGCCACCAGCTGCGCCTCGGACTCTGGGTTCTTGACCTCGAGGATGTTCAGCTGCACCTGCTTGCCGGACAGCTTCTCCAGCTCACCGCGGATCCGGTCGGCTTCGGCACCACGCCGGCCGATCACAATGCCCGGCCTGGCGGTGTGGATGTCGACCCGTACCCGGTCGCGCGTGCGCTCGATCTCGACCTTGGCGATACCCGCCCGCTCCATGCCCTTGGCCAGCAGCCGGCGGATCGCCACATCTTCCTTGACGTATTCCGCATACTGTTTGTCGGCATACCAGCGGGACTTCCAGTCGGTCGAGATGCCGAGCCGGAAGCCATGCGGGTTGATCTTCTGACCCACTAGCGGGCACTCCTTGTCTGAGTGGAGCTGGCCTTGGTGCCGGTACCGCCCCGCCGGGCCCGAGTGGAGCCGGCTGGCACACCGCGCCGCTGCGCTACCGCCTCGACCTCAACCGTGATGTGGCTGGTGCGCTTGCGAATCCGGTAGGCCCGGCCCTGTGCCCGGGGGCGAAACCGCTTCAGCGTCGGCCCCTCGTCGACGAATGCTCGGGTCACCACCAGCGCCTCGGCGTCCATCCCGAGATTGTTCTGGGCGTTGGCCATTGCACTGGCCAGGACCTTCGACACCGGACCAGAAGCGGCCTGCGGTGCGAACTCCAACACCGCAAGCGCCTCACGCGCGCTGCGACCCCGGATGAGATCGACCACGCGACGAGCCTTCATCGGTGTCAGGTGGACATAACGAGCCCGCGCCACGGCGCGGGACGGCTCTTGCGCGGCCGTCGCGCCGGCTTGGTTACGGGCGTCCATGCGCTGCTACCTCTTCGTCTCTCTGATTCATCGTTGCTGAACCGCTCTAGCGGCGCCGGGCCCGCCGGTCATCCTTGACGTGACCCCGGAAGGTGCGGGTCGGGGCGAACTCACCGAGCTTGTGGCCGACCATTGTTTCGGTGACGAATACCGGAACGTGCTTGCGACCATCGTGTACCGCGATGGTGTGGCCAATCATATCGGGAATGATCGTCGAACGACGCGACCAGGTTCGGATGACCTGTTTGGTGCCGGCCTCGTTCTGCGCATCGACCTTCTTGAGCAGGTGGTCGTCGATGAACGGGCCTTTTTTCAGGCTGCGTGGCATTGTTCCTCCCTCCTGCTCAGCGCTTCTTGCCGGTGCGACGGCGGCGGACGATCAGCTTGTCACTCGGCTGCCGGCGCCGGGTCCGACCTTCGGGCTTGCCTGCCGGGTTCACCGGATGACGCCCACCGGAGGTCTTACCCTCACCACCACCATGCGGGTGGTCTACGGGGTTCATCACCACACCCCGGACCGTGGGGCGCTTTCCCTTCCAGCGCATCCGGCCGGCCTTACCCCAGTTGATGTTGCCCTGTTCAGAGTTACCCACCTCCCCCACCGTGGCCCGGCATCGGACATCGACATTGCGGATCTCGCCGGACGGCATCCGCAGCTGACCGTAAGGTCCGTCCTTGGCCACCAGCTGGACCCGCGCCCCGGCCGAACGGGCGATCTTCGCGCCACCACCGGGACGCAGCTCGATCGCGTGCACCACGGTGCCGACCGGAATGTTGCGCAGCGGCAGGTTGTTACCCGGCTTGATGTCGGCTTTCGGCCCGTTCTCCACCATGTCGCCTTGCCGCAGTTTCTCCGGGGCGATGATGTATCGCTTCTCCCCGTCGGCGTAGTGCAGCAGTGCGATCCGCGCCGTGCGGTTGGGGTCGTACTCGATGTGCGCCACTTTGGCCGGCACACCGTCCTTGTCCGCTCGCCGGAAGTCGATCAAGCGGTAAGCGCGCTTGTGCCCACCGCCTTGGTGGCGGGTGGTGATCCGGCCGTGGACGTTGCGACCGCCCTTGCCGTGCAAAGGACGCACCAGCGACTTCTCCGGATGGTCCCGGGTGATCTCAGCGAAGTCGGCGACGCTGGAGCCGCGACGACCCGAGGTCGTCGGCTTGTACTTACGGATGCCCATGTGGTAGCCCAGTTCCTTTGGTGACCGCTCAAGCGGCCGGTCCGCCGAACATCTCGATCGACTTGCTCTCCGCGGAAAGCGTCACAATCGCCCGCTTGGTGTCTTTACGCTTGCCGTAGCCGAACTTGGTGCGCTTACGCTTGCCCGGACGGTTGAGGGTGTTGACGCTGACCACCTGCACACCGAAGATCTTCTCGACGGCGATCTTGATCTCAGTTTTGTTGGCATCCGGCGCGACGACGAAGGTGTACTTGCTCTTCTCCAGCAGCCCGTAGCTTTTCTCTGAGATGACCGGCTTGAGGATTACGTCACGTGGGTCGGGGATCATCGTGCTGCCTCCTGCACCGCGGTCGGCTGGTCACCGGCAGCATGGCGCCGATGCGCTGAGCCGGCCAGAAATGCCTGCAACGCATCGACGGTGAACACGACCTCGTCATTGACCAGCACGTCGTAGGTGTTGAGCTGGTCGGGAGACAGCACATGCACCGAGGGGAGGTTGCGCACACTGCGGCGGGCCACCTCGTCGGTGCGGCTGAGCACCACCAGCAGATGGGCCTGCGGGCAGTGGGCGAACAGTCCGGCAAGGACCTGACGAGCCGTCCTGGTCGACGGGACATCACCGGCGACCAGCCCGGAGACCACGTGCACCCGGCCCTCGCGAGCCCGGTCCGACAGGGCACCGCGCAGCGCAGCGGCCTTCATCTTCTTCGGGGTTCGCTGGCTGTAGTCCCGGGAGTGGGGACCATGCGCGATGCCACCGCCGGTGAACTGGGGAGCCCGGATCGAGCCCTGGCGGGCCCGCCCGGTGCCTTTCTGCCGGTAGGGCTTGGTGCCCCCACCGCTGACCTCACCCCGGGTCTTGGTGCTGTGCGTGCCCTGCCGCGCCGCCGCCAGCTGGCCGACCACGACCTGGTGCATCAACGGGATGTTCGCCGGCACGTCGAAGATCTCGTCGGGCAACTCCGCGGTACCCGCGACAGCTCCCTCAGGAGACCGGATGTCGACTGTGCTCACTGCTGTGCACCACCCTTCGCAGCAGTCTTGACCAGCACCAGACCACCCTTCGGGCCGGGCAGCGCACCCTTGATCAGCAGTAGTCCGGACTCCACCTCGACGCCATGCACGGTGAGGTTCTGCGTGGTCACCCGCACATTGCCCATCCGGCCGGCCATCCGGGTGCCCTTGAACACCCGGCTCGGGGTGGCGCAGCCACCGATCGAGCCCGGCGAGCGATGCTTGCGCTGGGTACCGTGGCTGGCCCCGAGACCGCTGAAACCGTGCCGCTTCATCACACCTGCGGTGCCTTTGCCCTTGCTGGTGCCGACCACATCCACCACGGACCCGGCGCTGAACACCTCGGCCGTGACCTCCTGGCCGACCTGGTAGTCGTCGGCGTCGGCGGTGCGCAGCTCGACCAGGTGACGCCGCGGCGTGACACCGGCCGCAGCGAAATGCCCGGCTACCGGCTTGTTGACCCTGCGCGGATCCACCGCACCGAAGGCCAGCTGCACCGCGGGATAACCGTCCTTCTCCGGGGTGCGGATCCGGGTCACCACGCAGGGCCCGGCCTGCACCACGGTTACCGGGACGATCCGATTGTTCTCGTCGAAGACCTGGGTCATCCCGAGCTTGGTGCCCAGTATTCCCCGCACGGTTCTACCGTGCTGCTGCTCCGAATCAGTCGCTGTCATCTTCCGGCCTTACTACTGAATGTTGACGTCGACGCTGGCCGGCAGGTCGATGCGCATCAACGCATCGACCGTCTTGGGCGTCGGGTCGAGGATGTCGATCAGCCGTTTGTGGGTGCGCATCTCGAAGTGCTCTCGCGAGTCCTTGTACTTGTGCGGTGAGCGGATAACGCAATACACATTCTTCTCGGTCGGCAGCGGCACTGGTCCGACGACCCGGGCGCCGGTGCGCGTCACGGTCTCAACGATCTTGCGCGCCGAGGCATCGATCGCCTCGTGGTCGTAGGCCTTGAGCCGGATGCGGATCTTCTGTCCCGCCATGGTGGCTTGCCGTCCTGTCAGTTTCGTGCCGCTGGTCTCGTGGTACTGATCTGGAATCTGTCCGGTCCCCGCGGTCGGGCGTGTCGCGCTCGGTGGACAGACGGGTGCCACGCCGTCCATCCGCAGAAGGCTGTCCGGACACCGCCTGGCTGGGAATCAGTCGACATCACCGGACCGGCAGCTCGTCACACTCACCGAGCGGGCAGATCCCACCGAGCAACCGCTCCATAGTAAGCGATGCCGAATCGCCCACCAAATCGGGGGTCCCCCACCCTCGTGAGTGCGTAACAGTGTTATAGCACTGAACGCCACTCACGACTTATCCACCGGGAGAGCCCGCCGATGCGGTGTCGTATCGGCGGGCCCGGCCCTACTTGATGATCTTGGTAACGCGACCGGCGCCGACGGTGCGACCGCCCTCGCGGATCGCGAACTTCAGGTTCTCATCCATTGCGATCGGCTGGATGAGCTTCACCGTCATCTCGGTGTTGTCACCCGGCATGACCATCTCGGTACCCTCGGGAAGCGTCACCACACCGGTCACGTCGGTGGTGCGGAAGTAAAACTGCGGGCGGTAGTTGTTGAAGAACGGCGTGTGCCGACCGCCCTCGTCCTTGGACAGGATGTAGACCTGCGCCTCGAACTCGGTGTGGGGGGTGTTGGTGCCTGGCTTGATGACTACCTGGCCGCGTTCCACCTCCTCGCGCTTGATACCACGAATCAGCAGACCCACGTTGTCACCGGCGCGGCCCTGGTCGAGCAACTTGCGGAACATCTCGACACCGGTGACGGTGGTCGTCATCGCTTTGTCCCTGATACCGATGATCTCCACCTGCTCGTTCACGTTGACGATGCCGCGCTCGATCCGACCGGTGACCACGGTGCCGCGGCCGGTGATGGTGAAGACATCCTCGATCGGCAACAGGAACGGCTTCTCGGTCTCCCGCACCGGCTCCTGGATGTTCTCGTCTACGGCGTCCATCAGCTCCAAGAGCTTCTTGCCCCACTCGGCGTCACCTTCGAGTGCCTTGAGCGCTGATACCCGGACGATCGGCAGATCGTCACCGGGATAATCCTGATTGGACAGCAGCTCGCGGACCTCGAGCTCGACGAGTTCCATGATCTCCTCGTCGTCGACCATGTCGGCCTTGTTCAGCGCGACGACGATATATGGCACACCGACCTGGCGAGCCAGCAGCACATGCTCACGGGTCTGCGGCATCGGGCCATCAGTCGCAGCCACCACCAGAATAGCGCCGTCCATCTGGGCCGCACCGGTGATCATGTTCTTGATGTAGTCCGCATGCCCCGGGCAGTCGACGTGGGCATAGTGCCGCTTCTCGGTCTGGTACTCGACGTGCGCGATCGAGATCGTGATGCCCCGCTGCTTCTCCTCGGGGGCTTTGTCGATCATGTCGAACGCCGATGCCTCATTCACGTCCGGGAACTTGTCGTGCAGGACCTTGGTGATCGCTGCGGTCAGCGTGGTCTTGCCGTGGTCGATGTGACCGATGGTCCCGATGTTGACGTGCGGCTTGGTCCGCTGGAACTTCGCCTTCGCCACTGGTCTCGTCCTCCTGGACTCGTTCTGGTGATCCGCCGGACCTGGCGGTCCTGGTTGTGGCGGCATGCTGTCAGGGTGATCGGGGCGGACTTCCGGAGGGGTCTTCGGTGCCCGCTGCTGCGATTAGCCGCAGCCGAAGAGCATCACGTCATCACTCGCCCGTCGCCTTAGCGATGATCTCCTTGGACACGTTGGACGGGACCTCGGCATAGGAGTCGAACTGCATGGTGTAGTTCGCTCGACCCTGAGTTCTCGACCGCAGGTCACCGACGTATCCGAACATCTCCGACAGCGGCACCAACGCTTTGATGATGCGGGAGCCGCTGCGCTCCTCCATCTGTTGGATCTGACCCCGCCGAGAATTCAGATCACCGATGACATCGCCCATGTAGTCCTCGGGCGTGGTCACCTCGACCGCCATCATCGGCTCCAGGATCACCGGACCGGCCTTGCGCGCCGCCTCCTTGAACGCCATCGATCCAGCGATCTTGAAGGCCATCTCGGAGGAGTCCACCTCGTGGTATGCCCCATCCACCAGGGTGACCTTGACCCCGACCAGCGGATAACCTGCGAGCACGCCGTACTGCATGGCGTCCTGCGCGCCGGCGTCCACCGAGGGGATGTACTCCTTGGGGATCCGCCCGCCGGTGACCTTGTTGTCGAACTCGTAGAGCGCGCCGTCGGTGCTCTGCAGCGGCTCCAGCTTGATGATCACGCGGGCGAACTGACCCGAGCCACCCGTCTGCTTGCGGTGGGTGTACTCGAGCTTGTCGACGGTCCTGCGGATCGTCTCGCGGTAAGCCACCTGCGGCTTACCGATGTTCGCCTCGACCTTGAAGTCGCTGCGCATCCGGTTCACCAGCACCTCGAGGTGCAGCTCGCCCATCCCCGCGATGATCGTCTGACCGGTCTCGTCGTCTTGCTTGACCTGGAAGGTGGGGTCTTCCTCGGCCAGCTTCTGGATCGCGGTGCCCAGCTTCTCCTGGTCGCTCTTGGTCTTGGGCTCGATGGCGACCTGGATGACCGGTTCCGGGAAGGTCATCGACTCCAGAATGACCGGCGCCTGCGGGTCGCACAGGGTGTCGCCGGTGGTCGTCTCCTTCAGGCCGATCATCGCGTAGATGTGACCGGCCCGGGCCTCGTCAACCGGGTTCTCCTTGTTGGAGTGCATCTGGAAGAGCTTGCCGATGCGCTCCTTGCGCTCCTTGGTCGAGTTGATCACCTGCGAGCCCGCGGCGATCCGGCCGGAGTAGACCCGGACGTAGGTCAGCTTCCCGAAGAACGAGTGCGCGGCGATCTTGAAGGCCAGCGCGGAGAAGGGTTCCTCGGTCGAGGGGCTCCGGACGGCTGACCTGCCGTCGGGCAACAGGCCCTCCACCGGTGGCACGTCCAACGGCGAAGGCAAGTAGTCGATCACTGCGTCCAGCATCGGCTGCACGCCTTTGTTCTTGAACGCCGAGCCGCACAGCACCGGATATGCCTGGCTGTGCACAGTCAGCCTGCGGATGCCCGCCTTGATCTGCTCGGTACTGAGCTCTTGGCCGCCGAGGTAGCACTCCATGAGCTCGTCATCGGTCTCGGCGACGGCCTCGAGCAGCTTCTCCCGGTACTCGGTCGCGATCTCGACCAGGCCCGCCGGGATCTCCTCGACGGCGTAGTCCTCGCCCTTGCCGACCTCTCCGCGCCAGGTCAGCGCCCGCATCTCGACCAGGTCCACGACACCCTGAAAGTCGGACTCCGAGCCGATCGGCAGCTGGATGACCAGCGGGGTAGCGCCGAGGCGCTCACGGATGGTGCGCACGGTGAAGTAGAAATCCGCGCCCAGCTTGTCCATCTTGTTGACGAAACAGATACGTGGGACGTCGTACTTGTCAGCTTGCCGCCACACCGTCTCGGACTGGGGCTCCACACCTTCTTTGCCATCGAACACCGCGACGGCCCCATCGAGCACCCGCAGTGAGCGCTCCACCTCGACAGTGAAGTCGACATGGCCGGGAGTGTCGATGATGTTTATCTGATGTTCATTCCAGAAGGTGGTGGTGGCAGCCGACGTGATGGTGATGCCGCGCTTCTGCTCCTCCTCCATCCAGTCCATCGTCGCGGCGCCGTCGTGCACCTCACCGATCTTGTAGTTGATCCCGGTGTAGAACAGGACCCGCTCGGTGGTGGTGGTCTTGCCCGCGTCGATGTGCGCCATGATCCCGATGTTGCGGACCCTGGCGAGGTCGGTCAGCACCTCACGTGCCACAAGAGTTCATCCCTAGCTGTCTCGAAAGTGAGCGGTTGGCTCGATAGTGCGGTTCATGGTGGTTCATCACCATCGGTAGTGCGCGAATGCCTTGTTCGACTCGGCCATCTTGTGAGTGTCCTCGCGGCGCTTCACGCTCGCCCCGAGGCCGTTGCTGGCGTCCAGCAGCTCATTCATCAGCCGGTCGACCATGGTCTTCTCGCGCCGCTGGCGGGAGAAGGTGATCAGCCAGCGGAGCGCGAGCGTGGTGGATCGCACCGCACGCACCTCGACCGGGACCTGATAGGTGGCACCACCGACGCGGCGACTCTTCACCTCGATGGCCGGCTTGACGTTGTCCAGCGCACGCTTGAGGGTGACCACCGGGTCGGTTCCGGTCTTGTCCCGGCAACCCTCCAGCGCTTGGTACACGATCTTCTCGGCCACCGAGCGCTTGCCCTCCACGAGGACTTTGTTGACCAGCTGGGTAACCAGCGGTGAGCCGTAGACCGGATCGGAGATCAGCGGCCGCTTTGGGGGTGGACCCTTGCGAGGCATCAGCTCTTCTCCTTCTTCGCGCCATAGCGGCTACGGGCCTGCTTGCGACCCTTGACGCCCTGGGTGTCCAGCGATCCACGGATGATCTTGTACCGGACGCCGGGCAGGTCCTTCACTCGTCCACCGCGCACCAAGACGATGGAGTGCTCCTGAAGGTTGTGGCCCTCACCCGGGATGTAGGCCGTCACCTCGACCTGACTGGTGAGCCGGACCCGGGCCACCTTGCGCAGCGCCGAGTTCGGCTTCTTCGGGGTCGTCGTGTAGACGCGGGTACACACTCCGCGCCGCTGCGGACTCCCCTTCAATGCCGCAGTCTTGGTCTTCGCGACCTTGTCCTCGCGGCCCTTACGGACCAGCTGCTGGATGGTAGGCATGGACCAGCTTTCTTCATCTTCTGGCAGTAGCGCTCTGCCATCTGGGGTGCTCTGTCGTCTGGTACTGGGTCATCTGGTGCCGTCTGCTACTGCCCGGTCGCCGTTGCACGGCCGGTCACTCCGTATCCCGAGGTCGGGCGTGTCGCTGTTGGACCCAGCCGATCGGGATGATCGGTCCCGACTGGGGCAGGGCGGCACCCTCACCGCACTGGTGATGGAGTTCCGAGTAACCGGAACCGCACCACCAGTGGTGCACCGCCAACAGGCACGCGGAGCGGCCCGACCGGCGTCGGGCATAGTCATCAGGATACCGGCAGCATTCACCGAGGGTCAAAACGCCCCCTCCAACGTGATGCGGATCGCGCCGAGATAGCCGGACTCGACGTGACACCTGGCGTTATCTACTCTTCAGTAACCATACGTCTCGGGCTGCTGAGGAGGGCGGGATGCCGGGACCGCTGGCCGGACTGCGGGTGATCGAGCTGGCTGGGATCGGACCTGGCCCGCATGCGGCGATGGTGCTGGCCGATCTGGGTGCAGACGTGGTCCGGGTAGAACGCCCCCCGGGTGGCCTGCAGCTCGCCCCAGCCAGCAGCGACCAGCTGCTGCGCGGCCGGCGCTCGGTGGCGCTGGATCTCAAGGACCCCGCCGATCGGGAGACCCTGCTGCGGCTGGTGGAACGCGGCGACGTGCTGATCGAGGGTCTGCGAGCCGGCGTCACCGAGCGGCTGGGCATCGGTCCGGCTGACTGTCACGCCCGCAATCCGCGCTTGGTGTACGCGCGGATGACCGGATGGGGTCAGCACGGGCCGCTGGCCGGCCGCGCCGGGCACGACATCAACTACCTCGCGCTGACCGGTGTGCTGCATGCGGTCGGCAACGCCGGGGGTAAGCCGGTGCCGCCGCTGAACCTCGTCGGGGACTTCGGCGGTGGCTCGATGTTCCTGGTGGTCGGAGTGCTGGCCGCGCTGTGGGAGCGAGAACGGTCCGGGGTCGGTCAGGTCATCGATGCCGCCATGCTCGACGGGGTCAGCGTGCTCGCCCAGATGTTCTGGTCGTTGCGGGCAGCCGGGTCATGGAGCGACGAGCGGGGCCGTAACCTGCTCGACTCAGGTGCCCCGTGCTACGACACCTACGCCTGCGCCGACGGCCGCTACGTCGCCGTGGGGGCGTTGGAGCCCCCGTTCTACGCGGCCCTGCTACAAGGTCTGGGGCTGCACGACCGCGACCTGCCCGAGCAGCTGGACCCAGCCGGCTGGCCGGTGTTGCGCGAACAATTCACCGAGGTGTTCGCCAGTCGCGACCGCGACGAGTGGGTGGCCGTGTTCGACGGAACCGATGCCTGCGTGACACCGGTGCTGTCGTTCGCCGAAGTGGCCGCGCACCCGCATATCGCCGCCCGCGACACGATCATCGAGCTCGACGGCGTGGCACAGGCAGCTCCTGCACCACGGTTCTCGCGCACCGCACCGGATCGACCCACACCACCACCCCATCCCGGTGCCGACACCGCCGCGGTACTCGCCGACTGGGGGGTTGGTGGCTCTTCAAGGACCACCAACCCCCCAGGGAGCGGCTCCTAACGGCAGCCAACCCCCGCCGGCTCAGCCGGCGGGGGTTGGCTGCCGTTAGAGACCCCGCGAACGTGGGTTGGTGGTCCTTGAAGAGCCACCAACCTGCGGGGGTCAGCGGTAGTCGCGGCCGAAGTCGTAGTCGTCCAGGGGGACGGCTGCCCCGGTCCCGGTGCCGAACACGTCGGGCGAGTAGTAGCCGTCGTCGTAGGACGGGATCGCGTACGCCGCGGCCCGGGCCTCCTCGGTCGGCTGCACCTCGATGTTGCGGTACCGGTTGATCCCCGTGCCGGCCGGGATCAGCTTGCCGATGATCACATTTTCCTTGAGCCCGAGCAATTTGTCGCTCTTGCCCTGAATCGCCGCATCGGTCAGAATCTTGGTCGTTTCCTGGAACGACGCCGCCGACAGCCACGACTCGGTGGCCAACGACGCCTTGGTGATGCCCATCAGGACCGGACGGCCCGAGGCCGGCTCAGCACCCTCGGCGACCACCCGGCGGTTCTCCGACTCGAACTCGCCACGCTCGGCCAGGCCGCCGGGCAAGAACTCGGTAGCACCCGAGTCGATGATCGTCACTCGACGCAGCATCTGCCGAACGATGACCTCGATGTGTTTGTCGTGGATGTCCACACCCTGCGACCGGTACACCTGCTGGACCTCGCGGACCAAGTGCAGCTGTACCTCCCGTGGCCCCATCACCCGGAGCACCTCGTGCGGGTCCACCACGCCCTCGAGCAGCTTCTGCCCGACGGTGACGTGGTCGTCGTCGGCCACCGAGCGCTCGGTGCCGTCGACAGTGATCACCGCAAGCCGCTGCCGCTTGGACAGCTTGTCGTAGACGATCTCCTCGCTGCCGTCGTCCGGCACGATGGTGATCTTCCAGAACTTGTCGCCGTCCTCGATGCGCACTCGACCGTCGGCATCGGCGATCGGCGCCATCCCCTTGGGCACCCGAGCCTCGAACAACTCCGTCACTCTGGGCAGACCCGTGGTGATGTCCTCACCGGCGATCCCACCCTGGTGGAAGGTACGCATGGTCAACTGCGTACCGGGCTCACCGATGGACTGCGCAGCCACGATGCCGACCGCCTCACCGACGTCGACCAGCTTGCCGGTGGCCATCGAGCGGCCGTAGCACACCGCACACACCCCGTTGGCCGCCTCGCAGGTCAGCACCGAGCGCACTTTGACCCGCCGGACACCGGACGACAGCAACATCTCGATCGCGACATCACCCAGGTCCGCGCCCCGTGTCAAGAGCACCGAGCCGGAGTCGTCCAGCACGTCTTCTGCGCTGCACCGGGCATACAGGCTGGTCTGCGCGTAACGATGCCGGATCAGGGCACCGTCCGGCCCGGCCTCGGCGACCGGCATCTGGATCCCGCGTTCGGTACCGCAGTTGTTCTCCCGCACGATGACATCCTGCGAGACGTCCACCAGACGCCGAGTCAGGTACCCGGAGTCCGCCGTCCGCAATGCCGTGTCGGCCAGGCCCTTACGTGCGCCGTGCGTGGCGATGAAGTACTCCAGCACGCTCAGACCCTCGCGGAAGTTGTGCTTGATCGGCCGCGGGATGTACTCGCCCTTGGGGTTGGAGACCAGGCCACGCATCCCGGCCAGGGACCGGACCTGCGTCATGTTCCCGGCCGCCCCGGAAGACACGATCGTGAAGACCGGGTTGTCCTCGGGGAAGTTGGCCTCCATCGCCTTGGCGACCTCATCAGTAGCCTGGGTCCAGATCTTCACCAACTCGCCGTTGCGCTCCTCGCGAGACAGCACACCCCGCTGGTAGCGCTTCTCCACCTGATCGGCCCTGGTCTCGTACTGGTCCAGGATCTGCTGCTTGGCAGCGGGCACCACCACGTCGACGCTGGCCAGGGTCACTCCGGAGCGGGTGGCCCAGTGGAAACCGGCGTCTTTGAGCCGGTCCAGAGTCTGGGCCACGGCGACCATCGAGTAGCGCTCGGCGAGGTCGTTGACGATCGCCGCCTGCCGCTTCTTGGGCAGGACGTCGTTGACGAACGGGTAGTCCTCAGGCAGCAGCTCATTGAACACCACTCGGCCCACGGTGGTGTCCGCGATCCACGGCTCGCCCGGCTTCCACCCCTTGGTCTCCTGCAGGCGCGCCTGCTCGTCCACCGGCGGTACCACGTTGCGTAGCCGGACCCGGACCTTGGCCTGCAACCCGATGGTGCCGCGGTCCAGCGCCATCAACGCCTCGGCAGGTGACGAGAACGAGCGCCCCTCACCCGTGTCACCGGCGCGGAGCTTGGTGAGGTGGTACAGCCCGGTGACCATGTCCAGCCGGGGCATCGCCAGCGGACGGCCCGAGGCCGGGGACAGGATGTTGTTGCTGGACAACATCAGGATCCGGGCCTCGGCCTGGGCCTCGGCCGACAGCGGCAGGTGCACCGCCATCTGGTCACCATCGAAGTCGGCGTTGAACGCCTCGCAGACCAAGGGGTGCAGCTGGATCGCCTTGCCCTCGACCAGCTGGGGCTCGAAAGCCTGGATACCCAGCCGGTGCAGGGTCGGCGCCCGGTTCAGCAGCACCGGGTGCTCGGTGATGACCTCCTCGAGCACATCCCACACCTGCGACCGCTGCCGCTCCACCATCCGCTTGGCGGACTTGATGTTCTGCGCGTGGTTGAGATCCACCAAGCGCTTCATCACGAACGGCTTGAACAGCTCCAGCGCCATCTGCTTGGGCAAACCGCACTGGTGCAGCTTGAGCTGCGGACCGACCACGATGACCGAGCGGCCGGAGTAGTCCACCCGCTTGCCGAGCAGGTTCTGCCGGAACCGGCCCTGCTTGCCCTTGAGCAGGTCCGACAGCGACTTCAGCGGACGGTTTCCCGGGCCGGTCACCGGGCGACCGCGGCGACCGTTGTCGAACAGGGCGTCGACGGCCTCCTGCAACATCCGCTTCTCGTTGTTGACGATGATCTCCGGCGCGCCCAGGTCGATGAGCCGCTTGAGCCGGTTGTTCCGGTTGATCACCCGGCGGTAGAGGTCGTTGAGGTCGGAGGTGGCAAAGCGGCCACCGTCGAGCTGCACCATGGGCCGCAGGTCCGGCGGGATCACCGGGACGCAGTCCAGCACCATGCCCATCGGGTTGTTGCGGGTGATCTGGAAGGCCGCCACCACCTTCAAGCGCTTGAGCGCACGAAGCTTTTTCTGGCCTTTGCCGCTGCGGATGGTCTCGCGCAGGTTCTCTGACTCGGCGTCGATGTCGAAGCTCTCCATCAATTTCTGGATCGCCTCGGCACCCATGGCGCCGGTGAAGTAGTCGCCGTAACGGTCGTAGAGCTCGCGGTAGAGCAGTTCGTCCACAATGAGCTGGCCGACATCGAGCTTGGTGAAGGTGTCCCAGATCTCGCCGAGCCGATCGATCTCACGCTGGGCGCGGTCTCGCAGCTGGCGCATCTCGCGCTCGCCGCCCTCTTTTACCTTGCGTCGCACGTCGCTCTTGGCGCCCTCGGTCTCCAGCTCGGCAAGGTCGGCCTCGAGCTTCTGCGCGCGTGCCTCGATGTCGGCGTCGCGCCGATCCTCGAGTCGCTTGCGCTGGACGCCGATCTCACTTTCCAGGGTGGGCAGATCGTTGTGCCGTTCCTCGGCGTTCACCGCCGTAATGGCATAAGCGGCGAAGTAGATGATTTTCTCTAGATCCTTGGGAGCCAGATCGAGCAGGTAACCCAGCCGGCTCGGGACGCCCTTGAAGTACCAGATGTGGGTCACCGGCGCAGCCAGCTCGATGTGGCCCATCCGCTCCCGACGCACCTTGGCGCGGGTCACCTCGACGCCACAGCGCTCGCAGATGATTCCCTTGAAACGAACGCGCTTGTACTTACCACAATAACATTCCCAGTCCCGGGTCGGACCGAAGATCTTCTCGCAGAAGAGCCCGTCCTTTTCCGGTTTGAGGGTGCGATAGTTGATGGTCTCCGGCTTCTTGACCTCGCCGAAGGACCACTGGCGGATGTCTTCTGCGGTCGCGAGGCCGATGCGGAGCTCGTCGAAGAAGTTGACGTCAAGCACGTCTGGTTCCTTCTCCCTGCGTTGATTACAACCCTGTGGTTAATCCGTGTCGATAAAAATCTGTGTCGATGAAATTAGTGTTGACGAGACTTGGATGTGCGTGCGGCACGGGGGTGGGCGGGAGGACCACCCCCGTGCCGCACGCGATCTTCGGCGAAGCCGTTACTGCACGACGTCGTCCACCGACGGCGCTTCGGGCCGGTTGAGGTTGATGCCGAGATTGGCAGCAGCCCGCTCCAGGTCCTCGTCGTCGGAGTCGCGCATCTCGATCGCCGCGCCATCGCTGGAGAGCACCTCGACGTTGAGGCACAGCGACTGCAGCTCTTTGAGCAACACCTTGAACGACTCAGGGATTCCGGGCTCGGGGATGTTCTCGCCCTTGACGATGGCCTCATACACCTTCACCCGACCGAGCACATCGTCGGACTTGATCGTCAACAGCTCCTGCAAGGTGTACGCCGCCCCGTATGCCTGCATCGCCCAGCACTCCATCTCACCGAAGCGCTGACCGCCGAACTGGGCCTTCCCGCCCAGCGGCTGCTGCGTGATCATCGAGTAGGGGCCGGTCGACCGAGCGTGGATCTTGTCGTCGACCAGGTGCAGCAGTTTGATGATGTACATGTAGCCGACCGCGATCGGGTAGGGGTAGGGCTCACCGGTGCGACCGTCGTACATCTGCGCCTTGCCGTCGGGCCCGACCATCTGATCGCCGTCCCGATTGGCCCGGGTCGAGGAGAGCAGCCCGGTGATCTCCTCCTCCTTCGCGCCGTCGAACACCGGCGTGGCGACCAGGGTGCCGGGATCAGCCACGTAGAGCTCCTCGGGCAGCCGGGTGGCCCAGTCCGGATCACCGTCGATCTGCCACCCGCTCTTGGCGATCCAGCCGAGGTGGGTCTCCAGGATCTGCCCGATGTTCATCCGGCGCGGCACACCGTGGGTGTTGAGGATGATGTCCACCGGCGTCCCGTCGGGCAGGAACGGCATGTCCTCCACCGGGAGGATCTTGCCGATGACGCCCTTGTTGCCGTGCCGGCCGGCCAGCTTGTCCCCATCCTGGATCTTGCGCTTCTGTGCGACGTAGACCCGGACCAGCTCGTTGACCCCAGGCGACAGCTCGTCGTCATCCTCCCGGGAGAACACCCGGATGCCGATCACCTTGCCGGTCTCGCCGTGCGGCACCTTGAGGCTGGTGTCCCGAACCTCGCGCGCCTTCTCACCGAAGATGGCGCGGAGCAGCCGCTCCTCGGGGGTCAGCTCGGTCTCACCCTTCGGCGTCACCTTACCGACCAGGATGTCGCCGGCTTGGACCTCGGCGCCGATCCGGATGATGCCTCTTTCATCCAGATCCGCCAGCACTTCCTCGGAGACGTTCGGAATATCCCGGGTGATCTCCTCGGCACCGAGCTTGGTGTCCCGGGCATCGATCTCGTGCTCGTCGATGTGGATCGAGGTGAGCACATCGTCCTGCACCAGGCGCTGGCTGAGGATGATCGCGTCCTCGTAGTTGTGCCCCTCCCACGGCATGATCGCCACGAGCAGGTTCTTGCCCAGGGCCATCTCACCTTCGTCGGTGCACGGCCCATCGGCGACCACCTGGCCGACCTCCACCCGGTCACCCTCGGCCACGATCGGTCGCTGGTTGGTGCAGGTGCCCTGGTTGGACCGGTGAAACTTGTGCATCCGGTAGGTCTGCCGGCTGCCGTCGTCAGCCATCACCGTGACGTAGTCGGCGCACAGCTCCTCGACCACACCAGGCTTGTCCGCCACCACGACGTCGCCGGCATCCACCGCGGCCCGCAGCTCCATACCGGTTCCCACCAGCGGCGCCTCGCTGCGCAGCAGCGGCACCGCCTGGCGCTGCATGTTGGCACCCATCAGGGCTCGGTTGGCGTCGTCGTGCTCGACGAACGGGATCATCGCGGTGGCCACCGACACCATCTGCCGCGGCGAGACGTCCATGTAGTCCACGCCGAACGGATCGATGTAGTCGACGTCGCCACCCTTGCGCCGGACCAGCACGCGCTCCTCGGCGAAAGTGCCGTCCTCAGCCAGCACCGCGTTGGCCTGCGCGATGACGTACCTGCCCTCCTCGTCGGCGGTCAGGTAGTCGATCTGCCCGGTGACGCCGCCGTCGACGACCTTGCGGTAGGGCGTCTCGATGAAACCGAACGGGTTGACCCGGGCGTAGGAGGACAGCGAGCCGATGAGCCCGATGTTCGGACCTTCCGGGGTCTCGATCGGGCACATCCGGCCGTAGTGCGAATGGTGCACGTCCCGGACCTCGAACCCGGCCCGCTCCCGGGACAACCCACCCGGCCCCAGCGCGGACAGCCGCCGCTTGTGGGTCAACCCGGCCAGCGGATTGGTCTGGTCCATGAACTGGGACAGCTGGGAGGTACCGAAGAACTCCTTGATCGCCGCCACCACGGGACGGATGTTGATCAGCGTCTGCGGCGTGATGGCCTCGACGTCCTGAGTCGTCATCCGCTCCCGGACAACCCGCTCCATGCGAGACAGACCGACCCGGATCTGGTTCTGGATCAGCTCGCCCACGGTGCGCAGCCGGCGGTTGCCGAAGTGGTCGATGTCGTCGGTCTCCACCGGTACAGTTGCGTCCGGGTCACCGTTGGCGGCCGGCATCGTCGTCTCGCCCGCGTGCAGCCGGACCAGGTAGTCGATGGTGGTGACGATGTCGTCCTCGGTGAGCACCCCGTTGCGGTGCGGCAGCGCCAGGCCCAGCTTCTTGTTGACCTTGTAGCGACCGACCTTGGCCAGGTCGTAGCGCTTGACCTTGAAGAAGAGGTTCTCCAGCAGTGCCTGAGCGCTCTCCTTGGTTGGCGGCTCACCCGGGCGCAGCTTGCGGTAGATGTCCAGCAACGCCTCGTCGGGGCCGCCGGTGTGATCCTTCTCCAGGGTGGCGAGCAGCGTCTCGGAGTGCGCGAACCGAGCGGCGATCTGCTCGGTCGTCCAACCCAGCGCCTTGAGCAGCACGGTCACCGGCTGGCGGCGCTTGCGGTCGATCCGCACGCCCACCGTGTCGCGCTTGTCCACGTCGAACTCCAGCCAGGCGCCACGGCTGGGAATGATCTTGACGCTGTACACGTCCTTGTCGGTGGTCTTGTCCACCGCGTGGTCGAAGTACACCCCGGGAGAGCGAACGAGCTGGGACACCACGACCCGCTCGGTCCCGTTGATGATGAAGGTGCCCTTGCTGGTCATCATGGGGAAATCACCCATGAACACCGTCTGCGACTTGATCTCGCCGGTGTTGTTGTTGGTGAACTCGGCCGTGACGAACAAGGGCGCCGCATAAGTCATGTCCTTGTCCTTGCACTCCTCCACGGATGCCTTGACCTCGTCGAAGCGAGGGTCGGAGAAGGACAGGGCCATCGAGCCGGAGAAGTCCTCAATGGGGGAGATCTCCTCGAGTACCTCCGCGAGGCCACCGATGGGCTCGTCATCACCGGCCTCGATGCGCCGCTGGAACCACTCGTCGGCACCAACCAGCCATTCGAACGATTGGAGCTGGAGATCCAGGAGGTCAGGTACCTCGAGCGGTTCGCGGATCTTCGCGAACGACGGCCGGGATGGCGCTCCCGGAAGGCGAGGTACGGAGTTGCTCGCAGCTGAGGACTTGGTCGGGCGGGAGACTGCCAAGATGCGTCCTTCCGAACACTAGCGCTGCCAGGCGCAGGAATCGGTGGTCTACTCCGACCACGGCTCTCTGCACTGTGTTGATGCAGTTGTGGCGATGCTTGCAGTACTGCTGGGTAGCACGACGGGGGTAGTACCGTGTCGAGGGTGGCGTCTTTCCTGCTGCTGCCCTTCATGCAGGCCGAGCGACCCCCGACCTGATGAGACCCGTCAGGGGGGCTCTCAAACACAGGGGAACAAGGAGAGGGCAGCGCAAAGAGGCAGTCTAGCCGCTAGGACGGCGACTGTCCAGCACCGGGGCAAACCAGTGCGAGCGTGCTCCTAGAGTGACCTGCGCGACGCCGTCCGTCAAGAGCACATCGTCCGATCAGTGGTCGGATATGCACGATCAACGGCGAAAAGCTTGATCGGTTCGGCCGATCGGCTCCTGGGCCGGCTGCCCGCACGACAATTCAGAACGGCTCCACGTTCGCGACCTTCCAGCTGCCATCCACCCGCTGCGCGGTGACGGTGAGCCCCAGCAGAGTGGGAGGCGGTGGACCGCCGGTGGCCTGGCGCTCCAGGAATACCACCACGATCGCCCGGTCACCGTCGAGCATCTTGACCGCCAGCGCGGGCACCTTCGCCACAACCACGGCCCGCTGCTCGGGTGCCAGCCGGCGCACCACGGCGAACTCCTGGCCGTACTCCTGGGCCAACGGGCCGGTGATGACAGCTGCGGCGGATCGCTCGTCGTCGTCCAGCCGGGCGAAGTCGTAGGAGAAGACGCGCTGCACGGCATCGCGCACCTGCGCGCAGATCTGATCGGTGGCGCCGGCATCCAGCAACGCAGTATTACTCGCCGCAGCGGACCCCAGCAGCTGATTGGCCTCGCCGCGAAACCATGCCGCCGAACCCAGGGCGATCACCAGCGCGGCAACCAACCCCACCAGGGTCGCCACCCCGGTCAGCCGCCGGGGCGGTAGGGCCAGCTGCTCGGTAGGTGCACCGGATTGTGGCCGGGTCGGGATGGTCATGCGATCTCCGGGTCCCCTTCGCTACTTCGACGACGTAGGCGTGATCGCGGGGCACGCCCCGGGCATCTGGTTGGTGTCACCGATCGGCACCAACTTGCCCACCTTCCAGGACTCGCCGTCGCGGCGCATGTCGAGTTGGATGCGCCTACGCACACAGTTCGCGGCACCGTCCTCGAATTGGGACGTCACATAGACCCCGACCAGCACCTGCGCGGTGCCACCACCCTCGTCCAGAGCTGCGACCGCGCCGTCGGTGATCCGCGCGGTGGTGGTCGTTCTAGAGTCGGTGATGGCCCGCAGGTAGCTGTCCCGATTGGTCCGCACCTCATCGAGCAGTGACCCGGCGGCGGACTGCTCCCAGAGCGTGAGCCCGTCCTGCACCCGCCGGTAGTCGATCGTGTTGAGATTGACCATGGCCTGCCGGGCGTCCTGGAGCACCGCGTCTCGGGCCATCCCGCGAGTGAGAGACGTGTCATGGGCGGCGCGGAACCAGGAGACGCCGAACCAAGCGGCAGCAGCGAAGGCGACCACGGCGAGCGCCGCGACCACCAAGGTGACCACCCGCAACGGCCCGCCCAGGAACGTCCGGATGGCAGCAGTGCTGGTCATGGTCGTCCAGGGTAGTGAGATGGCGGTGGATACACCTTAGGGTCTGCAGGCACAGCTTTGGCCTGAGGAGGTATGTGGTGAGCAACCGCCACACCGAAGGACGCCGAAGGATCGCACCCGGACGGTCGATCTACTGGCAGGCATGGCTCCCACCGAACCAGGCCAGTGCGGTCATCGTGATCGTGCACGGGTTCGGCGAGCATTCCGGGCGCTATGGCCATGTCGGCAACCGGCTGGCCATGAGCGGCTTCGCCGGCTACGCCGCCGACCACCGCGGGCACGGTCGATCCGATGGGCGAAGGGCGAACATCGAGCGGATGACGTTGATCGTGGCCGATCTGGGCGGCTTCGTGCAATTCGCTATCGAACGCCACCCCGGATTGCCGGTGTTCATGGTCGGTCACTCGCTCGGTGGGCTGATCGCGCTGCAGTACGCCCTCGAGCGTGACGTCGGGCTCGACGGGCTGGTGCTGTCCGCACCAGCCGTGCAGGTGACGACCGGCTCCGGACTGCAAAGGCGCCTGGCCCGGATGCTCTCGGCGCTGCTGCCCGATCTGCAGATCGCGGCACTCGACGCGGATCAGAAGATCAGCCGCGATCCCGAGGTGATCCGCGCCTACCGGGAGGACCCGCTGGTATATCACGGCCGGATCAAAGCCCGGACCGGGGCAGAGATACTGACGACCATGGCGGATCTGCCCGCTCGGCTGCCGCAGTTGGCCATCCCACTGCTGATCCTGCACGGCACCGACGACCTCATCTGCGACCCGGCCGGTTCCGCGATCGTGCATGACCGGGTGTCCTGCACAGACAAGACTCTGCGTCGCTACCGGGGCCTCTACCACGAGCTGTTCAACGAACCCGAGCGCGACGAGGTGCTGACCGACCTCATCCATTGGCTCCACCAGCATCTACCCCGCCGTTGCGCGGGCGCGGCGGGGTCTCGGCAGGCCGAGTAGCCACACTGCGCCCGCCCAACGCGAGATCAGGTCAGGCTGACCTTGGCTCCGGCTTCCTCGAGCTTGGTCTTGGCTGCCTCGGCCTGGTCCTTGGGGACGGCTTCCAGGATCGGCTTGGGGGCGCTCTCGACCAGGTCTTTGGCCTCTTTGAGGCCCAGCCCGGCAACGACCTCCCGGACCACCTTGATGACCTGGATCTTCTTCTCGCCGATGGCCTCGAGGACGACATTGAACTCGTCCTTCTCCTCAGCGGCCGGGGCATCGGCGGCCCCCCCGACCGGACCCGCCGCCACCGCGATCGGAGCCGCGGCGGTGACATCAAAGGTGTCCTCGAACTTCTTCACGAATTCGCTCAGCTCAAGCAGCGTCATGTCCTTGAACACATCGAGCAGCTCGTCGGTGCTCAGCTTCGCCATGATGGCGGTTCTCCTTCTGTCTGTCGTCTTACCGTTTTCGAGCGGACCCTGTCCGGGCCGATCAGTTCTCCGCGTTGTCGCCCACCGGCTGCTGTTCTTGCCGCTTGTCGTGCAGGGCAGCCGCCAACCGGGCGACCTGGGAAGCCGGCTCAGCGAACAGCCTGGCAGCCTTGGAGAGGTTGCCCTTCATCGCGCCGGCCAGCTTGGCCAGCAGCACCTCGCGAGACTCCAGGTCCGCGATCTGGTTGACCTCCGCGACGCTCAGCGGCCGGCCGTCCAGATAGCCGCCCTTGATCACCAGCGCGGTGTGCTCCTTGGCGAAGTCACGCAGCGCCTTCGCCGCGTCCACCGGCTCACCCTGGACGAACGCGATCGCGGTCGGGCCGACGAACAGGGCGTCAAGACCCTGCACTCCGGCATCTCGCGCCGCCCGCGAGACCAGGCTGTTCTTCGCGACCCGGTAGGTGGTCCGCTCGCCGAGGGAGCGCCGCAAGCTGGTCAGTTGCGTCATGGAGAGGCCGCGGTACTCGGTCACGACAGCCGCGGTGGCGTTGCGGAACCGGTCCGCGATCTCAGCGACGGCGTCAACCTTGTCCGGTCTGGCCATGGATCGCCTCCTTAGCATCGATATCGATGATCTGTGTGGTGTACGGCCCCGGAGACGACGAACGCCCCAGCGCAGCAGGCGCGGGGGCGTAGTCACACAGCGCACGACAGCGCAACGTGACGGGACAACCACGTCCTCCTGCGCGGGCCGCCCGCATTCGCGGGACCTTCGTCCGTGCCGACGGCACAGAGACCAGCGGTCTTCGGTAGAACAACACGAACCCTACGCCATACCCTTCAACCCCCCGCCACCAGACCGCGATCCAGAACGTCAGATGGGGTCGTCGGCCAAGAGGTTGCGGGTACGGTTGGGGTCGACTGGGATGCCAGGACCCATTGTGGTCGAGAAGACGACTTTTCTCAGGTACCGGCCCTTGGCCGCGGACGGCTTGGCCCGCAGCACCTCGTCGAGCGCCACGGCGTAGTTCTC
The DNA here is from genome assembly GCA_050700055.1 of Pseudonocardiaceae bacterium. Classification (GTDB taxonomy): domain Bacteria; phylum Actinomycetota; class Actinomycetes; order Mycobacteriales; family Pseudonocardiaceae. The sequence continues at coordinate 35,517 of JBOHGE010000037.1, forward strand.
CACCAATTTGCTGGTGTCGAAGGACACCTTACCGATGATCAGGTGCAGATTCGACTGCTTGTCCACCCGAAAGTTGATCTTACCGCCCTTGATGTCGGTGATCGCCTTGGCGACGTCGGGCGTGACGGTGCCGGTCTTGGGGTTCGGCATCAGACCGCGAGGCCCGAGAATCCTGGCTATCCGACCGACCTTGGCCATCTGATCCGGTGCCGCGATGGCAGCGTCGAAGTCCAGCCAACCGCCCTGAATGCGCTCGATGAGGTCTTCGGAGCCCACCGCGTCAGCGCCGGCGGCCACCGCCTCAACGGCCCGGTCACCACTGGCGAAAACGATCACGCGGACGGTCTTGCCAGTGCCGTGCGGCAGGCTTACCGTGCCGCGAACCATCTGATCGGCCTTGCGGGGGTCAACACCCAGCCGGATGGCAACCTCGACGGTGGCATCCATCTTGGTCGTAGACGTCTCCTTGGCCAAAGCCGCAGCCTCCAGCGGGCTGTAGAGCTGATTGCGATCGACCTTCTCGACGACCTGGCGGTATGCCTTGCTGCGCTTCATGTCTACTGCCCTTCGTAAGGATCAGTCGTGGTACGGACCAGCGCTTGGCCCTCCCACAAGTACCGTTGTGGCTAGTCCACCACGGTGATGCCCATCGACCGGGCTGTTCCAGCAATGATCTTAATAGCAGCGTCGATGTCGTTTGCGTTGAGATCTTCCCGTTTGCGTTCGGCGATAGCCCGTAGCTGATCACGACCGACCTTGGCGACCTTGGTCTTATGCGGCTCCGCCGAGCCCTTGGCGACCCCGGCGGCCTTGAGCAGCAACACGGCGGCCGGTGGGGTCTTGAGCACGAAGTCGAACGAGCGGTCCTCGTAAACCGAGATCACGGCGGGGACGACCTCGCCACGGTTGTTCTGCGTCGCGGCGTTGTATGCCTTGCAGAACTCCATGATGTTGAGGCCGTGCGGACCCAGTGACTGCCCGACCGAGGCCGGATTAGCGGTGCCGGCCTCTAATGCGAGCTTCACGGTGGCCGTGAGCTTCCTTCTCCTCTTGGGGGGCATGGTTCCTTCCTCGGACTGTTCTGGAAATCGTCCCTGGCTCCGGCATCGTCGCAACGCCGGGCATCAACCGGTCAGATCTTGGCGACCTGGCTGAACGAGAGCTCGACCGGAGTCTCCCGACCGAAGATCGACACCAGCACCTTGATCTTCTGGGCATCCGGGTTGACCTCGTTGATCGTCGCCGGCAATGTGGCGAACGGACCGTCCATCACGGTGACCGACTCACCCACCTCGAAGTCGACCTCGATCGTGGACCTGGCCACGCCGGCGAGCCCGGTCTGCTTACCTGAGCCGGCAGCAACCTTCGGCTGCTCGACCCGGGGGGCAAGGAACTTCAGCACGTCGTTGAGGGTCAGCGGCGAGGGCCGCGACGTGGCGCCGACGAACCCGGTGACGCCCGGGGTGTTGCGCACCGCGCTCCACGAGGCGTCGTTGAGGTCCATCCGGACCAGGATGTACCCGGGCAGCACCTTGCGCTGCACCTGCTTGCGCTGCCCGTTCTTGATCTCGGTGACCTCTTCGGTGGGCACTTCGACCTGGAAGATGAAGTCCTCGACATCCAGCGTCTGCACCCGGGTCTCCAGGTTCGCCTTGACCTTGTTCTCGTAGCCGGCATAGGAGTGCACCACGTACCACTGACCGGGAGCGGTGGCCAGTGCGGACCGGAGTTCCTCGACGGGATCAGCGGGCTGGTCCGGCTCGGCGGCCGTTACCTCCTCCTGCGCCGGCTCATCGGTGAGCTCGGCTTCCTCGGCGTCCGCACTGACGCCGTCAGCGGGCGCAACTGCCTCGGGCGGCTCATCAGGCTGCGCGTCGAACAGCGCCGTCAGCTCCGACCCACCTTCGGGGGAGGTCACAGTCGGTCTCGCTTCCTCTCGTGCCGTCATGTCGCGCCGGTGCTGATCTGTCAGCCGAAAACGCTCAACATCGCCCGACCCAACCCCAGGTCCAGCAGCGCCACGAACGCCACCATGAAGCTGACGAAGACCAGCACGACCGCGGTGTAGACCACCAGTTCCCGCCGGCTCGGCCAGATGACCTTGCGCAGCTCGGCGACGACCTCGCGGAGAAACCGGGACAACCGGGCAAGCAAGGACGCCTTGGTCTCGGTAGCGCCCCGAGCCCTGGTCGGCTCGTCCTTACCGACGACTCCGGACCGCTGCGCTCCGGCTGGCCGGTTGGCCCGGCGTGCCGCAGCAGCCGACTGTGCCGCGTCGGGACGCTCCTCCATCTCGGGTGGGCGATCGTCGCTCACGCTGCTGATCCTCCGCTCGGCCGGATAAGTCCCGGTTGGGTCGATGCAGGGGCGACAGGACTTGAACCTGCAACCTGCGGTTTTGGAGACCGCTGCTCTACCAGTTGAGCTACACCCCTTTATGCCCCCCATACGCCTCCCCAGCGTATCAACCGAGGCTCTGCTCGCATTCAGCGGGCTCAGCGGGGTTATTCGGGTGCTGTTTACCCCGCTGAGCCTGCTGAATGCGAGCAGGGGGGAAGGGTGATGGTGGCGGTGGCTTTGCTGAGGACGGCGTGGGTGGGGGTGCGGGCGGTGATGTTGATCAAGGCGGTGCCGTTGGGGTGGCACTGTGCGACTGTGCCGGAGATCTCCACCAGCGCGCCCTCGTCATCGTCGGGCACCACGACCGGTCGAGCGAAGCGCACCCCCCACGTCACGAGAGCACCCGGGTCACCGAGCCAAGCCGTCACCAGACGGCCGGCCAACGCCATGGTGAGCATCCCGTGCGCGATGACGTCGGGCAGCCCGACCTCCCGAGCGATCCGCTCGTTCCAGTGGATCGGGTTGAAGTCGCCGGAGGCGCCGGCATAGCGGACCAGCCCGGCGCGGGTGACGCGGACCCGCAGCCCGGGTAGCTCGTCACCCTCGGCGACCTGGGAGCAGCGATCCGCCGAGCAATGACGCAGAGTCACTGGTCCGGCTCCCGGCTCGGTGCTCGCACGACCAGCATGGCCCGAGCCGTGGTCACCGGGTGACCCGCGCCATCAGTGATCTCGCAACGCACCGTGAGCAGATCGTTGCCCCCCATGGTGCGGACGCCGTCGATATGCACCGTGGTGGTCAGCTCGTCGCCGGCCCGGATCGGCCGATGATGGGTGAACGACTGGTCGCCGTGCACCACCCGGCTGTAGTCCAAGCCCAGATCGGGGTCACTGATCAGCAGCTGCTGAGCACGCACAGCCAGAATGGTCGCGAACGTGGGTGGCGCGATCACATCGGGGTAGCCGCGGGCTCGGGCGGCATCGGGATCACGGTAGAGCGCGTCATCATCGCCGATGGCCTCGGCAAACTCCCGAATCTTCTCCCGTCCCACCTGGTAGGTGCCCAGAGCGGGATAAGATCGTCCGGCGAAGGAGGAATCCAGGACCACCAGGACCGTGGCTCAGCGGGTCTCGCGGTGGGCCCGGTGGGTGTTGCAGTTCGGGCAATACTTGCGCATGGTGAGCCGGTCGGGGTCGTTGCGCCGGTTCTTCTTGGTGATGTAGTTGCGATGCTTGCACTCCTCGCACGCCAACGTGATCTTGGGTCGGACGTCGGTGGCGGCCACGGGTGCCTCTCTCTCGCTGACATTGGCATCGACTGCGGTGGTGCCTGGCACATCGGGCCAGTGGTAGCGGTGGCCGGACTCGAACCGGCGACACAGCGATTATGAGCCGCTTGCTCTTCCGACTGAGCTACACCGCCTGGTAGACAGCACCCGGAGCGTAACCAGGGCCGTTTCCCGAGCCCCAATACGGAATCGAACCGTAGACCTTCTCCTTACCATGGAGACGCTCTGCCGTCTGAGCTATTGGGGCCATCTGAGCTATTGGGGCCATCCGAGCTATTGGAGCCGTCCGAGCTATTGGAGCCGTCCGAACTATTGGAGCCGTCCGAGCTATTGAAGCCGTCCGAACTGTTGGATCCGTCTGAGCTATTGCAGCCGTCTGAGCTATTGGAGCCGGCTGCGTGCTCAGGCGTCGTCCACTGTACACAACGCCGGTGCCACCGCGGTCACCGGACCAGGGTGAGCACGGTCTCGTCATGCGCTCCGATGGCGCGCTCGGTGCAGGTCGCCAGCCAGGCGTCGAACCGGTCCACCGCGAGCGGGCGGGAGATCAGAAAGCCCTGCGCGACGTCACAGCCCATCTTCGCCAGCTGGCGCCGGGTGGCATCCTGCTCGACACCCTCCGCGACGACGGTCAACCCCAGCGAGTGGCCGAGCTCCACAATGGCGCGGACCACCGCGAGGTCACCGAGGTCGCTCGCCAACCCGAACACGAAGCTCTTGTCGATCTTTACCTCGCTCACCGGCAGGCGCCGCAGGTAGGCCAGCGACGAGTACCCGGTCCCGAAGTCGTCCACCGAGATACGGACGCCCAAGCCGTGCAGCCCGCGCAGCACCGGCAGCGCGCGCTCGGGATCACTCATCACCGCCGACTCGGTGAGCTCCAGGATCAGCAGCTGCGGGTCCACCTGATGGCGCTGCAGGGCGCCGGCCACCCGGCTGGGAAACTCGGTGTCGTCCAGGTTGCGCACTGAGAGGTTGACCGACACCGACAGTGACAGCCCGCGGTCGCGCCAGCTACGGCACTGCCACAGCGCTCGGTCCAAGACGAAGTCGGTGAGCGAGTCGATCAGGCCGGTGGCCTCGACGATGCTGACGAACTCCTGCGGGTCGAGCATTCCGAACTCCGGATGCTGCCAGCGCACCAACGCCTCCACGCCGATCACCTGGCGGCTGGTCAGCGCCAGCTGGGGCTGGTAGTGCACGTCGAACTGACCGGAGTCCAGTGCGTGCCGGAACTGGGTGACCAGATGAAAACGGCGCAGCAGCAGCTGGCCCATGCTGGGCACGTAGCTGCGGACCGTCTCGTCGGCGCCGCGCGCTGCCCGCAGGGCCATGTCGGCACGCTGCAGCAGGAGATCGGCATCTCGGGTGGGCTCGATCCCGGTGAGGGCCACCCCGACCACTGCGGTGCACTCCACGGCGAGCTTGTCCACCGGGTACGGCTGGCTCAGCGCCACCTGCAACTGCTTGGCGACCTGCAACGCCTGGTGCGGGCCGGTATCGACCAGCAGCGCGGCGAAAGTGTCCCCCTCCAGCCGGGCGGCGAGCGCCTGATCGGGCAGCGCATGGCGCAGCCGCTCCCCCGCGCCGACGACGACCCGGTCCCCCCAGACATGCCCCAGGGCGTCGTTGACCTGCGACATCAGGTCAAGGTCGATGACGATCACCGCGCACGCCGTCGAGCCCCGGTGCAGCGCCTCACTTGCGGCCGCACGGAAACCGAGCCGGCTGCGCAAATTGGTGAGACTGTCGTGGTAGGCGTCGTGCCGTAGCTGGGCGAGCAGCCGGCGGTTGTCCAGCGCGGTGCTGAGGTGGCTGGCCAGCGTCTCGACCAACCGCGCGTCGGCTTTGCCGAAGCCACGCAGCCGGCTCTGCCGATCATGCACCTCGATGACGCCCAGCAGCTGCTCGGCGCCCCGCAGCGGGGCTACCAGCATCTCCGATGCTTTCCTGGTCACCAGCGCGGCGACCACGGCCGGGTTGGAGCTGCCCGCCGCCACCATGTGCTGCACCTGCCTGGTACCAGCCCGGCGGTCGGCGGATACCACGGCGACGACGTCGGAGTGCGACAGCGGACCGGGCAGTGGCTCACCAGCGACCACGGTCTGCGGCCCGTTCTCGTCGGATATCCAGTGCAACACCACGCGAGTGGCGTTGCACTGCTCACGGGCGAGCTCCATGGCAGCGCCCCAGCCCCCCTTGTCCAGGTACGGCCGGTCGTTGGGCTCACCTTGCCCGGCCACCGCTACCTGCAGACTGAGACCGTTGAGCACGCTGAGATCGCGCTGCTCGCGCAGCAGCCCGTAGTAAGCGCGGTACACCGCAGCCACGATCATCGTGAGCAGACCTACCAACAGGCCACCCCAGCCCACCCTCAGCACCAGTTCCACGGCGGCGAGCCCGAGCCCGGCATTGAGCAGGCTGGTGACATAGCCGTGCACCACCGGGCGGGCGCGCGCAACGGGACGCTCGGGGTCGAGCAGGACGACGAAGGCCCAGGTCAGGCCGCAGGTGAACGCGTGTGCGACGACGAATCCGGCCAGCACCGCACTCCACTGCGGCACCCCGGGCCATACCGGCTCGACGACGAGGTCGGCGAGCAAGTCAGTGACCGCGACGGTGAGGGTCGCATAGGAGACGTTGAACAACAGCTTGGGCCAACTGTCCCGGCGGATCAGCCGGGCGATGACCACGACACCGACGTAAGCCGCCAGCACGGTCGGGCCGGGTAGCAACAACAGACCGATGATCAAGGGGATCTCGGTGGGGGCGATCCGCGCGCTGTCCCGACGGACGTCGACCTCGATCGCCAAACTCCGGGCGACCACGAATCCCGCCGCCAGCAGGAGACACTCGGGCAGTTTCCGTAGATCGAGTTCGACCCCGGCGGCGTGAATCGTGGCCGCTGCCGCCACCCCCGCGGCGAGCACGACGGCGGCGACGAAGATGTGTGACGCCATTGCTCGCCCGGGGAGTGGCCAGGAACCCGACGGACGCCATCTCGCCTGCATGCCAAGGACCTCCGTCAGGGACGACATCAACCACGGGTTCCGCTCCCGTCCGGCCGTCGAGGGCAACACGAACCAGTCGGCGGGCCGGGGAGGGAGAGCTGAGGGGACTCAGCCGATCTCGACACCGTCGGGGGAGGCGCCGGGTGCGCGCGCTACGGTGCAGGGGTTCATGTTCACCTCCTGATGATCGTGAGCTGCTCGAATTTAATTACAGAGAGTTAGGGGAGCTTAACTCTCTTGGGCGTACAATAGCTGCTTTAGGGTGGATCTGCTACTCGAACGGTCTCTTTCTGCGACCAACAGCCGATCGGTGCGCCTGAGCCGCCAGCGCTAGCAACGGGCGCCCGCTGGGCCGTCTCACCCTCATGCGGCTCACGATCAACGCTGGGTGAGTGCGTGCCACCGGGATGGCGGGGTGACTGGGCCTGCTACGAGCCGTAGCGTCGCCGTTCTGGCGCGGTTTAATCCCGCGCGATTGGCTGGCGTTCCACCACCACCGGGACCAGGCTGCGAATCCACCTTCACCCACCGGCCTTTGCAGATCCACCGGACTTCGCAGGCTGGAGTCACCGGTGTAGTCGCCCCACCAGGCTGACGCCCTGCGGCAGCCGGACGGGGCAACCCCGCCCGGCTGCCCACCCCCCCAGCAGCGGCAGCCGGGCGGGCGCCCCAAGCGCCTAGCTGGGCACACCAGACGATGCCGCGCACCCTGTCTGGCACTGTTGAGGTCGGGCGACGTGCCCGCCGCGACGAGGGAGACCGCCGTGCCAGCTCAGCCCGAACTCGTGGCGAACGGCGTCCTGGCACCGGCCAGTCTGGTCGAGCTCGCGGTGGCGCGGCTGCGCAGTGAGATCCTCAGCGGCGCGCTGGTGCCTGGCGAACGGCTGATCGAGGAGCAACTCACCCGGCGGTTCGGCACCAGCCGGGCACCGTTGCGCGAAGCGCTTCGGCTGCTCGGCCAGCAGGGGTTGGTCGAGCACCTGCCGCGACGGGGGGTCCGGGTCACCGAGTTGTCATCGCGCGACGTCGACGAGCTGTTCAGTCTCCGCGAGGTACTCGAGCGGTTCGCCGTGCAGGCCGCGCCGCCGGCGCCCGACCCGCTGGCGATCGCCGAACTGGCCGGGCGGCTCGAGGCGATGCGGCGAGCCGCCGCCAGCGGAGCCGCCCTGGAGCAGGCCGAGGCACACCGGCAGTTCCATATCGCGCTGGTGGCCATGGCCGGCCATCGTCACCTGCTACTGGTCTACGAGCCGGTCATCCTCAAGCTGCAGCTGTACATGGCCGCCAACCTGCGGCGCGAAGCGCAGGTCGGGACACCGCAGGACGGCGTCCGGCGCCACCAGCGACTGTTCGACGCGGTGGCAGCCGGCGATATCGACGCGATCCTGACCGCGCTCGCCGACCACGGTGCTCGGTCGTTCTTCGCCTGAAGCCGGCGCCTGGCTGGCAGGTAGGGGCCAGCCTCAGACACGAAACATGGACGTAACAATTCTGACCACTGGATGACATCATCCGGTCGACAATCGACAAAGTGCGCAACCTGCTACTTCCCTCGCATATGGGCCCGCCGCCGCACTCGATCAAGATCCATGAGTTGCGCAGCGCCTACGCCGAGGAGCAGATTGCGCCGGGGCAGATCGTCGACCTCGTCCTGGAGCGGATCGCAGCCCGGGGGCCGGACGCGGTCTGGATCTCCCGTCCACCCGACCATGAGCTGCACCAGCGAGCCGCGGACCTGGAGCGGCTTCGGCAGGCCCGCGGGCTCGCCGAGCTACCCCTGTTCGGCGTCCCGTGCGCGGTGAAGGACAACATCGATGTGGCGGGCCTGGCCACCACGGCGGGCTGCCCGGCGTTCAGCTACCGGCCGGCGCACAACGCGCAGTGCGTGCAGCAGCTGATCGACGCCGGCGCCATCGTGATCGGCAAGACCAACATGGACCAGTTCGCCACCGGGCTGACCGGCACCCGCTCGCCCTACGGCGCCTGCGAGAGCGTGTTCGGTGGCGGCCTGATCTCCGGCGGCTCCAGCTCCGGCTCGGCCGTCGCGGTGGCCGCCGGGCTGGTCTGCTTCGCGCTGGGCACCGACACCGCCGGCTCCGGGCGCGTCCCGGCCGCGATGAACGGGATCGTCGGCTGCAAGCCGACCCGCGGCCTGGTCAGCACCGCGGGCGTGGTGCCGGCCTGCCGGTCGCTGGACTGCGTGAGCATCTTCGCCGGCGACGTCGTTGATGCCGCGACTGTGTCGCGGCTCGTGAGTGGCAAACAGTGTTATAACACTGTTTGCCACTCACGAGTCCGGTTGGCGGTGCCAACCGGACTCGACTTCGAGCACGACATCCCGATGCGCGAGGCATTCGACGCCGCTGTGGCCCGCGCCGACCGGCTGGTAGGCGAGACCACGCTCACCACGATCGCCCCGCTGCTGGAGGCGGGCGAGCTGCTCTATCACGGACCATGGGTTGCTGAGCGGCTGGCCGAGCTGGAGGATTTCCTCGCCGAGCATCCCGACGACGTGCTGCCGATCACCCGGCAGGTGATCGAGAGTGGCCGGCGGTTCAGCGCCGTGGACACCTTCCGGGCCTGGCATCGCCTCGAGGAGCTGCGCCACTGGACCGAGCAGCTCTGGCAGCGCGCCGATCTGCTGATCATGCCGACGGTGCCGACCACGTTCACCATGGACGAGATCGCCGAGGAGCCGATCCACCGCAACACCGTGCTCGGCCGGTACACGCAGTTCGTCAACCTGCTCGATCTCGCAGCGGTCACGGTGCCGACCGAACAGACCGCGGACGGGCGACCGGCCAGCATCACCCTGATCGGCCCCGCGTTCTCCGACTCCCTGCTGCTGTCCGTCGCCGCCCAGCTGGCCGAAGCGTAGGAGGACCAGATGGCCCGCACCCGCCTCGCCCGGATCGGGCCGGTCACCGCTGATCCGTACCCGTGGCCCTACGACGGTGCCGTACCGGCTGACCGGGCCGCGCTGATCTGCATCGACTGGCAGGTCGACTTCTGCGGCCCCGGCGGCTACGTCGACCGGATGGGTTACGACCTCGAGCTCACCCGGGCCGGCCTACCCGGCGCAGCCCGGATGCTGGCCCACGCCCGAGCCACCGGCATGCTGGTGATCCACACCAGGGAGGGCCACGCTGCTGACCTGTCCGACCTGCCGGCCAACAAGCGGTGGCGCTCGGCGCGGATCGGCGCCGAGATCGGCGGCCCCGGACCGCAGGGCCGGATCCTGGTCCGCGGCGAGCCGGGGTGGGAGATCGTCGATGAGGTGGCGCCACTGCCGGGCGAGGTCCTGATCGACAAACCGGGCAAGGGCGCGTTCTACGCCACCGGACTGGACCTGGTGCTGCGCACCAAGGGCATCACCCACCTCGTGCTGACCGGGATCACCACCGACGTCTGCGTGCACACCACCATGCGCGAGGCCAACGACCGGGGCTACGAGTGCCTGATCCTGTCCGACTGCACCGGGGCCACCGAGCTGGGCAACCACACCGCGGCGCTGCGGATGGTGACCATGCAGGGCGGGGTCTTCGGCTGCGTCGCCACCTCCGAGGCGGTGCTGGCCGCCACCACGGTGTCTGGCACCACGGTGATGCCAACCTCAGGGAAGATCACCATGCCGGCTGATCAGCTCACCGTGCCCGCCGATCCCGGCCCGTTCGGCTTCGACCCGGCGCGAACCGCGCTGCTGCTCATCGACATGCAGCGAGACTTCGTCGAGCCAGGCGGTTTCGGCGAGTCGCTGGGAAACGACGTGAGCCTGCTGCAGGTGGTCATCCCGCCGCTACAGAAAGTACTGGCAGCCACCCGGGCCGCGGGGATGACCGTCATCCACACCCGCGAAGGCCACCGCGGCGACCTGACCGACTGCCCGCCGGCCAAGCTCAACCGCGGCAACCCGACCCACCGGATCGGCGACGTCGGTCCGAAGGGCCGGATCCTGATCCGCGGCGAGTACGGCCACGACATCGTCGACGAGCTCGCCCCGCTACCCGGCGAGGTCGTGATCGACAAACCGGGCAAGGGCTCGTTCTACGCCACCGACCTGCACGAGCTGCTGGCGACCGCGGGCATCACCAGCTTGATCATCACCGGTGTCACCACCGAGGTGTGCGTGCACACCACGGTCCGGGAGGCCAACGATCGCGGCTACGAGTGCCTGGTGCTCGCCGACTGCGTCGGCTCCTATATCCCGGACTTCCAGCAGGCCGGGCTGGCGATGATCGCCGCCCAGGGCGGCATCTTCGGCTGGGTCGCCCCGTCGGCGGCCTACCTCGACGCGCTGAGTGCACCCGGCCCGGCCGCGGTCGGCGCGGCCACCGGCGACGAACGGAGCTGATCCCCCATGACCACCCAGACCAAGAACGGGACCGGGCGGCTGCCCTGGTGGGTCAGCGGTGACCTCAATGCGGCGTTCGGCCTCGGGTTCAACGTGCTGGTCAACGTGCTGGTGCTGACCACGCTGTGCATTGGTGTCGTGCAGATTCCGAAGGGCGAGGTGTACGGGATCATCCTGCCCGCGCTGGGGATCCAGCTGTTGATCGGCAACGGGTACTACACCTACCTGGCCCGCCGGCTGGCCCGGCGGGAGAATCGCACCGACGTGTGCGCGATGCCGTACGGCCCGAGCGTGCCGCACATGTTCATCGTCACCTTCGTGATCATGCTGCCGATCTATCTGAGCACCCGGGACCCGATCCGGGCCTGGGTGGCCGGCCTGGCGTGGTCTTTCATCATCGGGCTGATCGTGTTGCTCGGCGCGTTCGTGGGTCCCTACATCCGCCGGTTCACCCCGCGGGCGGCGCTGCTCGGCACGCTGGCCGGTATCTCGATCGCGTTCATCTCGATGCGCCCGGCCGCGCAGATGTGGGAAGCGTTGTGGATCGCCCTGCCGGTGTTCGCGATCATCGTGATCGGCTTCTTCACCGGCCGCACGCTGCCCGGCAACATCCCGATCGGGCTGGCCGCGCTGCTGGTCGGCACCGCGATCGGCTGGATCGGCGGCTACATGTCCGCACCGGACGTGGTCACGGCAGCTCGCGACATCGCCCTCGGCCTGCCGACCCTCAATATCGACCTGCTGGTCAGCGGCCTGTCGGCGGTGGCGCCGCTGCTGGCCACCGCGATCCCGCTGGGCATCTACAACTTCTGCGAGGGCATGACCAACGTGGAGAGCGCCGCGGTCGCCGGGGACAACTACAACCTGCGCAGCGTGCTGCTCGCCGACGGCACCGGTGCGGTGGTCGGCGCCGCGCTGGGCAGCCCGTTCCCCCCAGCCGTCTATATCGGACACCCGGGCTGGAAGGAGGCCGGTGGCCGGACCACGTACTCGCTGGCGTCCGGCGCGGTGATCGCGCTGATGTGCTTCCTCGGCCTGTTCGGGCTGCTCGGCGCGCTGATCCCGCTGCCGGCCATCGTGCCGATCCTGCTCTACATCGGGCTGTTGATCGGTGCGCAGGCGTTCATCTCGGTGCCCAAGGCGCACGCGGTGGCCGTCGTCCTGGCGGTGATCCCCAACGTCGCGGCCTGGGCGACCGGCCAGATCGACAACGTGCTCAACGCGGCCGGCACCAGCGCGACCACGGTCGGCAACGACACGCTGGCCCAGGCCGGGGTGGTCTACGACGGCTTGAAGAGCCTCGGCGGCGGGGCGATCCTGGCCGGCATGGTGCTCGGCGCGATCGCGGCGTTCCTGATCGACAAGCGCTACTACTGGGCGGCCGGGTACTGCGTGGCCGGGGCGGCGCTGAGTTTCATCGGCCTGATCCACGGCGAGCAGGTGACCTGGGCGGCGGCTCCCGGCGTCGCGCTCGGTTACCTGCTCGCGGCGGCCGTCTGCCTGGCGTTCTCCGTCGGCAGCACCCCGACGCCCGCGGAGCTGCCCGACGAGCACCCGCCGGCCGCCGCGAGGATCCCCGAGCCGGCCGGACCCCCGCAGGTCACCGCCGAACCGACCCGGTGACCTCCTGCGCAGACCAGGTAGCGGTCAACCAGCCGGCAGTCGTGGCCGACGTCCGCGCCGCGTTCGAACGCTACGAAGCCGCCCTGGTCGCCGGCGACGTCACGACGCTCAACGAGCTGTTCTGGGAAAGCCCCGCCAGCCTCCGGTTCGGGATCGCCGACCGCCAGCGGGGCACCGCAGAGATCCACCACTGGCGACAGCAGCACGGCGAGGTGCCGCCCGGACGACGGCTGCACAACACCGACATGCTCACCGTGAACGACTCCACCGCCGTCGTGACGACGCTGTTCGACTACCCGGACCGGCCCATCGAAGGCCGCCAGACGCAGGTCTGGGTCCGCTTCCCCGAAGGCTGGCGGATCGTCTCCGCCCACGTCTCCGAGGTACCCGCACCCGCAACCCCGGTGATCTGACCACCCGGCGTGCCGTGGGCTCCACCACGGCACGCCGCGTGCAGTTTCATGATCAGACCGGCGGCGCGTGCGACACCGCCGGCCTCGCGCACGAGTCCCGACCAGTACTCAGCGCGTTCGTGGAAGGTGTCCTCTGTGAGCAGGCGCGTGAGCGTGGCGGTCATCTCCTCGCCGGTCACCGACGCAGGTCGTCTGATGGCCAGCCCCACGCCGCTGTCGACGGCGCGTCGGGCGATCGCATAGCAGTCGAGCCAGGCGGGCATCACCAGGACTGGGGTGCCGTAGTAGATCGACTCGTGGAACCCGTTGGAGCCGCCGTGCGTGACGAACACCCGCACGTTCTGGTGGGCGAGCACGTCGAGTTGTGACGGGATCCAGTTCTCGATCCGCAGGTTCCCTGGCAGGTCCGAACGCGTCGGGAGCAGTTCTTGTTGCAATTTTGGGAGTTTCCACAGAAATTTGTGATCCGGGCCGAGTCGCTCGATCGCGTTGAGGAGGGCTGCGATCTGACTGCGGGACAAGCTCATCAGGGTACCGAAGCCCATGTAGACAACAGAGGAGTTGTTGTCAAGCCATTGCGACAGTTCTGAGTCCTCGCCCGTGGCTGTGTTGTCGGGCACAAAGGCGCCGATCAGGTGAACTTGAGCAGGGACAGGAAATTCATACTCCAGACCGAAAATGGAGGAGATGAGGACCAGTTCTGCTGCATCGGCGTAGGTGGCCGGACTTGCGCCGGGGTTCTTGATGCCCATTGCCTTGCGCTTCTTGGTGAACATGACGGCGGGGGTCCGCGTCAGGACCGCCAGTGAGCAGCGAATCTTGAAGAGCAGGGACGAGGCCGCCTGGGGCACGCTCATCCGCCTCGGCAGGTCCGTCATCGGGCCGGGGTAGTCGCTCGGTACCCGGAGTGCCGAGCTGGGCAGCGACGGGATGGTGATGGTGAACGGTGTTCCCGTGGTCATGGCAGCATCGAGCGAGGGAAAGGTGAGGATGTCCACGATCATGCGACTCGGCTGCACCGTTTCGATGATCTTGAGCATTTTTTGGTACTCACCGACGGTACGGGTCAGGTTGAAACACAGTCGACAAAATGCTACAATTCCGGTCGTCTTCATGTAACTGTCCCGAGCGGCGTTCATGGTTGCGCGGACCAATACATCGGTGCGGTCCGAACCGGGCAAGTCGATCGGGATGAAGTTGATTGGGGTTCCCGTGGATGCCGATTCGATGTCGGCCCGGCGGTTGGAATTGGCTGCGAACCACAGGTCGGGCACGTTGCGACGGGACAGTTCCGCGGCGATGGCGAGCATGGGGTTGATCTGGCCCGCATGCCAGTTGCAGGAAAAAAGAATAGGATTGCACGGCGTGGTCACGATGAGTGAGTCCTCTTCTGGTGGCGACGAACGGACGGTGCCCCATGAGGGCAATGGCCTCGTTTTAAGTGATCATCTTATTTTGTCGCTGTCGGCCATGCGGTCGTAGCCGAGGCGGGTGAGGAGGCGGTGGGCGATGGCGGGCAGGGTCCCCAGGCTGAGGATCTCCATTGCGGAGACTTCGGATTCGAGGATCTGCCGGATCGCGGCGGCGAATTCCACGGTCAGCAGGGAGTCCGCGCCGAGTTGGTCCAGGCGGCGAGATCGGTCGATGTGTTCTGGGGTGGTCTGCAGAACCTTCGCGAGCAGGCCGGTCAGTGTGTCCTGCATGATGGTCGCCGCTTCCTCGGCGGTCGCGGTCGCCAGGGTGTTCCGGAGGCGGACGCGGGTGTCGTCCTTGCGCTGTGTCGAGGACGTGAGCATCGTGGAGGTGCGCGGCGCGTCCAGGCGCGGCAGCACCCGGCGCAGCAGATCGCCGTCGATGTGGCCGACCGCGACGATGTCGGCTTCGGGGTCACCGAGCAGGTGGTTCAGTGCGGCCAGGGCGTCGTGCGCGGTCAGCCGGCCAAGGCCGAGGCGGCGCATTTCGTCGGCCCGGCCGGCGCGGTGCACGTATCCGGCGTCACCGATGGCGCCCCACTGCACGGCGAGCCCGGGCAGCCCGGCGCGGCGGCGGTCGCGGATGAGCGCTTCGAGCTCCAGGTTGGCCGCGACGTAGGCGGCCTGCCTGATGTTCCCGGCCAGTGCCGCGAGTGAGCTGTAGACGACGAAGAAGTCCAGTCGGCACTTCCTGGTCAGGTGGTCCAGTAGGTGGGCGGCGGTCGTCTTGGGTGCCAGGACGGTCCGGACGCGTTCGTCGGTCAGCTCGGTGAGCGGAGCGTCGTCGAGGACCATGGCCGAATGCACGACTCCGGCCAGGCGGCGGCCGCACGAGTCGATCCGCGCGAAGACCTCCCGCATGGCCTGCGGATCGGTGGCGTCGGCGGCGAGGGCCAGCACTGTCGTGTCGAGCCCGCGCAGTTCATCGAGCAGGGTGCGCGCCTCGTCTGTGCTTGGGCCGCGGCGGCTGATCAGGGTCAGGTGGCGGGCCCCGTGGACGGCCAGGTGGCGGGCGGTTGCCGCGCCGAAACCACCCAGGCCGCCCACGATCAGGTAGGTGGCCTCGGGGTCCAGGGGCGGATCCGCAGGACGGGGCAGGGGGACGGGTTCACCGAAAGTGATCACGACCTTGCCGATGTGCCGGGAGTGCTGCAGGCAGTCGAACGCTTGCTTGATCTGGTGGGCGGGAAAGGTCCGGTAGGGCAGCGGCCGGTACCGGCCGGTGCGTATCGCCTCGGTGATCGCCGTCAGGTGGGTGGCGGTCAGCGGTGAGGGGGCGGTGAAGAGTGTGGAGACGTCCACGCTGAAAAATGCCAGGTTCGCGGCGAAGGCCCCGAGCGGCAGGGACCGGTCGGCGAGTATGTCCTGCTTGCCCAGCTCGACGAACCTGCCGTGGGGCTTGACCAGTTCCAGGCCCCGGGTCAGGGCCTCGCCGGCCAGCGAGTTCAGCACGACGTCGACGCCATGGCCGCCGGTGAGGTCCTTGACCTGTTCGAGGAAGTCCAGGCTCCGCGAGTCCAGTACGTGTTCGACGCCGAGCAGGTGCAGCAGGTCACGTTTGGCCGGGGTGCCGGCGGTGCCGATGACGCGGGCGCCGATGTGGCGGGCGTACTGCAGGGCCGCCAGTCCTACGCCGCCGGCCGCCCCATGGATCAGGAGCGTCTCACCGGCGGCGAGCCGGGCCAGGTGGCCGAGGCTGTGGTGCACGGTGAGGAAGACCGACGGCATGGTGGCCGCTTCGGCGAAGCCCAGGCCGGCGGGGATCGGGATCACCTGGGTGGCCCGGACGGTTACGTGCGAGGCGAGGCAGCCGGCCGCCAGGACCGCCACCCGGTCGCCGGGGGCCAGGGTGGGCACGCCCGCACCGACGGTGGTGACCACGCCGGCGCATTCCAGCCCCAGCGGCCGGGCCGGATCGGCGGCCGGGACGAGACCGGTGGCGACCAGAACATCGCGGTAGTTCAGCCCAGCCGCCTCGACGCGGACCGCGACCTCGCCCTCGCCCGGCTCGCGCACGCCCGTCTGCTGCCAGCCCAGCTGGTGCTGCAGGCCGGTGCTGTGCAGGGTCAGCGTGCAGGGCACGTCTGAGGACTGGGCGGACGGTCCAGAGCGCGGACGCACCCGCGTCACGAAGCGGCCCTCGCAGGTGAGCAGCACCTCGTCCTCGTCCGACTCCGACATCAGCTCTCGCGCCAGCCGCTCAGCCAGGACGCGCGGGGCGGGTCCCGCGAGCGCGGCCCTGCGCACCTTCAGCTGGGGGTGTTCGTTGCCCAGCGTGCGCGCGGCGCCCCAGAGCCCGGTCCCAGACGCAGCGAGTGGCAGATTTGGCGTGCCCTCGGTGACGATCCACAGCGTGAGGCCCGTGGCCGCCTCGCCTGCTGTGGCGAGTGCACGCAGCACCGCGAGGTGCCGTACCGCCTGCTCGGTGGCCTGTTCGCCGCCCGACCCGGCAGCGCCGGCCACCAGGACGACGCCGAGCGGCCCCTCGGACAGGCGCGCCGCCCAGCAGGCGGGATCGTCGTGGGCGGGTACGGCCTCGGCCCCCAGTACGTGGCTCAGCTCGGCCGCCAGGGGGCCGCCGTTGTCCAGGTCGGCGACCAGCCACCGTCCCGTGATCTCGACGTCCGGGGCGGAAGGAGGTTCCACCGGCCGGGGCCGGCGTGCGGTGAGGATGACCGAGTGGGCGCCGCGTGCGGGTTCGGCGTCGTCGCCCGTCTGCACCGTTGCGGTGAAGCCGCACTCGTGCAGGAGCGGCGCCCACTTCTCACGGCCCAGCAGCGGCCGGGAACCGAGCACCTCGAACAGCGGCGGCACCAGCGGCGCGTGGAACTCCAGGACGAGCAGGTGCCCGTGATCGGCCAGCAGGTCTGCCACCCGGCGCAGGGCGGCCGCCGGGTCACGGCGAGAGCTCAGCGTGTGACCGGCGATGACCAGGTCATAGGAGCCGGCGGTGAAGCCCTGCTCGGCGGGGTCCGCGTCCAGATCCAGGGTGCGGTAGTCGACGAAGTCATGGGCGGCGAAGCGGCTCTGCGCCAGAGGGAAGCAGGCCGTGGTGACGTCGGTGAAGGTGTAGCGGGTGAGCCGGGGCGGCAGGTGCGCAAGCAGCGAGGCGGTGGTCGTGCCGGCGCCCGCCCCCGTCTCCAGCACCCGCAGCGGCCGGTCGGCAGGCCAGCCGGCGAGCATCGCGCGCAGCAGCCGCCCGGCCAGCCGCCGGTGCGAGCGCAGCAGTGGGAAGCTCTCGGAGAACCGCGCGGCCAGCTGGTCCGGCATGGCGCACAGCAGTTCCCGCGCATCTTGTTCGCCGCGCAGCACCGCGGCCAGGTTGCGGCCGCTGACACCCCAGATGTGCAGGGCCGTGCTCTGCTCCGGCAGGTCTTGCAGCGCCTCCCGGAACAGTTCCCCGGGCTGTGGCTCGGTGGCCACGCGCCATCGCCCGGCTGCTTGGAGAGCCAGGACGTCACGCTCGGCCGCCGTGCGGATCAGGGTCTGCAGCAGTACGGCGTGCTCCGCGGAGACCCCGGCCGTGAACAGGTCGTCGAGGGTGAACACGTCTCGCCCCGGTAGGAGGCCGGCGATCGCTTCCGCGGTGAAGTGCGCGGTCAGATCCAGCAGCCGTTCGTGCACCTGGGCGTAGCGGTGGCCGGCCGCCGGCTCGGGCGTACAGGCAGCGAGCACGTCGCCGGGAGCGGGCAGCGGGCTCGCGGCCATCGAGGGGAGCACCCCGGGCAGGGGCGCGGCCCGCAGGGCCTCGGTCAGCTGGCTGGGTTCGGCAGAGCGGGCGGCGTCGTAGCGGCGTGCCCGGCAGCCGAGGAGTTCCAGGACGACCCCACCCTCCTGGCTGGTGACCGAAACGTCCCACACCACCTCCAAAGGGTCGGCCCGTCTGGCGCGTGCGTGCAGGAATCCAGCGCGGGGCATGGGGTGCCAGCAACGGATCGCCTCGATTGAGACCGGCAGGTACAGCTTCTGCTCCTGCGCCAGCTCGGGCCACAGTGCGTAGTACAGCTGTATCGCCGTGTCCAGGACTGCGGGATGAGCCACGTGGGCGTCGCCGTAGTCGATCTGGGCGCGGTAAGCGGCCAGAACCGCGCCGGAGGTGGCCCGGAGCGACGTCAATGCCTGGAAGGCGGGGCCGTGTCGCAGGCCGGTGCGGGCGACGGCCGGGTAGAACCGTTCGGCCGCCTGCGGGCAAAGCGACCCCTGCGGTTGGACTTCCCACGCCGAAGGGGTGTCGCGCAGCAGGCGCCGGACCCGCCCGCGGGCGTGCTCGACCCAGTCGCCGACGTCGCCGTCCTTGCTGGCCATGGTGATCGTGCCGTCATGCGACAGCGTGGTGTGCAGGCGAACGCGTGCCTGCGCATCGTCGGGACGCAGGACCAGGGCGCGGTCGATGGAGAGCCCGAGGATCTCGACCGGCCCGTCGAACACCTGGCGCCCGGCCGACAGCCCCATGTCCGCGAATGCCGCGGCCGGCAGCACGGGGTTCTGTCCGATGTGGTGATCGGCCGGCCATCCCAGCCGGCCGGCGTCGAGTTCCTGGCTCCAGGAGGGGGTGGGAGCGACCTGCCGCCTGCCCAGCAACTGATGCCCGGTCGGGCGGTCCTCCGGTGCCTCGCTCCACCAGTCCGGGGTGCCGATCCAGTGGCGTTCGCGCTGCCAGGGATAGGCCGGAAGCAAAACGGCCCGGCCCCGCCTGGGAAAGACCGGGTCCCAGGCGATCTGGGCGCCGGCCGCCAGCATCTGCGCGTGGGCGGCGTCCACGGCGTCCACGCCGCTGTCCTCGCGCCTCATGGTCGATACGATCGCCACGGGATCCGGCCGGCGCGAGCAGATGCGGCGCAGGTAGGCGACGAGCACCGGATGCGGGCCGATCTCCACGAGCACGTCGCACTCCTGCGCACCGAGCAGCGTGTGGACAGCGTCGGCGAAACGGACCGGCTCACGGACGTTGCGCCACCAATAGTCGGCGTCCAGCGCCGCGCCCTCGATCACATCCCCGGTGACGGTGGACACCAGGGGGATCAGGCAGGCTGCAGAGGCCAAGCCGCACAATGACGAACTGAGCGGCTCGCGCAACGCCTCCATCGCCGGACTGTGGAAGGCGTAGTCCAGGCCCAGGTCGCGGAAGAACAGACCACGCTCCTCCAGCGTCTCGCCGAAGGCTGCCAGCGCCTGCGGATGCCCGGCCAGCGTCACATCCCGCGCGGCATTGATCCCCGCGATCCAGATCCGGTCACGGTACCCCTGCTCAGTGATCCACCGCTGGGCTTGTTCTGGGCTCAGCCCCACCGCCGCCATGCGGCCCATGCCCGCTGTGGGCGCCTGCGCCCGGCTACGCTCGGCGATCACCCGGCACGCCGCCTCAAGGTCCAGCGCTCCCGCACAGTAGGCGGCGGCCACCTCGCCAACGCTGTGCCCGGCGACGGCCGACGGCCGCACCCCCCGTGCCGCCAGGGCCGCCACCAGCCCCGCCTGCACCACGAACAGCAGCGGTTGGGCCACCTCCGTCCTCGCCCACCGTCCGGGATCGGCAGGCTCGGCCAGCTCCCTGCACACCGACCAACCGAGCAGGCCGGAAAACACCGTGTCCGCCGCCCGGACCTCGGCTCCGAAGGCCGGGTCGGCGGCCAGGAGCTCACCGCCCATGCCGACCCACTGCGAGGCGTTGCCGCTGAACACGAAGGCCACCCGGCCCCGCGGCACGGCCGCTGCCGATGCGGCGCGCGGGAAGAGTTGCCGCTGGGCCAGTGACCGCAGCCCTACGGCTGCCTCTTTCGGGCCGTCGGCCAGCACCACCAAACGGTGCTCGTGCCGGGCGCGGCGGCGGCACGAGGTGTAGGAGATGTCGTAGAACTCTTCCCCGTCCGCCTTCTCCAGCCGCGCGGCCCACTGCTCCGCCGCCTCATCGAGCGCCTGCCGGGTACGAGCCGAGACCAGTACCGGAAGCCGCCTGGGCTCGGCCTCAAGCGGTCCAGCCTCCGTTTCCTGCATCACCGTCTCGGATGGGGGCGGCGCGGCCATCACGACGTGGACGTTGGCGCCGCCGAAGCCGAAGGAGCTGACGCCGACGACGCGACGGCCGGCCCCGGTCAACGGCCGTAGCGCGGTGACCGGTTCCAGACCCAGGCCGGTGAAGTCGATCTCCCCGCTGAGCGGCTCGGCGTGCAGGTTCGCCGGAATCCGCCCCTCCCGCAGCACGGCAATCGCCTTGCACAGCCCCGCCACCCCCGAGGCGGGCTCCAGATGTCCCATGTTGGACTTGACCGACCCAATCGGCAGCGGCGTCCCGCCCCGCCGCTGCCCCAGCACCTGTCCCAGGGCACGGCACTCGGCGGGATCTCCGACCGGGGTGCCGGTGCCGTGCGCCTCGACGTACGCCACCTCCTCCGGCGCCACGCCGGCCTGCGCATACACTCGCTTGAGCAACGCGGCCTGCGTGTGGGCACTGGGCAGGGTCAGGCCCATGGTGCGGCCGTCTGCGTTGGCCTCGCTCGCCAGGATCACGCCCAGCACCCGATCCCCGTCGCGCACCGCCGCCCGCAACGGCTTGAGCAGCACCACCGCGGCCCCCTCCGCACGCACGTACCCGTCGGCGCGGGCAGAGAACGGGCGGCACCTACCCGTGGGCGACAGCATGGAAGCCTGGGAGAAACCCAGGTAGGGATACGGGGAAAGCACGATGTTCACGCCGCCGGCCAGCGCCAACGGGCTACGACCAGACCGCAGCAACGAACAAGCCTGGTGCACCGCCAGCAGCGACGATGAGCAGGCGGTGTCCACGGTGTGCGAAGGCCCGTGCAGATCGAAGAAATAGGAGATGCGGTTGGCGAGGTTGCACATCGCCGTGCCGCTCATCGAGTAGGGCGTGGGCTGGACCCTGCGTGCCTGGAGAGCTTCGTAGTCATGCAGGGACGCGCCGGCGATGACGGCGACGTCACTGCCCCGCAGGCCGGCGGGATCGATCCCGGCGTCGTCGAACGCCTCTACCGCGCATTCGAGCAGCAGCCTCTGCTGCGGGTCCACCTGGGCGGCCTCCTTCGGCGAGATCTCGAAGAAGGCGGCGTCGAACGACTGCAGGTCGTCCAGGAAGGCACCGGCCGCGGTGCATGATCTCCTCGGCTGTTTCCTCCCCTCGGTCACCCATTGAGCGGCGTCGAAGCGATCCGGTGGGACGTCGCCGACCAGATCCCGTTGCCCGGCGAGCGCCACCCAAAGATCGTCGAGCGACTGTATCCCTCCGGGGAAACGGCACCCTGTCCCGACGATGGCGACGGCGGTGTCGGGGGCCGGAGAATTCGACGCCTTTGCGAGGTCAGTGGTCAACTCAGCTCCTTACGCAGAGATCTTGGCCAGAGTCCGGAACAGCGTCGGCCAGAGGCGTCATGCAGTCGATGAGACGCCGGCAGGGCGGGGTTCGGGGAAATGTTCGAGCGAGGCGAGATACGGCAGGCCGTCGAGCGGTTGATCGGTGATGAACCGGCGCACAAGGTCGGCGCACTCGTCGATTCGTTCCAGATGTGCCATGTGATCGGCCTGCCGGATGGTCGCGAAGGTCGACTGGGTGAAGGTGGCGGCGAACTCGCGACATGCCTCGGGAGGGGTCAGGGCGTCGAATTCACCGGTGCAGACCAGGGCGGGACCGTCGTACGTGCCGCCAGGATCGGCGGGAAGAGCGGCAAGCGCCCGCCAGCGCCGAGTGAGACGCGCGAGCTCGGCACGCGTCATCTGGCTGAACATTGCGGTCAGCCGATCTCGGACCGCGTCTCGCCCGACCACCGGACTGCCGGGTATGGGATCCACCATCAGCCGCATGACATCATCTATGGCGGCCTGTGTGACGTCATCCGCTCCCCCCTCCAGCCAAGCTGCGGATACCGTGCCCGCATGGAGACGGCGCAGTTCCGGCGCCGACGCGACGGTGGCGACCAGTACCAGCCGTCGCACCCGCTGCGGATACTGCCGAGCGAACTGATAGGCCAGGGGACCTGTGGCTGACCCGCCGACGAGATTGACACGCGGCAGCGGCACCTCGTCCATCACCTGGAGCAGCGCGCGGAGAAAGAAGTCGGGCGGTGGGTCAGAAGGAATATCGTCCGCATCGCCGGCACCCGGCAGGCTTACCTGAATGTGGGTAGCGACGTCGCTCATCGGGATGGAGAGTCCGCGAGAATGCATCCGCGCGAACACGTCGTGCGTGTACAGCACAGGCACCGTCTGGGGGTGGTCATCGTTCCACAGGATCCGGCAGGTGAAGCGGACGCCATCGACGACGAAGGCTCGAACCTCGTCATCAGGGGCGGAAGGAACGTCCATCGAAGGTTCCCATCAAGATCTCGGAGGAGTTGTAATCGGGACCCATCGCAGGATTTCCTCAACTCGGGTGAGGCGTGGCCCATCCAGAGTAACGCCACACCGCCGTTACGTCCGGTCACGGACACGTTGAGACGTTCGACTTACAGGGTTTCCAGGTCAAGGCGCAGCTTGTTCACGACTCCCCCCCAGTAGCTGTTCTACTTGCCGGTCCGCTCCAGGAGCTGTGCGGGTCAATAATCCTCGACCGCGCAGCCACACCTGCCGGTGACCAAGGAAACGGTACTATCGTCGTTTCCGACGGGCATCATCCCAACCGTACCGATCTGGTACCATTCCGTAGTAGGCCGATCCGGTACTCTCGGTACTGTCGCCATTTATAGTTTGATGCGCACCCCGCACCCCGAGACCGGGTGCTGGCGCTGCTGCCGTTTTACGCCGGACTGCGCATCGCCGAGGGCGTCGGCCTCGATGTCGGCGACGCGCGCCTGTCGGCGCGCAAAGAAAGCCTACGGGTCCATGGCAAACGTGCCACGCTGCGCGAGCTGCCCATCCACCCCCAGCTGCGCACTGAGGGGTCCCGGATATCGGCGAAGGTGAGCCGTTCCGATGACGACGTTCCGGGCCGGCTGGCCGCGATTGAGTACCGTCTTGCACAGATAGAGACACGGCTCGGCCGAATCCGCCGCACCGACGATGCATCACGAGTGCGCTTCCCGTGCACATGTAGTGCACATCGCGGCTTTCGGGGCTGTTTTTGATGGAGCCAGTGCAGCTGTGGACGGGTCGCACCGCGTGCGCGCTGCAAGCCGCGCTACGGATGACCGACGAGTCGTTCGCCGCGCATCTGGGCACAGCGGTCAGGACGGTCGCAACATGCACCAGAAGCCGGACCGCGTACCCAGCGCCGAGATACAGCAAGCGTTGGATACCACCCTGGAACGCGCCGGAGAGGGAACCCGAGCGCGGTTCGCCAGAAATGCCGAGGATGCGAGCGCCACGCCGGAACCACCGGTCCCGCCATTGGAGAGCTCAGCCCGCGCCGCTGGGAATGAGGCCGCCGGCGCGGGCGATGACCGGAGAGCCGCTGCCTCATCTACGATCACGGTGGAGAGGGCTCGGGGCAGCATGGATGGGGAGCTTCATGGGCTGGTTGCAGGTGGCGCACGCGGCCTCGGCGCCGCCGGATGGCTCGGATGTCGGGCAGATCATCTGCTGGTACCGCACCCGGGAGGGACTGACCCAGCAGGAGGTGGCTGTTCGCCTCAACACCACGCAGTCGCGGGTGTCGAAGCTGGAGAAGGGCACCCAGGCTCTGCGAGACGTCACCGAACTGCGGCACGTTGCGGAGACGTTGGGCATCCCTGCGGAGCGGCTCGGCGTCCTGCCGGACCACTCGGCGGACGCGCGGGCGTTCGCTGCGCACGTCAGCGACCGGCCGGGCCCGGTCCGCGACAGCCAGCAACGCTGGCGGGACGTCCGGCGCCGGCTCAACGCCCACCGTGCGGTGCTGGGCGATCTGGCCGCCGAGCTGTACCCGGCG
>JBOHGE010000038.1:0-59214 GCA_050700055.1 Pseudonocardiaceae bacterium
AAACCACCCGCGACAGCCCACCCCACCAGTCCCTTAAGCCACCCCAGGTCCGCCTTAAGCCGTCCCGCTCAACCCGCCCGAGCCCATCACAACACCACCCGACCGACGCCACATCCCAGCGCACCCCGTAACACACCAGCCTCCTAGGTATCCGGCGCGGCCAGATCTCCGACATCCCGACCATCTCCCAGAAGGAGAACTCGTAGCGGCTGCTGGTCACAGCCCTTCCGCGAGCGCGTCCCAGAAGGACAACTCGTATGCTTGCAGGAGCCGGGTCGCCCGGCGGGCCAACACGGGTGAGTCGCCTGCGGCGAGTCCCTCACCGAGAACAGCCAACGCGCGGGGCTCGAAGTCCTCGGGTGGATTGGCGAAGAACTCGAAGAAGGCGACCGCGTCGCCGCCGGCCCCGTAGACCTCGCGCAGCGCGGTCGCGACCTGCCCGCAGTTCTCACCCCAGGCGGCCAAGTTGGCGAGAAAGGCCAGCACGACGTCGGCCCGCGAGCCGTTGAGCGCGAGCCAGGCGACGAACGCCGGGTACGCCTGGGCACCGGGATGCGGCTCGTGCGCGCGTAGATCATCGTCGGTCAAACTCAGCCAGCCGGCCAGACCCCGGAGCTTGTCCAGCGCCAAGCCCTCGCTGTGGGCCATGCCGAGGAAGAACTCACCCGCCGGCCCTGCCGGGAAGCGGGTCGCCAACTGAGCGAAGCTCCGCCGGTCGCTGGACACGATCGCGTACTGTTCACCGGCCAGCGCACGGAGCCGCTGTAGGGGAACATCCCGCGCCCGCAGGTGTTCGAGGAAGCGATGGCAGCGAACCGCATCCGCAGTCTTCACCAACTCACGCTGGGTCTGCTCGACCAGCTCACTAGCGACGAGTTCCTTCACCTGAACTCCTCTCCAGAAGGATCGCGGATCGTGTCCCTAGGCCGGGCAGCTACGGCGCCGACGTTACGGTCTCCACCACTAGCGCTGTATACGGACAACAGACCACCCCACCGCCCCGAGGACCACCGGCAGCGGAGCAAACCAGTCGTGACGACGATCAAGCGGGGACGGTGGCCTCTGCGAGCTGTGCCAGAACCTCAGTGATGGTTGCGGCGAGCACGCCGAGGCTGGCCAGCTCGGCGCGTGCATGATCGTTCCACTGCGAGACGGCGTCGGTGACCACGACAGCTCGATAGTCCCGCTCGCTCGCTCCGAACGAGGTGCCGCGCGGGCAGTTCGGGTAGTTGCAGCCGGCCACCACGACGGTGTCGACGCCGGTCCGGCGTAGCTGATCGTTCAGCCCGGTGCCGTAGAAGGCGTTCCATCGCGGCTTGAACATCACGTGCCCACCGGGACCGAGGCACTGTAGCTGCCCGGCGAGGAGCCGGTCATGGTCCAGCTCGATGGCGTCGTCGGGAGTGAGCCCGTCGGCCAGTGGGGAGCCAGGGCTGCCGGGCAGCACAAGAAAAGCACCGGAGGTAAGCATTGCGCGCCGGGCGAGGTCGGCGTTACTGCCGTCCGGAAGGTAGAGACGCACAACGTGGACGATCGGTCGTCCGGCGGCACGGTATGCCGCCACCAGCCTGCGCACGGCCGGGAGTACCTCGGTCGTGCCCGCGACGCCGTACGGGCTGTCGCTCAAGAAGTCGTGCTGGAGGTCGATCGTGAGCAGCGCACTGCGCTCGTAGTGCGGCCGGGTGTGCTTGTCCATGAGCAGCAACTTCGGATTAGAGCGGATCCCGACACTCCAACTCGTCCTCCTCCTGTTCGGTCAGTCCCCGTACCAGGGTTTCATCACCGCCGGCGCGGAAACGCTCAGCATTGAACAACATCACGTAACCACAAATGCCGCACTCAACTCGAACAAGGCGGTCGATGATCACCTCGGGATCATCCGGATCGCTGATCTTGGGAGGAAAATCACCCATCGGCGCCAAGAATGGAAACCGATGCACCGTGAGGTGCTCGGATTCACAGACCGCGCAATTCTTCAATCCGAGTTGAGCAAGCTTCTCCTTGACCTCTACCAGGAATGCCTTACGCCACCGCAAGTCGATCACATCCAGAGTAGTGTGTGGAAGAACGTCGCATCGCCACCAGCTGACTTCGTTCACGGGTTTCGGCGGTCATGCGTGCCGGCCGCGCACACGTGCGATGAGATGGGCTACAGCCCGCCAGCCGAGCAGGAACAGTGCCAAGCTCGCGGCGACGACCAGCACGAACGTCAGCGGCAAGCGATGGGTGAACACCACGCGTACGCCGAGGCCGACAACCACGACACCAGCCCACACCGCCACCCCGACCGGCAGCCGTAGCGGCGCGCGCCACGCCCGGGCAACCAGCCACCCGACGAGCAACCCGACCAGGAACGGTGCCGCAGTGGTCAGCACTCCTAGCGCAGCCCCCACCTCGGCATGCGCGCGCCGCCCCACGGCGGCGAACACCAGCACCGCGAGCACATCGGCTCCGGCGGCGAGCGTCACGGTCGTCGAGCGGACGGTCTGCGTGGTCACGCCAGTCGACGGTACCGGTCATGGCCCGCCGGCGGGCCGGAAGCCGAGGACCCGAAGGGTCAGAACAGGTCGTGCGTCGGCCAGACATCGACTGTGCCGTGCATGTCCCGCAGCATCTGATCGAGAGCCTCGGGAATTCTATTTCCGGTATCCCGGGTGTTGAGGAGAGCTGCCCAGCAGAAGCCGTCGGCGCGGCGCACCAGGATGGACGAGGTTCCCGGCAGCCCCCCGACATGAGACCAGTTCTTGTCGCTGTCGATGACCCACCCCTTGCCGTATCCGGAGCCGCCCGCGGCCGTGGACGCCGTGGTCATCGTGGTGATCGACGTCGCGCTCAGGATGTCGGGATTGGTGGGGAAGCCGTCCACGTGCACGGCGAAGCGCACCAGGTCGGTGGCGGTAGCCAGCCAGCCCCCGTTCGCATCCATCCGGGTCACCGGCATGCCGTACGGGTCTTGGCCGCCCTGCCCGTAGTACCCGACCTCGTCGGCCCGCCGGTCCGCCTGGGTATTGCCGGCCAGCTGCATGGTGGTGATCCTGCACGGGTTCAGGACGCTCTGCTGGACGTACTCACCGTAGGGCTTGCTGGTCATCTTCTCGATGACCCGCCCCAGCACGCAGTACCCGAAGTTGGAGTAGACCCAGTTCTGGCCCGGAACGTTGTCCAGGGGGCGGTTGTCGAGCACCCAGGAGATGAGCTGTGCCTGGTCGAGCTCGGGTTTGGTGAACATCGGGTCGTTGCCGTCGTTGGGCCAACCGCCGGCCGTGTGCTCCAGGAGGTGCTGGACCGTGATCTTGTCGAGGTCAGCGCGGTAGGGCGGCGTGCCGTACGTCGTGCCGAGAATCCCGCTGCTTCCGAAGACGGTGTCGGTGAGAGTGAGCTTGCCTTCTTCGACCAGCTTCAGGACAGCGACGGAGGTGATCGGCTTGGAGATGCTGGCGATCCGGAACAGACTGGTGGTCGTCACCTTCGCGCCACTGGACTTGTCGGCGTGGCCGAAGCCCTGGGCGTAGACCAACCGCCCCTCCCGGGCGATCGCCACTGACACGCCGGGGACACTCCAGGTCCGCATGAAAGCGTCCACGACGTCTGCCATGTCCGTCACGTGCTTCGGGGCGGACTGGCGGTTCTCCCAGATCGCCGCGAAAAGCAGCTGGCCACCGCCACCACCGACGCTGACCTGGACGGGTCGGTATCCCCTGGTGGTCAGCTGGTCGAGCTCGGCTTGATAAGCGGCGGGCGCCAAGCCGTATCGGGCCACCCACGGGGATCCCTCGGACTTGGTCCAGATCGCCGCGTAGCGCACGTCGGTGCCGATGGCGTAGGCACTGACCCGGGCAAGCCGGTAGCCCTCTGTAGTCAGCCGGTCGAGCTCGGTCTGGTAGTCTGCGGCGGTCAGGCCGTGCCGGGCCACCCAGGCGGCCCCGTCGGACCTCTCCCACATCGCAGCGAAGCGCGCTTGACCACCGCCGTCGTAGCCACAGAGCTCCACGGGCCGGTAGCCGGCTACGGTCAGCAGGTCAAGCGCGGTCTGGTACCCGGCGGCGGTCAGACCATGCCGGGCCGCCCAGACCGGCCCGTCGATCTTGTGCCAGATCGCGGCGAAGCGCGCCCGCCCACCGACACCGAAACCGCTGATCCGGACGGGCCGGTAACCCGCTATGGCCAACCGGCCGAGCTCGATCTGGTAACCGGCGGCGGTCAGGCCGTGCCGGGCCTCCCAAGCAGGCCCATCGGACTTGTCCCAGATCGCGGCGTACCTATCCTGGTCGGCGTCCTCGTACCCGCAGACGTCCACCAACCGATGGCCCTCCCGGACCAGCTGGTCGAATTCGGCCTGGTACTGGGTGGCGGTGAGGCCGTGGCGGGCAACCCACGCGGGATCGGCCAGCGGGACAGCCGCCGCTCGTGGCGCCACATCAACGGAGGCCGTCGCGCCACCGCCTGCAGCGCCGAGGCCGGCGAGCGCCGCGGTCGCGCCCAGCGCCCCGACGAGGAAACCACGACGAGTCGGCAGCCACGCTCCCGCGGAGTCTGGGCGGTTCGGCGCTCCTGAGGTATCAGTCATGGCCCCTCACCTTCGGAGGTGGTGCCCAAGAGATGACTTCATCATGGGTGACGGCCACCCTTGGGGGTGAACTCGGCGTGCCTACGCCAGGGGCCTGCAAGCATGGCGCGCCCGAAGAGATTCGGACAGAACGCCGCTACTCGGCGTGCTCGCGCATCCATTGAGCGGCCTGCCGGACGTACTCGCTGCAGTCCCGCAGTACAAGCGGGATCGCGGCGGCGACCTGCGCGTAGTCGATCTCCATGTAGCCGTGTACCAGCTCCATGTAGCCGTGTACCAGCACAGTGCGGGTACCCGCCGAGGGAGCCAGCGCCGCGCCGAGCTCTGTGGTGATAAGTCCGATCTCGGCGGCCAGCGTGAACGATTCCGCGTAGGTGTCCAGCTGCACCGCCCGCCAGTCGAGCCGCCGGGGAGTCATCCGGCCAGCAGCTCCAGGTTGAGTCTGCGGCTGACCGGAGCCGAGCCAGACCTGCTGCCGGACTCGCCATGTGACCATCATGGCAGGCTCACCGCTGCCGAGCAGTGGGCTCGCTCACGGGCGGCGGCGCGGCGTCGAGTGTTGTCGGTGCCGGCGGCTACCCTCGCCGCCAGCGAAGTGAAACACGCCTGGAGGAGGTAGCCGCGTGCAGCTCGTCGTGGTAGAGGGTGTCGACCTGGCCAGCATCTCGGCTGCCGTGGATGCGCAGACCTACGCCAGGGGCCTAGCGTACGCGCGGCAGCGCGCGGTCCTGCACATGGAGTGGGACGGTACCGACCACGCGATGCGGGCGGTGGTGCGGGGCAGCAGCGGTTCCGGCTACCGGACTGCGGTGTATCTCGAGCCGAGGGGTGGTGCGCAGCTGGCGTTCGCGTTCGGTGAGTGCACGTGCCCGGTCGGCGTCGACTGCAAGCACGTGGTCGCGGTGGCGATCGCTGCCGCCGGCACGGCGATTCCCGCCAAGCGGGCCGGTGGCGGCCCACCGGCGCCGTCCTGGGAGCAGACGCTCGGTGCGCTGCTCGCGCCGGCGCAGCAGCCCGCCGACGGCGCCCCGCTGGCCATCGAGCTCTCCCTGTCCATCGCACCGGCCAGCACCACGCGCAGAGCCGCGGTGCACGTAGGACCGAGGCTGCTGGCCCGGCTGGTGCGGCCGGGCCACACTGGATGGGTCGGCGGCGGGCTGAGCTGGGGCCGGATCGAGACGCCCTACGCCTACGGTGACTGCCGCGCGTCGCACGTGCGGCTGCTGCAGGAACTGTACGCGCTGCACAAGGCGCGTGGCGGCGCACCGACCTACTACAGCACCCGGGAGGACAAGACGATCGACCTGGCCGCGTTCGGCAGCCGGCGGCTGTGGTCGTTCCTGGACGAGGCCGCCGACATCGGGCTGGAGATCGTGCACGCGCGCAAGCGGCTCGGCGCCCTCGAGCGGTACGGCCACGCCGAGCTGTGCCTGGACGTCACTGCGGGGCCGGGGCCGGGGTCGCTGGTCATCGCGCCGGTGCTGCGCCTCGACGGGCCAGGGCAGTCCACCGGCGACGAGGTGCCGGTCGTGTTCATCGGCGCCGACGGTCATGGCGTCGTGCACGTGTCGCGGACCCAGATGCAGGACAATCCCAACCCCACCGAGTGGCGATTCCGGCTGGCGAAGCTCGCCAAGTCCGTGGCGCCCCCACTGCAGCGGATGGTGCTGCAGGGCCAGCGCCTACCGATACCCGAAGGGCAGGCAGGCCGGTTCCGCGACGACGTCTATCCCCAGCTGCGCCAGCTGGCGACGGTCATGTCGTCAGACGGCGCCTTCACACCGCCCACGATCTCAGCGCCCACTCTGGTGCTGCGGGCGTCCTACGGTGACCGGCACGATCTGGCCGTCGAGTGGGAGTGGGCCTACGAGGTAGGCGACGAGGCGGTGCGGGTTCCACTTGCGCCATCCGGGGCCGAGGACAGGTTTCGGGACCCGGCCGGGGAGCGGGCCGTGCTCGACGAGCTCGACGTGTCGCTCGATCAGTTCGGGCTGGGTCAACTGGCCATGGGTCGATCGGAGGGTGGCGGTCCAGCGTCGAGTCTGGTGCCGCGCGCGCGGCTGGCCGGGCTGATGACGATGCGGTTCACCACCGAGGTGCTGCCGCTGCTGGCCGGCGCGCCCGGGGTCGCCGTCGAGCGCAGTGGGCAGCCGGCGGACTACCGGGAGGCAAGTGACTCGCTGCGGATCGGCGTGTCGACCACCGACGTGGCCGGCGATGCCGACTGGTTCGACCTCGGCGTGCGCATCACCGTCGAGGGCAGGCAGGTCCCGTTCACCGACGTGTTCACGGCGCTGGCCGCGGACGAGTCGCACCTGCTGCTGCCCGACGGGGCGTACTTCTCCCTGCACAAGCCCGAGCTGCAGACGTTGCGCACGCTGATCGAGGAGGCCCGGGCGTTGCAGGACGCTCCGGCCGGTCCGCTGCGGATCAGCCGGTTCCAGGCGGGCCTGTGGGAGGAGCTGGCCACCCTGGGCGTGGTCGACCGCCAGGCGCGGGCCTGGCAGCAGCAGGTCGCCGGCCTGCTGTCGCTGGGCGGGCTCGCGGGCACGGAGCTGCCGGCTTCGCTGACCGCGCAGCTGCGGCCCTACCAGCACGACGGGTTCGGCTGGCTGGCGTTTCTGTGGCAGCATCGGCTCGGCGGCATCCTGGCCGACGACATGGGGCTGGGCAAGACGGTGCAGGCGCTGGCCCTGATCTGCCACGCCAAGCAGGCCGACCCCGGCATGTCACCGTTTCTGATCGTCGCCCCGACCAGCGTGGTGTCGAACTGGGCGGCCGAGGCGGCGCGTTTCGCGCCCGGCGTGGCGGTGGTGACGATCACCGACACCCTGGCCCGCCGGGGCCAGAACCTGCCGGACGTGGTGGCCGGGGCGGACGTCGTGGTCACCTCCTACACCCTGTTCCGGCTCGACGCCGATGCCTACGACGCGGCGCAGTGGTCCGGCCTGATCCTGGACGAGGCCCAGTTCACGAAGAACCACCAGTCAAAGGTCTACCAGTGTGCGCGGCGGTGCCCGGCACCGTTCAAGCTGGCGATCACCGGTACCCCGATGGAGAACAACCTGATGGAGCTGTGGTCGCTGTTGTCGATCACCGCGCCGGGGCTGTTCCCGAGTCCGACGCGGTTTCGCGACCACTACGCCCGGCCGATCGAGAAGCAGGGCGACGCCGAGCTGCTGGCCCGGCTGCGACGACGGATCAAGCCGCTGGTCAAGCGCCGGACCAAGGGGCAGGTGGCCGCCGACCTGCCCGCGAAGCAGGAGCAACTGCTCATGGTGGAGCTCGACCCGCGGCACCGCCGCATCTACCAGCGCCACCTGCAACGGGAGCGGCAGAAGGTGCTCGGGCTGATCGACGACGTGGACCGCAACCGGTTCACGATCCTGCGCTCGCTCACCCTGCTGCGCCAGCTCAGCCTGCATCCCGGGCTCGTCGAGCCCGAGCACCGGCAGCTGGACTGCGCCAAGATCGACGCACTGGTCGACCAGCTCGGCGAAGTGATCGACGGTGGGCACCGGGCACTGGTGTTCAGCCAGTTCACCGGCTTCCTTGCGCACGTCCGCGAGCGGCTCGACAGCACCGGGGTGGCCTACAGCTACCTCGACGGCGCGACCCGCAATCGGCCCGAGGTCGTGCGGCGGTTCAAGGACGGCACGGTTCCGGTCTTCCTGATCAGCCTCAAAGCGGGTGGGTTTGGGCTGAACCTGACCGAGGCGGACTATTGCTTCCTGCTCGACCCCTGGTGGAACCCCGCCACCGAGGCCCAAGCGGTGGACCGCACCCACCGCATCGGGCAGACCCGCAACGTCATGGTGTATCGCCTCATCGCCAAGGACACCATCGAGGAGAAAGTGCTGGCCCTGGCCAACCGCAAGGCCGAGCTGTTCGCCGGCGTCATGAACGACGGCAACATCTTCGGCTCCGCCCTCAACGCTGACGACATCCGCGCGCTGCTCTCCTGAACGGAGCCACCTCCGCCGAACAGCCCGACCGAAGCCTCTGATCTGGGCACCCCGAGCCCTCGAATCTGAGCAATTCAACGGCTCCGATCCGAGTATGCTGCGGGGTGTGTCGACGCCTCTCACCGGTCTGGTTCCCCGGCGCCTACTCCCCATTATCAGGGAACGGCTGCAGGACGAGGCCGTAGTCGTGCTCCACGGGCCACGGTCGGTCGGCAAAAGTACCCTGCTGCGTGACCTGGGTCGCGAGCTCGGCGCCTCGGTGATCGACCTTGACGAGCCGGCGGTCCGCGATGCAGTCGTCGCCGATCCCACGCTGTTCGCCTCCGCGCCGCCGCCGGTGCTCGTCGACGAGTTCCAACATGCCCCCGAACTGCTCGACGCGGTCAAGGCCGAACTCAACCGCGACCTCCGACCGGGACGGTTCGTGCTCACCGGTTCGACCAGCTACACCACGCTGCCGCGGGCCGGCCAAGCGCTGACCGGGCGGGCTCACGTGCTGCCGGTCTGGCCACTGAGCCAGGGCGAGATCACCGGGCGCCGGGAGACCTTCGTCGAACGTCTCATCGACCGTCCAGCCGAATTGACCGCGCCTGCTCCGTCCCGGACGACCCGGGACCAGTACGTGGCGCGGGTCCTGACCGGCGGCCTACCGATCGCGCTATCCCGACCTGCCGGACCCCGCCGGGCCCGCTGGTTCGCCGACTATGTCCGGCTCGTCGTCGACCGTGATGTGCTGGACATCCGCCGAGTGCGCCAGCGTGAGGTGCTACCGCTGCTGTTGCGCCGGCTAGCCGCGCAGACCGCCGGAGTGCTCAACGTCAGCGACTTGGCCCGCCGCGTCGACCTCGAGCGCACGGTCGTCGAGGACTACGTCCAGCTACTCGAAGCGGTGTTCCTCATCCACCGGCTGCCGGCGTGGGGACGCACGATCGGCGCACGAGCCGGGCGGGCCCCGAAGGTGCACCTCGTCGACTCCGGCCTCGCGGGCGCCCTCTCGGGGCTGACCACCGACCGGGTGTCCTCCCGTGACCCGGCGCTACTCACCGAATTCGGGCATCTGCTGGGGACCTTCGTGGTCGGGGAGATCCTGCGGCAGGCCAGCTGGCAGGACGAACCACTGACGGTCAGCCACTTCCGCACCCACGACGGTACCGAGGTCGACGTGGTCGTCGAGGGATCGGACGCGCGCGTGGCTGCGGTCGAGGTCAAGGCTGGCACCCAGGTTCGGCCAGCCGACCTGCGCGGGTTACGGCTGCTTCGCGACCGGCTGGGGGACCGGTTCGTCGCCGGCACCGTACTGCACCTGGGCCCCCATTGCTATACCATCGAGGACCGGATTCTGGCGTGCCCGCTCGACCAGCTCTGGAGCTGACACCTCGCCAGCCCAGCTCGCTGATCACGGCACCGCCACGCGGACTAGACGTACCGCTGCGCGGCGACTCCCAGGGCGTATGTCTCCTACGCGCCCGAGGTATGCCGATTCGCCCGCACCATTGGCCTGTTGAACCAGCTGAGCTGACAGGTCCGCACCCGCACCACACTAGCAGTTTGGACACCCGCCCAGTTCGTCCTTTGTCACCCGCACGCCAGGGATGGGATAGGCACCATTCTCGATGAACATGACCGTGACCTGCTAATGCTCCTTGGCGGCGTCGGCAAGCAGATGAGCTACCGATCACCGGCCACCTCACCGACTGAACCGATCTCGCCGAAATCCGACAACTCGCCCAACGCTGTCAACACCACCAAACACCGGGTCGTTAGCCCTGTTATGCGGCCGGGGGTAGGCTTCGCAGCGGTGGCTGGGCTCGGTGGGGAGTGTCCCTTGTGGAGATGAGTCGTATCGAGCAGGCGGGCATTCATGTGCCCGGTGGCACGGTGACGTTTTTATTGACTGATGTGGAGGGTTCGACGCGCTTGTGGGAGTCCGCCTCGGAGGCGATGGCGGCGGCGATCCGTCGGCATTATCAGTTGTTGGATGCGGCGATCGCGTTACACGGGGGGTTTCGGCCGCAGGAGCAGGGCGAGGGTGACAGCATCGTGGCGGCGTTTGCTCGCGCGTCGGATGCGGTGGCCGCGGCGCTGGATATCCAGCGCACGTTTTACGCCGAGCGCTGGCCGGAGGGTGCGTCGCTGAAGGTGCGCATTGCGTTGCACACTGCTGAGGCTCAGTTGCGTGATGAGGGGAATTACTTCGGTCCGGCTCTGAATCGCTGTGCCCGATTGCGCGCCGCGGCGCACGGTGGCCAGGTGGTGCTCTCGGGGACGACCCGTGATCTCGTTCCGGATCGGCTTCCTGAGGGTGTTGAGCTGGTTGACCTCGGGATGCATCGGTTACGTGATCTGGGTCGTCCCGAACATGTGTTCGGGATGGTGCATCCTGAATTGCCCGCCGAGTTTCCACCGCTGCGCTCGCTGGATGCGCTGTCCCACGATCTTCCCGAGGAGCCGACCAGCTTCGTCGGGCGCCGCGCGGAATCGGCGCAGTTCGGGAAGTCGCTCGGGCGGGTGTGGAACGTACCGGCCCGCAGCAAGGTGTTCACCGGGCGCGATGAGCTGCTCACCGTGCTGCGGTGCGCGTTAGAACACGGGCGCGCTACGGCGGTGGTGCAGGCCCTGCACGGGATGGGCGGGATCGGCAAGACCGCGCTGGCCATCGAGTACGCCCACCGTCACGGGGCCGACTACGACGTCGTGTGGTGGGTCCCGGCGGAACAACCAACGCTGGTGGCCGACCGGCTAGCCGAGCTGGCCCACGCCCTGGATCTGGCGACCGCCGCCGACCCCACCACGGCGGCGGTGGCCCGGTTGCTGGGGACGCTGCGGGAGCAGAACCGGTGGCTGCTGATCTTTGACAACGCCGAGGACCCCGCAGCGCTGGCCCGCTACCTGCCCGGGGGTGGTGGGCAAGTGGTGATCACTTCTCGTAACCCCGGCTGGCATGAGCTGGCCACCCCGGTGGAAGTGGATGTGTTCGACCGGAGTGAGTCGATCACACTGCTACGCCGCCGCGCTCCCCAGCTGACCGAGAGTGCGGCGGGGCGGATCGCGGTGGCCCTGGGGGATCTGCCGCTGGCCCTGGCCCAAGCATCCGCGCAGCTGACCGCCACCGGTGTGGACGACTACCTGGTCCTGCTGGCCGAGCGGACCACGGAGCTGCTGGCCCGAGGTTCCCCGGCAACATACCCGGCGTCGCTGGCCGCTAGCACTCAGATCGCCCTCGAGCGGCTGGCTGCCCAGTCCCCTGCTGCACTGCAGCTGCTCACCCTGGCCGCCTACCTGGCGCCGGAGCCGATTCCGCTGACCCTGTTCACCACCCACCCTGCCCAGCTGCCTTATCCGCTCGCCACCGCGGTTGCCGATCCCTTGGTGTTCACCGAGCTGATCCAGCTGCTGCGTCAGCACGGGCTGGCCCGCGTCGATACCGCCACCCTGACGCTGCATCGGCTGCTCGCCGCGATCCTGCGCGCTCAGCCCTCCGCACCGCATGCCTGGCCCACTCTGGTGATCGGGCTGCTGGGTGCCGCGGTCCCGGACGAGCCGTGGGACAACCCACCGGCTTGGCCGGCCTGGCGCGAGCTTCTCCCGCACGTGCTGGTCACCACCGACCCGCACCGCCACCTGACTGGGGTCGAGGAGGACGTGGCCTGGCTGCTCTACCGCGCCGGGTTGTACTTGCAGACCCGGGGAGAACTCGCCGTCGCCCGGCCGCTGTTGGAACGTGCGTGGGAGCTGTGCCGGTCCACCCGGGGTGATGATCACCCCGACACACTGGAATTCGCCGGCAGTCTTTCCTTCGACTTGTGGGAGTTGGGGCAGTATGAGCAGGCCCGTGAACTCGGCGAGGACACCCTTGCCCGCTGTCACCGGGTCCTGGGTGGCGACGACCTCCACACCCTGGAATCGGCCTCCATCCTTGGCGCCGCACTCCGGTCGTTGGGGCAGTATGAGCAAGCTGGCCAGCTCGCCGAGGACACCTTCACCCGCTGCCACCGAGTCTTGGGCGAGAACCATCCTCGCACCCTGCGCTCCTCTTATATCTTTGCCCTTAACCTGTGGGAGCTGAGGCAGTATGAGCGGGCTAACCAGCTCAGCAAGGACACCCTCGCCCGCATGCGCCGCGTCCTAGGCGAGGATCACCCCGAGACTCTGCGCTCGGCCTCCAGCCTTGCCTCCGCTTTGTGGGAATCGGGGCAGTATGAGCGGGCTAACCAGCTCAGCAAGGACACCCTCGCCCGCATGCGCCGCGTCCTAGGCGACGACCACCGCCTCACCCTGGGCTGCGCCTACATCGTCGCCATCTCGCTGCGGGAACTGGGACAGCAGGAGCCGGCCCGCCGACTCGCCGCGGACACCCTCACCCGCCAACGCCGAGTTCTGGGCGACGACCACCCCGACACCCTGCGCTCAGCCCACAGCCTCCATCTGTAGAAACACGGGGTCAGGCCGAGCATTGCCACCACCGCCTCAGCCGCCGTGGTGGCACAGGGCACTAGCCCGTTCACCCCTGCGCGCTACTGTCCTCCGTCACCTTCGATGACGAGTTGGAAGGCGCGGGCTGGAGACGGTCGATGGCGGATTGGGCCAGCAGCGGGGTCGACCGGCCATCATGGTCACCATCTCCGTCGGCTCTTAAGAACCGCGCGGGCCAAGATAACCAGGTCGGCCCGCCGCGGCGGGTGATGAGGGGTGGCTTAGGGGGCCTTCTCCCGAGGATAAGCGCCGCCCAGAGGATCTTTTTGGCGACCTTGGCCGTCTCCAGTGCGAGTGGGAGCGGATCGCGGGCTGAGTAGAACGCGCCGGTGGGTGTGCGCCTGGTCCGCAAGACGGCAAACAGCGTGCGGCCGTCGAGACGGCGGCGGCGGGCCGCGACGAGCACCGACCGCGGAAAGGCGGTCTCGTGAATCCAGATCGCCTCTCGGCTGGGTCGCCTCGGTGGCTCCGGCAGCTTCAGTGCGTCGCGATACGCCATTTCCACCAGGTTGATCCCGGCGGCGGCGGCCAGTGCGGTCTGCAGGTCCGGTCGGCCCACGGTCGGCTCGGTGATGAGCATCCGCCCATCGCGAGTACTGCGCCGAACCTCCAGCGAGCCGAAGCCGACGTGGCCGGCGGTGTCGAGCAACCGCCGGGTCAGCTCGTGCAACTCCGCGTCCTGGTGAGTGACGGCAAGGGCGGTACTGCCCGTGTCGACGCGCCACTGGGTGATCTTTCGCCCGACTTGCGCGGCTAACTCTTCCCCGTTGCGGTTACGGTAGGTCAGACAGAAGTAGACGTCACTGTCTCGTCCTGGAATCCATTCCTGGACGACGAAGCGGTCCGCGGCATCGAACGGAGCGAACGGAAGCCGCTCGAAATCGTCGGCGGTGTGGAGTCGGTAGGCCGTGCCCCACCTGCTGAAGTCCTGCCATTGTGGTGTCCGCTCGACCGGCTTGAACACCACGGGAAAAGTCATCTCGCGTAGGGTCGCGCGCAACTGGCCGGGGTTGGTGACGATCGCGGTGTGGGGAACCGGGAAGTCGTTGGCCAGTGCCCACTCGTGGAACACCGACTTGTCCAGCAATCGATCCACGATCGGCAGGTCGGGCAGCACGAAATCGAACTGCGTGGCCAGTTCGCCGGCGTGCTCGGCGACGATGCGCACCACAATGTCGTCGGCGGGGAAAAGCACCATCGGGCCGTACCGCGCGTGCGCCGCACGCAACGTCGCCAACCATGCTTCCGTGGTCGGTGCGCTGACCCGCAGGACGCTGTGCCATAGCCGTGAGCGGCAGGCCGGTGCCGTCGGGGTGAGGGAGGCACCGACGACGGGGACTCCCGTGTCGCGCAGGCCCCGAGCGATGGCCAGCCCAATGGCGGTCCCGGCACCTGCGATCAGCGCCGGCGGCAGCAACACGTCCAGATACCCTGGGCCGCTTCGGTCGACGTCAGTAGCCTTCTCGCTGAACATCGGTATCCCCCCATACCCAGGACAGCCGCTATAGCCTCCCCTAGCCTTGACTCTAGCCTCGCTGATTCACGAAGGCCCTGAGTAAATCTTCAACTGCAGGTGTTGGTTTTTGTACGGTCGTGGTTTCCGGTGGCTCGTTACCGTGTGCCTCATGGACGAAGGCAGGTCGGCGCGCCTTGGCCCCTCCTCCGACACTGCGGTAGGACGTCTCGGTGACGAGAGCAACCGAGCTCGCAAGGCCGACAGCCCGGCCGAGGCGGGTGGCCGCAGCGAGTCGCTCACCGACGATTCCCCTGGCTACGCGCTCTCGGGCAC
Source organism: Pseudonocardiaceae bacterium (assembly GCA_050700055.1). Taxonomy (GTDB): domain Bacteria; phylum Actinomycetota; class Actinomycetes; order Mycobacteriales; family Pseudonocardiaceae. The sequence goes on from JBOHGE010000038.1 coordinate 14,795, forward strand.
CGCCCGGGGCTCGATCACGGTGGCGGCCTGGACCATGATCAGCCGGATCACCGGGCTACTGCGGGTGGTGGTCATCGGGGCCGTGCTGGGGCCGACCTTCTTCGCCAACGCATTCCTGTCCGCGAACTCGGTGCCCAACCTCACCTACACCGCGCTGGCTGGGCCGGTCCTGGCGCTGGTGCTGGTGCCGGCGCTGGTCCATTCGTTGGCCGAGCGCGGAATGGCCGCATCCGGTCAACTGCTCAGCAGGGTCACCGGCTACCTGCTGTTCTGGGCGTCCGTCACCGCCGGTGCGGTGGTGCTGGCGTCTCCGCTGGTGGCGCTGGCGGTGACCGCCGGCATTCCGGATGACGCCACGCGCTGGCGGGCCTGGCAGCTGACCATCGTGCTGGTGGTGTTCGTGGCACCGCAGGTGATCTGCTACACGCTGGCGGCGGTCGGCGCCGCGGTGCAGCAGGCCAGGGGTCGGTTCGCGCTGGCCTCGGCGGCACCCGCGCTGGAGAACCTCGGCCTGATCGCCACTGTGGTCGTGTTCGCGCTATGGCACGGGACCGGTGTGGAGGTGCTGGACGCCTCGGGCGGCATGCTGCTAGTTCTCGGGGTGGGCTCCACGTTGTCCGTCGCAGTGCATGCGGCGGCCCAGCTCATCGGGGCCTACCGGCTCGGGCTGCCGGTCCGGGTGCGCGGCGGTTGGCGGACGGATCCGGACGCGCGCGAGGTCACCCACCGGCTGCGCCGTTCGTTGATCGTGACGGCGTTCCCCGCGTTCTCCATGTTCGTCATGCTGGCTGTCGCAGCCACGGTGCCCGGCGGGGTGTTCGTGTTCCAGGCCGCCCTGTCGATGTACTTCTTGATCGCCGCGATCGGCGCCAGGGCGGTCACCGTGGCGACGCTGCCCGGTATGAGCGCCGCGGCGAAGGATGGCGATGCCGGCCGTTTCGGCGCGGCCTGGCGGCAGGCGCTGACCTACTCGGTGATCGCCAGCCTGCCCGGGCTGTGCCTGCTGCTCGCCTTCGCCGAGCCGGTGGCGTCCGTACTGACCAACGGCGAGCTGCACGAGCCGACCATCATTCGGTGGCTGACCGCCTGCCTGGCGGTGTTCGCGGTCGCGCAGCTCGCCCACGCGGTCTACGAGGTGTCACGACAAGCGCTGTTCGCCCGGTTGGACACCAGTGGGCCGCGGCGGACCAGCACCGTGGTGATGGCGACCCGAACAGTGGTTGCGCTGGGCGTCCTGCTCGTGCCGGCGGACGGCTACCGGCTGGTCGGGCTGTGCGGTGCGGTGCTGCTGGCCGACCTGGTGGCGTCCCTGATGACGCTGTTCATGATACGTACTGCGATCCGGCCGCAGCGGCTGCTCGATCCGCGCAGGCTGACCATCGTCGGGGCGGCCACGGTAGCCATGCTGCCGGCGTCGGCGTTCGGGTCCTGGATGGTTCAGTATCAGGTGCACGATCGGCTGCCACAGCTCGCGGTCGGCTTCGTGATGGGCGTGGTGGCCCTGGCCTGCTTCGGGCTGGTGTTGGCGCTGCTGACCGGTCAGCTGCCAACCGTGCTCGCTAAGGTGCGCGCCCGGTTAAGAGCCTGACGCCGATCGCGACGGCCACACCTGCCGCCCGTCGCGATCCGGATACCGGCAGCGTTCTCCGTTTCCGGGATTTCCGCGCGGTGATCAGTGCTGCTCGGAGAATCTTGCTGGCGACCTTGGCCGTCTCGAGGAGCAGTGGGAGCGGATCGCGGGCTGAGTAGAACGCGCCGGTGGGTGTGCGTCTGGTCCGCACGGCGGCAAGCAGCGTGCGGCCGTCGAGACGGCGGCGGCGGGCCGCGACGAGCACCGACCGTGGAAAGGCGGTCTCGTGGATCCAGATCGCCTCTCGGCTGGGTCGCCTCGGTGGCGCGGGCAACGTGAGCGCGTCGCGATAGGCGATCTCCACCAGGTTGATCCCGGCGGCGGCGGCGAGTGCGGTCTGCAGGTTCGGTCGGCCCACGGTCGGTTCGGTGATGAGCATCCGCCCATCGCGAGTGCTGCGCCGAACCTCCAGCGAGCCGAAGCCGATGTGGCCGGCGGTGTCGAGCAGTCGCCGGGTCAGCTGGTGCAACTCCGCGTCGTGGTGGGTGACGGCCAGAGCGGTGTTGCCGGTGTCGACGCGCCACTGGGTGATCTTTCGCCCGACTTGGGCGGCCAGCTCGTCACCGTTGCGGTTGCGGTAGGTCAGGCAGAAGTAGACGTCGCTGTCTCGGCCCGGGATCCACTCCTGGACGACGAAGCGGTCCGCGGCATCGAATGGAGCGAACGGAAGCCGTTCAAGATCGGTGATGGAGTCGAATCGGTGGACCTTGTAGTGCCTGCTGACGGCCCGCCATTGTGGCGTGTGCTCGACCGGCTTGAACACCACGGGAAAGGTCATCTCGCGCAGGGTCGCGCGCAACTGGGCAGGGCTGTCGACGATCACGGTGTGGGGAACCGGGAAGTCGTGGGCCAGTGCCCATTCGTGGAACACCGACTTGTCCAGCAGTCGGTCCACCGTTGGCAGGTCGGGCAGCACGAAGTCGAACTGCGTGGCCAGTTCACCGGCGTGCTCAGCGACGACGCGCACCACCGTATCGTCGGCCGGAAGCAGCACCATCGGGCCGTACCGGGCGTGCGCCGCCCGCAGCGTCGCCAGCCATTCTTCCGTGGTGGGTGCGCTGACCTGCAGGACACTGTGCCATAGCGTGGAGCGGCAGGTCGGCGCCGTCGGGGTGAGTGAGGCGCCCACAATGGGCACTCCCGTGTCCCGCAGGCCCCGAGCGATGGCCAGGCCAGTGGGGGTTCCAGCACCTGCGATGAGCACCGGCGACCTCTGCCGGTCGGCGGGATCACCAACGTTACTGTCAGTCATCTGTGCGACGCTAGCTCATGGCGCAACGAGATCGCTGTTCAGCACTGCGTGACCCTGGCGGATCGACGAGAGCGCAAGCGCCGTGCATGTGTGCGGGGCGCACCGCTCGTCGCAGGTGTGCGGCCAGGAGTACGCAGTGACTGAGCTGGCTGGGAACGCTGTTGCGCGCCGATCATTGAGTAGGTAGCGTAGGAGGCGTCTCCTTCTTGTGGATGCAGGCAGACGAGCCCCCACAGAAGTTCTTAGACCCTCTCCCGCACCGCCGAGCGTGGCTTCCGTGGTGAAGCCGTTCCTGGTGTGAAGGGGAACCCTTCGTGGCAGGAGCCGGCGTGTCCCGGCCCAGTCGCCGCACACCCATCGGTTAACCAGCCCAGGAAGACATTCATATGTATGACGACGACATCCCCCGTCAGCACGCCGACACCGGTCCAGCCCACGAGCCACGTGACGATGGTTCCCTTCTGCCCGTGGCAGGGATCCTCGACATCGTGGACGACCGCGCCTTCGCTCGCACCAACGGCTACCTGGCCGGGCCACACGACGCCTACATCCCGCTCACGCAGGTCCGCAAATACGGGCTGCGTCGCGGCGACACCCTCACCGGCAGGGCCCGCCCAGCCGGCCAGGGCCAGAAGCTCGCACTCCTCATCCAGGTCGACACCATCAACGGGCAACACCCGCGACACGCTGCGGCCCGACCCACGTTCTCCGAATTGGTCCCCCTCTACCCGAACGAGCGCATCCGGCTGGAGACCGAACCGCACGCCCTGACCACCCGGGTCCTCGACCTCGTCATGCCGGTCGGCAAGGGACAGCGGGCCTTGATCGTCGCGCCACCCAAGGCCGGCAAGACCTCGGTGCTGCAGGCGATCGCGCACGGCATCACCAAGAACCACCCGGAATGCCACCTCATGCTCGTCCTGGTCGGCGAACGCCCGGAGGAAGTCACCGACCTGGCACGCGCCGTGCCCGGCGAGGTGATCGCCGCCACGTTCGACCGCCTACCCCGCGAGCACACCGCGCTCGCCGAGCTGGCCATCGAACGCGCCAAGCGTCTGGTCGAGATGGGCCGAGACGTGGTGATCCTGCTGGACTCACTGACCCGGCTGGGCCGCGCCTACAACCTAGCCGCGCCCGCGTCCGGACGGATCCTGTCCGGCGGCGTGGACTCCACCGCACTCGTGCCACCGAAACGGTTCCTCGGCGCGGCCCGCAACATCGAGAACGGCGGCTCACTGACCATCTTCGCCACCGCGCTGGTGGAGACCGGCTCACTCGGCGACACACTGATCTTCGAGGAATACAAGGGAACCAGCAACGCCGAGCTGAGACTGGACCGCAAGATCGCGGACAAACGCGTGTACCCCGCCGTCGATGTGACCCAGTCCAGCACGCGCAAGGAGGAGCTGCTGCTCTCAGCCGGGGAACTCACGGCCACCCGCGCGCTGCGCCGGGCCCTCGACGGCCGGGACAGCCAGCAGACCATCGACATGCTCCTCGAGGGCCTCCGCAAGACCCACACCAACACCGAATTCCTCACCCAGCTCACCAGGACCACCCCCACCACCCACAACCGGTAACCGCGCCGCAGAACGATCAATAAGCTAAGTGAGGTGTCTCCGGCTGGCAGAGCTGTGCGAGCACAGCAGACAGCACAGCTGCCAGAGTGATCAAGAGCAGCTATCCCCGACGTCCCCCGCTGCCACGACCCCCATGATCGCTGTTTGGGTGCCACCATCCACCAAGATCACCTTGTTGTACCACGACCGCCCCGCTGAGATGATGACTCTGCGTTACGGGGGGCTCATGGCCGGTCCGGGGGCGTGCGGCGCATTCGTTGCACCAGCATGGCCGATCTTGGGAATATGGTGGTTGTGGAATATCGACAGCTGGGCCGGTCTGGCCTGCGAGTCTCGACGATGGCTATGGGCACGATGACGTTCGGTGGTCAGGGTGGGTTCGCCAAGGTGGGCGACACCGACGTGGAGCAGGCTCGCCGGCAGATCGAGTTGTGCCTCGAGCGTGGCGTCAACTTGATCGACACCGCCGATGTCTACTCGCAGGGTGCGGCTGAGAAGATCGTCGGTGCGGCGGTCAAGGGCCGCCGTGACGCGGTCCTGCTCGCCACGAAGGTGCGTATGCCGATGGGCGAGGGCCCGAACGACGCGGGGTTGTCGCGCGAGCACATCATGCGTGGTTGCGAGGACAGTCTGCGGCGGCTCGGGTCCGATTATATTGATCTTTATCAGGTGCATGGCTGGGACGGTCAGACACCGTTGGAGGAGACCCTCGAGGCCCTGGACACGCTCGTTCACCAGGGCAAGGTCCGCTATATCGGTTGCTCGAACTACTCGGCCTGGCACTTGATGAAGGCGCTCGGGGTGTCTGAGCGTTACCGCGTTCAGCGTTTCGTCTCGCAGCAGATCCACTACACCCTGCAGGCGCGGGAGGTCGAGCGGGAGTTGGTGCCGGTCTCGATCGACCAAGGTCTGGGCATCCTGGTGTGGAGCCCGCTGGCCGGCGGGCTGCTCTCCGGCAAGTTCCGCCGTGGGCACGGCTTGCCGGAGACCTCGCGGCACCTGGCGGAGTGGAACGAGCCGCCGGTGCACGACCAGGACAAGCTTTACGACATCGTCGAGGTGGCCGTACTGATCGGTGCGGCGCACGGGGTGTCCGCGGCTCAGGTGTCGCTGGCGTGGTTGCTACGCAAGCCGGGGGTGACCTCAGTCGTGATCGGCGCGCGCACCGAGGAGCAACTCGCTGACAATCTCGCCGCGGCGGAGCTCTCGCTCTCCGACGACGAGATGGCCCGGCTCGACGAGGCCAGCGCCACCCCGTTGCCGTACCCGTACTGGCACCAGCGGAACTTCGCGTCGGACCGGCTCTCGCCCGCCGACCGCACACTACTGAGCTGAACCACTTCAGCACTTCGGAGTCGGCGGGGAAGCAGTGAGCTTTGGTCAGGTAGTCCGGGTATCCAGGCCGGTCAGGGCTTGTTTGTCGGGCGAGGACCTGGACTGGCTGGGTGGCCGTTCGGTGTGTGTGGCTCTCGACCTGCTGACTACCGTGGAGGTGAACGGTGGTGTGGCGGCCGACTGTGTCTCGGACCCGACCTTGGTCGAGTGGACTGGGGGTATCTGGCGTTTTCTGGGGGAGCGAATCCCCTGCCTGGAGCAGGATCCTCCTCGGGTCAGGGTGTGGAGTGATGCTCCCCGTGCTAGTGGGCTCTCCTCGTCCACTGCGTTGATCTTGGCGATCTTCGAGACCTTCGTTGCGACGATCACCACCGCGCCGCCGGTGCCGTTGGACGTCATCGTTGCGTGGGCGTTCGAGTTCGAGTTCGCGATCTGCAATGGCGGCGGGATGGATCATTTGGCCATTGCGCGGGGTGGGGCCACGTTGTTCGGTGGTCGGACGAGTGGCTTGCCAGAACTGATCGATCATGTCGATTTCCCGGCGGAATGGTCACTGGTGGTGGTCGACTCTGGGACGCCGAAGTCCACTCCGCACCACATCAGGTCGGTCCGGGCGCAGTATGCGAGCTCGGATCCGGTGCTTGCGGACTACGTCGAGCGGTCAGATGCGGCGTCCGGCCTGGTCTGGGACGCGATCCGGGCTCGGCACTTGTTGGCGTTGACCGACGCCATGACCGAAGCCCATCGGGCCATGCGTGATCTGCAGAAGATGTCCACGCCGCTGCTCGAGCAGTTGCGTTCGCTTGCCCGGAGTGCGGTGGGGTTGCCGCTCAAGGTCAGTGGGGCGGGTGGTGGTGGGGCTCTGGTCGGGGTGTGCCCCGCGGTGGACGCCGCGGCGATCACCGCGGCGCTGCTCGTCGCGTACCGAACCCAGCCCGGGGTTCAGGTGATCGTCGCCAAGTCCGTCGTGGCGTACTCGTAGGCCAGCCACTGGGAGAAGTGGTGGAGCCGGAACCGCAGGTCGCCGTCCCGGCGTTGCGTCCGTGCGGACCGGGTGGGCGCGCGCGCCGCCGTGCGGAGGTCATGGACGGGCGTCGGACGGACCATCGTGACGATCTCCGCCAGTTCACGGACGGGGTATTGCGGTGCGGGGGTGGGGTCGCGCCCGTCGATGGCGGCGCGCACGAGATCGGCCAGGTCTTGGACGTGTCGTGGTCGGACCACGTCCGGCATCCCGTCCACGATCTCGATCGGCTCGTGCTGCAGCGCGGCCCAGACCATCGCCCCGATCACCGACCCGGGACCACAGCCGGGGCCGTAGAGGTGGCCGACGTCGAGCCGGACCACTGCCTGCCGCGCCCCGCCCGGTCGGATGACGATGGTTCGTCCGGCGGTCGTGGTCTGCGTGTCGCCGAGTCCGCGCAGATCGATGACCGCGTCGTCGCCGATCGTCGTGGGCGTCGTCGTGACCAGGTAGCGGACGCCGCGCTGGGTGGCGCTGGGCGGGTGGTCGCCGACCACCATCACGGGATGCCCGCGGTCGGCGAGGAACCGGACGAGATGCTCGCCGAGCGGGCGGTCGGCTCCCAGGATGCGGAGCCGGGCAGCACGAGGTCGGGGCCGGGGGACCGTGGTGCGGCCCGCCTCCACCGCGAGCGCGGCCACCTCGGCGAGTTGCTCCTGGGTGTCGCTGATCTGCTGCGCAGGCGCGTAGTGGCTCATCCCGCCGACCGCGATGGTGCGCAGTGCTTCGGTGACGGCGGCGGGGTCTATGTCGCGGCCGGCGCCCGATGTCTGCCGGCCCAGCGCGTACCCCGTGAGCCAGGTGCCGAGCAGGGCCTGCGGGTCCAGGGTCCTCGTCAGCCGGCCCAGCCGGGGCGTCAGGTCGTGGTCGGGGACTCCGGAGCCGCTGAGGTGGTCCGCCGTGTCCAAGTGCAGCCAGCGCGCTGGTTCGCTGCCGTCGAGCCGGACGACGCACTGCGCTCTCCCGTTTTTGAAGAAGGGCACGACCGGAGTGCCGGTGTTGACGCGGTCCTCGCCGCCGGGGCGGTCTGAGGGCACGAAGCAGGCGGACCGGCGCGGGCCGCGGAAGCTGTTGCCGGCGATGCTGGGAACGTCATCGTGCTCGACGAGGTTCGGCGCGGCGATCAGGCAGGGCACGTTCGCCGCGCGCAGGTAGCGGGACATCATGATGTCCTCCGGCCACGTCCAGGGGTGACTCCGGACGTAGTCGGCGTACCCCGCGGCGACGGCTCGCGGCAGGATCAGCGCGGTGCACGGGGTGTATTCGTTCACCGCGGTCACCCATCTCGCCCCGCTCAGCACACCGAGCCGGACTGCCCCGCCGTTTCGGGAGTCCCAGAGCGAGAACAGTGCCAGGGCCGCCTCGGGCCTGGCCTCGATCGCCAGCCGCGCCCGCTCGAACATCGCCGCGCTCAGGCGCATGTCGTCTTGGACGATCAGGTGGTGGGTTGCCGAGGGCGGGATGGCCTCCCAGGCGGCGAGCGCGGTCCGCAGCACCGTCGGCGGGCCCGAGGGCAGCGGATCGGTGACCACGGACAGCGCCCCGGGGGGGGCCTGCGCGACCACATGGGAGGCGGCGTCACCTCGGGCCGGGTGGGTCAGGACCGAGCCGCTGAGCACGAACCCGCCGGGTTCGCGGACGGCCTCGGCGGTGTGCGCGTTCACGTCAGACGGGCCCAGCGAACCCACCGGGCGAGGAGGTCCATCCCGAAGTCCAGGTCGATCCGGGGTCGGAAGCCCAGAGCCGCCAGCCGGGAGGTGTCCACCGGTGGTGATCCGGCGTAGAACGTCCGGTCCCGCTCCGGCCAGTCGGCACTGTCGGGCAGCGCGAGTCGGGGCAACGACAGCATGTCCCGGTAGCGGTCGTAGAACTCGCCCCAGGTCGTCGAGGTCGGCCCGGAGACCAGGAACCGCCCTCCAGCGGCGCCGGGTGCGGACGCGAGGAACCCGATGGCGTCAGCGACATCGTGTACGTGGACGACGTCGCAGTGACCGCTCGGGCCGCTTGGCAGGGCTGTGTTGTCTTCGGCGAGCCGGCGCAGTGGGAGCAGGGTCCACAGTGGACCCCACGGGCCGTAGACCACCGTCGGCTGCACGCAGACGACCTCCGTCCGGCCGTCGGTCGGGTCGAGGACCAGCCGTTCAGCGGCGAGTTTCTGCTGGGCGTAGGACTGATTCCCCGGATCGGCCGCGAGCAGCGGCGAATCCTCGTCGATCACGGTCGCCGCCTGGTCGTACACGCTCATACTGCTCACGTGCACCAGCCGGCGCACCCCGACCTTCCTCGCGGTGGCCAGGACTGCCGCGGTGCCCTCGACGCTGACCGCCCAGCGCAGCGCGGGCTCACCGGTGTTGCCGTAGGCCGCGTGCACGACCACGTCGCAGCCGTCGAGGGCGGTGACCAGGGCGGCGGGGTCGCCGAGCAGGTCCACCGGGACCAGGTGGAGCCGGCTGCGGTCGGTGTGCGCCAGCCGGACGTGCCTCGCCGGCGTCCGGGCCAGCGCGACGACCGATGTCTCCTCGTCGCGCAGCAGCCGTTCGGCCACGTGCGAGCCGATGAAGCCGGTGGCACCGGTCACGGCCACCCGGCGGGCGGCGGATCGACGGCCGGGAAAACCCGATCCCCGGGTGCGGGCCTCCCACGGCCGGGCCAGGGTGTGCGCCTGCCGGTCCCGGCCGCGCTCCAGCAATTCGACGGTGGTCGTGGCCTCGTCGAGCGTGGCCGCCGCGTTCGGCTGCCCCCGCAACGCGCGGTCGAACTCGACGAGTTGCCGGTGGAACAGTCCCTCGCGGGTGAGCGTCGCGGGCACGTCACCCTGCTCCCGCAGGACACCGTCACCGGTCCACCACCGGTAACCGGCCGCGCGCTGGGTTTCGACGCGGAGCCTCCCCCGGGTCCCCTCGATGGTGACGGTGTTCGCCAGCTCGCGCAGCCGGCTCAGTTCCAGCTCGATCATGGTGGGTCCGGCCCGCAGCTCCAGCCGGGTCTCACTGTCCGTGCCGCCCGCGCTGTTGTCCTCGCACCGCTGGAGTTCCAGCGGTCCGAACCAGTGCCCGAGCAGATCGATCACGTGTGGGCCGAGATCGGCCAGTACCCCACCGCCCGCGCCGGCGGCGAAGGTGAACCCGGTCACCGCCGGCCAGCCGTACTCAGCGCCCTCGCACCAGCGGACCCGACGCACGGTGCCGAGCTCGCCCGATGCCAGCCGCCGGGTGACCCAGCCCGCGATGGGATAGAGCCGCCGGACGTGGGCGGGCAGCACCGTGACTCCGGTGCACGCCGCGGCGTCGCGGATCGCGACACACTCGGCGCCGGTGGCGGCGATCGGCTTCTCCAGCAGCACGTGCTTACCGGCCAACGCCAGCTGGATCGTGAGCCCGGCGTGCGACTCGGGCGCGGTGGCCACGATCGCCACGTCGACGGCGTCGAGCACCTCGGCGACGTCCCGGGCGCGCACCGGCGCCGGCTCAGCGGCGAGCCCCGCGGCCTCCCGGAGCCGCCGGTGTTGCTCGGCGGCCCGCTCGGTGCGCTCGGGGACCTGGTCGACCAGCGCAGTGACCCGGAACGGTGCGCAGCCGGCCAGCGCGGGCAGATGGCACAGCTCCGTGACCGCACCGCAGCCGATGACTCCCAGCCGCAGCGGGGCGGGTGCGGCGCTCATCGGACGAGCCCCGATCCGTGGATGACCCACACGCTCGGTTCCCAGTAGGTGCCGAGGTCGGCGTCCCGGTCGATCCGCACGGTCGCCAGCCCGCCGGGAATCACGTACTCGTCGCTGTCGGGAAAGCGCATCCCGGTCCAGGACTCCCAGTCCGCCACGGCGCCGGTGATCAGTGACGATTTCGGGGTCGGAACGGACATCGTGCCGCCCGCGCGGACCTGGACGCGCAGCCACGGGTCGAACGGCAGCCCACCGTCGGTCGTCCAGGTCGCGTACCGCTCGATCGGGACCAGTGGATAGCGGTCCTTCCAGGTCGGCCGGACCGGCACGATCACCTGGGCGAACCCGGCCTCACGGGCGGTCGCCCGCAGTGCCTCCAGCATCACCGTCCCCAGGCCGGCGCCTTGATGAGCCGGCGCTACCTCGATCCCCAGCGCGCAGAGGGTGTTCGGTTCGCCTCCGGCGTCGTGGAGGGCGAAACCCGCCTCGATGGCGGAGTCGATGCCGGTTCCCAGCCCCGTCCGTGTGCCGTCCCAGTTGTGGGGGATTCCCCGGGCGGTAGCCATGATCTCGTCGCCGGCTCCGACCAGGACGAGCAGGTAGCGACCGAAGATCTCGGGTAGCCGTTCCCAGTACCCAGCCATCAGATCGCCGTGCAGATTGTACTCCGGCAGTATTCCGGCAAATGTCTCGGGAAACCGCTTCCACAACTCCGGCCGCTGGTCATGGTTGACGATCTCAGGAGTCATGCCGCACCTTTCTCGATCGAGAACGCCGGCCCATCGCTGCCGTGGACCCGGATCGGCCCGGAAACCGTGAAATTGGCTATGGCGGCTCGTATCCGGAGTTCCTGCTCGGCGATCGCCGCAGCTGTGCGCGCCCGGATCCGGAGCTTCGCATGGTGTACCGCGGAAAAAGAGTTTCCCCCGTGGTAGGTGTAGAGATAGAGCTGACCCTGACCACGCAGGTAGCTCACCGGCACCTGACGGTGCAGCTCGGTCAGCAGCGCCCAGTCCTCGCCGAAGTGCGCGTAGCGCCCCGACTCCGGGTAACGGAACCGCCGGTCGTGGGTCATCAGCATGGTGCCGGGCAGCAGCGGGTAGCGTGCGCGCGGCATCCCCAGGTCCCAGTCGATCCAGTAGAGCGTCCGGTCGCTGGTGAACAGTTGCAGGTGCTCGCTCAGAAAAGAGCTGTGGCTGCCGTCCTCGATGAGTTGCGCCACGTGGATCGCGAGCCGGTCCGGGTGGCTGCAGTCATCGTCGTCCCAGACACAGACCAGCTCGCCCGACGCGGCGTCGAGCGAGCGGTTCCGCAGCGCACCCAGCCGCAGGTCCGGGTCGGCATCGAGGATCACCACGTTCGCGATCTCGTGCTGCCGGACCACGCCGGCCAGGTGGCATCGATAGTCGGAACCGCCCTGGGTCACGATGACGAGCTCGCGAGCGGGGTAGCGTTGGTCGGCGAAGCACTTGATGGCCCGGGCCGCAAGCGCGAGTCGATCCCTCGTGACCATCAGACAGCTCACCGAGGGGCCGGCCACCGGGATCGGCTTCACGCCGGCACCTGCATCTCATAGATGATCGCCGAAGGGATCCCGGCCCAGGCCGAGCGGGCCGCATCGGGGATCCGCTCCTCGTAGCCACCGGGTGGCAGCGGGCCCACGTATCGGGGTTCGTGACACGAGACGAGCGACAAACCGTGTGTCGCGAACGCTGTGAGGTGATCGCTGACCTGGTGTGCGCGGACCCGGACGAACGCCAGTTCACCAGGCTTGTACGCGAAGATCGGCTGGCCCTGCAACAAGACCATGATCGGATGCACGTCGGTCACGATCAGCCGCCCACCCGGCCGCAGCACGCGCCGGAACTCCGCGATCGCCGGTGCGAGGTCGTGCAGGTGGCTCAGCGCCAGGGCGCAGAGCACGAGATCGATGGAGGCGTTCGGGACCGGCAGCTCGGTCACGTTCCCGACCCGGAACTGCGCTTGCGGCACCTTGGCGGCGGCCAGTTCCAGCATCTCCGGCGACTGATCCACGCCGATCACGTCATGCCCGTGCTGGGCAAGGGTGGCGCTGTGTCGTCCCGTCCCGCAGGCGGCGTCCAGCGCAGGGCCGGGCGGAATCCGCGCCAGCAGGCTTTCCACAACGGGTTCCTCGGCTGCCAGGATGAAGTTCGGCTTCGAGTCGTAGGTCGCGGCCCAGGCCGCGTAACCGGTGGCAGCATCGATCTCGACCAGCGTCTCGCCCGCACCGGCGTCGTCCGTCGAATCGAGGATCCTGCGCATTTCCGCCAGCCGTGCGCCGAGGAATTCCTCGTCACCGTCGATGGCGTTGCGTAACAACGCAAGCCCCTCGATGCCCGTCATCAATTCCCGAACACGTATTCGTTCCACCATTTGACGCGACCTCCTCGCATGTGTACCTTACATTCGTCGCACCGTCGAAAGCGGCGAGAAATGCGCTCGACCGAAGGGATCGGAGAAGAGTCGCGAGTGATCGAGGGGTATTTCGGCCGTGGGAGCATCCTCGTCGGCGAGCGACTCGACATCCATGTCTCGACCGACTCCGCGTCCTTCCGGGTGGATTTCTACCGAATCGGTGCGGTGCACGAGTTCGCCGGCTCCACGGAGTGGTTCCCGGGGCAGCAGGCGCCCGCCCCCGCCCACCCGGACCGGGTCGCCGGTCACGCCTCGCCCGCCGTGGATTGGCGTTGGCCGATCTACCGGTTCACTCCGTTGCCACACTGGAACCCCGGGGTCTACGTCGCCGCCTTCGTCGAGTCGCCGGACGTGCCCTGCGACATTCACCCTCTCGACGGCTTCGGCCGGGCGTTCTTCGTCTTGCGGTCTCGGGATCCGGGCCGTGCCCCCATCCTCTACAAGATCTCCAGCTTCACCTGGCACGCCTACAACCGCTCCGATGGGCCACGCATCGAACGAGCCGGCAGTCTCTACGACCATCCCGTTTACCTGCCGGGTCACGACGGCGGCCCCATCGGGCACACGGTGAGCATGCATCGCCCGGGGCGGCTCTTCGACCTCTCCTACTGGGACGCCCCGTTCATCGGCTGGCTCGAGCGGGCCGGCTACCGCGTGGAGTTCTGCACGGATCTCGACCTGCACGTCGACCCGGAGCTGCTTCGAGGTCACCGCCTGCTGCTCAGCGTCGGTCACGACGAGTACTGGACCGCAGCGATGCGCGAGCGCGTGGAGCGGTTCGTCCGTACCGGCGGGAACGTCGCCTTCTTCAGCGCGAACACCTGCTGGTGGAGAATGCACGTCACCGATGACGGCACCGCCCTGGTCGCCGACACCGACCACCGCGTGGGTGACGTTTTCCCGCACCTGCCCGCCACCGATCAGTGGTGGACGCCGAAACCGCACGGGGTGGGGATGCCGGAGAACACGCTGACCGGTGTCAGTTTCCGCAACGGCGGGATGTGGCCGACCGAGGGCCCGTGGCCCGGGGACCGGCCGCGCACCGGGTTCACCGTGCAGCACGCTGACCACTGGGTGTACGAGGGCACCGGACTGCGAGACGGTCGCGACGGCGGCCCGGCCGACGTGCTCGCAGCCGGTCTGCCGCTGATCGGGTACGAGTGCGACGGCGCCGCTTTCTCCTACGACGAGAATGGCGTAGCCCGGCCCACCGGCGCGGACGGCACGCCGCAGAGCTTCCTCATCCTGGGCATCGCGGTGCTGCACCCCGTGCACGAGGACATTCACCACCTGCGAATGGGTCACTGGAACTGCGCTTCCCGAGAGCCCGACAGTACCGGACCGCGAGCGGCGACGATGGGCATCCACACCCAGGGCGGGACGGTCTTCACCGCAGCCACCACCGACTGGCCTGTGATCGTCGGCCAGGACTGCGATCCTGCCGTCGACCGCGTCACCCGCAATGTGCTGGACCGGTTGAGCCGTTGAGCGAGTCGGCGAGATCGACGACCGATGGTAGGCCACTGACCCGCCGGATCCCGTCCCGCGGCGATGGGCATCTTTGAAGACGTCTTCCCCAGCTCACGAGGCGAGCCAGCGTCCCGGTGACGTCGAAGAGCACCCCGCGGAACATCGCCGCCGGCCTCAGAATCGCCCGCTGCGGCGCGGGAAATAGTCCTCCAGCACGCCGTCACGCTCGATGTCCACCGTGGAACAGTGCAGACCTCCGCCGAACGGCCCGACAGCCCGGAATGGCACCGGAACCACGGTGAAACCGAGCCCGTCGAGCTGCTTGGCGATCCCCACCTCCTTCTCCTCGACACAAATCGTGTGCACGTCCAGGTTGACCATGTTCGCCGCCAGCCAGGGACTACAGAAAGAGAGCCGGGGCAGATGCTCCCAGCTAGCCGGCTGGACCGCCTCAACAATCTGCCAGTCGTTGAGACGGAAGTACTTCATCAGCTCCGGCTCGGCGAGCCGCTCGCCGCAATGCAGCACCAGACCGGGCCGCAGCGGCACCCAGGTCGAGTCGAGGTGCAGCGGATGGGTGTTGGTGGAGGTGACCCAATGCACCCGGTGGTCGGGGAAGTGACGCTTGATCCACTCATGTCCCTGTCGGTTGGTCACCAGGGACAGCTGAACGAACAGGTCCTTGCCGAACCGGCATACGTCCGCAGCATCGAACAGTGGTTCCGCCTCGGTGAGCACCAGCTCGTGCGCGGTCACCCGGACCAGCTGTTCTTCGGTGCTCAGGGTGTTGTACACATCCCAGAACCCTGATATGAACGAGGCGTCGGTGAGCCGCGGTTTGGGTGCGGCCTCCCACCGCATCGCAGGATCGGCCTCGAACAGAGACTGCAGGATCGGCCGGTAGCACAGGTACTCGAACCACCGGCTGCGATAGCACATCGTCGCCTCGAGGATCTCCGATCCGACGGTCAACAGCACGTCACGCGGCGGCATGCACCCGAACATCGAGCCGTGGCGCCAGTCCGGGGTGGCCACCTCCTGGCTGAAATCCAGCAGCGTAGGTCGCTCGACCCGGACACCCCGACTCCGGAGCAGGTCGGCGAAATTGTCCAACTGCTCGTTCGCCTCAGCGGTCATGTCCTCGGGCATCAGACCGTAGGTCCCTAAGGGAAATTCGTCCTCAGGAAAGTCACGTTGAACGGCCGGCTCAGGGGCCTGCACCATCGTCCCGGTCGCCCGCCCGACAATGACGTGGCGAAGTGGATCCCAGCCGTTCCAGGAATTGACCCGCGTCACCCGCTCAGTGGTTCTCCCGGTCGCCTGCGCGGTGGCCGTCACTGCCGTCGTGTCCTCTCCGGGCTCAGGAGATACGCCGTTCCGTCAGATGAAGAAGTCTGCATCGTTTTCTAATACCGGTCGACCGCTCCCGGCGGCTATCCGGTGGAGCTCGAGATTCGAAGTGTGTCGGGCGCAGTGGAAGGTGCAGTCCCGGCTCGGGTCGATGATGCCCCGATCGGACTGACTCCAGATATCGACGAGGCTCTCAGTGACCGCGTCCCCGAGCACAGCCGTCGAGTTCCCACGATGGTAAGGGCACACATAGACCCCAGACGACGTGACCAGGGTACGGAGCTCGGCTACTCCACAATGGTGATAATCCTTCGGCTGGGTCGGGCCCACGTGATCACGCAGCGAATCCAGCGTCGAGGAGTTGACGATCTCGAAATCCGGACCCTCGAGGCGGCGTGCCCGCTCGAGTTGGTCCACGATCGATGCCAACACATCCTCCGCAACCCCAACGATATGATGACCCTCGTCGAACATCACCTTAACTTCAAAAAAATCGCAACCGATGTCCTTGGCCAGCTCGGCGGCTCTGAGTACCTCGTGATGGTTGCTGACCGCGGGCTGGCCATCGTCTTGGCGCACCATGACCAGAAACGAATAACCGAGAGCGCCTTTCTTGATGGCGGCGAGCCGTCGCATGTTCTCGATCACGTGGTCGAAGACACTGGCACCCTTGCGATTCGGCCGGAAAATCCGGTACGTGTCGGTCGTCGCAGCATCCACAGAGACCCGCGTCCACGACGCGTACTGAGCCAGACCAGGCAGATTGCGATCGATCATGGTCCCGTTAGTCACCACTCCGATCGCGATCCCCGCCTTACCCAGCGTATAGATAATTGCTTGCGTACCACTGTGAGCCAATGGTTCACCACCACCGATCAGGATCACTGCTCTGACCCCCATGCTCACCAGCTCCTCGGCTAGCGAGCCCAGCCGCTCGCGGGTAAAACGACCCCGATTGAGGAGCTTCCCGCTGATGCACTCGGGACACGCCAGGTCACAGAAGCTTGTGGGATCAAGGTCGACCACGATCGGAGTCTTGGAACGCTCGCCCTGTGCGACTTTCATTACGATGTCGTAGATACCCGGCTGGTAGAGCTTCGCGGCGAGATCCAACCGGTCAATGCGGTCAACCATCGCAGATTCATCTCCACTAACAGTTCCATTCGTTCATGGTGCTGAAACCCCTTGGGCTCCCCTCGTTAAGGCGCAGCAAAAGACACCCTTAAGAGCGCTATCTGTCGATCTTTGCAGAATTTAGGATATCACGATCCCGAAGGGGGCGTTGGCAATGTACCCGAAAGGATGAGATCGCAGCGTCTGATTCTAGCATTTCTCGACACCTCTCCGCCTGTTTGTCGCGTATGTTGCTACACTTCGTAGCTGCGCGAGAACCTGAGCTTCACTCACATGCTTCACTCACCTACATATGCCAGACAACTGAGAATTTACCTGTCCGCGACCCGCGAGGACTGAATCCCCGGTTTCGGTAAAAATTTCAACTCTTGAGAGGATGGAGTCACGCCTGCTTCCGGAAAGTGCCCCATCGGGCTTCGTGAACGTTCGGTTCGTCTTGCGTTGCAGATGCGACAGAAACAACCACACAAATTCGATCGCGCGATCTCGACTGTCGCTCAGCGGTTGGAGTTCATCCGGTGACATCGCGGCTGTGGATGAATCAGGCCGAGGTCGAAAGGAGCCCGACCGGGTACGACGAACCACCGGTCCCCGGGCGCGCGCCGGCAGGGCCGAGCGGCATCGATGAGTAGCGGGGTGAACCGCTGCACTCACCGGTAGATGGTGACGTGATCAACCATGATGCCGCGTTCGACCCGCACCCCGCTGATGCAACATCGCCAATGAACAGCTTGCTGGACAAAGATCGAGACCGAGCCGCCCGATTCGATCTTGCCTTAAGGTATCGCCACTGCTCAAGGGAGGTATAACGAACTGCGCGCCCGGAGAGACTCGAACTCCCAACCTTCTGATCCGTAGTCAGATGCTCTATCCGTTGAGCTACGGGCGCCTATTTTATTTTCATCCAGCATGAAATTTACTCTTGGCGGAGGCTCCGGGATTTGAACCCGGGAGGGGGCGTAACCCCCAACCGCATTAGCAGTGCGGCGCCATAGACCAGACTAGGCGAAGCCTCCCGGGGCCCTTCGAGGCCGCCGGGTGAACAGCCTACACAGCGCGCCCCCGATCGGGCAAAGTGGGTAGCCGACCGGCCGGCACGACCAAGACCGCTGGTCACAGGCTCAGGCGCGCCGAACTGTCAGACCCCCGCCGTAGCCTCATCCCCATGAGCGAGCTACTGGTGCAGATAGTTGCAGAACGGCCGCGACCTCGGCTGATCCCGCTGGTCACGAGCTACACCGGCTACCTGGTCGAGGGCACCGAACCTGGACTGCACCGGGGTCTGCCGATCCGCTTTCTCGTCAAGGCGTTCGGCTTCGCGGAGACCCTCGTCGTCCCCGGCGACCGGGAGGGCGAGATCGTGCACGCCGAACTGCGTTGGCCTGAAGGCGGCGGGATCATGTTCGGCTCCGGCGAGGGCAAGTTCGCCGTGCAGCCCGGCAACGTAGCGCTCTACGTGGTCACCGACCAACCCGACGCACTGTTCGAGCGGGCCACCGCGGCTGGCGCTGAGGTCGTCCGCGGGCTCAGCGACGAGGACTACGGCTCGCGCGGCTTCACCGTCCGTGACCCGGAAGGCAACCTCTGGAGCTTCGGCACCTACCGGGGGGCCTGAACCGCGATTGCCGTACAGCGCATCCCGTCGCCTATGCGTAGCAGATCCCGATCCGTCAACGATGTAAGGCACGTGACACCCGAAGAACGCAGCTGTGCACGGACCGCTACGTTGCGACCCCATGACGTGGTGGGAGTACGCACTGTGGGGTGCGTTGGGTGGCCTCGTAGTCGAGGCCACCCAGTTCTACTGGGTCATCCGCCGCTGCAAGGTCTGGCCTTGGGAGGTCAAGGGCGAGCCGGCGCTCCCGGTATACGCGGCCTCCGTCGTGATTCGTGTCGGTTTGGGAATCGCAGTAGCGTCGGTCATGGGCAAGGCCGGCGCGATCAGCGACGTGCTGGGGATATTTGGGGCTGGAGTATCAGCACCGCTTATCATCGAGCAGATATTGAAGCAGCGGCAGGTACCTCGCTCCGACGACCGAGACCCCTCTGGTGCCAGGTAGGCGATGATGCGGGCTAACAGATTCCTCGGCCAGCTCGCCGGCGCGTTGGCCCGCGACACACCAGCGTTTGCTCCTGCCCACCCCTACAGCTCCGGGTTCGGTGCAAGCTTGATCACCGCGCTGGCGCGCAGCGGGCCCGCATTCTCGCCACCGGGCACGCCTGACGATCTAGGGCGTAACATGCGGCGTCGCGATCTCGACGATGCCGATCTCGCCGACGTCGACCTCACCCGCGCTGATTTCACCCGCGCCACCCTCACCCGTGCCAAACTCGTCCGCGCCAACCTCACCGACGCCATACTCACTCGGGCATACCTGGTCGATGCCCATCTGGTCGAAGCCAACCTCACCCGCGCCGACCTCACCGACGCCACGCTCACCCGCGCCGACCTCAGCTGCGCTGACCTCACCGACGCCACGCTCACCCGCGCCGACCTCACCGGAGCCGACCTCACCCGGGCCTGGCTCACCGACACCAACCTCACCGGGGCCAACCTCACCGGGGCCGACCTCACCGGGGCCAACCTCACCGGGGCCAACCTCAGTCGCGCCCGGCTCACCGGTGCGGCGAGGCGTGCCCACGCCGGTCGCGCTGTGCTCATCCGTGCTGAGCTCGCCCACGCCAGGCTGACCGGCGCCGATCTCGCCGAGGCCGACCTCACCCGGGCCTGGCTCACCAACGCCGACCTGTCCGGTGCCAACCTCACCAGCACTGATCTCGCAGGTGCCGACCTGTCCGGCGCCGAGCTCACCGGCGCCGAGCTGGGCGCCACGGCCTCGGTCGAGAAACTCGCCGGTGCCAGGTGGAACGCGGCGACACGCTGGCCGGCGCAGCACGCTGCAGAGATTCGCGCGGCCTCCGACAAGTTGACCGACGGCACGTTCCGGGTGCGCAGCGAATGAATCCTCGGTGTTACCGTGCACGCAACGCCACGAAGGGTGCCAGCGCGTCCGGGTTGCGCAATGCGCCAAAGCTGACCGCGCGGGCCGGGTCGATCCCGGCGAGGATCTTCTTCACCGGCACCTCACACTTCTTGCCGTTGAGGGTGCGGGGCACCTCCTCGACCACGATGAACCGGTCGGGGACGTGCCGGGGCGACAGGTTCTCCCGCAGCGCCGCGCGCAGCCGCGGCTCGACGTCGTCCAGCGACACCCCGCGGGCGAGCACCAGGAAACAAAGCAACTCGCCGTCGGCCCCGGAGGTGTCGATGACCAGCGAGTCGAGCACCTCGTCGGAGTCCTCGACCACCGCGTAGAACTCGGCGGTACCCATCCGCACCCCACCCCGGTTGAGCGTCGCATCGGACCGGCCGTAGATCACGCACGAACCACGCGTAGTGATCTTGATCCAGTCGCCGTGCCGCCACCGGTCCGAGTACATCGCGTAGTACGCCTCACGCAGCCGGGCGCCCCCAGGGTCGTTCCAGAAGAACACCGGCATCGACGGCATCGGCTTGGTGATCACCAACTCGCCCACCTCGTCGTGCACCTCAGCACCAGTCTCGTCCAGGGCCACCACCGCGGCCCCGAGCGCGCGGCAGGAGATCTCGCCCTCCCAGACCGGCACGTCAGGGGCGGACCCGACGAAGGCCGTGCACAGATCAGTCCCCCCAGACACCGAGCAGATCTGCACGTCGGGGCCGACCTCCGCGGCGATCCACCGAAACTCCTCCGGGGCAAGCGGCGCCCCGGTCGAACCGACCGCGCGCAGCACACTGAGGTCGCACTGCGCGCCCGGGCGCAGGCCGGCCTTACGGCAGGACTGGATGAACGGCGCGGAGACGCCGAAATAGCTGACGCCCTCAGCCTCGGCCAGCCGCCACAGCGCGCCGATGTCGGGATGCCCCGGGCTGCCGTCGTAGAGCACGATCGTGGCACCCACCAGCAGCCCGCTGAC
This sequence comes from Pseudonocardiaceae bacterium, assembly GCA_050700055.1. GTDB lineage: Bacteria > Actinomycetota > Actinomycetes > Mycobacteriales > Pseudonocardiaceae. The sequence continues at coordinate 35,624 of JBOHGE010000038.1, forward strand.
CAGCAGGTTCCACATCATCCAGCCGGTGGTGGTGAACCAGAACAACCGCTGTCCAGGCCTGAGATCGGCCTGCAACAGCAACATCTTGAGGTGCTCCACCACGATCCCACCGTGGCCCTGCACGATGCCCTTGGGCAGCCCGGTGGTGCCCGAGGAGTACAGCACCCACAGCGGATGGTCGAAATCCACCGCCTCGAACGCCGGCTCGGCACCACGGTGCGCGGCGAGCAGCCCGTCCCACCGCACCGGCGTCACCAGCGCGCGTAGCGACGGTAGCTGCTGGGCCACGGCGTCCACAGTAGAGCGGATGTCGTAGTACCTGCCGCCGTAGGAATAGCCGTCCACCGCGATCAGCACGATAGGCGCAAGCTGGGTGAACCGGTCCGCGATCGCGCGGGGCCCGAAGTCGGGCGAGCACGACGACCAGACCGCTCCCAGGCTGGCCGTGGCGAGGAAGACGACCAGGGTGTCCGGCGAGTTCGGCGCCAGCGCAACCACCCGGTCACCCGGCGACACACCCAGCGACGCCAGCGCCGAGCGCGCGGCGGCCACCCGCCGGCGCAGCTGCCCGAGACTGAGCTGATCCCGGAAACCGTCCTCGCGGCGAAACACCACCGCCGGGTCGTCATCGCCTCGGCCCGGCCCGGCAGCCAGGGCATGCTCGGCGTAGTTCAGGGTCGCGCCGGGGAACCACTGCGCCCCCGGCATCGAGGCGTCGGCGAGCACTCGTCGCGGTGCGGTGTGAAACCGGACGCCGGCGAACTCGACGAACGCTCCCCAGAACTCCTCCACGTCGGCCACCGACCAGCGCCACAGCCCGTCATAGTCGGCCACCACGACTCCCCGGGTGGCCGCCAACCAGCCACGGAACGCCGCCATGTGCGAGCGAGCCACGGTAACCGGGTTAGGCTGCCACAGAATCTCGCTCACATCCCGTTTCTAACAGAGTCGTGAGTGGCATTGAGTGCTATAACACTGTTACGCACTCACGAGCGCGTCAGCGCAAGTGGCAGTCGAACCAGTTCAGGGTGCGCGCCCAGGTCTCCTCGGCGGTGGAATGGTCGGTGTCGAGGCGGTAGTGCACCAGGTCGGTGGCCACCCGGGCAGAATGGGCCGCCTCTCGCAGCTTGTGCACCTCCTCCTCGGCGACCTCACTGTCCGGTCCGTAGAGACCCAGCCACGGGCAGCGCAGCTGGACGGCCACCTCGACCAACGCGGGCAACGTCGGAGCCACCACCCCGATCCCATCGACGGTCACCGCGGCACCGAGGTCGCGCGCAGCCGCGACGAGCAGCGCCACCGCACCACCCAGACCGAAGCCGACCACACCGATCCGGTCTGCGGTCACGCCGCGCCGAGTCAGCCAGTGCAGCGCGGCGTCAATATCGGCGCTGACGGAATCTGCGGACAGCCCCGCGGCGCAGAACTGTCTCGGATCGCCGTCCTCGGGCAACTCGTCGATGCCGAGCCGGTGGTAGAGGTGCGGGATCACCGCCAGCCATCCCTCGCCGGCCAGCCCCTCGGCGAGCTGCCAGACGGCATCGGTGACGCCGCGGGCCTCGGGCGCGACGATGATGCCGCCGCGGATCGCGGATTCCGGTGCAGCGACGGTCAGGCGCAACTCACTGCCGTCGGACAGCGGGATCGACTCTAAACTACGCTGCGACACGGCTCACCCAACTCTTCGACGGTGAACGCTGGTGACCGGGCAGCGTAGCGGCTCATCGAGGCAATGACCCCAGAAGATCACCTGTCGGATGAATTGATGTGGCGGTTAGGGTGAAAATTCGCCTATCTGCTACCACGCCACCTCGAGGAGTCATGATGAGCGCGCGCGCCAGGGCCGATCTCGAATCGTTGCCCAGCTACGTCCCCGGACGCACCATCGCGGGAGCGGTGAAGCTGGCCAGCAATGAGGTGCCCGAAGGCCCGCTGCCCAGTGTCGTCGCGGCGATCACCGATGCCGCCGCGGGCGTCAACCGCTACCCGGACAACGGGGTGACCGCACTACTGGATCAGCTCGCGATCCGGCTGAACGTGCCGCAGTCCCACCTCGCCGCCGGAAGTGGGTCCGTGGCGCTGTGCCAGCAGTTGGTGCAGGCCTACTGCGGCCACGACGACGAGGTGCTCTTCGCCTGGCCATCGTTCGAGGCATACCCGCTGATCGCCCAGGTCTCCGGGGCACGGCGGCGTGCGGTCCCGCTACGCCCGGACCACACCCACGATCTGCCTGCGATGCTCGATGCGATCACTCCGGCGACCCGGTTGGTGTTCGTCTGCAATCCCAACAACCCCACCGGCACGGCTGTGCGGCACGACGAGCTGGTCGCTTTCCTCGGCGCGGTGCCGGATGGGGTGCTGGTCGCGCTCGACGAGGCGTATCACGAGTTCGTCACCGATCCGGCGGTGCCCGACGGCGTGGCGCTGCACCGGATCGACTCACACCGCGGCAACCTCGCGGTGCTGCGGACGTTCTCCAAGGCATACGGTCTGGCCGGCCTGCGGGTCGGGTATTGCATAGCGCCAGAGCCGGTCGCCAATGCGCTGCGCAAGGTGTATGTGCCGTTCAGTGTCAACTCGCTGGCCCAGGCTGCCGCGCTGGCCAGCCTCGACGTCGCCGGCGAGCTGCTGGCCCGCTGCCAGGGAATCGCCACCGAGCGGGACCGGGTGCGGGCTGAGTTGCTCGCGATGGGTTACCCCGTGCCGGACTCGCAGGCCAACTTCGTCTGGCTGCCACTAGGGGAGCACACCACCGCCTTCACCAACCACTGCCTGGATCACAAGATCGTCATCCGCCCGTTCCCCGGCACCGGCGCCCGCATCACCATCAGCACCCCCCCCGACAACGAGGCATTCCTCGCCGCAGCCCGCACCTTCCCGCGCCCCCCGCATTGAGCGGGCTCAGCGGGGTTATCGACACCTCGTTTACCCCGCTGAGCCCGCTCAATGCGGACGGGGAGTGATTTGGGGGGTAACGGGGTGGGGGGTTGGGGCGACGAAGTGGGTGTACGGGGGCACGTGCGGTGACGGGCAGCTGTTCCACCCACGCCACGGGAGGCTTCTGTGTTCGGGCCTGCACCGCCATACAGCTCCGTCGCACCGCCACGCGCGATGCACAGTCTTCGCCTCGACGGCCTCACGCGCGTCGGGCTCGGCCTGCTGGCCATGATCGGGCTCATGATGTGGGCGGCCTGGTTGGCCATCGCCGGAGTTGCCATCGGTGGCAGCCAGCCCATCGGCGGCGAACAGCACATCGCCGTCGCCGCACCTCAGGAACTAGCCGCGACGCCGACCCCAGCCGGCTCCACCGTGGGTTTCGGTCAGGTCTGGACCGCAGGCAACGGCAACACGATCATCGCCGAGGAACCCAGAGTGGACATCTCCGACTCCACGTTGTATTCCGGCCTGCCGGTGATCCGCGTCGCGGTGACCCTCACCAACAACGGCGACCAGGATTGGAGCCCCGTCTTCACCACATTCGGCGCAACACTGGACCGGGCGCCACTACCGGAGTCCAACGAAGGCGACTGGAAGTACTCGACGCCGATCGTCCCGCGCACCTCGGTGACTCTCAGCAAGGTGTTCGTCGGCGGCAGCGGCCGGTTCACCCTGACCATCCGCACGCCGCAGGGCCTGGCGCTGTTCAGCGGTCAGGTCTGAGAGCGGATCGGCACCCGCAGCGAGATCTTGGTACCGGTGCCCGGAACGGTGTCGACGACCAGGCGGTAGTCGTCGCCGAACCGGGCCTGCAGCTGATCATTGATGGTGTGCAGGCTCACTCGTAGGTCAGGCTCCACTTTGCCCGGGCCGTCATCCTCGACGGTGATCAGGCAGCCGGCACCGACGATGCCGGCGGTGAGCGTGACGGTGCCGCCGAGCTGCTTGCGCTCGATACCGTTGCGGACCGCGTTGTCCACCAGCTGCTGGACGGCCAGCGACGGCAGCACGATCGGCAGCACGGCCGGTGCGACCTGTAGCTGCATCTGAAGTCGTGCACCGAAACGAGCCCGCTGCAGCGTCAGGTAATGCTCGATGTTGTCCAGCTCCTCGGCCAGCGTGGTCTCGGGACCAGATCGCAGCGAGTACCGGGCAAACTCGGCAAAAACGATCAACAGATCTCGGGCCCGGGACGGGTCGGTGCTGACGAAAGCGGCGATGGTGCTCAGCGTGTTGTTCAGAAAGTGCGGGGAGATCTGGTCGCGCAGGGTCCGCAACTCGGCGCGAAGCTGCGCCACGGCGTGCTCCAGATCGGCGAGCATCTGTTGGTCGGCCACCGCACGCCCACCCTCCCGCCCAGCACTGAGCACGATCGGCCCCCGGACCGCCGCCACATGCTTGCCGGGTCGCAGACCACGCCAGGTGGGATGCCCGAGCCGGCCACGGGGAGTCCATTGCCGGTAGGAAACCTCGCCCAGCAACCGCGGAGCCACCCAGTGCACGACCCGATCGTCAGCGCGCGGCACCTCGTCGGCGAAGGGACTCCGGGGTTGAGCCAGCTCAGTCAGCAGCTCGCGCAACTCCCGGCGGCCCGCTTGGGTGAAACCCGTTCCCACCTGGCCGACGTACCGCAGCCCCCGTTCGGTGGGCAGGCCGACCAGCAGCGCGCCGAGCGTGGCGGCGTGGCGGCGATCAGGCAACCAGCCACCGATGATCACTTCCTGGGTCTGGCGCAGGGTGGTCTGCACCCAGCTGCGGGAGCGGCCGGGCTGGTAGCTGGAGTCGGCGCGCTTGGCGATCACGCCGGGCAGGCCGTACTGGGCGGCGGTATCCAGCACGACCTGGCCTTCGGTGTTCAGGAAGCAGGGCGGCAACACCACCGGTCCATCGGTGAGATCCAGCTCCTCGAGCAGCTCACGGCGACGCTGGTAGGGCAGGCCGGCGGTGGACCGGCCATCAAGACGCAGCAGGTCGAACACGTAGTAGGCCACCGGTGCCCGGCGCAGCACCGCGGCTGAGGGGCGTTGCACGTGCATCCGCAGCTGCAACTCGGCGAAGCTCGGCCGGCCGCAGGAGTCCAGCGCCACGATCTTTCCGTCCAGCAGCATCTGGCGCCGTCCAGCGAACGCCCCGAGTTCCGGGTAGGTGGTGGAGATACTGCGATGGGTGCCGCTGAACAGGCACATCCGGTCCGGCTGGGCGCAGGCCAGCGAGCGCACCCCGTCCCAGCTGAACTCGAATGCCCAGCCCGGGCCGGTCGGCAGCGGCCCCGCGGTCGGCAACATCGGCAGGACCAGGTCGGACACGGTTGCTCCCCGATCAGGTACGGGACTTCTTCGATTCCCGTCGCCCGTTGTCGCTCTTGCGCTGTTTCGGCACGTCCACCGGCTCACCGCGAGCGGCCTTGGCCGCCTCCACCGAAGCCTGCAAAGCGGTGATCAGGTCCATTGAGGGCGCCGGCGGTACCGGTTCGGACGGCGTGGCGAGATCATGGCCGTTGCTCTTGGCCTCGACGACGGCAAGCAACGCTTTGCGGTAATCGTCTTGGTAAGCGTCCGGCTCGAAGTCGCCGGCCATCGCCTCGATGAGGGTGTCGGCCATCGTCAACTCCGCGTCGCTGATCGACACCTCCCGGTCCAGTACGTCGAACTGCGCCTCCCGTACCTCATCCGGCCACAGCATCGTCTGCAGCGCGAGCGCATCGCCCCGGGGACGAAGCACCGCCAGCGATTCCTTGGTCCGCACCGCGATCTTGGCCAGACCCACCCGACCGGTGCGCTGCAGCGCGGCGCGCAGCAGGTCGTAGGGCTTGCGGCCGATCGGCTCGGGTTCCAGGTAGTAGCCACGGGCCAGCGCCAGCGGGTCGACCTGCTCGGCGGGCACGAAGGCCAGCAGGTCGACGGTCTTGGCACTGGGCAGCGGCAGGTTCGCGAAGTCGTCGTCGGTCAGCGTCACCGTCTCGCCGGAGGGCAGCTCGTATCCCTTGGCGAGGTCGGCGTAGGCGACCTCCTTGCCGCAGCAGGTGCATACCCGCTGGTAGCGCACCCGAGCGCCGTCCTCGGCATGCACCTGATGGAAGGACACATCCCGGTCCTGGGTGGCCGAGTACAGCCGAACCGGGATGCTGACCATCCCGAACGCCAGTGCGCCCTTCCAGATCGCCCGCATCACCCCACCCTGCCCCCACTTCAGCTCGAAGTCCACCCCTACCCGCCCGCATTCAGCGGGCTCAGCGGGGCTATCAGTGCGCCGATAGCCCCGCTGAGCCCGCTGAATGCGGGCGGGGACGTCAGGTGGCGGGGACGCTCCTGACCACTACGCGGGATATGCGCAGCTCGGCACCCTGACCGAACAAACGGTTCGACTTCAGGCTCTTGTCGTCGAGGAAGACCTGGGGGTCGGGAGCCCCGGTCGCCGGGTCGAAGTAAAAGGACCCCGCCCCGCTGAGGCGCACCAGACCGGAACCGGGGCACCCCGGCAATGATCCGTCAAGATAAGAGAACAGGCCCATTCCGCAGTTGAGCTGCCGCGGCTGCACCAGGCTCTCCTCGCCACCGTGGTCCAGTATCATATGCTCGCGCGAGGGGAGCAGACAACCCAGCCGATCCACCCGGTATACCTCTTTGTCGTCAAGCAGCCACCGCACGACACCGGCGGCCCGGTCGTAGGAGATCACGAAGTGGTGCCGGTCACCCGGGGAACAGCTCACCACCGGAATCGCATACATGAATGCGGCATAATTCATCCCGCGACTTGCCCGTTGCCAGGGAAGCTGCTCGTAGAAGACATAGACCTGGTCATTGGTGACAGCAAACTCGAAGAGTGCACCGCTCTCCGAGTCGAGCGCGAAAATTGCCACCGTAGCGAGACGTGGATCACCGGCAGGATTAGTCACCTGCCGACCGAAAGGATGCTCCTCCGTGCCGTAGGTGCGGCCCGACATCCACGTCTCACAGATCAGTTCCTGGCCAGGCACGGCATCGAAACCCGAAGATCCACTGGACGCTTGGTGATTCGCCAGCACGAGCCACTTGAGCCGATCATCCGCACCGGACACGCCGGATCCGCTGCCGTCATCTTGACCCAGAGTATTTACAAAAGCAGCCTCTCCGGTACGCGGGTTGACACCACTGGAGATCACGTGCAGGCCCTCGTCCGACGTGCTGATTATCCCATCGTCTGTGACGTAGGATCCTTCATCCAGAAAAGACCATCGAGCTTTCGGGTCAGTAGGGACTAAACCGTCCGAAAAATCATCTTCCCAGCACATCATCTCAAGTTCCTCTTTCCTGTCAGGCTTGGGTTGGAACCACCCGCCGGGTACGCTATTCATATTTTAGGAGGCCGAGCCGGCGAGTTCGGTACACCAGCAGGCATAACACGGCGACCGTGGCCCCCGGCGTGGCATTCGACTTCCGTACCGTACCATCTTTGCAGACGCGCCGCGGCCGTGCCATCTTCGGGCTTCCACGAACGCAATAGTTGGCCCTACCGCCACTCGATCCAGTACTACCTGTTCACGAAGCCCCCCCCCACGCTCCTGGCCTGGCGGCAGACGGACGACCAGCCCGCCGAGCTATAACCCGAGACCGGTAGGACAACCGAACGTGTCGAGGTAGGATTGTCTCTGCCCGGTGGCGTGAACCACTCGACCATTCTTCGATGTCGAGTCGTTGAACATCCACTAGGCCATGCTTGCGTGCAAGATCTAACGGATGAATACGAGCCTTTATTCAACACTTTCGACTTACCTCGCAGCTTCAAGCAAGTCGTCGCAAGAACCCGGGTCGCAGCTATCGCGATGCTAATTGGCCCCGCCCAAGAGACGCCAGCGCGCGCAGAGTCGCCACCGACGCAGGCGGTGGCGACTCTGCGCGGAAAGACTACCCGAGTGGACTCTTGACGTCCGCCTCCGCCGTCGTATGCGTACCGGCAACCCGGGCACAACCTAAATCGGGAGCGCGGCAGCTAAGCCTGCGCTACCTTGGTGTGAGATACCCTAGCTCCCATGGGAGTGCGATGCTGACGGTAGGAGAAGTACACACGGGACTCTTGCAGAACTGGACGTCACTCACCCAGCTTCTCTCTACTCAGGTGCTCACGATCGTGCCCGGTGTACAAGTACGTCGCTCTGAACGCCCTATCGCTTACGCGGTGTCACCGGATTCGCTCACCGGCATCGACTGCCTACTGGCGACATCCTCCGGGGCTCGAGTGCGAGGCATCGGCACGGCGGTGTCGAGAGCCTCGATCACCGGTGGTCGCGTACTGCAAGGTTCCGCATACGCTCAGATCACCAAGAGCCCGGTCGATCGGCGGTTACCCTGGTCCCACTACCTGTCCCGACCGGGTGTCATCGAGACGCTCGGCAGGACGGATCACGCAGACCTCACTCATGGCTTCCTCACCGCCAGGCCGGCACCGGTGATCCTCGACCTCGGAGCGATCAGCGGCCGAGTGATGGATGTGATCCAACGGTCGTCGGAACTCGATCGCACGCCACCATTCCGGATAGCACGCACCCGAATGCGCTGCGTAGTCTCGGTTGACGAGACGCAACTTGAGGACAGCCGGGTTCAATTCACCATCGACAGCCCGACCACCCGAACGTTGCGATTGACGGTCAGCAAGAACGACCTGACTGCCGCTGTCGAGTTGTGTGAGGACCTGGCACTGCACGACTGGCTCCTTACGGCGTTGCTTGAGCTGATCGAACGGAGCGGAAGCAACCGCAATGCACGCCCACAGGTGGTGGACACACTGCGTCCTGCCATCGACAACCTGCTTCACCTGTGGATGCCGGCAGCGCGGCTCGACAAGTCCATGCTGCCGGCGTGGCATAGCTTGGAACAGCAGCCGGGTTTCACCAAGCAGTGGACGACATCGGTCAGCTGGATCCGGGACCAAATGGCTTTGAGCACAATCATGCTGCTGAGCCCCTTGGTCACAGAGAATGCGGGGAGAACATGAGCAGAAGTGATAAAATCGGCCGGATTCCATTCACGAAACTGATTCGCAAGATCTTTGTAGCAATTTCGACCGGCAGTCTGACATACCTGATCACCAACATGGTCGATTCGGATCAGCCTAAGGTCTGGGCGATCACGCTTACCGTCTTCATCAGTGGGATCACATTTGTTGTGCAGTTTTTTACCGACTTCGAACAGCACATGGAGAAAGCTGAGGACAAGCAGGAGATCCACTTGGCCAGGGTACAGTCGCTGGTCGAAGAAGGATTTGCAAAGATGAGCGAGGCTACCGCACTGTTCCAAGACCTGGAGGCGTCGGCGATGCAGACGGATGCGGTCACCAGGCTAGTGCGGTACTCCAGCCAGATCGAACCCTGCGCACCGCCGTTGATCCACGCATTCGCGCAGTCGCAGATCAACCAGACGTCCCAGCTCTTGAAGGAGCTCAGCGAAGGGGGACAAGTCTGTTGCGACGGCGAGGACCGGAACTGGATACTAGATCTCACAGCAAGGTCCCGAACCACCATCGACGCCACCAGCTTGAGCACGGTGGACGCCGGAGGCATCAGTTACGACGGCGGATTCTGGACTACCGAATTCGGCCAGCGCTACCTCGAACTCCAGCGGAAAGCCATACACCGCGAGGTCGCCATCCGAAGGATCTTCATCCTGGACAACTCGAGACTGACCGTGGATTCGGACTTCGTGCGTATCTACCAGCGGCAACAGGATCTGGGAATTCAGACAAGAGTACTCGAGCAATCCGCGATCCCGCACGACATCAAGAACGCTCTGTTCGACTTCATCGTGTTCGACGAAGTCATCAGCTACGAGGTCACACCGGCTTCACGCATCGAAGACACCATGAAGCCCACCATCGTCAAAACCAATTTGACTCGCCATCCAGAACGAGTGAAAGAGCGGATGCAACGTTTCGAAAAACTCTGGATTGCGGCCCAAACGATCGACGAACTGCGCCACACCGTATCGACGCCGCAGGTCTATACGTAGAGCTTAAGCCCACAGGGCCTTCAGCATTCTCCTACTGCGGCTGGCCGGCGCTGTTCCCGGCGAAGACGTAGTCGATCCGATCGACAAGCTCCGGAGGTAGCTCAATTCCTTCACCCCTGCTGCGATTTATCACCTGATCGAGCACGTGAGGATCTATCGCCACCTGGCTGAGAATCATTCGTACCGCATGTTCGATGGGCAGGAACTTCGTCGAGAGAATCGACAGCGTCCGGTACGCACTGAACGGTGCGGCAGTCGGGTTCAGTTGTGTCACCGCTGGCATCTTGTCCCAGTCGTCGGGAAATTCACCCGCGCATTCTCGTGCGGTCGCGACGGCCTGACCATCGTGACGGAGCAACCCGAGCCGGAGTAACTGCCAGACGGCCGCCAGAAACGGGCACGACCACGTCCGCCTGCCGTGGTTGTCGTCCCACAGCTGCACGTCGAGAAAAATCGAGTGCCGGCGGGCCGCGTTCTGGACCGGTGGCGCCCAGGACCGGACCGTGTCCATCGCCTCAAGAGCATCGTTAACCCCCGGTGACCGCTGGCCATTGCAGAGCCAACCCACCTCGGCCGCCGGTGGTCGCGAGCCATTGGTGTGCGGGGGTGGGTCTGCCACCAGAAGACCCTCGACGGAGCGCGCCAGCTCCACCCCCTCGGCGTCGGCACAGCCGGCCTCGCGGACCAGGTAGTCAATCTCCAGATCGGCTGCGCGGGCAGCACTCACCAGCTCGGGCACGAGCTCAGCTGGTGAGCTGAATGGCGTGAAGTAGTCATCGATCAAGAAGCAGGTGCTGATCCGGGCTCGAGCCCCTCGACCTGACCGACCCGGTAGACCATCCGCGCAGGCTTGGCGTCCCGCCTTCGCCCACGGAGCGACCTGCTCGAAATGCTGCCGAAGGCCGGTGCCGGCCGCAAAGTCGTCCAGGTACAGGTGGCCTAGTTCGATCGACAGATGCGAGAGCGGAACCGCCGCCACCCGACGCTCCGCGGCTGCCTCCCGGAAGACCGCATCTGCCGGGGTCACAGGCCCTCCCAAGCGCTATCGTCCATTAGCCTTTTGGCGAGTGTCTCGAACGCGTCGACAGTCTCCCGATTGGCGATCTGACTTGCGTAGGTATCGTCGTCCGAGATCAGCTGCTCACGCCACTGAAGTACCGGGTCGAGCGGTACCCTGCCCAACATGGACGTGCGACCGAGCCTCTGCTTGCCTGCCAATTCCTTGAGCTCTCGGTTGGCTTCCCGCAGCCAAGCCACCTGCGCTGGACGCAGCCCGGCCAACTCTGCGGAATCAGGATCGACGACTGCCGTCCGAACGAACCGGATCGAGTCGTTCAGAATCTGCCGGTCATGCCCTCGGTCCACCCCGATGTCAAGGATTCCACGCTCGCCGTAAACCAGGCCGTTTGCCGCGACGATGTGCTGTCGGGTCCAACGATGGAATACCAACCAGCGGGTGGTCAACGACTGCACCTCCGGCTCGGCTGTGGCAGCGAGCACCATGTCGATGGCGTACGAACGCCCTGCGCTGAGATCGACCAGGCACAGCTCGAACTCCTCCTCCAGCCGAAGGAACAGACTCACACACCGCTGCACCACATCTCGATTAGAGGGGAAATCTCCCCCGCCGGCATCCCCCGGAAGCAGTACCAGCCGACCGGCGCCCGCAGGCCGGTCACGCAGACCTACCCGGTCCGACGCCGACCAGACATCCAGCCGTTCGGGCTCGTTTATCTCATTTTTCAGATACGAGTGAAGCCCGCCGTTGCTGGTGCCACGGATCGCCGCAGGGATGTTGAAGATCGCGCCCGCGGTCGGAGAAGCGAAGTCGAAGTCGAGATAGCACACATCACCACCCTGCAGTGCCCGCCGGTAGATGACGTTGCTGCTCGTCACCGAACGCCCAGTGCCGCCCTTGTCGGAAGTCGCGAAAACCAGCACCGTCAAGCCCCTCCGGTCACGTCCTGGCGAGCCACAGCCAGCCGGTCAAGCTCACGTAACACCTCGGTGACCAGTACCGTGGCGCTGCCCGGACGGTCATGCATGATCTCGCGAGCACGCAGCAGGTTCGCGCGTGCCTTCTGCAATGACCCTCGCATCGACGGTCCGCCCTCCCCTGACCCACTCAACAACTCACGGTCGAAAAGGTGATCTGCCTCGTGGAGCAGGTCTTCTACCAGCTCGGTCAGGCGCGCGCTGCGCAACGGTGGCCGGCTGACCAAGTTCGCCGCCCCGACCAGGCATTCGACCACACGCTCCGTGTAGTACCAAGACTGTGACTCGTGGTGGATACTGAGTTCCTCGAAAGCGCCCCGCGGCTGGTCCCAGAGACCTTCGCCGGGGCCGGTGTCGAGCCGGCGCAGTAGCAGATGCTCCCACACACTGTCAGCGAGTTCAAGGAGATCGCCGCGCAGCTCAGCGTCACGCATCAGCGACGCGATGGAGACCGTGCGTTTCAGCAGAAGCGGTGCGAAGTTGGTCACCAGCCAGCCGATGGTGTGCTCGCCAACCTCCTCACTACCACGCAACCGGAGCCGGACTCCTGGAGCGTGCAAGCTGACCGCAGGGTCGTCAGCCAACGACCGCCGGTTGATCCGACCCCGATTGGCCAATTCCTGCAACACCCGCGCCACCCGTCCGAGTTCCTCGTCGGAAGCCCGGCGACGCACCAGATCCTGGACAACCATCGAGGTGACCAACAGACTGAAGTAGTCGGACTCCTGCCCGTCCGAGGTACGCCAGGGGAGGTCTTCCAACGGCCAACGGCCGGTGCTGACGCTTGCGATAGCCGACCAGTACTGCTGGGTGAGCTCCCACCGATTCTGGAGTGCATCCGCGAGCCGGCGCTGCTCGTCGTTGAGCAGCCCCAAGAGGCGGGTGCGCGCAGAGAACAGATCCTCGATGCCGTCCAAGGCGATGACCGTGAAGTACAGCCATGGCTTGTCCTCGGCAACACCCAGGGGCTGCTGCCCGACTTCTTCCTCCGTCTTGAGGGGAGCGGTGTCCTTGACGATCCCCCAAGCCCACCCACACTCGAAGAACCGGCTCGGACTATCGATGTCGGCGGTTTGTCCCGAACCGATGGTGAGGTCACGCAGACCACTTTTGATCTCCCGCAGCGCACTTTGTAGTTCAGTGATGACCTGGCGCTCGGGCAAGCCGGCCTGGTTGGCTCGACGGCACATTATACCGCCTTCTGGCGAGTGGACGTCGAAGACGTTCACGCTGAAACTGCGAAGCAGGCCGATCATGGCCGCCGACAGCCGGGTGCTCGCCAGTTTTTCAAGCCTGTCCACCGCTTGACGAAGATCTTCCCGACGAATGACACTTCGGAAGACCCGGGCAAAACCGATCGCCGCCAGAGTCAGCGTGATCGACATCGAGAACGAGTCGACGACATTGAGTTTTTCCTGGGCGGGTGCCGGCGCCACTCCCGACTCGGACGAGTCGAAATAACCTTCGCCGGAGAAAATCAGCGTTCCGTCGTCGTCCGTATATCGCTCCATATAATCAATCATGACCCTGATGAGGACCTGGGGAATGTCGGTGCTATCACCGATCACCTCCAGCGCGTCGAGGACGTCTTCCTCGGTCTCGTCGGGCTTCTCCAGCCGGAACGAGACCAGCTTCGGGTCCGTGGCGGGAAGCATGATGCAGAGCAACTGCTCCGCATCACTGATCGAGTTAGTTCGGTCCCGACCGCCCCTGGCCCATTTGCCATCTTGAAAGGATGCCCGAGCGGCTGCCCGCCAGATCTCCAGGAGCTGCTGTCGCGGTTGGATCTTCATTTGTAACCGTCCACCTGCCTAACAGTTCCTTATACTACCCTTCCAGTGGCCACAATCATGCCATCGTAACCGGCGCGCAATGGGCTGCCAGTCAAACCTATCCGGTAGATCTCGAGGTCTTTCGTGTCACCTGTCAGACCGTTTTCCACATCGTTTTCGGTAACGGCGACCGCTGGGAAGTAGCGCCCATCCACGCTATATCCCAGCGAGTTCTCCATAAAGGCGGCCGAGAATGGCGCGCCGGGTCGCAACGCTCCAATAAAGCTGCCCAATGCAGTCTTGAACTCGGCCGGTTCAGGTGAGATGGACTCCGCGGTGAAGAACATCGTACCGATATCCCACGACGACTCGGGCAAGTCGAAGATACTACCGGGCTCGACACGAGCCTTGGCAGCCAGCATCTTTCGCGGAGAAACAATCGAACTGTACGGCTGCTCTTCGACGAGAAGATCCCAGAAGGGGTCCCAGGACGAAGAATAGCACTGGACTTCGCGTTCCAACCATGAGACATTGGGAAGCGAGTACTCGTAGAGTGTGATTTTCTCACAGAATGGCAGCATCGTCAAAGCCGGATAAAGATTGGTACCCGAGCCGACGTCGATTCCATTTCCGCGACTCAGCGGATCAAGTGTCGCAAAGAAGTCACGGACGATTTCGACGATCTGCCGGTCATCATCGCGCAGCACCTTGTAGTTATGGTCGTAATACCAGCCCGAGTCGAAGTCATCCCACGGAAAGTCACTGTTGCGTTCCGCCGATTCGCGTGGCGAGGGCTGGGAACTCGAGACAGCCGACTGGTTAGCGTCACCGACCACCGACGGTGCGTTGCGGGATAGCCGCCGCGGTGCCATAGCAAAATCCCCTCAAAAGTGGGTTTCACGTTGACAGACCACGCCAACACATGCACATGGAGGTGGTGGCCACCGACCACATTGTACTCTCACGGCTCCGCCCTCCGACAGTGACTGACTGACATAGTGAGGGAAGCTCGGCCAGGTGAGATACCGAGTTCAGCCACCAGAGTGAGGCTACCTGCCCGAGCCCTGGTCGTAGCCGGCCCGGCGCAGCGCGTCGGCAAGCGCTCCGCCAACCGGCATGTCGCGGGCAGGGGCGCTCTTGACGGCGTGTTCTTCCCGGCTTGCGCGCCCACGGGGCTGCGGTCGCTTCGGCGACTTCGTCCGGCCGGAACCGGAGGGACTGAGCCGTTCGGCGGGCTGGTTCTCGGCGGTGTTGCCGGCAACTGTGTCATCGAGCCGCAGGGTGAGCCCGATGCGGTTGCGCGGCACGTCCACGTCGAGCACCTTCACCCGGACCACGTCACCCGGCTTCACCACGTCACGCGGGTCCTTGACGAAGGTCCGCGACATCGCCGAGACGTGCACCAAGCCGTCGCAGTGCACGCCCACGTCGACGAACGCCCCGAACGCCGCGACGTTGGTGACCACGCCTTCGAGCACCATGCCCGGCGCCAGATCAGCGATCTTGTCGACGCCCTCGGCGAAGGTCGCGGTCGCGAAGGCCGGTCGCGGGTCCCGGCCGGGCTTCTCCAGCTCGGCGAGGATGTCGGTGACGGTGGGCAGGCCCACCGTGGCGTCAACGAACTCGGCGGGGCGCAGTGCACGCAGCACTGCGGAGTTGCCGATCAGCGTGGTGATGTCGGTGCCGGCCGCGGCGAGGATGCGGCGGACCACCGGGTAGGACTCGGGATGCACGCTGGAGCGGTCCAGGGGGTCGTCGCCGCCGGGGATGCGCAGGAAGCCGGCGCACTGCTCGAACGCCTTGGGGCCCAGCCGCGGGACATCGGCCAGACCGCGCCGGGTGCGGAACGGGCCGTGCGCGTCGCGGTGCGCCACGATGTTCTCGGCAAGCCCCAGGGTGATGCCCGATACCCGCCGCAGCAACGGCGCGGATGCGGTGTTGACGTCGACGCCGACGGCGTTCACACAGTCCTCCACCACCGCATCCAGCGACCGGGACAGCGCGGATTCCGGCAGATCGTGCTGGTACTGACCGACGCCAATCGACTTGGGATCGATCTTGACGAGTTCGGCCAGTGGATCCTGCAAGCGGCGGGCGATCGACACCGCGCCGCGCAACGACACGTCCAGCTCGGGCAGCTCCTGGGAGGCGTAGGCCGAGGCGGAGTACACCGAGGCGCCGGCCTCCGACACCACGGCCTTGGTGACACCGAGTTGCCCAGCGAGCTTGTCGGTCTCCCGCGAGGCGGTGCCGTTGCCGATTGCCACCAGCTGAACGTCATACATCGTGACCAGCCGGCGCAGCACAACCAGTGCCTCGTCCCAGCGACGCTCTGTCATATTTTTTGGGGCAACATGCGGGTAGATCGTCTCGGTGGCCACCACCTTGCCGGTCGCATCGATGACCGCGACCTTGACCCCGGTGCGGTAGCCGGGATCCAAGCCCATCGTCGGGCGGGCGCCCGCGGGCGCGGCGAGCAGCAGGTCCCGCAGGTTGGCGGCGAACACCCGCACCGCCTCGTGCTCAGCCGCCTGGCGCAGCCGCATCCGCAGATCGATCCCCAGATGCAGCAGGATCCGGGTGCGCCAAGCCCAGCGCACCGTGTCGGCCAGCCAACGGTCGGCCGGGTGACCCCGATCGTCGACGCCGAACCGCGCCGCGATCGCCTGCTCGTAGCGGCTCGGCCCGGGAGCAACCTCGGACTCGGGCTCGGGTGCGAGATCGAGGAAGCCCTCCTTCTCCCCGCGGAACAGCGCCAGGATGCGGTGCGAGGGCAGCTTGGTGAACGGCTCGGAGAAGTCGAAGTAGTCCGCGAACTTGGCGCCGGCCTCTTGGCGGCCGTCACGTACCCGGGAGACCAGACGGCCCCGCGACCACATCTGCTCCCGCAACGGCCCGATGAGGTCGGCGTCCTCGGCGAAGCGCTCGACCAGGATGGCGCGAGCCCCGTCCAGCGCGGCGGCAGCGTCGGGCACCCCTGCCTCGGGATCGACGTACGACGTGGCGCTGACCTGCGGGTCCTGGGTCGGATCGGCGAGCAGTCCCTCGGCCAGCGGCGCCAGCCCGGCCTCCCGGGCGATCTGGGCCTTGGTCCGGCGCTTGGGCTTGAAGGGCAGGTAGAGGTCCTCCAGCCGGGCTTTGGAGTCGACCGCCAGGATCCGGGCGTCGAGCGCGGCGTCGAGCTTGCCCTGCTCCCGGATCGAGTTGAGGATCGCCGTGCGGCGCTCGTCAAGCTCGCGCAGGTACTGCAGCCGTTCCTGCAAGGTGCGCAGCTGGATGTCGTCGAGCCCGCCGGTGGCCTCCTTGCGGTACCGGGCGACGAAGGGCACGGTGGCGCCGCCGTCGAGCAGATCCACCGCGGCGGCCACCTGCCGCTCGGGCACGCCCAGCTCGCCGGCGATCCGCTGGTTCAGCGACATGGGCTCATGCCTCCGGGTCACACGCAGGTGATCACTGCACCGGGTTCACCGGCCGCCGCCACGGTAGCTGGCGCTCAGCGCAGCGCCGCGAGGGCCTGCTCGGCGCGCGGGGCGTGCAGCGGTGAGAAGTACAGGTTGATCGCCAGTGCGTCAGCCAGCGCGGCCCAGCTGCGCCAGGATCATCCTGCGGTGGTCGGCCAGGGTGGCGTTACGCCGGCCCAGCGTGGCCGCGCGGTCGGCGAACGGCAGCGCGTCGGCGTCGCAGCAACCGTGCCGGAGGCGTTCACCGGGCGAGTCGGGGTCACCGCACGGTGCAGTCGATCAGCGAGTACGCCCCTTCGATCGCGGTGACGGAGGTGATCGTCAGTCCGGCTGCGGCGGCGAGCGCGGCGAAGTCCTCCCGGGTGCGTTCCCGGCCGCCCAGGTAGACCAGCATGCGCAAGTCCGTCTGGGTGACCGTCTGCTGATCCTGGTCCCCACCCGCGACGAGCTCACGTAGCAGGACCCGGCTACCCCGGCCCCCTGCCTGGACGCACCGGCGCAGGATGACCGTGGCGTCGGCGTCATTCCAGTCGTGCACGATCGAGCTCAACAGGTAGACATCCGCGCCCGCCGGCAACGGGTCGAAGAAACTGCCCGCGACGACGTCGCAGCGCTGCGCCAGCCCGACCTCGGCCAACGCCCGCTCGGCCGCCGCAGCGGTGGCCGAGGTCTCGACCAGCGTGCCCCGCAGATGCGGGTGGGCCCGCAGCAACGCGCCGAGCAACACCCCCGTGCCACCGCCGACATCAGCGACGTGCCGCACCCCACTCCAGTCCTGCGCAGCCAGCCACGGCGCCCACCGGGCCGCGCCGGCGGCCATCAGCGCACCGAACGACGCGCTGAGCTGTGCATCGCCGGCGAGGTCGGCCCAGAAGTCGCGGCGGTACCGCATCGGGTAACCGGGCTTGCCGGTGCGCACCACGTCCAGCAGAGCACCGAACGCGAGATCAGCCCGGCCGATGGGGCCGGTGAGGTCCAACCAGGCGCGGATCTGCTCGGGGTGATCGTCGCGCAGCGGTTGGGCGGGACCGGTCAGCACGAACCGCCCCGGCGCGGACTCGGCGAAGACCCCCCGGGCCGCGAGGTAGCGCAGCAGCCGACCCAGTGCGTCCGGATCAGCGTCGAGGGCGGCAGCGAGCTCGGGCACCGTGGTGGTGCCCGCGGCGATCCGGTCGGCCAGCCGCAGGGTCGCCGCCACCCGGATCGCCATCGGGGTGATCAGATCGCTCAGCTCGGACAACCGCTCGCAGTCTTGATCCATCACGCACCTCCCTCTCGCCCGATTCACACGGTACGGCGCCCGTGTTGGACGAAATGCGAGTTCCTGCTGGGCGGTAGCGTCGATGCATGGCCAGAATCGTCGGTTCGGTATGTTGCCGATGTGGCGGGCCAGTCAGCCGAGCGGGCCGTGGACATCTACACCGACGGTGCCTGTAGCGGCAATCCGGGGCCGGGCGGGTGGGGCGCCGTTCTGCGGTACGGCACGCACGAGAAGGAGATCTACGGCGGTGAGCCGGCCGAGACCACCAACAACCGGATGGAGCTGATGGCCCCGATCCAGGCGTTGGAAAGCCTGACCCGGCCGGTGGCGGTACAACTGCACACCGACAGCAAGTACGTCCTGGACGGCGTCACCAAGTGGTTGCCGCGATGGAAGAGCAACGGCTGGCAGACCTCCGCCAAGCAGCCGGTCAAGAACGCCGACCTGTGGCAGCGCCTGGACGCCGCCACACACCGCCATCAGGTGCAGTGGCACTGGGTCAAGGGCCATGCCGGGCACCCGGAGAACGAGCGCGCCGACCAGCTGGCAGCCCGGGGCCTGCACGAAGCGTGCGGGTAACGACCATGCAGCGCGTTCCCCACCGTGCGGTGCCGGCCGAGCACGGCATCGCACAGAGCAGCCGTTCGGTCAGCCATACCGGGGACTGGGCGAGGGAGTCTCTGGTCACTGC
This sequence comes from Pseudonocardiaceae bacterium, assembly GCA_050700055.1. Lineage (GTDB taxonomy): Bacteria > Actinomycetota > Actinomycetes > Mycobacteriales > Pseudonocardiaceae. Next base: position 54,721 of record JBOHGE010000038.1, read on the forward strand.
GCGCCGACGCGATGGCTGCCCAACCAGCCGGTGCCCACGAAGCCTAGGGTTCCCGAGGTGATCGATACCTGCGCCGACGTCGCCGCAGCGGCCCGGAACTGTGCGGCGCTGAGCCGAGCACATCGCCTGGCCACCTGGGTGGGCGACGGCCGGCCCGTCACGCCCAAGCACGTGCTGCGGCCGAGCGACGTGCCGGCGGCGGCACGGGTCCTGGGCTTCCTGGGGTCATCGCGGATCAACACCGCCGCGCACGTCCCCGCCCTGCACCGCCCCTGGAAAGTCACCCTCGCGATCGACTTCCTGCAGATCGTCAACGGGCACGCCGTGGCCGGCCCGGCACTTGAGCAGTGGCCCGGCACCGACGACGACACCGTCTGCGGGCTGTGGCTCACCGGGTTGGTCGCCGCGTTCGAGGCCGGCACGAGCGGCGGCGACCAGGTCGGCGCGACCGCGTTCGCCCGCATCATGCTGGGGGCACTGGCCACCGACCCACCACAGTCAGCCGGCGAGATGTGGGAGCGGGCACGCAAGGCGCTCGCTTCCGAGGATTCGTATATCGCCGATCCGTTCTTCAGTGTGTTTCACTACAAACACCGTGATTTCCGTACAGCCATACCCGACGTGCTCGTTGATTTCGGCGTCGCCACTCGACACGGCGCTCAGCTGGCGATGACATCGCTCGGCCGCTGGGCGTTGCAGGAGATGCGCGCATGCATGCCCCTACCGATCAGCGCGGACCTGCCAGCGGACGAGTTGATCGCCCGCGTCACCAGCAACGATGAGAACGACTCATGGCAGGCCGCGCAGCCGTGGTTGGTCGGTCGAGCCGCGCTGCCGGCGGCCCGCGAGATCCTCGCCGCCGCGGCGGCGGCCACCCCTGCGCAGCGGATCGCCGCCGTGGAGATCGTCGATATGCTCGGTGAGCCGGCCCAAGCCGCCTGGCGCGACGTCACGACCGTGCCCAACCTCGCAGCACACGCCCGGATGGCTCTCGCCGGCTGGCACCAACCGAACCCCGAGGACTCAGCCTGGCTGGCCGTCGAGTACGCCGTGGCCGCGCTTGCCACCTCGGGACCCGACGAGGCGTTGTCCTGCATCGACGAGCGGGTAGCCGGCCAGGACCTCGACTCCCGGCTGCAGGTGATCCGGCGTGGCAACCACCCGGACACCGCCGCCTTGGCCGATGCGCTGACCACGTTCGTCGCCTCGGGAATCAAGCCGACCTCGTCCCAGGTCTACCAGCTCAAGATCACACTCAAGCGAATGCGCAACCCGATCTGGCGCCGAGTGCTGGTGCCCGCCACCGCCCGCCTCGGCCTGCTCCACGAGGTGATCCAGATCGTGATGAACTGGGACGGCGACCATCTGCATGCCTTCGCCGTGGGCCACGAGCACTACGGCGACCCCTTCACCAGCCCCGACCTCGACGACGAAGAGAGCCTGCGGCTGGCCGGCGCGTTCACCCCGTCCATCAAGACGATCACCTACCGCTACGACTTCGGTGCCGGCTGGTGCCATGACATCACGTGCGAGAGAGTGCTCGATCTCGACGTCGGCGCAACCTACCCGGTCTGTGTCACCGGGAAGGGCGACTTCCCCATCGAGTACTGGACCGAGGAAAGCGACCAGGAGCCCGTCCCCTTCGACCAAGACAAAGTCAACAGCCGCCTGGCCGAGCTGGCCCGCGAGTCGAATTGAGCAGGCGTCACCAGCGCCTACACAGAACAGGCAGTCCCCCAGGCTCCGGTAGTCGCTGGAGCGCCTTGTTGTTGGCGGTGTGCCCTCGGTCGCGATCACGTGCGGAGTTGCCGTGCACGATGATCGCCGCAAGTCCGTCCGGAGCGGATAACCGGGCGTGGCATTCGGCGACTCAGTGCGCTGCCGTGCCTGGCGCAGCAATCACGCCGCAATCGGGTGTAACTTCACATGACTGCCAGTGTGGATGCCCTCTACAGTGCGCTTTGGCCTCTTGTACGGCCTTGACGACGGGGCGACCCTGCTCTCGGCTCCCGACAAGCGGGAGCTTCACGACAGACCAGGAGGCCTGGCATGGCCGGGTTCGTTCAGATCGTCGAGTTCAAGACATCCCGGATCGAGGAGATCCGAGTTCTCGCCGATGAGAGACGGCCCCAGATGGAGGCCGGCAGCACGGTGCGACGGATCACCGTCACCGCAGACCGAGACCGCCCTGGCTACTACCTCTCCATCATCGAGTTCGACTCCCGACGCGACTCAGGTTGCCCTGAATCCTCACCGGCGATCATGCCGTCTCCAGGCTGTCGGCACCACCGTGGCGGGAGTCATCCCTCGGAGTTGCGGCGGCTGCCGACCCGCCGGTCTTTTGTGGCTGCCGCGGAGAGTGCGGTGTCCCGGGTCGGGTATGTCATCGGGGATATGGCGTATTTCACCGCGCGCGACCAGACACCCGAGCAGGTGTGCCGGGACGCGGCTCCTCGCCATCCGGGCATCAGCCATCTGATCGCCGTAGCCGATCCCGGCTCCCGAGGCGGCGTTGCGCGTCGCGTTCATCCATCGGCAGCCGGCGCAGGTCGGGAAGGCTCCAATAGCAACCGTTCCGGCCCGAGCACGCCGAATGTCGGATGACGCCAGTGCACCAGCGCTTCAACCCCGCCCAGCACGCCGTCCTCCAACCAGACCAGCGGCTGGTCGTCGACGAAGAACTCGCCACAGTCGACGTCGGCCGGCATCGTGGTCAGCAACGTGAGACGGGCCACCTCGGTGTCGTTGCGGTGCTGGTCGTACATCGCGTAGCGGGCCTTACCGTCTGTTTTGGCCCGGCACAGCGTGACGTCAGCAGCCTGCATAAGATCTGCCGGACTGGTGTCGGCTACCGACCGCTCGACGACTCCGATGCTCGTCGTGACGGTCAGCTCATGATCGCCGACTCGGATCGGCGCGGTTACGGCGGTCATGACCTTATCGGCCAGTGCGGTCGCGTTGTGCTCTCCGGCGGTATCCTCGAATATAATCATGAACTCGTCACCGCCCATCCGAGCCACCAGTTGCCCCGAATTGCAGCAGCGGGTCAACCGGGACGCAACGGCAATCAGCACCTGATCGCCGACATCCCGGCCCAGACTGCCATTGATGACTGTGAACCCGTCCAGGTCCAGCAAGCACAACCCCACCCGCCGCTGGCCAGCCGGCTCGACGAACACCTGCGCCAGCCGTTCGGTGGCCATCGCTCGATTGGCCAGCCTGGTCAGTGGGTCATGGCAGACTTGATGCACCAACTCGGCCTACAGGAGATGGAATTCAGTTGTAGCCGAACATCTGCCGCAACGCCGGATTGGCATCAGTGATGTTGCCCGCCAGGTCACCGATCCAGATCCCGATCGCCGCATCGGTGAAAATTGCCCGAAACCGCGCTTCACTGGCCGCCAGTGCTTGCTCGGCCTGTCTACGCGCGCACAGCCCAGCGCGATAAATCGCGTCCTGTTCATCCACGCTGCGCTCACGCAGCGCAGCAGCATAGCTGGCGGCCATGTTGCCGGTCAACTGGGCGACTCGACCGGCGATATCGACACCAGGCGGAGTCGAGCCCAGCAGAACAGGCAACCCCTCGGCCATCAAATCCAGGGTCCTGCTGAGTGTCTCGGTGCCGGTGAAATGTGCCGCGACCATGTCGACGCCCACCCGGCGCCCGACCGACGGGTCGAACTCGGCGGCCAGCACCGCATCGACCAACTGCTGGGTGAGCTCCAGCAAGTGCTTGGCCAACCCGTTACGTCCCATCGACACATAACTGGTGCCGACGATCGCCTCGGCCCAACGTCGGGAGAACGCCTCCCGGCCCGCATAGGTTGGCACCGACGAGTCGACCGCGCAAAGCTCTTGCCAGGTTCCGCCCTCGACGCGACCAACGACAGCGCCGACCTTGTGCGCGATGACATCCAGCTGCGCACGAGTCTGTTGCGCGGACGCGTCGGTGAAGCGGAACTTCCGCCGACCCGGCCCCTCGGCAGACAGACTCTGGAGTAGATAGTCAAGCTGTCCAGGAGCGACCACGGTCCAGCCCAAGTCGGTCGTCCCCAGCAGTAGCCGCACAGCAGGCACATCATCCGAGCACACCCTGAATGAGACCGCCTTGCTCGTCGACCAGACCTCCTGCGGGTCCAGCCCGAGATCACGAAGAACGTAGTTCGCATGTTGCCGGGCATCCTCGGAACTCGCGTAGACGATGACGTGGCAGGTTGCAGCACCGCCGGGACGACGAAGCTGATCCTCGACTGGCAGCACTTGCGCGATTGCTCGGGTCATGCCGGTTCCGCCACCGGAGACTCAGACCTCCGGAAGTTGGGGCAAGATCACAGTTGAGGTCGCTCGGGTCGTGATGACGAGCCGGCTCGGGCCGGCCCGCACGATCAGTGACGCGAGCCGAGAAAGCCCAGCCGGGCGCTGCAGGGGTGGGCTGGGTCTGCGCCGGGCAGGCGCCGGTGAGCAGATCCCCCGGACACCGCCATCGTGGCGTGC